>JBBQTC010000028.1:0-44434 GCA_038234785.1 Acidimicrobiales bacterium
CTCCGTACGGCATTGCCAAGAAAGCACACCTCATCCACGCGCAGGTCAACGCGCAGCAGTACGGCCAACAGTTCGCCTACCTCATCCCCACCAACCTCTACGGGCCCGGTGACAAGTTCCACCCGTCGGTCAGCCACGTCATCCCCGCCCGTATCAAGCGCTGCGTCGAGGCGCAAGAGCAGGGCGAGATGAAGATGGACGTCTGGGGCACGGGTCGTGCAAGCCGCGAATACCTCTACGTCGACGACGCTGCCGAGGCGATCCTGCTCGCCGCCGAGCGCTACGAGGGCTCGGAGCCGGTGAACCTCGGCACCAACCACGAGGTCACGATTCGCGAGACCGTGGAACTGATCGCAACGATGGTCGGCTACGACGGCGACCTCGTGTGGGATCCCACCAAGCCCGACGGTCAGCCTCGTCGTCGCGTCGACCCGGGCCGCGCCGAAGAGCTCTTCGGGTGGCACGCGTCGATGCCCTTCGAAGAAGGCTTGCGCAACACGATCGACTGGTACCTCGCGAATCGCGAGGAAGCGGAGCGCGATCCGTCGTAGGCCGCGTCGCCACGGGGCGATGCCGTCGATTACGCTTTTCACATGCGCACACAGTGGCAGCCCACCGACCTCGCCCGCGATGCACGGTTCCACCGGATCACCACCGCGGAACGCTTCGCCGATGAACGCATGAACGGCGCCGGCGAGGAGCGCCGGATCGACCCTGAGTCCAACGAGGTGGCCGATCGAGCGCGGCGTCAGATGCACGGCATCTTCGTCGGGGAGATCCAGGCACTCGAGGGAGCGGGCCGCACGGCCTTCGACTACACGACCGACGAGACCCCCTTCGCGATGAAGCTCGACATGGCCCGGCAGTGCTGGGACGAAGCCCGCCACGTGGAGATCAGCCTGATGCTCGGCGACCACATGGGCACCGGAGTCGGCGAATACAGCGAGGCCGTCACCCTGTTCGAGGCCTCGTGCCACCCCGATCCCGTGTTCCGCCTCGCCGGCGTCAACCGTGCACTGGAGGGACTCGCCATCGACGTCTTCACCACGATGCGCAACTTCGCGATCGAGATGGATGATCCGGTGCTGGAGTTCTGTGAGGACTGGATGCTGGCCGACGAGGTGACCCACGTGAAGATGGGCAGCACCTGGCTGCGTGAGCTCACCAAGGACGACAAGGATCGCCAGACCAAGGCGCTCGAGTTCCAGCGCACGGTCGACGGCCTCTTCAACTTCCGTGGCGCCCGAGGCGAGAGTCGCGAATCGGCCATCGTGCTCGCCCGAAAGTTCCGCGAGATGGCCGGCTTCCGAACCGAGGAGATCGACGAGATCGCGGCAATGGCAGCCGAGCAGCGCGAGAAGTACGCCGGCGCCTACTGAAATGCCGCGGCCACCAAGGGCCGCGTCGGCCAGACTTTCCCGATGACGCACCCGATCTGGCCCTTCTACGACATGCGCGTCGTCACCCCGCGGCTCGAGCTCCGACCGATCGACGACGACGCCAGCACGGAACTGGCCATGCTCGCCGCGGAAGGTGTCCACGAGCCGTCGTTCATGCCCTTCGGCATTCCGTGGACCGACCTGCCCTCTCCCGACTTGGAGCGCAGCGCGATGCAGTACCACTGGCGGACCAAGGCCGAGCTGTGCCCGACGGCGTGGGTCCTCAACTTCGCCGTCGTCGTCGACGGGCAGGTCGCCGGCAGCACCGGGCTGATCACCCAGAACTTCCCGACGCTGCGCCAGTTCGAGACCGGCTCGTGGCTGGGGCGTGAGTTCCAGGGACAGGGCATCGGCAAGGAGATGCGCGTTGCGTCCCTCCAACTCGGTTTCGACGGCCTCGGCGCACGCCTCGCGACCACCGCGGCGTTCGAGGACAACGGGCCGTCGTTGGGCGTCACCCGCAGCTTGGGGTACGCCGAGAACGGGCACTCGCAATTCGTGCGCCGCGGTGCCGCCGCCTGGCAACTGCGCTTCGACATGACCCGCGACCACTTCGCCACGCACTTGCGCCGAGACGACATCGAGCTCGTCGGCATCGAACCATGCCTTCCCCTGCTCGGTCTCGACGGCGACACGTGAGTACCGCCGACGCGGACCTCTTCGCGGTGCGCGCGCTCGAGCTCCGCCTCCTCGACCCGGCGACCCGCGCTGATCCGGCCGCGATCGACGCGTTACTGCACGCCGAGTTCGTGGAATTCGGGGCGTCGGGCACGGTGTGGACGCGTCGAGCGACCATCGACGAGCTCTCGTCCGCCCCGCCGTCCGGCCCGATCGAGTTCCTCGACATGGAGGGACGCTCGATCGGTGACGACGCGGTGTTGCTGACGTTCCGGACACGCAACGGCGACCGCACCGCGCTCCGCAGTTCGTTGTGGATCCGCGAGGACGACCGCTGGCAGCTGCTGTTCCATCAGGGCACCCTCATCGGGATCACCCTCACCGATCAGTAGAACGGAAGGTACTCGCGCAACTCCCACGCGGTGACCTCGTCGAGATCCCACTCGTGGCCGGTGGCGTCCCACCGGGCCAACTCGTCGCGTCGTAGCGCGAGGTACGCACGCGTGAGGTCCGGGCCCATCGCCTCGCAGAGCACCGTGTCGGCCTCGTACGCAGCCACCGCCTCGGCGAGCGTGTGCGGTGTGTGACGATCGGTGTTCGGGTCCGCGTCGCCGTCGCCCACCTGCGGCAGACCGCAATCCTGCCCATCGACGACGCCGAGCAACGCAGCGTTCAACATCGCCGCGGCGGCGAGGTAGGGGTTGGCAGTACCACAGGGCATGCGGTTCTCGATACGGGTCGACGCACCGCGCTCGTAGGGGATGCGATAGGTGCTGCAGCGGTTGTCGAGCCCCCAGTTCGCCCAGTAGCCGGCGATGATGCCGGGGACCAACCGTCGATAGCTGTTGACCGTCGGCGCCGACAATGCGGCGATCGCTTCGTGATGGGCGACCAATCCGCCGAGGCACTGCCGGGCCAACGACGAGAGGCCGTACTCGGCGTCGGGCTCGTCGAACGCGTTGGGTCCGCCGGCAGCCGGGAGCAACGAGAAGTTGATGTGCATGCCGCTGCCCACCATCTCCGGGTGAGGGCGACCCATGTAGGTGATCCAGTACCCCTTGGCCGCCGCGAGCTCACGGGTCATCTCCTTGCAGATGAACGCTCGATCGGCGGAGTCCATCGCCGGGCCGTACTTCATGTTCAGCTCGAGCTGTCCGGGGTGGAACTCACCCATGATGCCCTCGAGGTCGAGCTCGGAGTGCTCGGCGGCGTCGAACAGGTCGAACATCAGCCCGGTGTTGTCGCCACCGAGGCCGACGCCGTACACCCGGTGCGACGGGATGTGCAGCGGCGAGTAGCCGCCCACCGCGTCCGCGTCGCGTTGCATGACGTAGAACTCCATCTCGAACCCGAGCATCGGTTCGTACCCGAGCGCCCGCCATGCGGCCACGGCGCGCTGCAACGAGGCACGAGGACTGATGGCGAGCGGCTCCCCGTTGAACTCGAGGTCGGCGATGACGACATCGGTGTCGACCTCCCATCCGGGGCGCCGAGTCTCGGCGAGCGGGACCGTCGACAGGTCGGGAAAGCCGACGTCGGCGGCGTAGCCGGTGACCGGAAGGATCTCGCGCTCGATGTTCATCGTCAGCGTCGTGACCGCGTGGTGGCCGTGCTCGGACAGGCGACGCTCCGGCACGTACCGTCCGTGCGACAGGCCGTTGAGATCGCACCACATGACTCGTACTCGTCGGTTCCCCATACGGCGGCGACGATAGCAAAGCCTCGCGGTTCGTTCGTTCCCTAACGAATCGCGCGACTACGATGCCCGAATCCACACACCGTTCGTGAACGGGGATCCAGGGGGAGTCATGAGAAAGCGTTTCATTCCAGCGGTGGTCATGTCGGTTGGCCTCGTCGTGGCCGCATGCGGCAGCGACAGCTCCAACAGTGCGGACACCTCCGGTGCCGACACCACGGCAGCAGCCGTCGACACCACGGCCACGCCGTCCACCGACGGCAGCACCGACACCACGGTGGCGTCCGACTGCAAGCTCGACAGCCCGCTGAAGATCGGCTTCGCCGCCGACCTCGGTGAGCTGGGCGCGTTCTCCGATCAGCCCGGCTCCGAAGCCGCAAAGGTGAAGGTCGACCAGATCAACGCCGCCGGTGGCGTCGGTGGCCAGCAGATCACCTACGAGGTCAAGGACGTCCAGGGCGACCCGGCCGCGACCCAGCGTGCCGCCCAGGAACTCCTCGACGACGGCGTGAACGCCATCATCGGCCCGCCCTTCGCCAGCACCGGCGCACCCCTGCTCGACGCGGTCGACGGCAAGGCGCCGATCATCTACATGGCGTCCACCGACCCGGCGCTCGCCGATCCGAGCCGTGGTGCGTTCCTGGCCAGCTTCAGCGACCAGGTCCAGGCATCGGCCATGGCCGAGTTCGCACTGGCCGAGGGCCACACCAAGGCCATCACCTTCAGCAGCAGCGACGACGTGTACTTCTCCGGCAACCCGGAGTACTTCACCTCGGTGTTCCAGGACGGTGGCGGCACGGTCATCGGCGATTACGCCTACAGCCTCGCCGACTCGGATTTCTCCACGCAGGTGAACGACATCGCGGCCCTCAGCGAGAAGCCCGAAGTGCTCTTCACGGCGATGGTCATGCCCCAGACGCAGACGCTCCTGGAGCAGCTCAAGGCAGCCGACCTGGGTGACATCGTCGTCCTCGGCGTCGACGGCTTCGACGCCACCGTTGTGTGGAGCGCAGGTGACGTCGCCAACGGCGTGTTCTTCGCCGCTCACACGTTCCCGCAGGACACCAACGACGTGCAGCAGTTCCTCGACGACGCGGCTGCGGCCGGTGCCAAGATCGAGACGATCAGCTTCGGGGCACTCGCCGCCGATGCCGTGCAGATCCTCGCCACCGCCGCCGAGAAGGCCTGCTCGGTCGACCCGGCCACGCTGATCTCGACGATCGACAGCCTGGAGAACGTCAAGGTCACCACCGGCAGCGTCACCTACAAGGGCACCAGCGGTGTCCCCGAGAAGGACGTCGTCATCCTCACCGTGAAGGACGGCGCACCGGCATTCGTGGAAGCGCTGCGCCCGAAGAACATTCCCTCCTGACGCCAACGCCTTCGGCACCATGCTCGAGGTCAAGGAGATCACGACGCGCTACGGCGCCATCACCGCCCTGCACGGCGCCTCGCTCGAGGTCCGACAGGGCGAGTTGGTGGCGTTGGTGGGGCCGAACGGCGCCGGCAAGACGACACTGCTGAACACCGTGGCCGGGCTCTTGCGCCCGGCCACGGGCAGTGTCCACTTCGACGGCGCGGACATCACCGGCAACGAGCCGGCCTCCCTGGTGCGCGCGGGGCTGGCACTCGTGCCCGAGCATCGGCGCATCTTCAAGGACCTCACCGTCGAGGAGAACCTCCGCCTCGGCGGGGCCACCGCGACGAAGGCGCAGCGAAGGGAACGTCTCGACGAGGCAGCCGAGGTCTTCCCCGTACTCCGGGCGAAATGGAACACGTCGGCCGGATTCCTGTCCGGCGGCGAGGCACAGCAGCTCGCCGTGGGGCGGGCGTTGATGAGCAACCCCCGCCTGCTCCTGCTCGACGAGCCGACGCTGGGATTGGCGCCGACCATCGTCGACGTGGTGTTCGAGCTGTTGGGCCGGTTGCGCGAGCAGGGCCGCACGATGCTCGTCGTGGAGCAGAACGCGACCCGGGCGCTGCAGCTGGCCGATCGCGGCTACCTGTTGCGCACGGGCCACGTGGTCGCCTCGGGCGCCGGCGCGGCGCTGGCAGCCGACACCGGCTTGTTCGACTCGTTCATCGGTGACTCCACCCCACGGAGCGGCACGTGACCAAACTGGTCCAGACCCTGGTCGACGGGCTCGGCGTGGGCAGCACCTACGCGCTGCTCGCGCTCGGCATCTCGCTCATCTTCGGCGTGATGCACCTCGTCAACTTCGCCCACGGCGAGCTCATCACGGTCGGCGCCTACGCCGCCTACTTCTTCTTCCTCCACGGCGGCAGCTGGTGGTGGATGCCCGCGGTGATCATCACCATGGCCATGATCGCGTCGGTTTTCACCGAGCTCGTCGCCTTTCGGTGGGTCCGCAATGCCAGCCCGTTCACGTTGCTGCTGACGTCGTTCGCCATCGAGCGGCTGTCGCACGCGCTCTGGCAGATCTTCGTGTCGCCCAAGCAACGACCGTTCCCCAAGCCGGCATGGGTCTTCAATCAGTTCAAGATCGGCAACGTGAGCTTCGAGGTGATGGACATCGTCACGATCTCCGTGACGGTCGCAACGCTCGCGATCACCGCGCTGGTCTTCAAGCGCACACTGTTCGGGCTGAGCGTCCGGGCCGCGGCGGAGGACTTCGATGCCGCCCGGCTGATGGGCGTGCGCGCCAACCGAGTCATCTCCGGAGCGTTCGCGTTCGCCGGGCTGCTCGCAGGCGTGGCCGCCTGCCTCATCGTCATGCGGAGCCCGGCTGCGGAGCCCAGCATGGGCTCGGACTGGCTGCTCAAGGCGGTCATCGCCGCAGTCATCGGTGGGTTGGGAAGCTTCAGCGGCGCTGTCGTCGGAGGCATCGTGCTCGGCCTGCTGGAGACGTTCACACGCGCCTACCTGCCGGAGGTGGCCACCGGCTGGGACAAGTTCTCCACGGCCCTCGTGTTCATCCTCATCGCCGCGTTCTTCGTGGTCCGACCGGACGGCATCTTCAAGGTGTCGCACGCGGAGCGGGTCTGATGCTCCAACAAGGCGTCGCCCGGGTGCTGCGCAGCACCATCGCCAGCGCCGTGCTGCTCGCTGCCGTCGCTGCGGTCGCGATGGTCTACACCAGCGGTGGCGGCAGCTCGCGCAACTCGTTGATCTCCGAGATGTTGAGCAACTTCATCCTCGTGCTCGGGATGCAGGTGTTCATCGGGAACACGGGCGTCCTCAGCTTCGGCCACATGGCGTTCGCGCAGATCGCCGCGTACTCGACGGCCGTCGTCGCGATTCCGCTGGTCGCCAAGACGAAGGCGCTCCCCCACATCCCGTTCGGCCTGCACGACGTCTTCATGAACCCGTTCGCCGCCACCGTGTTCGCGGTGGTCGTCACCACCATCCTTGGAGCGATCTTCGGCGTGGCCGTGTGTCGCGCCAGTGGTTTGGCACCGACGATGATCACGCTCGCCGCACTGTTCGTGGTCGACCAGCTCGTGAAGAACTGGAAGGAGCTGACCCGCGGTGCCGGCGGCCTGTCGGGCATCCCCCGCCTGCACGGCAACACGTGGCTGTGGGTGGGGGCGTTCATCGCCCTCGTGGTCACCCATGTGTTCCAGGAGGCGCGCATCGGCCGCTTCGCCATCGCCACCCGCGAGGACGAACTCGCCGCACCGGCCCTCGGCATCCGCATCTTCAGCTCGCGGTACGCGGCGTGGGTCGTGTCGATGGCGTTGATCGCGCTCGGGGGTTCGCTGCGAGCCCAGTCCCTCGGCAGCGTGAACCCGAAGCAGTTCACGCTCGATGCCGGCATCCTGATCCTGGTCATGCTCGTGGTCGGCGGCATGCACTCGTGCAGCGGCGCAGTGCTGGGCACGGTGCTGATCACCGCGGGCAACGAGCTGTTCCGTCAGTTGGGTGACCCACAACGGCTCGACATCGAACGCTTCCCCGATCTCTTCCTCGGCGGCGCGATGCTGCTGGCGATGCTGCTGCGGCCGGGCGGACTGCTCGGCGAGCACGACCTTGCCCGCTGGATGCGTCGTCGGATGTACCGCCCGGCGGATGTCGACCCGATCGAACCACCCGTGGGGACGCGCCCGCTGGTGGCGGAGAAGGTCGAGGTGCACTTCGGGGGTTTCATCGCCCTCGATGGCGCGGGGGTCACCGTTCGCCCGGGCGAGGTCGTCGGCCTGATCGGCCCCAACGGCGCCGGCAAGACCACGCTCTTCAACGTCATCACCGGACTGGTCGAACAGCAGAACGGCGATGTGCGCCTCGGCGACCACGACCTGTCGGACGCCACGCCGGTCGAGGTCGCCCGCGCCGGACTGGCGCGCACGTTCCAGAACCTCCGACTGTTCAAAGCGTTGTCGGTGCGCGAGAACGTCGCGCTGACGGCGCTGGTCGCCGAGCGGCACCGCCGTGACCGCGTGCGGCCCGATGTCGACCTGCTGCTCGCCGACGCAGGTCTCACCGAGTTCGCCGATCGCGAGGCCGACACGCTCGACTACGGCAACCAGCGACGGTTGGAGCTGATCCGTGCCGCGGCACTCGCACCCGAGTACCTCCTGCTCGACGAGCCGACGTCGGGAATGAGCGATTCGGAGAGCCAGGCGATGGTGGACAGCGTGCGAGCCATCGCCCAGCGCATCGGCGCCGGCGTGCTCGTGATCGACCACGACCTCGGATTCATCACGCGGATCAGCGACCACATCGTCGTGCTCAACGAAGGCCGCATCCTCGCGGAGGGCACCCCGGAACAGGTGCGCTCGAACCCACTCGTGGCCGAGGCGTACCTCGGTTCGCAGGCCTAGTCGATCAGTACTGCACGTCGACGCGGAGCGGGCCACGGAACTCGAAGCCGCGGACGTCCACCGACGCGGCCAGCGCCAGGCCGGGCACTCGCTCGAAGAGCCGCTGCACGGCGACGCGAACGGTGCTGCGGCCCAGCCACGCCCCCAGGCAGACATGCGCCCCCGTGCTGAACGCGAGATGGGCGCCCTCGCGCCGGCCCGGCAGGAACTCGTCAGGACGCGTCCAGTGCCGTTCGTCGCGGTTGGCGGAGCTGAGCACGGCGGCGACCATCGCCCCCTCGGGAATGGTGACTCCGGAAAGCTCGACGGGACGCGTCGCCTGCCGTGTCGACGTGGCGACGGGTGAGATCCACCGGAAGGTCTCCTCGCACGCGTTGCGCCAGTTCGCCGGATCAGCGACACACTCGACCAGCGCGTCGGGGTGCGAGAGCAGCGCCCACACGGCGAGGCCGATCCCGTCACGGGGTTCGTTGATGCCTCCCGACATGCACAGCCGAACGTTGTTCACGATCTCGGCGGGCTGGAGGCCGGTGTGCGCGAGGTGGGGGACGACACGCTCCGTGATCGACGCGCCCGACTCCTCGTTGGCGGCCGCGGCGATCCGGCTGAGCGTGGGGTCGTTGGTGAAGTTGGCGAGCCCGGTACAGACACCCCGTGTCCAGTCGCCGATCTGTTGCCACGAGGCGTTGTCCCATTGCAGCGCATCCTGTAATGCTCGCACTGCGATCGGCTCCGCGTAGGCGGTCATCAGGTCGGTGCCGGCGGGGTCGAACTCGTCGATCAACTCGTCGCAGATCCGTGGCAGTCGCTCCGCAACCCACTGGCCGGTCGCCGTGGGGGCGAACGACGGCTGCAGCGCATCCTTCAGCCGCCGATGGTCCGCACCGTCGCTGCCGAGCATGTTCACCCCGAGCACCGTGTTCAACCAGCTCGGCTCCGTCGCCGACGTGAAGTCCTCGGGGCGATCGTGCACCTCGACCACCGCGTCCCAGCGGGTGACGAACCACATCTGCATGTCGGGCACCCAGCTCACCGGTTCCTCGGCGCGCAAGCGAGCAAGCGACGGGTAGGGGTCGAGCTCGAGCTGCGTGAGCGTGATCGACTCCCCCAGCGGCTGCACCACGTCAGAACGGTAACACCGCGCCTGCGCTACGTTCGAGGAAATGCGCCCGGATTCGTTGCCGAACCTCGACATCGTTGGTCACGACGTCTACGAGCGAGGCGTACCTTTCGCCGCCTACGACGAGTTCCGACGCTCCGCTCCGGTCGCCTGGGTGAATGCGTCCGACAGCTGGGCGTTGACCACTCATGAGCACGTGGTCGCCGTCCACAAGGACTGGCGCACGTTCTCCTCGGAGGTCGGCGGCACGGAGATCGAGGAGCTCGAGCCCGACGCGCTGATCGCACGCCGCACCATGCTGGAGACCGATCCGCCGCGACACACCAAGTTGCGTCAGTTGGTGAACCCCACGTTCAGCAAGGTCGCGGTCGAGACGTACGCGGCCCACGCACACGACCTGGTCGACGAGGTCATCACCCGATCCGTCGACGCCGGCACCATCGACGGGGTGTACGCGGTCGCTCGCGAACTGCCGATTCGGATGATCACGGGCCTGCTCGGTGTGCCCGACGACGACGCGCCGCAGTTGTTCCACTGGGCCGACCAGATCGTCTACAACGCCGACCCCGACTACTCCCCCGCGGTCAGCGATCAGGTCGACACCGATCCGTATCGGCTGCTCCCGTTCCGGAGTCCGGTGTCGTTGAAGGTGCTCGACTACGTCGAGCGGTTGTCCGTCGCCCGTCGCGGCGTCGACGGCGGCGATGTGTTGTCCGTGCTCACCAACGCACTCGTCGACGGAGCGCCGCTCAGCGAGCGCGAGCAGGGAACGTTCTTCCTGCTGCTGCTGATCGCCGGCAACGAGACCACCCGGCATTCGCTGTCGCACGGGCTGTTGGCGTTCGCCGAACACCCCGAGCAGCTCCACCGCCTCCGCGCCCATCCCGAATTGCTCGACTCCGCCACCGAGGAGGTCCTGCGCTGGACGAGCCCGCAGCTGCACTTCCGCCGCACTGCCACAGTCGACACAGAGATCGGCGGCGTACCGATCGGCGCCGGCGACAAGGTGGTCACCTGGTACATGGCAGCGAACTTCGATCCCGCGGTCTTCGCCGACCCGACCTCGTTCGACCTCGGGCGCTCCCCGAACCGGCACGTCACGTTCGGCGGCGGCGGCCCGCACCTGTGCCTGGGCCAATGGATGGCCCGTCTCGAGGTCCGAGCCTTCCTCCAAGCGCTCGTCGAACACGTCGACCGTGTCGAGCTCGTCGGTGAGCCCCGCCGTGTGCGGAGCAACTTCATCAACGGCCTGAAGGAACTCCCGATCCATCTCGTCCCCCGCTGACCCCTTCGGCTTCTCGTCCGGATCGTTCCCGGTTTCCGGGAACGATCCGGACCAGAAGCGCCGGTGGGCACGATCCTGTCCAGAAGCCGACCCGTCAGTCGCCGACGTAGACGGCTCGGGGGCGGAAGCGCAGGGCGGGCTCGTCGTACTCCTCCAGCGCGTGGGCGAGCCAGCCGACGATCCGGGCCGTGGCGAAGATGGCGGTCCCCGCGTCGGCCGGCATCTGCGCGACCGAACCCAAAGCGCCGAGCGCGAGGTCGACGTTGGGCGGCGGCAGCTTCCGGCGAGCCGCCTCAGCCACCAACCGCTCGACGAGATCCAACGCGGGACCGGTCGCGGCGCCCCGCAGCATCCCGAGCAGCAGGCTCGCCCGTGGGTCACCTCGTGGGTACAGCACCTGGCCGAATCCCGGAAGCCGTCCGAAGTGGTCGAGCGCGGCCGAGATCGCGCCACCGACCGAGCCCTCGCCTGCCTGCTGCAGAACTCGACGGACGCGGGCGCTCTCCCCGCCGTGTAGCGGCCCGTTGAGCGTGCCGAGTCCAGCGGTCACCACATCGTGGACGCCGGCGCGGGTGCTCGCCGCGACGCGCGCGGCGAGCGTCGATGCGGCCATCTCGTGATCCGCCAGCACGACGAGGGCCGCGTTCAGCACCGCCAACAGTTCGGGTGTCGCCCGTCTGGGCGACAGACGGGCCCAGAGCCGACCGGCGATGCTGGAGCGCACGGCAGATCTATCGGGACGCATCAGGCGAGGGCAGCGGCCGTCACCGGCCACCGGGAGTGAGTCCACCAGCGTCGCCACGAGCGCGCTGCCCGCCTCGGCCACCGACTCCGGGTCCCGCCGGTGCGTCGCACCGACCGCAGCGGCGGCGACGACCAGGCGAATTCGGTCGCTCATCCGCAGGTCGTCCGGCTCGCCACCGAATGCAGCGAGATCGACGACGGTGCCGCGCCAGGTGGGTGGCACCGACGGCAGGCTGCCGGTCCAGATCAGCTCGGCGACCGATTCGAACGTCGCTGATCGCGCAAGGTCGGCCTGATCGATTCCTCGATACCGGATCGTGTGATCGCGGATCTCGGTGATGCGTGTGTCGATCTGTAGATCGAGCGATCTGGATCGACTCGCCTGGCGTGGGCGCCCGCGTGTCGCCAGTTGCTCCACCTCGCGAGCATCGAACCTGCTCTGGCGCGTCTGCGGATCCCGGGAGCTGTGGAGCACGCCACGGCTGACGTAGGCGTACAGCGTCGCCGGCTTCACCCCGAGGCGATGGGCAGCTTGAGCGGAGCTGAGCGTGGACATGTGTTGACCATAATCAACGTTGATCATCTGCGCCACCGGGGCCACGCTGTCCACATGACCGCAATCGCCACCCTGATGACCTCCCCGCCCATCACCGCACTGGTGGACGAGCCGCTCGGCGTCGCGGTGCGCCGCATGCACGACCGGCGCGTCGGCTCGGTCCTCGTGATGGAAGGCAGTCGTGCGCTGGGGATCGTCACCGAGCGAGACGTGCTCCGCGCGACCGCCGACCCTACCGTCGACCCTGCAGTCGACCGCACGGTGGGCGATGTGATGTCGGCGCCGGTCGACACCATCGACGTCGCTACGTCCCTCGAGACTGCGCTGTCCACGATGCGCGAGCGTGGCTACCGCCACATGCCGGTGACCGACCACGATCACCCGGTGGGCGTGGTCTCGCTGCGCGACCTGATGCGGGTTGCATCGATCGGTCCCGCCGACGTCCCCCGTGGCCTCAAGGGCGTGGTCGTCGCCGACACCGAGGTCGGCGACGTGCGAGGGAGCCAGGGCTTCTACCACTACCGCCAGTACTCGGCCGTCGAGCTCGCCGAACGGCGTCCGTTCGAGGATGTGTGGGCCCTGATGATCGACGGCGTCCTGCCCGCCACCTCCGCAGATCGCGCCGCATTCATCGAGGAGGTCGCTCCGCTCCGCGAGATTCCCGCGTCGGTCGCTTCGGTCCTGCCGGCGATCGCCGCGGTGAGCGAACCTCTCGATGGACTGCGGACCGCCCTCTCCCTCGCTGCCGCCGAACGCGGATGCAGGCCGCTCATCGACATCGGCGAGGCGGAACGGCGCGGCGACGCACTGTTCCTGTGTGCCGTCACACCCACCCTGCTCTGCGCACTGCACCGACTCCGACGCGGGCTGGCGCCTGTGGCGCCCCAGCCGGACCTCGGCTATGCCGCGAACTGGCTCTTCATGATGACCGGGGAGGAGCCGACGGCGGAGCGGGCCAGGGCGGTCGAGCACTACCTCGTCTCCACGATCGATCACGGCTTCAACGCATCGACGTTCACGTCACGAGTGGTGGCCTCGACGGGAGCCGATCTGGGTGCGTGCATCGTCGCCGGGATCGGCGCGTTGAGCGGACCGTTGCACGGCGGCGCGCCGAGCAGGGCCCTGGCCCTCCTCGAGGCCATCGGCACGCCGGACCGCATCGACGAGGTCGTCACCCCGATGATCGAACGCGGCGACAAGATCATGGGGTTCGGACACGCCGTCTACCGAACCGACGACCCACGCTCGGTGATGCTGCGCGGCGTGGCGCGACGACTCGCCGTCGATGACGACGATCGTTCGCTGGTTGCGTTCGCCGAGGCCACCGAGGCAGGGGTGATCGCCCTCCTCGATCGGTTGAAGCCCGGTCGTGAGATCCGAACGAACGTGGAGTTCTACGCAGGTGTCGTGATGCAGCTGTGTGGCATCCCGGCCGAGATGTTCACCCCCACCTTCGCCTCCAGTCGAGTGATCGGATGGTGCGCCAACGTGCTCGAACAGGCCGCCGACAACAAGATCATCCGCCCCAGCGCGCGCTACATCGGCCCTCCTCCGCCACAGCCGATCGCCCCGTGCCGAGAGATCAGTCGATGACGGCGGCGATGTAGCGGTCCGGACGCACGAGCACCGCTCGGTGGCCGTAGGTCGCCGCCGGTTCCACCACGGTCATGCGATGGTCCGGCGCGTCGAACCAGGTGTCGGCGGTGACCCAGACCCAGTCGGTTGGGAGGCGGTCGTCGAGCCGGTCGGGCTGCGGCAGGAGGTGGCCCACCGGAAAGGGCCCACCGAGATCGAGTCCCGGCAGCCGCGACCAGCGCGTCGGGTCGGGGGCGTCGGGCACGGGCACGTCCGACGGATCGGCGGCGAGGCGCGCCAGCGTTCGACCGGCCTCGATGGACATCTGCACGACGACCTCGGCGTGCGGACGGCGCTCGGCTTCGTACGTGTCGAGCAACTCGGAGCCACGACCGATGTCGAAGACCTCATGGAACTTCCAGGCCAGGTTCACTGCGTCGCGGATCCCACTGCACATCCCCTGCCCCATGAACGGCGGCATCATGTGGGCGGCATCACCGGCGAGGAAGACGCGCCCTTCGGGTCCGCCACGCCACTGCTCGGCCACCATCGCGTGGAAGCGGTAGCGAGCGGCGCGCACCAGCGTCGCATTCGACGCGGTGACGCCCCAACGTGCCAGGAGATCCCAGGGGTCGGGGTGCTCGTCGCCGTGGAGCAAGAACTCCCACCGCCGGTATGCGCCATGGGACGGCACGAAGGTGCACAGCCTCGCCGGGTCACAGACCTGTTGGATCACCGCCGGCAGCGGGGGCTGCGCCACGTCGTCGAGGATCGCATCCACCACCAGCCACGGCTCGTGGTAGTGCAGGTCGACCATCCGGATGCCGAGCCCATCCCTGGTCGGGCTGGCCGCGCCGTCGCAGGCGACGACGTACTCCGCGTCGGCGAGGAGCGCATCGAGCGGCGGCGCCTCGTGGCCGAGATGAACCTCCACATGCGCGAAGCGGTCGAGTCCGGCGCGCAGCATCGCTTCCAGTTCCGGCTGGACGAACACGTAGTCCTCGTGCCATCCGAGCAGCGGCTCGCGCTCGAAGCTCTCGAACGAGAACAGGCGCTGCCCGTCCGCATCGACGTAGTCCATGCCCTGCGAGCGGGTCAGCAGCCGATGCAGCTCCGCCTCGAACCCGAGGTGCTGAAAGACACGCGCGATCTCCGCGTCGAGGTGGCAGGCGCGTGGCTGCGAATACGGCGCTGCGCTCTGCTCGTACACCACCGTGTGAAGACCGAGTTGGCCGCACAGGTTGGCGAGCGTCGCGCCGGTGGGGCCGAGACCGACGATCGCGATCTGGTGACGAGGGCTCATTCGGGCGACTCGGTCTCCCATTGGGTGGTCCCCCACGTGACCGCCAGCAGCGTGGTGTCGTTCCCCGGCATGGCCCCGTGCCAGTGGCGCTCGTTCGGAGGACACACCACGAGGGTGCCCTCGGCGAGCCGCACCTCGCCGTCGGCATCGGTGCCGACACGGGCCTCGCCTCTCACGACGAACAGTTGCTGCCCGCCGGGGTGCAGGTGCCAGAACGACACCGCGCCGTTCTTGAAGTGCACCAGCGCCGTGTCGGGCTCTTCGTCGGTGGGCGTGGCGTGCAGCATCTCCAGCTCGACCGTGCCCGTGAAACGACCTCCGTAGCTGACCGACTTGTCGCCCTCGGGCACGACCTTCATCGTTCGACCACCGGGTTGCGCATCGTGCCGATGCCCTCGATCTCGGTCTCGACGATGTCGCCGTCGTGCAGGAATCTGCCCCGGGCCTCACCGACACCACCCGGGGTACCCGTCCAGATCAGGTCGCCGGCGTTGAACGTGATGTAGCGGCTGAGCCAGACGATCAGCGCCGGGACGTCGAAGATCAGGTCACTGGTGTTCGTGTGCTGCATGACCTCACCGCTCACCCGGCCCTCGAGCTCGAGTGCGTCCGGGTCGGCGAGCTCGTCGGCGGTGACCAGGTAGGGACCGATCGGACCGAACGTGTCGTAGGTCTTGGCGATCGTGAACTGCTTCACCGGCGGGCGGAACTGTTCGGCGCGGTCGGAGATGTCCTGCCCACAAGTGACACCCGACAGGTAGCTCCAGGCGTCCTCTCTGGTCGCGTTCTTGCACGTCCGACCGAAGACCACGACCAGTTCGGCTTCGTAGTCCACCTCGGTGAGCCCAGCCGGCACGACGATCTCGTCGAACGGCCCGCACACGCAGTTGTCGGTCTTGCCGAACAGGTGAGGTTCGCTGGGCAGATCGCGACCGCTCTCGATCGCGTGCTGCTTGTAGTTGAGCGCGACACCGAAGCCCTTGGGAGGACGGGGCACCGGAGCGCCCAGCTTCGACTCGTCGAGCGCCGGCCAGTCCGACGCTGTCGCAGACGCCGCCAGGTCGCGGAGAGCGGCATGGTTGGCGAGGTCGCAGAGCAGCATGGGGTCGCTGCCGAACGCGCCGTCGCTGGCCCGCTCGACGTCGACGGCGTGCCCCTCGATCACGATCGTCGCACGGCCCTCGTAGTTGGCGAGACGCATGGTGGTTGCTCCTTGATGGTTGGGCTCAGTCGCGGGACACGGGGAACCACATGTGGATCAGTCCCGTCCCTGCAGCGTTTTCATAGTCGCTCAACGCGACCCCGCACGACTTCCAGGCTGCGCCGCCCATCGCCGCCGCCATGATCACGTAGTGGGCGAAGCGGCCTTCGGGCGAGAACGTGCGGAACTCGGGATACTCGGCGAGCACGGTCGCGTGATCGCCGGCCTCGAGGAGGGCGATCACCCTCTCGTCGGCCGTCCGGTGACCGGCGGTGCGGATGTGGGCGATGTCGGCCCCTTCGTGCTGGCGGAGCTCGCGCAGTGGCCAGAACTTGTGTGACAGGGCTCCGCTGGCGACGATCACCACTCGCCGATCGGAGCGACGGATCGCCTCGGCGATGACTTCGCCGAAGATCATGTAGTCGTCGAACTCCGCCGTCTGGCAGATGCTCGCCGAGACCCAGTTCTCCGGACCCTGCAGGAACGGGGTGAGGTACACGGTGGCGTACTTGATCGGCAGGTACGGGTCGTCGCTGGCGTGCACCCAGGTGTCGCTGCGCTCGTCGGCGACGGCGGCGATGAGCCGTGCGAGATCGGGGTCGCCAGGAATGTCGTACGGCATCTGCGGGTTGCCGCGCGGCAGTTCCTCGCTGGTGAACTTGCCCGCTCGACGATGGTGCGCGCTGACCACCCATTCGAACGTCGTGAACCAGTGCGAGTCGAGCACGAGGATCGTGTCGGCGTTGACCGCGTCGATGTACTCACGACGCATCCGGTGGAGTCCCTCGACGATCGTGAAGTCCTTGCCGTTGTTCAGTTCGAGACGCGTGGCCTCGGGCAGAACCAACGGCGGCACATGAGCCACCAACGCTGCGCCAACGATCTCACCCATTGCTGCGCCCCTTCGCGAACCTCGATCAGATACTTCGGACCCAAAGAATCTACACGACCCACCCAGCCCGCCGAACCCGCCCCGTCCTTCGAACCCACCCCCTCATCGAACCCACCACCCATGGGCCCCCACCACCCGGCCCCCACCACCCATGGGCGCGAGAGGGTGCCAGAATCGCCCGCTTTCGCGCCCATGGGTGGAAGGTGAGCCGAACTCGACGCTGTTTCGCGCCCTTGGGCGCCAAAACGGACAGGCCAGGGGCCGACCAGGGGCGGGCGGTCAGGTGGCCAGGAGGAAGCTGACGGTGTCGGCCAGCGCGTCGCGGTGGTCGCGCAGCATCGGGTAGCCGGCTTGGCGGAGCACGGCGTTGTCGAGGACGCTGTTCGCCGGACGTGGCGCAGGGCGCGCCGGTTGGAGATCGACGGTTGCGATCGGGCGGACCATCGCCGGGTCGCGCCCCATCAGTTCGACGACCTCGCGAGCGAACTCGAACCACGACACGGCGCCCTGGTTGGTGGCGTGGACGACTCCCGACAGCCGATCGATCGCGACCCGGCGCAACAACTCGGCGAGATCCTGGGTGAACGTCGGATGCCCGATCTGGTCGTCGACGAAGGCGAGCTCGGAGCGCTGACCGGCAAGGCGCATGATCGTCTTGACCATGTTGGCACCATGCACGCCGCACACCCACGAGGTGCGCACGACGGTCGCTCGAGCACCCAGCACCAGCGCCTCACGCTCGCCGATCAGCTTCGTGAGCCCGTAGACGCTCTGCGGAGCCACCTCGTCCCACTCGTGGTACGGACGATCCATCTCGCCGTCGAAGACGTAGTCGGTGCTCAGCTGCACGAGGTGCGCGTCCGACCGATCACAGGCCTCGGCCAACCAACGCACCGCGGTGCCGTTGAGGGCGAGCGCGAGTTCGGGGTCTCCCTCGCAGGCATCGACCGCCGTCCACGCCCCGCAGTTGATGACCACCTGCGGACGCAGCGAGGTGACGGCGCCGAGCACCGCGGACCGATCGCTGATGTCGAGTCCGGCCCGATCGAACGCGAACACATCGTCGCCGTTGGCGTTGCACGTGGCCACCACATCGGTGCCGAGTTGACCAGCGGCGCCGGTGACGAGCACCCGCATCAGAAGGAGGCCTTGGCCTTCAGCGGCTCCCACCAGTCGCGGTTGGCCCGGTACCACTCGACCGTGGCAGCGAGGCCGTCATCGAGCGTGTGTTCCGTGCGCCAACCCATCGCCGACACCTTGTCGTGAGTGATGGAGTAGCGACGGTCGTGACCCTTGCGGTCGTCGACGGGACGGATGAACGACTCGTCGCGACCAGTGAGTTCGAGCAGTCGATAGGTGAGATCGCGGTTCGTGATCTCGTTGCCCGCCCCGATGTTGTAGATCTCGCCGGCAGTGCCCTTCTGGAGGACCAGGTGGGCAGCGGTGTTGTGGTCGTGGACGTGGATCCAGTCGCGCACGTTCCCCCCGTCGCCGTACAACGGCACCTGGTGACCGTCGAGGAGATTGGTGGTGAACAACGGGATCACCTTCTCGGGGAACTGGTACGGCCCGAAGTTGTTGCTGCATCGAGTGACCATGACCGGGAGTCCGTGCGTGGTGAAGTAGCTCAGCGCGATGAGGTCGCTGCCCGCCTTCGCCGCCGAATAGGGCGATCGTGGCGTCAGCGGATCCGCCTCGGAGAACGACCCCTCTTCGATGGAGCCGTACACCTCGTCGGTACTGATGTGGACGAACTTCTGCACGCCCACGCGCAAGGCCACGTCGCACAGCACGTTGGTGCCGAAGCAGTTGGTGCGGACGAACGAGTACCCGTCCTTGATGGAACGATCCACATGCGTCTCGGCGGCGAAGTGCACGACGGCGTCATGACCGTCCATCGACGACAGGACGAGGTCCTGATCGCAGATGTCGCCGTGCACGAAGTGGCATCGACGGTCGTCGACCAGGTCCTGGATGGTGGCCATGTTGCCCGCGTACGTCAGCGCATCGAGGATGGTGATCTCGTCGTCGCTGTTCTCGAGCACCCAACGGACGTAGTTGCTCCCGATGAATCCGGCGGCGCCGGTGACGAACAGCTTCATGATCAGGTCCTCATCGGCCAGTACGGGCGCCGACCTGCGGGCAGGTCGGCGCGAGACGGGTTCTGCGTGTCGCGGGCCGACAGGATCGGCTCGTCGACACCCCAGTCGCCGGCGATGGCGGGATCGTCCCACGCGACACCGAGTTCGTCGGCAGGGTTGTAGTAGTTGTCGACGAGGTAGGTGATGACCATGTCGGTGACCGCGGCGAAGCCGTGCGCCACGCCCGGCGGGATGAACACGCCCATGTGATTCTCGCCAGTGAGGTCGAGCATCTGTGTCGCACCATCGGTGGGGCCGCCCTCGCGAAGATCGTGGAGCACCACCCGCGCGTGCCCGAACGGCACGTACCAGTAGTCACTCTGGTGCAGGTGGTAGTGGAGCCCGACGACCGCGCCCTTCTGGCGGTTGGCTCGGTTGCCCTGCACCATCTCCCGTCCGTTGGGAAACCATTCGCGACGGTAGGTCTCGATGAACAGACCGCGCTGGTCGCCGTGGATGGTGGGCTCCACGATGTGGACCCCTGCGATGGTGGAGCTCTCTCGTACGTTCGGCATATCGGTTCCAGTATGGCGGGAAGGATCAGGTGGACGGTGCCGGCGCGGGGCCGGTCCCTCGGAAGTAGTTGAGGACGGCATCGGCCCCATCGCCGAGCAGGAGGACTGCGTTCCCGTCGATCGTCTTGCCGACGACGGGCAGCGAGTAGGTGAGCAGCCCCGCATCGACCGCGCTGCGCAGTGACGAACCGGCCTCGATCGGGTCGAGATGCTCGTCGATGCGAATCGACTTTCCGATGGCCGAGATCAACTCGCCTGCGCGGTACGGGTCGGTCTTCAACTGCGCCAGCGTCGTCTGCAGGCTTCGGTTGACGAAGTCGCGCTGACGCTTCGAACGCCCGAGGTCGCTGGTGGGGTCCTCGTGCCAGGCCCCGTCACGGAACTCCTCGTAGTGGCGGCTTCGCGCGTAGGCGAGTGCGGACGTCCCGTCGAGGACGAAGCAACCGGGTATCGGGATGTCGAGACCGGTGTTGGTGTCGCGGGTCGGGTAGACGAAGCAGATCTCGACACCGCCGAGCGCGTCGACGAGGCTCTTGAACCCCGAGAAGTCGATCTCCACGTAGTGATGCACGGGGATCCCGAGCTCCTGTTGCACCGTGCGGACCAACACATCGGGACCATCGTTGAACGCCGCGTTGATCCGGCGCTTGCCATCGTGGCCCGGCACCGTCACGTACAGGTCACGGGGAATCGACAGCAGCGCCGCCCCTCCCGTGTTCTTGTCGTAGCGCAGCACCATGATCGTGTCGCTGCGATTTCCGGTGACGTTTCCTGTCTCGCCCGTGTTCGGGTCGCCCAGCGCTCTGCTGTCGCTCCCGACCAACAGGTAGTTGTCGATGCTGCTGCTCGACGGACTCAACGGCCCGGCCACCCCGGGCACACGCTCGACGCCATCGACGGTTCGGCGTGCGGCGATGAGGATGCCGGCCGCCCCGATCACCGTGGTGAGGAGCGCCACCATCAGGAGAGTGGGAAGCCGCCGCCGTTTCGGCAACGGCGTGGTATCGATGGCCAGCACGGCCCACGAGGGTAGTGGCCTGACCTGCGACAGCGCCGTCACCTCACCAGCTGGTCGAGCTGTCGGTCACCGGAGGTGAACAACATCACCGGTGTCGAACCGATGGGTGATCCCGCAGTCGTCGAGCACGACCAGTCGCCCATCGCGTTCCACGTCGAGCGCGCGTCCCTCGACGACCTCGCCGGCGAGTTCGACCCTCACCACCGAACCCAGTGTCGCCAGCCGCCGGCGGTACATGTCGAAGGCGTCGATGGGCAACTCGTCGTACGCCCGCAGCATCGCATCGAGCACGTCGAGCGGGTCCACGTCCTCACCCAGTCGCGCCGCGCCCTCCGGCGCCCACCGAACGTTGAGGCCGATCCCCACCACCACGGCGCGATGCGTCGCGTCGAACGACGCCTGCGCCAGCACGCCCGCCAACTTGCGACCCCCGACCAACAGGTCGTTGGGCCACTTCAGCCGCGCGTCGGCTCCGGCGACCCGCTCCGCGGCGACCGCTGCCGCCAGTCCGACGCGTTGCGTCAGCACGTGAGGAACGTCGGGAACCTCGGTGAACAGCAGTGAGACGAGCAGGTTCGCACCCGGTGGAGCCTCCCAACGGCGATCGAGCCGACCCCGTCCCGCGGTCTGGTGCCGGGCGGCGAGCACCGTCCGGTCCGGGGCGCCCGCCGATGCGGCCGCGAGCAGATCTGCGTTGGTGCTGCCGGTCTCGGCGACGACCCGCACGTGCCACGCGGCCGGCCACTCGCGAAGGCTTTCGTCATGTGGGGTGGCACCGAGGGGGTCCATTCGGACAAGATTGCCACCTGTGCTGAAAAAGATCCTGATTGCCAACCGCGGCGAGATCGCCGTCCGAGTCATCCGAGCAGCCCGCGAGCTTGGCATCACGACCGTTGCGGTCTACAGCGAACTGGACCGCGACGCGCTCCATGTCCGGCTTGCGGACGAGGCGTACGGGCTCGGCGGCACCACCGCGGCCGAGAGCTACCTCAACACCGAGGCCATCCTGCACGCCATCGAGCAGAGCGGTGCGGACGGCGTCCACCCGGGATACGGCTTCTTCTCCGAGAACGCCGATTTCGCTCGCGCCATCATGGCCAAGGGTGTTGCCTTCATCGGCCCGCCTCCGGAGGCCATCGACGAGATGGGCGACAAGGTCAGCTCTCGGAAGGCGGCGCTGCGCGGCGGCGCGCCGATCGTGCCCGGGACCACCGAGTTCGTCACATCCGCCGACGAGATCAGCGCCTTCGGCGCCGAGTTCGGCTATCCGCTGGCCATCAAGGCTGCCTTCGGTGGCGGCGGGCGAGGCATGAAGGTGGTCCGCTCGGCCGACGAGGTGCAGGAGGCGATGGAGAGCGCCCAGCGCGAGTCCAAGGCGTTCTTCGGTCGCGACGAGATCTACATCGAGCGCTACCTGACCTGGCCGCGCCACGTCGAGGTGCAGATCGTGGGCGACCAGCATGGCGACGTCGTCTGGGTCAGCACGCGCGACTGCTCGGCACAACGGCGCCACCAGAAGCTCATCGAGGAGGCCCCGGCCACGCATCTCGGCCCCGGCATCGAAGAGGCGATGGGCGAGGCGGCGATCAAGGCCGCGAAGGCGGTGGGCTACTTCAACGCCGGCACCGTCGAGTTCATCTACCAGGACGGCGAGTTCTTCTTCCTCGAGATGAACACTCGGCTCCAGGTCGAGCACCCTGTCACCGAGGTCATCACCGGGATCGACCTCGTCGAGTGGCAGATTCGAGTTGCCAGCGGCGAGCCGTTGCCGATGACCCAGGCCCAGGTCGCCGCGCAGCGACGCGGCCACGCGATCGAGATCCGCATCAACGCGGAGAACCCTGCGGGCGGCAAGTTCCTGCCCTCCCCCGGCACCATCAGCAAGCTCGTCGCGCCCGACGGCTTCGGCATCCGTTTCGACGCCGGCTATGAGTCCGGCGACACCGTCAGCCAGTACTACGACAACCTCGTCGGCAAGCTCATCGTGTGGGGCAAGGATCGCCCCACTGCGATCGCCCGCACGATCCGTGCGCTCGAGGAGATGGTGGTCGACGGCGTCGCCACCACGATTCCCGCCGACCTGGCGATCCTGCGTCATCCCGACTTCCAGGCGATGGAGCACTCCACCAAGTGGGTCGAGGAGACACTCGACCTGTCCGGCATCGAGGCACCCAAGCCCGTTGCACCGGCCGACGACGATGCCGCACCGCTCGTGCAGCGCAACACCACCGTCGAGATCAACGGCAAGCGATTCGCCGTGAAGATGTGGGTACCGGACATGCCGATGATGGCCGCCGGCCCGGCAAAGGCCGCCAAGAAGCCGGCCCGTTCGGCGGGCGGCAGCGGTGCGGGGGCGGGTGCCGTCGGCAGCGGCAACGTCGAGGTGCCGATGCAGGGCACCATCGTCAAGGTGCTCGTCGAGGTCGGCCAGGCGGTCGAGATCGGTCAGGCCGTCGTGGTGCTGGAAGCCATGAAGATGGAGAACCAGATCACCACCGAGAAGGCCGGCACCGTGAAGGAGATCAAGGTCACCGCGGGCGACACCGTCGGCGCCGGTGACGTCGTCGTCGTCGTCGCCTGACGACACCCGTCTCGCTCGCCCGCCCGTCTCGCCCGACCCGACCCGAACACCTGGCCCACCCGGCCCCGTCCGAGCCTTCATGTCATGGCTGGAGGCAGATTTTCTGCCTCTGACGATGACATGAAGGAGGAAACGGGGTGGGAAACAGGGTGGAGCCGGCCGGGAATGGACGAGGAAGGCGGGGAGGAACCCGGCCGGGTATCGGTGAGGATCAACTGATCGCGACCAGGGTGGCGGCGGCCTTGTCGTGCACGCCCTGTCGACGGGGATCGATGAAGGCCCACATGTACACACCCATCCCGAGGAACAGCCCGACACCGGGGATCACGCCGAACGCTGCCGGAACCAGGGATCGGATGAGGGCTGAACTCAGCGCGACGGCCCCACCATCCACCGAATGCACCACTCTCGTGCGCGAGATCCACTTGCCGACGGTCTTCCCGAATCGCCATACACCGATGGTCTCGTGCAGCAACCCGACGGACACGAACGCGATGTTGAACCAGAACCCTGGTGTGCCCTCGATCATCTCCTTCGGCGTGTAGCCCAGCGCGAGGAAGACAGCGAACGGCCCGAGGCCGCCGACGAACTGGTCGATCACGAACCCGACGACGCGTCGCCAGAGGGGCGCGAGGATGACTCCGGCGGGCACCACCGGCCCGCTTCGCTCCTCTGACTCCATCACTCGGCTGCTTCGGCCAACGCTTCTGCGAGGGCCGGATGTACCAGCAGGCTCTCGACGATGTCGGTGACCTTGAGGTTCGCAGTGACGGCCAGCGCGATGACGCTGATCAGTTCGGCCGCGTGGCGACCGACGATCGAGCCGCCGAGCACCACGCCGGTGGCGGGGTCGCTGATGATCTTCACGAACCCGCGCGAGTCGTTGTTGATGAGCGCCTTCGGCGTGGCGGAGAAGGGCACCTTGGTGACCCGGATCTTGCGGCCGACCGCGAACGCGTCGGCTTCCGCGAGACCGACGTCGGCGATCTCGGGCTCGGTGAAGATCGCACTCGCCGCCTTGTCGTAGTCGAGGTGGCGGTGGGCGACCTTGGAGAGGCCCATCACGTGCTCGGCCACCTTGCGTCCCTGCATGCTGGCGACGCTCGAGAGCGGCAGCTTGCCGGACACGTCACCTGCGGCGTAGATGTGCGGCTGGCTGCTCTGGCAGTGGCGGTTGATGGTGATGAAACCGCCGCGGTCCATCTCCACGCCCGCATCGGCGAGGCCCAGGCCGTCGGTGTTCGGCACGGACCCGATCGCGAGCACCGCATGCGAGCTGCGCACGACACGCCCGTCGTCGCATCGAACGACGACATCGTCACCCTCACGCTCGATGGCCGTGGCCCGTGCACCCTTCAGCAGCCGAACGCCGCGGCGGAGGAAGTCGTCCTCGAGCACGGCTGCGACCTCGGGATCCTTCTGCGGCAGGACCTGCTGGCGGCTGACCACGAGGGTGACCTCGGCGCCGAAGCTGGAGAACATGTGCACGAACTCCACACCGGTGACACCGGAGCCGATGACGGTCATGCTGCGCGGGAAGATCCGCGGCGGATAGCACTCTCTCGTGGTGAGGATCCGTTCTCCGTCGGGCAGACACCACTCGGGAATGCGCGGACTCGACCCGGTCGCGATCAGTACGGCATCGGCGGGGATGACCCGAACTCCCGCGGCGGACGTGAGCTCGACCTCGTGCGGGCTCACCATCCGGGCCGTGCCGTGCACCAGTTGCACGCCCTGGCTCTCGAGCAGCCGAGTGGTGTTGGCCTGCAGATGACCCTTGATGCTGTCGATCCGCTCGGTCAGCGCCTCGATGTCGACCTCGGCCTCCTGTTGCTCGAGGCCCATCCCCTGGATGCGACGGGTGAAGCTCATCGCTCCACCGGTGGCGATCATGGTCTTGGACGGGATGCAGTCCCACAGGTGGGCCGCGCCGCCGATGACATCACGTTCGATGAGCGTGACCTCGGCACCGAGGCGGGCGGCGTGGGTTGCCGCGGTGTTGCCCGCAGGCCCACCGCCGATGATCACGAAGCGAGTCGACACGATGCTGGAGGTTATCCGGCCGTCAGGCGGCCGGAGCCAGCGACCAGCGGATCAACTGGGTGAGCGCCGCCCCCGCGGGCCGAACGACAACGGTCTCGCTGAGGGGCAGGTACGGCAGACGCAGCGGCCACCGGCTCCAGCCGGGGAGCAGGGCGACGGCAGCCGCACCGAGGATGGCGTACGGCGCGCGTGCCGGCAGCGGCAACGGCGGATCGAGCAACAAGAACCGCGCCGCTTCGCGTGCCTCGCGGGTGCCGTGCAACTCGTCGCGGAAGTCTCTGAGCTCGGCCCGGATATCGGCGACGGAGGTGGGCGGGTGGTTCACGCCCAACCGCTCGGCGACGACGGCCATGTCGGCGACGTATTCGTCAGCCTCGGCGGCCGTGAGGTCGGAGGATCCGTAACGACGGTACGACGCGAGGAAGCTGTCCACTTCGCAGACGTGGACCCACCGAAGGAGGTGGGGGTCGTTGGCCGAGTACGGCCGACCGTCGGCGGCACGGCCGCGGACCGTCGTGTGCACGGCGCGCACTCGCGCCACTGCTGCCTCGGCAACGTCGGCCGGCCCGAACGACGTAGCCGCGAGGAAGTCGGCCGTGCGTTGCAGTCGACCCCACGGGTCGGCGCGGAAATCGGAGTGCTGTGCCACGCCCGCCATCGCCAAGGGATGCAGCGACTGCAGCAGCAGAGCCCTCATCCCACCGACGAACATCGACGCATCGGCGTGGATGCGCCGGATGATGCGATCCTCGGCGAACCAGCGCGGGCCGGGCGCCTGCATGATGGCGAGTGCCTTGTCCTCGGGTTGGTCGCCGACGACACGGGTGCGGATCTGGTCGGCCACCCACAGGCGGACGGGCTCCATCATCCGACGGTCGTCACTCATCGGTGACCCCGTCGTTGGCGAACAGTGTGTCGCGGCCCGCCGGTGGTGGTGACGTGCCGATCCCCTGCGGATTGCCGGTGGGCGTGTTGGGGCAGTACCGAGAGGGGTACTGCAGCAGGTTGCGGGAACCGCCGACCCACTCGAAGTGCATGCCGTCGGGCAGGAGGAAGTTGCCGCCCCAGGCGAAGCCGTGCTTGCGGAAGATCCGTACGACGCGGCAATCCATCTTGGGCACGCACCCCTGACAGTTCGCAACCGTGCTGACGTCGAGCGGTTGACCCCACGAGTGACGCGAGACCGAGCCGAGGTTGGACCCGTTCCGCGTGAATCGGACGGACCCCGTAGCGCAGCCGCCGAAGGCGTTGGCGTTGGCGATGTCGAGACCGGTGTAAGCACCGATCAAGGACGGATACGTGTTGGCGACCTCGTTGAGGGCGGCTGTGAGGTCGGCCTTGATCGTCTTGTTGCACATCGCCTTCAGGCCGAGCGGATACGTCTCGCGCACCAGCGGCAGGTACGTGTTGCGCCACGTCGGGTTCATCGACGTCCATCCACTCGCCGACAGGCCGGCGTAGTAGAAGTCGAACTCACCCAAGAGCGACTTGGTCTTGGCGAGACCCATCGTGTCGTCGGGATCGGCCGGATCCCAGGTGGTGCGCACCCGCACCTTGGTGTTCGCATAGAGGCCGTGGGCGATCAAGGCGTTGGCCATCGCCGTGCGATCGAACTGGCCGTAGATCAGCACGCGGGTCTCCACCGTCGCGCCGAGCAGGTCGGCCATCTGGTCGGTCATCACGATCTCGGTGCCACCGACCTCGGCGTCGCTGCCGATCCGACCGATCATGAACGACACCGTGGTGCCGTACGGGCCGACGAAGTCGACGACATCGCCCTGCTGCGCTCCCCGCAGCGATGCGGTGGTCTGACCCATGATGATCATGCCTGTGGCGACGGGGCTCGCGGCATCACGACCCATGACACCGCCGATCGCCTGCAGCGGCAGCGCCGTCACCGCCATCGGGAAGGCCCACCCGGCGCCGGATGACTTCTGGATGAACGTGCCGCCGCGACGGATGCCGGTCATCAGTGCCGAGAACCCGCGACCCACCGCTGCCGGCACACCGAGGCCGCCGGCGACGGCGAGTGCCGAGTCGCGGATGGGTGCCGTCAGCGCGCCGGACTGGTACACCGTCACGGCGTCGAACGCCTGCTCCACCGGCACTGCGGTCGCCGTCGCAGTGGCCGACTCGGTGATGGTTGCCACGGGGACGGCCGCATCCGCGACCAGTCCGGACGTGAACACGGCGAGCACGACCAGCGCAGCTGCAGCGGTTCCCCGGTGTCGCGACATCCATTGACTCCTTGAAAGGTCGGGCCCGCTCGGAGCGCAAGGCTACCAACGGGTCGAATCGATCGGGGAAAGCCCTGCAGAAACCACTACCGTCAAGGGACTGTGAGCAGCGACGCCCCGAACGAGACCATCGGCGAGACCGACGACGACCAGGCCCTGTCGGGCAGTGGGCTCGCGGCGGAGAAGGCGAAGCGGCTCCAGAAGCTCACCGACCTGCGCGCAGAGGGAACGAACCCGTACCCGTACCGGTTCGACCGCACGACCACCCTCCACGAACTGCGAGATCGGTTCGGCGCACTCGAGGCCGGGACCGAGACCGACGAGGCCGTCTCGGTGGCCGGCCGGATCATGCTGTCGCGCGATTCGGGCAAGCTCGTGTTCGCCACCATGCGCGACCGCGACGACGAGGTGCAGCTCTTCGTGTCCAAGGCGGTCGTCGGCGATGACCCCTTCGACGCGTTCAAGGAGCTCGACCTGGGCGACTGGGTCGGCGTCCACGGCACCGTGATGACTACGCGCAAGGGTGAACTGAGCGTCAAGGTCCAGCGTTTCGAGTTGCTGTCCAAGGCGGTGCGTCCGATGCCCGACAAATGGCACGGGCTCACCGACACCGACACCCGCTTCCGTCAGCGCTACGCAGACCTCATCGTCAACGACGACGCTCGTCGCAACTTCCGCATCCGCCACGCCGTCATCGCCAGCTTCCGTCGCACGCTGCACGGGCGTGACTTCATCGAGGTCGAGACGCCGGTCCTCCACATCGAGGCGGGCGGGGCGCACGCACGCCCGTTCATCACCCATCACAACACCCTCGACATGCAGCTGTACCTGCGCATCGCCCTCGAGCTGCACCTGAAGCGCCTCATCGTCGGCGGGATGGAGCGGGTCTTCGAGATCGGCCGCATCTTCCGCAACGAGGGCATCAGCACCCGCCACAACCCCGAGTTCACGATGATCGAGCTGTACCAGGCGTTCGCCGATGTCGAGGACGTCATCGAGATCACCGAGACGCTGATCACCCAGGCAGCCATCGACGCGACCGGTTCCTCCGTCGTCACGGTGTTCCGGCCCGACGGCAGCACCGAGGAGATCGACCTCGCGCAGCCGTGGCGGCGGGCCCGGATGATCGACCTCGTCGAGGAGGCGATCGGTGTCGCGGTCCACCCGTCGCAGCCCGTCGAGGACCTGCGCGCGCTGGCGGTCGAGCACGGTGTCGCGCTGCACCCGCGCTGGGGCTCCGGCAAGATCATCGAGGAGCTGTTCGAGGCCACCGCCGAGCACACGCTGATCGCACCGACCTTCGTCACCGGCCACCCGGTCGAGATCTCTCCGCTCGCCCGCGTGGATCGCAACGACCCATACCTCACGGAGCGATTCGAACTGTTCGTCGGCGCGCGTGAGATCGCCAACGGATACTCCGAGCTCAACGATCCGGTCGAGCAGCGGCTCCGCTTCGAGGACGAACAGACGGCGAAGGACCTCGGCGACGACGAGGCTGCCACCGCGATCGACGAGGACTACCTTCGGGCGCTGGAGTACGGGCTGCCTCCGACGGGCGGGCTCGGCATCGGTATGGACCGGGTGGCCATGCTCATCGCCGGCGTGAACTCCATCAAGGAAGTCATCCTCTTCCCCACGTTGCGTCCCGAGGTGTTCTGAGCCCGTGCTCGCGGAACACGAGATCACCAGCGCCGTCGACCTGTGTGATGCGCGTGGTCGGCTGAATCCCGCCGCTTGCGGATGGGCGCGGACACCCATGGTGCGGGCGAACCTCCGGCATCGTTGGGGTCGCAAGAAGCGGTGGGACTACTGGTGCGTCATCACCGACGAGGTCGTCGTGTCCTTCGTCTACGCCGACATCGACTATGCCGGACTGGCCAACGTGTGGGTGATGGAGCACGGCTCGGACCTTCAGGCGACGGCCGGGGTGCTGCGGCCGCTCGCACGAGGTTTCCGTCTTCCCGAGCGGGTGTGCACGGGCGTCGTCGCCCACTCGGACCCGGCGTTCACCCTCCGCATCGAGGAGACGGGCTCGGACACGCACCTCGTCGCCACCGGCACGTCAAAGGGCGGCGACATCGCCGTCGACATCGCCGTCGACATCGCCGTCGACATCACGGTCGCCAAGCCGCCGGCCCACGAATCGCTGAACGTCGTCATCCCCTGGAGCGACCGCACGTTCCAGTTCACGTCCAAACAGAACTCGCGACCCGCGACCGGTCACGTCCGCGTGGGAGCCCGCACCTGGACCGTCGACGAATCGCACGACGCGTGGGGCGTCCAGGACCTCGGTCGCGGCATCTGGCCATACTCCAACCGATGGAACTGGGCGGCTGCCTCTGGTCGATCCGACGGGCGCGTCGTCGGGTTGCAGTTCGGCGGCAAGTGGACGGTCGGCACGGGCGCCACCGAGAACGCGCTCTGCATCGACGGGCGACTGACCAAGATCAGCGAAGAGCTCGAGTGGACCTACGACTGGGACCACCCCATGGAGCCCTGGCGTGTCCGCACGACGGGGTCCGATCAGGTCGACGTCACGCTGACCCCGACCTTCGATCGGTACGACGTCACCGACCTCAAGGTGCTGCGCATGGAAGTTCACCAGTGCTTCGGCACGTGGAGCGGGCGTATCGTCGGCGACGACGGCACTCCCGTGCACATCGCCGACGTACGCGGCTTCGCCGAGGAGGCACGCAACAAGTGGTGACGATGATGACGACCGACACGAACGGAGACCTCCGATGACCACTGCATGGGGACGTGGCCTCGCCACCATCGCCGACGACGGCACGGTGCTCGACACCTGGTACCGCGAGGTCGGCCTGGGTGCGGAGCCGATGCCCGAGACGCTCGAGGCCTACACGACCGCCGAGCGCCACGACGAGGTGCGACGAGTGCACATCAAGGCGGTGCAGCTCACCATCGACACCGACGCCGCGCCGACAGGGGCGAGCGACGCCTACTTGCGGCTGCATCTGCTGTCGCATCGTCTCATGGTGCCGCGGACGCAGAACCTCGATGGAATCTTCGGACAGCTCGCCAACGTGGCGTGGACGAATCTCGGACCCGCACCGGTGGAGGGACTCGAGGAGCTCCGCTGGCGCGTGCGCCGCGACGGCGGCATGATCACCGTCCACGGACTCGACAAGTTCCCGCGGATGACCGACTACGTCGTGCCGTCCGGTGTACGAATCGGTGACGCCGACCGCGTGCGCCTCGGCGCCCACCTGGCCCCGGGCACCACGGTCATGCACGAAGGGTTCGTCAACTTCAACGCCGGCACGCTCGGCACCTCCATGGTCGAGGGACGAATCTCCCAGGGCGTCATCGTCGGCGACGGCAGTGACATCGGCGGCGGCGCCAGCATCATCGGCACGCTCTCCGGCGGTGGCACCGAGCAGGTCACCATCGGCGAGCGCTGCTTGCTGGGGGCCGAGGCCGGCATCGGCATCAGCCTCGGCGACGAATGCGTGGTCGAGGCGGGGTTGTACGTCACGGCCGGCACGCTGGTGGCGGTACACGGTCCCGACGGCGTCGAGGTCGTGAAGGCCCGGCGACTCAGCGGCAAGGGCGGACTCCTCTATCGTCGCCACAGCCAGAGCGGCGCCGTGGAGGCGCTCCCCCGCACGGCCAAGTGGGACGGACTCAACGCCCAACTGCACGCCAACTGAATCGGCGACCCCAGCCGAGGGTTCACGGTTCGCGTTCGCAGCCTTCGATGTGATCGTTGACCAGACCCATCGCCTGCATGAAGGCGTACATGGTGGTGGGTCCGACGAAGCTCCACCCGCGTCGCTTGAGGTCCTTCGACATGGCGATCGACTCCGGGCTCGTGGCCGACAGCTCACTTGCGACAGTGAGGCGGTGGACTCGTGCAGGGCGATAGTCCGAGACGTAGGCAAGGATCGAGCCGCGTTCGTCGAGCAGTTCGAGGGCGCGTCGAGCGTTGTTGATCGTGCTCGCGATCTTGCCGCGGTGGCGCACGATGCCGGCGTCGGCGAGCAGCCGGGTCACGTCTGCCTCGTCGAACTCGGCCACCACCACCGGATCGAAGCCGGCGAACGCCGCGCGGAAGTTCTCCCGTTTGCGGAGGATCGTCAGCCAGGACAGGCCCGACTGGAAGCCCTCCAGGCAGAACTTCTCGAACAACCGCACATCGTCGGTGACGGGATGTCCCCACTCCCCGTCGTGGTACTCGACGTAGAGCGGATCGCTGCCGCACCACCAGCAGCGTGTCACGCCATCAGGCCCGGTCAGCAGTCGATCCACGCCTCGATCATTGCCCACGTGGCGTGACGACCGCCACATCGGCAATGATCACCGCCGTGATTGACCACTACAAGGCCGCACGCGCCGACCTCGAAGCCCCCGGTTCCCCCTTCGCGATGAGCACCATCGAGGTGCGCGGTGCACCTATGCGGGTCTTCGACTCGGCGCCACCCACGATGCGGGTGCTGTGGGAGGCCACCGCCGCACACGCCGACAAGCCCTACATCGTGTTCGAGGACGAGCACTACACGTACGCCGAGATCCACGCCCAGGTCCGCAAGCTCGCTGCCCATCTGGCGGCGCACGGCGTGAGGTCGGGCGACCGCGTCGCCCTTGCGATGCGCAACTACCCGGAATGGGTCGTCGGCTACTGGGCCTGCATCAGCGTCGGCGCCGCCTGCGTCGGCATGAACGCCTGGTGGACGTCGAGCGAGATGGAATACGCACTCGACGACAGCCATCCGGCGGTCCTCATCGTCGACGATGAACGGCTCGAACGGGTCGGCCACGTGCTCAGCGCCGTTCGGGTGCGGATCCCCAAGCGGCTCCACGTCATCACCGTGCGCACCGAACGGGAACTGCCCGAGGACGCCGTCCGGTGGAGCGACGTCATGGCGACCGACGATCCGGGCTCGTTGCCCGATGCCGAGATCGACCCCGACGACGACGCCACGATCTTCTACACCTCGGGCACGACGGGGTTCCCGAAGGGGGCCCAACTCACCCACCGTGGCTCGGTGCACAACCTGCTCAACCTGGTGTACATGGCGACGGCGATCACCATGGCCGAGGCCAAGGCGGTCGCAGCCGGTGAGGTGGCCGCACCCACCGAAGCACCCACCGCTCCCCCGTCGCCCGTGTTCATGGCACCGACGCCGCTCTTCCACGTCACGGCGTGCAACTGCCTGCTGCACCCGGCAACGGCGAGCGGCGCCAAGATCGTCCTCACCTACAAGTGGGACGCGGGCCGCGCACTGGAACTGATCGAGCGCGAGCGGGTCACGAACTTCTCGGGCGTGCCCACCATGGGCCGCGAACTGCTGATGCACCCCGACTGGAACACTCGCGACACTTCGTCGCTGCAGGGCATCTCGGGTGGTGGATCGGCCGTGCAGCCCGATCTCGTGAGGAAGATCGCCGGCGCTCTCGAGAAGGGCCAACCGTCGACGGGGTACGGCATGACCGAGACGTGCGGCATCATCACCGCCAACTCGTCGCGCTTGTATCTGGCGAAGCCCTCGTCGTGCGGCCCCGTCGTGCCGACACTCGACTTCAAGCTGGTCGACGAGGACGGCAACGACCTCCCCGCGCACCCGGACACGGTCGGGGTGCTGTGCGTTCGGGGCTCGATCGTCATCAAGGGCTACATCAACCGGGCGGAGGCGACCACCGAGTCGATCAGGGACGGCTGGCTCAACACCGGCGACATCGCCCGCATCGACGAGGACGGATGGGTGTTCATCGTCGACCGGGCCAAGGACATGGTGATCCGCGGCGGCGAGAACGTGTACTGCAGCGAGGTCGAGGCGGCCATCTACCACCACGACTCGGTTGCCGAGGCGATCGTCTTCGGACTGCCCGACGAGCGCCTGGGCGAGGAGGTCGTCGCGGTCATCGTGCCCCGCGAGGGCATGTCGATCGATGAAGGTGAGCTGCGCGTGTTCCTCAAGGAGAAGCTGTCGGCGTACAAGATCCCCTCCAGGATGTGGTTCCGCGACTCCTCCGACCTGCTCCCCCGCAATGCGAGCGGCAAGTTCCTGAAGCGCGACGTGCGCAAGGAAATGCTGGAAGGCTGAACCGATGCCCTACGCCCACAACGGATCCTGCGACATCTGGTACGACGTGTTCGGCGACGCGTCGAACCCCACCCTCCTGCTGGTCAACGGCCTCGGCAGTCAGTGCATCAACTACAAGGCTGAGTGGTGCCAGATGTTCGCCGAGGAGGGCCTGCAGGTCGTGCGGTACGACAACCGTGACGTCGGGCTGAGCAGCAAGCTCGACGACGCTCCGTTGGGCGACCACGGCGAGGCGTACCGGTGCTCGGACATGGCCGACGACGGCATGGCCGTGCTCGACGCGCTGGGTGTGGAACGAGCACACGTGATGGGACTCTCGATGGGCGGGATGATCGTGCAGACGATGGCGATCGAACACCCTGAGCGCGTGCTCACGATGACCTCGGTGATGAGCACCACCGGTGAGGAGGAGTACCGCAAGAGTTCGCCGCGGGCCTTCGAACTGCTCACCGCCCCGGCCGCGACCGACCGGGACGGGTACATCCAGCAATGGGTCGACGGTCTCCACGAGTGGGGCAGCCCTTCCTTCGCCGACGAGGACCGCTGGCGCACCGATGCCGGCCTCGCGTTCGATCGCTGCTTCCACCCGAGCGGTCCCGGACGCCAGTTCATGGCCGTCGGCGCCAGCGGATCGAGGGCCGAGGCGTTGCGCCATCTCTCGGTGCCCACGCTGGTCCTCCACGGCGACAAGGACACGCTCATCGACCAGAGTGGCGGCCGACGTACGGCCGAGCTGATTCCTGGCGCGAGGTTCGAGCTCATCGAGGGCATGGGCCACGACTACCCACCGCAGCTGTGGCGCCCTTGGGTGAACCTCGTGGTCGGCCACATTCGGAGTCACCGGGGATGACGCCCGACGGGCTCGCCGCGCTGATCCGCGACCGGCGCACGAGCATGTTGGTCGATCACGACCGACCGGTGCCGCGCGCACTCGTCGAAGAACTGTGCGACCTGGCGCAGTGGGCGCCGAACCACAAACGAACCTGGCCGTGGCGGTTCGCACTGGTCGAGAGCGACGGTCGGGCCCGCCTCGGCCAGGTCATCGCCGACGCGATGGCGGCCCACGGCGACCCCCCGGAGCGTGTGACCAAGGCACGCGGCAAGTACCTGCGGACACCTGCATCGCTCGTGGTCGGCTCCGTCGCGGGTGACTCACCGCTGCGCACCGCGGAGAATCGCGACGCATCCGCTGCGGGCGTGCAGAACATCCTGCTCGCGGCAACGGCTCACGGCCTTGCCACCTACTGGGGATCCTGCCCCAAAGGCGCCAACGACCCCGTGGCCGAGCTGTGCGGCTTCGAGTCCGGGACACACATCACGGCGATCATCTACCTCGGCTGGCCGACCGACACCGTCGCCCGACCCGATCGCCCGCCCCTCGATCTGCACATCGTCGACTGACCCGGACCGCCGCGCCCAGCCCGATCCGTCGGGTTCTCGTCCGGATCGTTCCCGGTTTCCGGGAAGATCGCTGTCCAGAACCCGACGTGGGAAGATCGCTGCCCAGAAGCCGAAGGGGCCACGAGCTAGTTCGGGAGGGCTCGGGGGATGGCGGCGGCGGCCAGGGACACCGCGCTCGCTCGTTCAGGGGCGGAGACGGCGAAGAAGCCGTTCTCCACTTTCACGATCACCGTGAACGTGTCACCGTGGTCGACGCCTCGGGCGGCGAGGCCGAGGTCGTTGATCTCCTGGATCACCTCGTCGGTCGTCGCCGGCGAGAGGAAGTCGCTCTGCGACCTCGCCTGCAGCACGATGGTGAACTCCTTCGAGCCGGCGGCGACGGTGTACGCGCACGAGTCCTCCGAGAGCGGTTCGGCGCTGAGCAGACGGCCGGTTCCGGCTCCGCCGAACGTGGTGCGAGCGAAGTCGGCTGCGAGCAGCCCGGTGCACAGGTCGCCCCCGAACAGCGCATCGGGTGGCAGGGTGGTGCTGATGTCCGACGGCAGCGTGTTGTCGGGCACGGGAAGGAGCGTGTCGGGATCGCCCGGCATCGGCAGCGTCAGACCGGATGCATTCGTCGGCGTACCGTTCGAGCCGCTGCAGGCGAGCAGGGCCGCTGGGGAGGCGACGACGACCAGCAACGCGACCAACCGGAGAGCGACGCCCCTCACAGCAACCGGGAGTGGGCCGTGCCGCATGGGGCCGAACCTATCGCTCGGGGTCGTCTCACATCCGCCACTGGGTCACGGCCAGCACGGGCACGTCGAAGCACCACGTATCGAAGGTGAGCCCGACGGTGCCCAGGTCACAGCACTCCGTGTCGCAGTACGGGTCGAGCCAACTCGACATCAGCGGGGGGTGTACACGCCGAACACGTCGCGCAGGGCATCACTCACCTCGCCGAGCGTGGCGTTGGCCCGGAGCGCTTCCTTCATCGGATACAGGACGTTCTGCGTCCCGCGTGCCGCCGCCTCGAGGTCGTCGAGCCGCGCCCTCACCTCCGCCGCATCACGGTTCGCCTTGAACGCTGCGAGCCGGGCCTTCTGGCCGCGCTCGAGCTCCGGGTCGATCGGGAACACGGTCGGCTCCGGTTCGTCGTCGACGGTGAACCGGTTGACGCCGACGATGACGCGCTCGTCGTCGTCGATCGACTTGGCGTACTCGTACGCGGCCTGCTCGATCTCCAGCATCTGGAAGCTCGCCTCGATGCCGGCGACCGCGCCGCCCATCTCGTCGATGCGATGGAGGTACTCCCACGCAAGTCGCTCGACCTCGTCGGTGAGGCTCTCGACGAAGTAGCTCCCCGCCAACGGATCGGGGGTGTCCACGATGCCGCTCTCGTAACCGATGATCTGCTGAGTGCGCAGCGCGATCCGGGCGGCGTCCTGCGTGGGGAGGCCCAGCGCTTCGTCGAAGCCGTTGGTGTGCAGGCTCTGCGTGCCGCCCATCACGGCCGACATCGCCTGCACTGCGACGCGCACGATGTTGGTCTCGGGCTGCTGGGCCGTGAGCGTGCTGCCACCGGTCTGGGTGTGGAAGCGCAACAGCGTGCTCGACGCCTTCTTCGCACCGAACCGCTCCGTCATCAGGCGGAACCAGATCCGGCGCGCCGCCCGGAACTTGGCCACCTCTTCGAAGAAGTTGTTGTGCGCGTTCCAGAAGAAGCTCAGCCGAGGCGCGAACTCGTCGACGTCGAGCCCGGCGGCGATCGCCGCCTCGGCGTAGGCGATGCCGTTGGCGATGGTGAAGGCAATCTCCTGCACGGCCGTGCTGCCCGCTTCGCGGATGTGGTACCCGCTGATCGAGATCGTGTTCCACTTCGGCACGTGCCGGCTGCAGTACTCGAAGATGTCGGTGATGATCCGCATCGACGGCCGCGGCGGGTAGACGTACGTTCCCCTGGCGATGTACTCCTTGAGCAGGTCGTTCTGGATCGTGCCGGAGATCGCCGAGGACGGCACGCCCTGCTCTTCGGCGACCAGTTCGTAGAGCAGCAGCAGCACGCCGGCCGTCGAGTTGATCGTCATGCTCGTGGTGACCTGGTCGAGCGGGAGGTCCTTGAGCAGCATCCGCATGTCGTCGATCGAGTCGATGGCCACGCCGACCTTGCCGACTTCGCCCTCGGCGCGTGGATGGTCGCTGTCGTAGCCCATTTGCGTCGGCAGGTCGAACGCGCAGCTCAATCCGGTCTGTCCCGCGTCGAGCAGGAACTTGAAGCGCTGGTTGGTCGACTCTGCACTGCCGAAGCCGGCGTACTGACGCATCGTCCACAACTTCCCGCGGTACATGCTCGGGTACGGACCGCGTGTGTACGGCGGCGAGCCCGGCACCCCCAACTGCGTCGCAGGATCCCAACCGGCGAGGTCGTCGGCCGTGTAGAGCGGCCGGATCACGATGCCGCTGTCGGTGCGCTTCTCGTCGTCACTCATCGGCCGAAGCGTAGGTCGGTCAGAGGTTCGACGAGGCATCCGGGTCCTCGGGCACGATCACCGGGCGGCGACGAGCGAGATCTCGATCTTCCAGGCAGGGTTGGCCAGCGCCGGCACCGTGACCAGTGTGCTGGCGACCCGCCGCCCACCGAGTGCCCGGTCGCGGGCCTGCATGATCCATGGCAACGAGGAAAGGTGTTCGATGACGACGTAGGTGGTGACCGACACCACGTCGCTGGGCATCATCATCGCCTCCTCGAGCATCGCCAGCAGGTTCGCCCACACCTGATCCGCCTGGTCCTGGATGCTCTCTGGAACGGTCCGGTCGGGACGAGTGGGCACGACCCCACTGGTGTGGAGCCACGCCGTCGCACCCTCAGTGAGGATCGCGTGGGCGTAGTTGGCAGCGGGCGGGGCCAGAGCGGCCGGCTCGATCTCCTCGTTCACCTTCTCAGTGTGGCACCCCTGTCCAGGGCTGTTGGACCCTACGCCGACCCACTCGCATAGGCTGGCGGGATGAGCGTCACCGAGTCCGGCACCCGCACCATCGACGGGGTGGAACTCACCCCCAAGGCCGTCACCCTCGACCTGCCCACTCCCTTCGCGACGGTGGAGGAGGAGCGCCTCCACCGCAAGCAGAAGCTGGCCGGTGCGTTGCGCATCTTCGGTCGGGTCGGGTTCGGCGAAGGTGTTGCCGGGCACATCACCGTGCGCGACCCGGAGTTCCCCGAGTGCTTCTGGGTCAACCCGTTCGCGATGAGCTTCCGCCACGTGCGTGTCAGCGACCTGATCCTCGTCGACCACGAGGGCAACGTCGTGTACGGCACCCGTCCGGTGAACCGCGCCGCGTTCATCATCCACGCCGCAATCCACTCCGCCCGTCCCGATGTGGTCGCTGCCGCCCACAGCCACAGCGTGCACGGCAAGGCGTTCAGCTCGCTGGGCATCCCGCTCGATCCCATCACCCAGGACTCCTGCATCTTCTACGAGGATCACACCGTCATCTCCGCCAAGGGCGGCAAGGTGGTCTTCGACATCGACGACGGCAAGGAACTCGCCACGTACTTCACGAAGGGCAAGGCCGCCATCCACCAGAACCACGGTCTGTTCACCGTCGGCGGTTCCGTCGACGAGGCCGCGTTCTGGTTCCTCAGCATGGACCGCAGCTGCCAGGCCCAGCTGCTGGCGATGGCCGCCGGCACGCCGAAGCTGATCCCCCACGAGCTGGCCGACTACACCCAGCAGCAGACCGGGTTCCCGATGGCGGGCTGGCTGAGCTTCCAGCCGCTGTGGCAGGAGATCTGCCGCACGGATCCCGATCTGTTCGACTGACACCCGCTGACCGCCGAGCCACGCTGGTCGGGCATCGCCCGGTTCACTGCCGACGCCTCACCGGAGGCGCTGTTCGCGGTCTCCGGGATCGCCCAGTACACGGGCGCGACCATCGCAGTGAACCTGTTCGACGAGCTGCGCCCGGCGACGGTCGCGTGGCTGCGGGTCTCGATCGCCGCGGTCGTCGTGCTCGCCCTTTCGGTGCGCGCCCAGCGCCGGTGGTCCGCTCGGGACCTGCTCGCCGCCGCGCTGTTCGGCGTGATCACCGCCTACATGAACCTGTTCTTCTACCTCGCCATCGACCGGGTGGCGTTGGGCAAGAGCGTGGTGATCGAGTTCATCGGTCCGGTCGCCGTCGCCGCCGCGTTGACCCGCACCCGCCGCAACACCATCGCGCTGCTGCTCGCGGTCGTCGGCGTGGCCGTGCTCTCGGGCGTGGAGATCGACAGCGAACCGCTCGGCCTGGCCTACATCCTCGCCGCATCGGCGCTGTGGGCCGGCTACATCGTGCTCGGGCGGCGGGTCGCCGCGCTCGAACGCGGGCTGTCGGGACTCGGGGTCGGGCTGCTGATCGGTGGTCTCGCGCTCGCCCCGATCGGGATCGCCGGCAGCGGCCGAGCCTTCGCGAGCGGGCGGCTGCTCGTGCTCTGCGCGCTCGTCGCGGTGCTCTCGACGGTGATCGGCTACGGCATCGACCAATCCGTGCTGCGCAGGATCCCGGTGCGCCGATTCGCGGTGCTGCTCGCACTGCTCCCGGTGACGGCGATCGCAGTCGGCTTCATCGCCCTCTCCCAGCGTCCGAGCGCGCTCGACGTCGCCGGTGCGGCGCTGGTGATCGTCGGCGTGGTCGTGCAGGAGCGCGACGAGCTCGGCCCCGTCGAGGAGCTGCCGAGCTGACGCGTGCGCCTCCGGCACCCGACGCCGGTACGGGATCTGCCCATTCCTGGGCAGGATCCGTGCCAGCGTCAGCCGCCGGGCGCGACGATCCCCAGTGAGGCGGCGACGGCGGGGCGGCGCAGCTTCCACACGAACCCGTCGTAGAAGATGTGCAGCGCGCCGAGGAACAGCACCGCGAACGCGTCGCTGCGGCCGTGCAGCGGCGTCGCCGTGAAGTGGATCAGCGCGACGATCGCCCCGAGGTACGCGGCGTAGAGGAGTGCACGCCGCGACGCGGTTCGCGACAGCCGGGCCACCGGCGCATCGTCGGTGCGCGTGCGCAGGCTGCTGTGCACGATCCCGAAGTACTCGATCGAGTGCGCGGCGACGTAGCCGGCGATGCCCGCGAGCGGGTCGATCATCACCATCACCAGGAGCCCGAACGTGCCGATGGTGTACACGACCTTCGGCGCGCCCGTCGTGACGCCGGCGCGCTCGGCACGCCACCAGCGCGCGGTGAGCGCGGTCGCCACGATCGCCGCCAGCCAGAACAGTGCGGCGGCCGGCGCGTGGAACGTCGCGAGGGCGCGGATGCCGGTGGCGTTGGTGCGGCCGACGCCCAGACGGGCGATCAGCCGGTCGAGGTCGACGTACGCGGCGATGAACACGAGCGCTGTGACGAGCCACGCGATCAGCATCGGCTTCTCCAGCCGGCCGAGGTCGTCGCCGGCCTTGCGGCCGTAGATCCGCATCACCCCGTAGCGCTGCATCAGGGTGTGCTCGGCGTTCCACAGCGCCGCCATCACGGCGACGAGGGTCAGGCTGATGTTCAACCCGACGACGATCAGCACGGCGGCGATCAGCGGCGTCCACCGGTAGATCGCGCGATGCGCCCCGCGCTGCACGGGGTCGCCGTAGACGAGCCCCAGCGTCAGCGGCTGATGGGCGAACGAGACGAGGAAGATCAGCCCGACGATCCAGTGCACCGTCGTCACGTGCGACTCACTGGCGCGCACGGCCACGGCGATCGGCAACCAGCACCAGCCGAGCAGCACATCGGCGACCGGACCATGGATCCAGCGCCGCGGCCGACGGGCCACCCCGGCCTTCTGCGCCCGGCTCTGGCTCAACACGGGCGAGACAGTAGCCGCCTCAGCGGGTCAGCCGCCCGAGGAGGTTGTGGGTGATCCGGGTGATCGCCGGGTCGCCGCCGGCAAGGCCCCACACCCAGTCGGTGCACCCGGTGGCGACCACTGTGCCGCGACCACGGACGGTGCCTGGGCCTTCGCTCTCGCCGGCGATCGCACCGGCTGCGTCGCCGTTGCGGCCTCCCGCTTGCGCACCCGCCGAGTCGCCGTCGTGCACCGCGAGGACCGCAGTGCCGTGCTCGAGGCGCGCCGCCGTCGCGGCATCGTGGGCACCGAGCACCCGCCAGGCGTTGAACTCGACCTCGGACAGCTGGTCGTCGGGCACGGGACGCGCCGCGTTGGCGCGGGTGAACGACGCCGCGGGTGCCGTGGCCAGGACGACCGTGCCGGGCGGGCATCCGTCCGCACCGGTCGGTTCGGGCAGGCCGTCGACGAGGCGCAGCTCGCACCCGTCGCACTCGTAGCCGACCGCCGTCGACTCCGCGCCGAGCAGGTCGCCGAAGCCGAGGTCCGTGCCGTCGAACAGCCAGTGCTCGGGGCGATGGACGGTGTAGCCGCCGGCGCCGGCAGCGACCGCCCTGCCGATGCGGTGGTAGCCGCCGCGGACGAACGACAGCCCGGTCATCTGCGTCTCCGGCCTGCCGATCAGCGTGTCGGACCAGATGCTCGTCAGCCGCTCCTGGCGGCCGTCGGTGAACGCCGGGTCGCGCTCGAACTGCTGCTTGTAGCCGACCATCGTGCGGCCGCCGTCCTCCAGCCGCACCTGCCAGTAGCTGACGTTGCCGCTGAGGAACGCCGCATTGCCCCCTGTGCCGACGAACCGCTCGACGGTGTCACGCATCCCCCACGACCAGTACTCGTCGTGACCGACGCTGAGGTACAACCGCCGGCCGTCGAGCACGTCGGGGACGAGCTCGAGGTCGGCGTTGACCGCGTAGTCCAGCGCGATGCCCTGCTCCTCGGCCCAGCGCACGAACGGCTGCTCCCACGACGGCCAGCCCGCAGAACCGGACCAGCCGGACAGCCTGTGCTCGCGGATGTGTCCGGTGTGCACGCGCATCCGCGGATCCGCGCCGCCGAGCACGGCGACGCGGGCGCCCGCGCCAGGCGGCTTGCGCAGGAACCCGGGCGCGACCGGGCGCAGGAACGAGGCGTGCGTTCCGCCGGTGTAGAGGTTCGTGCCGGCGATGTCGTTGTACGCGTTCCAGGTGTTCGTCGCGAGCACGAGCAGCGGCCGGCTCGGGTCCGGTGCCGGCGCCCGTACGACGACGAACGCCACCGCCTCGACCCCGTCGGCGGTGGTGACGACCACCTCGTGGTAGCCCGACGGCCACGCCGCATCGACGGTGAAGGTCGCCACGACCGGCCAGTCGCAACCGACGGCGTCGGCGTCGGGTGGGAGCTCCTGCGGCGTGAGCCGCACGTCCGTCGTGTGCACGGTCACGCGCGCGGCGCCGAGCCGGACCACGTCCAGCCGAGCAGTGCCGGCCGGCCCGCGCCCGAACACCTCGACCACCTCACCCGCCACCGCGCTGTGCGGCCAACACCACGCACCCGGCACCGTGGGATCGTCCGACGGCCGGTACGCCATCAGCCCGCGCCCGTCATCGACATCGGGCCGGTGCGACCTGCCGGCGGATCTCCCGTCCGCCCCGTGCCGACCGGGCCGTGACGCTCGCGATCAGTGCGCGAGGCCGGGGGCGCACAGCCCCTCGAGGTCCCGGATCTGGATGCGGTCCCGGTTGGCGTAGGTGACTTCGTTGTTCGGGTCCTTGCGCAGGTTGAACGTGCGGAACGTCATGTCGGTCGTGTCGACCGTCAGGATCCGCCCGATCAGCGGCTCGCCGAGCCCGAGGATGACCTTGATCGTCTCCAGCGCCTGGATGCTGCCGATGATCCCCGGCAGGACCCCGAGCACACCGGCCTCGGCGCAGCTCGGCGCGAGCTCGGCCGGCGGCGGCTCCGGCACCATGTCGCGGTACGTCGGGCCCTCGAGCGGGTGGAACACGCTGACCATGCCCTCGAAGCGGAAGATGCTGCCGTGCACGACGGGGATGCCGAGCTTGACGCTGGCGTCGTTGAGCAGGTAGCGGCTGGGGAAGTTGTCGGCGCCGTCGACGATCACGTCGTAGCCGGAGATGATGTCCATGATGTTGCTGGCATCGAGGCGAGTGTCATAGGTGACGACGTTGACGTCGGGGTTGAGCAACCCCAGCGTCTTCTTCGCCGAGTCCACCTTGCGGTCGCCGATGCGGTCGAGGTTGTGCAGGATCTGGCGCTGCAGGTTGCTGGCGTCGACCTCGTCCATGTCGACGATGCCGATCGTGCCGACGCCGGCCGCGGCGAGGTACAGCGCGCTCGGCGAGCCGAGGCCGCCGGCGCCGAGCATCAGCACCTTGTTCTCGAGCAGCTTGACCTGTCCTGCGACACCGACCTCTGGCAGCTGCAGGTGGCGCTGGTAGCGGTTGCGCTGGTCGGGCGTGAGCGTGACGGGTGCCTTCCACGGCCGGCCCTCGTCCTTCCACTTGCCGAACCCGCCGCCCATCGAGACCACGTCCGTGTAGCCGAGCTCCTGCAGCGTCCGCGCCGCGAACGCGCTGCGAACGCCGCCGGCGCAGTACACGACGACCGGTGCGGTCTTGTCGAGCAGCCGGCCCTCGACCTGGGCCTCGAGGTGGCCACGGGGGATGTGCACCGCACCGGGCAACGCACCCTGGTCGTACTCATCGGGTTCGCGGACGTCGAGCACCTGCGCCCCGGCGGTGATGCGCGCCGAGGCGTCGGCCGTGTCGACCTCGTGGATCTCCGACTTCGCGGCGGACAGCAGATCGCGGAAGGTAGCCATGGATCAAACGCTACCAACGGGGTCGGGATTCAATCGCCGTGGGCCGACACGAGCGCCGGCAGCAACGTCGACAGCTCGCCGAGGAGGACGACGTCCGCGTAGCGGTCCATCCCCGTCGGCTCGGCGTTGACGATGATCACCCGTGCGCCGGCGCCCTTCGCCCGCGGCACGATGTTCGCCGCGGGGAACACCGTCAGCGTCGACCCTGCTGCGATCAGGACGTCACACGTCTCGGCGGCGGTCAGCGCTGCGTCGATCACCTCGGGGACGAGGGACTGGCCGAACGAGATCGTGTCGCTCTTGACCACCCCGCCGCACACCGCGCACGGCGGGTCGTCCTCGCCGGCTCGCACCCGCGCCAGCAGGTCGTCCATCGGCCGCAGGTCGCCGCACTCCCAGCAGCGCGCCTGGCGCATCGTCCCGTGCACCTCGATCACCTTGTCCGGCGAGTTGCCGGCGCGCTGGTGCAGCTCGTCGATGTTCTGGGTGACGACGGCGACCAACTTGCCCCGCCGTTCCAGCTCGACGATCGCCAGGTGCCCCTGGTTGGGAC
>JBBQTC010000029.1:0-44065 GCA_038234785.1 Acidimicrobiales bacterium
AGAGCTTGTCGCGGCCACCGCTTGAATTCGCCGGGAACGATCCGGACCAGGACACATCCGGCACAGCCCGATCTCGGAGAGTCGTCGCGCGGCTCAGAGCGGGATGATCGTGCCCATGTTCATGATCCCGTGAGGGTCGAACGCACGCTTGAGGGTCTCGATCATCATGAACGACGATCCGTACTCCTCGCGGACCCACCGAGCGCGGGCCTTGCCGATGCCGTGATGGTGCACGATCGATCCGCCGAAGCGCAACGTCTCCTCACAGATGATGCCGATGATCGGGAGGTAGTACTTGTCGTTCTCCTCCTCGGGTTCGCAGTCGATGAGGTCGTAGAAGTAGTTGAAGTACATGTTCGTGCCGTTGATGTAGCTGTGCGACGAGTGCCCCCCGAGCAGCGTGATGCCGTTGATCTCCGCCCGGATGCGAGGCAGCACCGCCTCGTAGATGTCGTTGATCGTGCTCCAGTCGGCAGAGATCTCCGTCGTACGGTTCACGTTCCGAGTGGTGCGGATCCGTTCGTCCTCGCGGGTGACCTTGTCCGGTCCCCACACGAGGTCGTCGAACCAGTTCGAGATCAGCTGCGGGTCCACCGGCATGCACTCTTCGTACTTGGCGACGATCCCGGCGATGCCCTCTGCCGTCGCCTTCGCGATGCCGGGGTTGCCCTCGGCCATGAACAACAGGATGCACTCGTCGGGCGCGGCGAAATGCGAAAAGTGCAGTTGGCCGTCCTCGAAGTCGTACAGCCGGGCGACCGATGGCTGGTAGCCGGCCACCATCACATCGCGCAGCGCGGCGAAGCCGGTCGTCATGTTCTTCAGCGTCCAGCCGAGGAAGGTGTTGTTCTCCGGCATGAAGGGGAAGAGCTTGACGGTGACCTCGGTGATGTAGCAGAGCGCTCCCTCGTTGCCGATGACGAGATGGCGGATGTCGGGGCCGGCTGCACGCCGAGGCACGTTCTTGATTCGGGCGACATGGCCCCCTGCGAACACGACTTCGCACCCGACCACCATGTCCTCGATGCCTCCGTACAACGTCGAGAACTGACCGATGCTGCGCGTTGCGACCAAACCACCCATGCTCGCGATCGGCTTCGACTGCGGCGAATGACCCGTGGTCAGGCCCATCTCGCGAACGCGGTCCTCCAGCACCTGCAGCGGTACGCCGCACTGCACGGTGGCTTGCATGTTGTAGGCGTCCAGGCTGACGATCTGGTTCATCCGTGAGCCGTCGATGATGATCGAGTTCTCGACGCCGCTCTCCAGCCCGCCCTCGGTCGCCGTTCCACCGGTGCGTGCGACCACGTTCACACCGTGCACGTCGGCGAAGGCCAGCAGCGTGGCGACGTCCTCGGTGTTGCGCGCCATCACGATGGCGGCCGGCACGAGCATGGTGTGGACGTTGAAGATGTTCTGCAGCTTGCGGAAGTTGTCGACGCTGGAACGCACCAACTCCTGCTCGTCGGTGATCACCTGATCGTCGCCGACGAGCTGGCGAAGGTGTTCGACGATGGATTCGCGGGTCATGGGCATGGGACGATCCTCACTGGGGAGCGGACGGGTGGAAGATGGGATACGAGCGCTCGAACAGCGCGTCGGTGTGCTCGCGGACGTCGTGGTAGACGGACGCCATCTGGGCGTACACCGCCCCCCGGGCAGCATCCGGATCGAAGGTCTCGCGCGGCTTCGTCATGCGCGCCGCGGCCGTCTCGATGTCGGGATGGACACCTGCGCCAGCCGCGGCACAGATCGCCGCACCGAGCGCAGCACCGCCACCATCGGCACACCGGGATGCAGGGATCCCGAAGACGTCGGCAAAGATCTGCATCACGAGTGGGCTGTGTGATCCGCCCCCGGACACGACGATCTCCTGCAGGGTGACGCCCAGTTCGGCACACATCGCGTCCACGTGCCTGCGCATGGTCAGGGCGATCGCCTCGAGGATCGAGCGGTAGACGTGACCCCGCGTGTGTCGCGCGTCGAATCCCAGCATCATCCCCTTGCGGAACGGCTTGTCGGTGGTCGCCAACCAGTCGAGCACGGTCATCAGACCGTCGCTGCCGGCAGGAACCGCCGTTGCCTCACGCTCGATGTACGCCTCGCGCGTGAGCCCGAGCGAGTCCGCCCGTTCGGCCACCTCGTCGCCCAGCAGGTCGAGGAACCACGTCAGGGTCCACATGCCCCGCCTGACGCCGTCGCTCTCGTACAGATATCGGTGCGGCACGGCGCCGAAGTTGGTCCAGAACCGCGACGGCGACGCGTGGTTCTCGGGGCCGTGCACCATCGCCGCGATGTACGTGCCAAGAGAGACCAGCGCCGTCGTCTCACCCAACGAGCCGGAGCCGAGCATCTCGACCGCCTTGTCGTTCGCGGTCTGGACCACCGCGATCCCTGCGGGCATACCGGTCGCCGCGGCGGCCTCGTCGGTGAGTGAACCGATCACGTCACCCGGTTGTTGCAACTCGAACAACTGCTCTCGCGTCACTCCGAAGCGGCGGTACAACTCGGGGTCGTCGCTCCAGTCCCAGGTGTCGGTGTCGATCGGCCACTGCAGCAGAATGTTGTTCGCAGCACTGTCCCGGAAGCGACCCGTGAATCGGTGCGCCAGATAGCCGGAGGAAGTGGTGGCGAACGCGAGGTCGACGTCGGCGGGAATGTACGGCTGATACGCCCGGTCGTCCATCCAGCTGATCACCGGTTCGATCAAGGAACCATCGGCGGCCAGGAACGCCTTGCAGCAGCGGATCGTGCACAGGCCGACACCAACGATCTCCGCAGGGTCGCCAGAGAATCGAGACATCGCCTGTCGACTGGCCGACGCGATCGACACCCACAGGTCGTCGTCAGGGTGCACCGCGACACCATGATGGGGCCGACTCATCGGGCGCAGCACCTGTTGGCCGACTGCCACCGCCCAGCCGTCTGCGTCGTAAACGACGACCTTGGCGCTCTGCGTGCCGCAGTCGACACCGATGAGGTAAGGGCCGGTCATGTGTTCTCCCGTCGCGCTGCCGTCGTCCTAGCGGACGAGGTAGCCGCCGTCCACCGAGAGGATGTGCCCGTTGACGTAGTCCGAGGCGCGGCTGGCGAGAAACACCACGGCGCCCATCAAGTCGGCCGGGTCTCCCCACCGGTCGGCGGGGATGTGATCCAGGACCCGACGACTGGTCTCCGGATTGCTCCGCGTGTTCGCGGTGATCGCGGTGGCGTAGTAGCCGGGGGCGATGCCGTTCACCTGGATGTCGTACATGGCGAGTTCGTCGCAATAGGCCTTCGTGAGGCCGGCGATGCCGTGCTTGGTGGCGGCATATGCCGGTGAGAGTCGGCCGCCGAGGAAGCTGAACATCGAACAGATGTTGATGATCTTTCCACTCCGCTGGGGGATCATCCGCTTCGCCGCTTCGTGACTCATCTCGAAGGCGGCAGTGAGGTTGACCGCAACCGTCGCGTCCCACTTGTCGCGACCGAACTCGAGCACCTCACCGAGCGGGCACACACCGGCGCTGTTGATCAGGATGTCGACCGACCCGAGGCGCTCGACGCATGCGTCGATCACTTGCGCCGGCGATCCCGTCGCGGTGATGTCGGCCTCCATGAACTGGTAGCGGACACCAGCGCTCTCGACGAGATCGCGCGTCGTGCCGTCGTCGTCGACGATGCTCGGCACGAACACGTCGGCGCCGCCCTTTGCCAGCGCGAGCGTGAAGGCCTGGCCGAGCCCGGTGTTACCGCCGGTGACGATGGCGTGCTTGCCGCGCAGGCTGAAGAAGTCCAACGCGAAGTCGGTGATGTCCATACGAGCTCTCTCTCGGCCGGGGCGTGCGGAATCCTACTCCGAGCCCGTCCCGCGCGATGGAACACTCGTACCGTCAATTCGCAGGCTCGACCGAAGCCGGAGCGACCGCGAAGATCCGCACCACGGCTGCGCCGAGGAGCGCGAGTCCGGCGACGAAGCAGCCCACGGCACTCATCCGACTGAACCAGTCGGGGAGCGATCCGATCTCCTGGCTGTGCGACAGCGAGTCGAGCCGATCCCACCCACCGACGATGGCGAGGATCGCTCCGGCGACAGCAAGGCTGATGACGCCCCGGCCGGGCCGACGCCTCTGGATCGCCGCCACCCCGACCGCACCCGCCACCCCGACCGGCCAGGTCACGTACCAGACCCGTCCGCTGTTGGTCCCCGTGGACACCGTGAGATAACTGATGCTGTCCACTGCGAACAGCGTTGCGGCGACCGCACCAACGGCCAGCACGGGCCACACCCGCCCCTTCCGTACGAGGGCGACGACGAGTCCGAGCACGACCGCCAACCCGAGTCCCAGCAACAACCACGGTGTCCTCGACGGCGGCGGCACCCACAGCAGCCGGCCGGTGATCGTGGCCGCGGCGCCGGCGACCGTGACGGGAATCTCCCACCGGGGGAACACGATCGTCATCTGGTCGGGGTGTGCCCGAACATCCGCCGACGGGGTGGGGTCCATCCAGTGGGTTCGGTGATCGTGCCAACTGGTCGACGGTGTCGTCGAGAGCCGCTCCCACTCCGGCGCGGCCGTGGCGTCAGCCTTCGCAGGCAGCTGCACCCGGGCGTAGCGGTCCGTGTTGAGATAGGTCGCCGGCGAGTGGACGTTTCGCTCCACCCCCGCCGGATCGATGCGCAGGAACGGCTCGCCCTCGTAGCCGAGCACGATCACTTCCCCCGGACCGGTCCAGTCGAGGGTGACCGTGCTGTCGCTGTCCTCGTACCCGACGGTGAGACCGTCGATCGCCGGCGACACCGCGGTCTGATCGGTGCGGTAGTTCGAGGTTGCCTGTCCGCCGCCGTGCATCGGTGCGGGCACGACGCCGGGCACGAGCGCCAAGAACGCGACACATCGGTGGCGGAGGGCGAGGGTTGTCACGTGATCTCCATGTCCGTCGAGAAGGTGGTGGCGTCGAAGTCGCCGTAACGGGCGATGACCGTGATCCTCCACAGACCGGGGAACGGGAAATCGATGCCGTTACCGGTCAGATGGCCGGGACCTGCGACCGACAGCGGCAGCTCGATGGGGCCGAGTTGTTGCGCTGGAAGTGTTGCCGTCACCTTGATCTCCGTCGGCTGTTCGAACGAGCCCGATGCACTCGAGATGTAGACGTGCACGGTCGTTCCGCCGCTGACCGCGGGATCGAGCGTCACCTGTGCGATGCGGTCGTCCTGGACGATGTCGGCGGTGGCGAGCGACGGCTTGCTCGCGTCGACCGGAGGCGGCGAGCTCACCAACCCCGCGGTGGCGACGAGCACGATCACCATCCCGATGGCCTCCATCGCGACCGTGCGACGCAGCCGAGGTGTTCGGACCTCGGCTGATTCCTCCGAGCGCCCGACGAGGCGACGACTCAGCGCGGCCATCATCACGACGGTGACCACCACGACCAGCTTGAAGATCAGCCATCGCCCGTAGCTGCTGTGAACGAGCGAACTGAGCGAGTCGGACTGACGCCATGCATTGACCGCTCCGGTGATGGCAAGGCTGGCGACCGAGACCAGCGCCACCGGGGAGAACCGAACGGCGACTGCGAGCATCCGGTCCCGGGGAGCGGCAAGGAGAACGCCGATCCCCCCGACCCACAACGACATCGCCACGAGGTGGACGACGGTGGCTGCAAATCCGAGCGCGACGAGCCGACCGGTGATGCCGTGGCCCCCGGCCGCGCTCGTGCAGACGAGTGCGATGCCGACCGCCACTGCGGCGATCTGCCACAACCGCTGCACGTGATGACGGCGTAGGGCGACCACAGGCGCGGCAAGCGCGAACACGACAAGCCGCGCCAGCCACCATCGACCGGCGTCGGTGTCGCCGACTGCGCCCCAATCGGTTGCGCGACCGACCGTCGTGGCGGCCTGTGCCGAGATCATCACCGCCGAGCCGACCAGGCCCGCGATCAGACCGATCCACACGACGATGCCGGTTCGACGCCCACCGACATCGCCGGGAATGCACCAGAGTGCCACCGCCAGACCGCCGAGCAGCATCGCCATGCCGGCGAAACCCAGCGCTCTACCGGTGGCGAGGCCCGCCTGATCGCCCGCCGAGGTTTCGCTCTGGGTGAGCAGGTCCTTCACAAGATTCGGATCGGTGGTGCTCGGCGTACCGACCGAGAACGTGAACGCCCCACTCACCGGGTGGGAGTCGGCCGAGATCGCCTTCCAGGCAACGACGTAGGTGCCGTCGGGCAACGTCGGCACGTCTGCAGCGAGCGTGCTCTTGCCCCCGTCCTGACGGATCGACCCGATGTCGACGGGCGTGCCGTCGCCGGCGACGACTTGGATCGAGTCGTCGAGCGGATTCACCCGCTCGCTGAAGGTCAGCACCACCTCGGTGGGAGAGGCATCGAGGAGCGAGTTGGCCGTCGGGTCGGTCGACTCCAACGACGCGTGAGCGCTGGCAGTGCCCGAGAAGCCGGCCAGTGCCGCCATCGCCACACCTGCCACTGCCAGCACCTGTCGCCAGCGCAAAGTAACCATCACTTGGAGGTCGCTCGAGGCGGCCCTGGAGTTCCCAACGATCTCGGGAACTTCTGCGCGCCGGCAGACGACCAGGACTTTCGCAGCTTCACCCCCGGAGGTCCCCGAATGAACCGCTTGACATCCAGAACCGCGCTCGGCTTCGCCGGCACCGCAGTCCTCGTCGTCGCGGGGTGGATCGGGCAGGCCAGCGCCCACGTCAGCGTCGACACGCTGGGAACGGCACACCAGGGCGACGAGCTCGTCAAGCTCGGGTTCGGGGTCCCCAACGAGAGCGACACGGCGAGCACCGTGAAGGTGCAGGTGCAGATGCCGCAGGACACGCCGCTCACGTTCGTCGCCGTCCAGCCCAAGGCAGGGTGGGAGGTCTCCACCACGACCCGCACGCTCGACACGCCGATCACCGGCGAGAGCGGAACGATCGACACGGTGATCGACACGGTCACCTGGACTGCCGTCGGCGACACCGTCATCGGCCCCGGCCAGTTCGACCAGTTCTGGCTGTCCGCGGGCTCGATGCCCGAGGACGCCGAGGCACTCGAGTTCCCCACCGTGCAGACCTACGACAACGGCGATGTGGTCCGCTGGATCGAGCCGGAGTCCTCGTCGGGTGACGAGCCAGAGCACCCGATTCCGACCCTTCAGCTCGTTGCTCCCGACACCATGACCGACACGCCACCAGACGCACCCGTCGACACCGCGGCAGTCACCGACGACGACGGTGTCGACGGCCTCACCGTCGTCGCACTCGTGGTCGGCGTGCTCGGCCTCGCGGCGGGCGCGGTCGCACTCGCCTCGACGCGCAAGCGTGCCACGCCGGTCGGCTGACCATTTCTCCCACACTCCCAACCCAAGGATCGCCAGAATGACTCACTCCACCCTCACCCGCGGCGTCATCGCCACCGTTGCGTTCGCCTCCTTCGCCGTCACCAGTTGTGGCTCCGACTCGTCGACGCCCGACACCGCAGCTCCGACGACCGCAGCTCCGACGACCGCCGCGTCGGACACCACCGTTGCAGCGGATGCGCCCGCGACGACCAACGCCCCTGCGGTCCCGGCCGAGGTCGCCAATGGTGCTGCTGAGATCACGGTCACCGTCGGTACCGACGACTTCGAGACCACCGGAGGAACTCGGGTGGTCAGCGTCCCGAAGGGCACCGAGGTCACCATTGCACTCACCGATCCCGCCGCCGATCAGGAGTACCACCTGCACGGTTACGACATCGAAGTTGCGGCCGCCAAGGGCGAGACCGGGAAGATCTCCTTCACCGCCGACCAGACCGGGCAGTTCGACGTCGAGAGCCACGACACGGAGACCACCCTGCTCGTCCTGGTCGTGATCTGAGTCGGTCGGCTGAAGATCCCTTCAGCGACCTTCAGCGTCCACACAGCTTGCGAGGCACACACTGCGGGCATTCCCGCAACCCAAGGAGCCTCCATGATCACCACCAGTGCCCTCCCCACCGGCGACGTGCTCGTCACGTTCATGATCGACGACAGCCGACCGACCTCGGTGGTGGGTGACTTCAACAACTGGGACCCTACTCGTCACCCCATGATCGAGGAGATCGACGGTCGTCGCTTCGTGACGGTCTCGGTGCGGCCCGACGAGCCCGTCACGTTCAGGTACCTGGCTGATGGTGGGGAGTTTTTCGACGACCCCTCGGCCGACCGGATCGAGCCGAACGGATACGGCCAGACGCACAGCGTGCTCGACGAGTGCCTCCGCATCGAGCAGGCGCCGTTGCTCCGGCCGGGCCGTCCGCTCGCGCTCGTCGACGCCCAACGCTGAGTCAGAAGCGACCGCCGTCGACGAGGAACTGCTGTGCGGTGCACGCGGCTCCGTCGTCGGCGGCGAGGAACAGCACCATCTGAGCGAATTCGTCCGGGGTGATCCGCCGTTTGATCGCTTGGTCACGCATCGTCGCCGCCTCACCCTCGGGGCTCCACCACTTGGTCAGCTGTCGTTCGGTGGGCACCCATCCCGGCATCACGGTGTTGACCCGCACGCCGTGGGGACCGAATGTGCGAGCCATCGTCCGAGTGATGCCCTCCACGGCCGACTTGGCGATGGCGTAGCCGGGGAACATGTCCTCCTGCATGAGGTAGCTGCTGGATCCGATGTTGACGATCGAGCCGCTCCCGGCTTCGATCATTCCCGGAGCGAGCGCCTGGATCGCGAAGAAGTAGTGGCGCAGGTTGGTGGCCATCCGGTTGTCGAAGTACTCGACGCTCATCTCGCGCCAGTCGTGTCGATCGTCGTTGGCCGCGTTGTTGACGAGCACCCCGATTCCACCGAGCTCGTCCACTGCCGCCGAGCAGGCTCGCTGCAGCGCCGCGATGTCGAGGAGGTCCAGCGCGAAGAAGATCGGGGTGTGGGCCGCGCCGGCGTCGACGCAACGTTGAATGGTGGCGGCTGCTGCCGTGGCGTCCAGGTCGACGAACGCGACCTTGGAACCCTGGCGAGCGAACTGCTCCACCAGCGCGGCGCCGATACCGGCTGCTCCGCCGGTGATGAACACCCCGCGGTCGACGAGCGATGGATAGCTGGCGTAGTCGGTCATGTCGTTGGTCATCTGGTCTCCTCGATTCGACCGGTGGACGTCCACCATGCCCGCAGGCGATGGGCATGTTCCGGATTGACAGTGCGCGGCGGCATCACCCCGTCGAGCATCGCGCGCACCTGCTCGACCGAACTCAGGGCCTGGGCATCGGCGTTCTCCGGTGTCAGGCCACCAAGGTGTGGTGTGGAGACGACGCCGCGGCGAGCAGCGAGCGCTGGTGACGGCCGCTGGTCGCCGCCGCGGCCGACGTCCATCGCCAGGCCGCCGAGGTGACCGGAGTCGAGGGCGGTGACGACGGCTGCCTCGTCGAGCAGTTCACCCCGAGCGACGTTGACGAGCAACGTGCCGCGCCGCATGGCCCGCAGCGCCTCCTCGCCGATCAGCTGCTCCGTCGACGGCGACGCAGGAGCCAGCGGAAGTACGACGTCGGAGCGGCCCAGCAGTTCGGTCAAGTCGCACTGTTCGAAACCATCGAGTCGTGCATCTGCAACGGGGTCGCACACGAGCACTTCCATACCGAGCTGCCGGAGCACGTCGGCGAGGTACGACCCGATCGCGCCATAGCCGATTATGCCGGCGGTTCGTCCTCGGAGCTGACGGCCGGACCGCTGCGGAGGCATCGAGCCGTTGCGATAGTCGATCGTCGATTCGCTCACGTTGCGCGCCAGATCGAGCATCAACGCCAACGCCAATTCGGCGGTGGAGGCGACGTAGGAGGTGTCGGCGCGCGCCACGATCACACCCGAGCGGCTCGCGGACGGAACGTCGATCGTGCTGATGTCGACGGCGCATCGAAGGAACGCGACGAGCCCCGGCAGCTCCTCGAACAGGCGCCGCTCTCCAGGCGTGGACCGGTGGGCGACGATGACGTCGCAGTCGACCGCCGCGGCGATCAGCTCGTCGGTGGTGAGGTCCCGCTCGAGCGGGTTGACGACGACTCGAGCGATCGCCTCCATCTCGGGGAACGCCCGACCGAAGTAGGCCACACGGTCTTCCACGTTGTGCGTGAGCAGCACCGTCACCATGGAGACGACGCTAACCGGATCCCGTTGGATCCGATGTGGGCATCGGCGGGCGTGGGCAATTGCTACTTGACGACGAGCACGGGGAGATCGCCCTCGCGGACGATCTGGTCGCTGACCGAAGGATTGAACAACCGGGAGAACCAGGGTCGGTCATGAGAACCGACGACGACGACGTCGACGTTGTGGTGGTGCGCGGCCGCCATGATGGCGGTCGCCGGATCGCCGATCTCGCCGAGCGCGGTGGCATCGTTGATCGACGCGGCAGCAAGGGCATCGGCCGCCTCGTGCTCGGCCTCGTCGGTCGCCGTGTCGGCCATCTCGACCGACTGCTCCTTGCTGACCACCGGCGGGTACCAGGCCATCGGCGACATCACCGGCGAGACGAACGCCCACGCCATGTCGTCGTAGGGTCGACTGCCGACGTTGATCACGAGATACGTGGCGTCATCACCGAACAATCGGTGCGCAGTGCGGACGACGCTGACCGACTCGTCCGCCGAATCCTCGACGGCGATCAGCACCCTCGCCGCCCCTACCGGGGTACCGGCTGCGGAAGTCTCGTCGATGCTCATCTCAGACTTCTTCGCTCACTCGTTCGTCAGCGGTGTCCGCGGTGGCTTCGTCAGCCTCGGGCCGCCCCTTGCGGGTGAGTCGGGCGAGGAGGCGACTGGCAAGTGCGGCAACCACGGCGAAACCGTGAACGGTCCCTCGCGCGACGGCCACCAAGCCCCGAAAGAAGCCGATCCGGCGTTGGGGTTCCTCGTTCGCGTTCATCGCAGCAACAGCACGATCACGACAATGAGAATGATGAGTCCGAGTCCGCCACCGATGTAAATGCCTGATGCAATCATGTCGGTCGCTTACCCGATCTCGTGCATCTCAAACCTCGGACGCGACGAGGCCCACCCGTCGTCGGACGGGTGGGCCTCGCGCTGACCGTGGGCGGGGTCAGTCCTTGGTGAGGGCCTTCTTGGCGCGATCGATGAGGTCGTTCGCCTTGTCGCCGGCCTTCGACACCATCTCCTTGGCGTCGCCGGCCTTCTTGTCGGCGTCGCCCTTGCGCTGGAGGTCACGGTCGCCGGTGAGATCACCGGCCGCCTTCTCGATCTTGCCCTTTGCCTGATCCTTGTTGTCCATGATGGGGTCCTTTCGGGTTGGGGGGGTGAGGGGTCATCAACGGTGAGGGGTCACCAGTAGTGACGACGTCCGCCGACGGCACGTCCAGTACCACCGAGCAGCATCAAGACGACGCCGACGATGAGCACGATGATGCCCAGCGAGTAGAGAATCGGGATGCTCATCAAGATGCCGATGAGAAGGAGAACGAGTCCGGTGATGATCATGCGGTCCGTCTACCCGCGGTCGCGTCGTTCGAAACACGGTCGTTCGAAACACGGTCGTTCGAAACACGGTCGTCGGAGATTCTCTCCGCCGGCCGGGGCGTCTTGCGTTGGGACCGGGTGATCAGCGTGATGACGATCGCGACTGCCGCGACGATGCCCAGCCCGATCATCATGTTGCGGATGCCGACCCGGCGCTTCAGTTGCGATGCGGTACCGACGGCACCACCGACGATCGACGCGGTGAGGTCGGCGACGCGATCCGCGTCGAATGAGTGGAACGCATCGATCGCTCCCTCGGAGAGGTCGGTCACCGCCGCGCCGGCCGCCACACCTGCGTCGTGGGCAACCGAAAGGATGTGATCGAGAATGGGGGCAGTCATGAGGTCTCCTCGGGTGGGAATCGGATGGCAAGCAGCGAAGGCGGCCCGCGCGAAGCGGTTTCCCTCCGGTGAACGGTTCAAACCTGCGTTCTGCGCAACGAGCTCTCGCTCGCGCCCCTGTTTCGGACGGGCAGAGCGCGGGTACACCACCGTCATGGCATCTTCAGAGCAGACCACCAGCAATCTCAAATCAGAGATCGAGCGCCGGTTCGACGCGTTCGAGTCGGCCGTCACCCAACGTCTGGACGACCTCGAGCATCGACTTCCGCCCATCCCCGGGAAGGCAGTTGCACTCGGTCGAGCAGGTGCGGACCGGATCGCCACCGCGACCGGCGACATCGCACGTGACATCGGACGGCAGTTCTCGAGGATGACCTCGGTCGCCGGCGAAGCAGTCCAGACGTCGGTCGGCCAGACTCGGTCGGCGATGGGCAGGACCGCGACGGTTGTCCGTCACAACACGAACGAAGCCGTCGGCCAGGCGCGCGCCCAGACCAAGCGGTCGGGCAGAGCAGCCGGGCGCAGCGCGGTCGCACTCTTGGACGACGCGACCAGAGCAGTCGACCCGAGCAACGGCACGTCTGCCGTCCTCGACGAGTGGACCAAGTCCGAGCTCTACCAGCGCGCACAGGAGCTCGACATCCAGGGTCGGAGCGCCATGGGCAAGCGGGAACTGATCGACGCCATTCACGCCGCCTGACACGGCCGCCCGACAGGACGGCCCGACGACGGACTCGGACACCAGCGCTCCCGGGATCCCTCCGGACCGTTCGGAGAACGAAAGAACCCCAGGTCTCTTGACCTGGGGTTTTGTCCGTGGAGCTAAAGGGAATTGAACCCTTGACCTCTTCCATGCCATGGAAGCGCTCTGCCAACTGAGCTATAGCCCCGAACGAGTGCAGGACGATACCAGCGAGGCATCCCCCACTCAAACGTGATCACCCGAACGACCTCACAAGGTTCGCTTCGAGCGCAGTCTCGTGCGCAACGGTCCCACGGCCAGGCGCATCACGATGGTGATGAGCAGCGAGGAGATCACCACCCGCACCCCGCTCGGCAACTCCGCGATACGCGGCGCTACCACGAACGAGGAGCCGATGGCCACCGGATAGACCCAGGCGACATCGGTGACGATGCGTCCCCACCACGAACGCGGCGGCTCGGCGCGGTCCGGCAGTTCGAACCAGTTCTCGACGCCGACCGTGCGAGAGATGCGTTCGCTGGTGACGAACTCCCTTGCCCGATCCATCAGCGCCACCCGCTCGGGCGAACGTTCCCATTCGCGCACATGCATCCCGTCGACGAACCGGAACACGAACTGGTGGTCCCCGCCGGCCGGACCGGGATGCAACACGCCCGCACCGAGGCAGCCAGGGAACGTCGACAGCGTCTCGATGGCATCGGCAGTCCACAGGTCGTACATCGCCTCGAAGCCCGGCTTGACCGTACGCGCCACCGTGATGGTGACGGGATCCGACGCCACCCGTGGGAGCTGGGCGGTGTCGAACGGGCCGGAAAGTGCGAGTGACATGGGACGTTTCACGCTAGCGATCAGGCCCGACGTCGCGGCGGTGACTCCGATCACAGCGCCGGAGGCGAAACGTTCAGGCGTCGTCGCCCGTTTCGTCGGGGCCTGTTTCGTGGGGTTCCCCATCCTCGGCCCACGCGATCTTGGGCACGTCGCGATAGAGACGTTCGATCTCGTAGTACATCCGGATGTCCTCGGAGAAGACGTGGACCACGACGTCGCCGTAGTCCATCAGCACCCATTGCTGCTCGCTCTGGCCCTCCGAGCGCAGTGGAGACCGACCGAGCTGCACCCGGACGGCTTCGTCGACGGCATCGACCACCGAACGCACCAGTCGACGGTTGCTCGCGCTGGTGATCACGAAGTAGTCGGTGATGGCGAGTACGTCGCCCACCGCCAGCACCAACGTGTGCTCGGCCTTCTTGTCGTCGGCTGCCCGAGCGGCCACGCAGGCGAGCTCGCGGGCCGCTTGTGCAGCGGTGGAAAGGGCCATCAGGGCTCCGTCGTGGTCGTGGTGGTGGACGGCATCGTGTCGCCGCTGGTGGTGTCGTCGAGGAAGCTGGTCCCGAGTTGGATGACGACGTCGATCCCGGCAATCCGGGTCGCAGGCTTCGCCGTCTCGACCGATCCGAAGAGGGTCTCGATCCCTGCGACGTCGCCGGCGAACCGCTCGTCGTAGAGCTGCACGACGGTCTTCTCCTGGAGCGGTCCGTTCAAGTACACCTGCTGGACGTTCGCACCGAGATACAGCAGCGCCTCCACCGTGTACTTCACCTTGGCGTCGTACCCGGGTCCGGGTGGTGCCTCGATGCGGAACATGAGCCCCGGGGCGGCCGCCGACATGGCGCTCGGAGCGATGGAGGCGAACACCATCACCGCTTCGGCTCGGTCGAGTTCGTCGACGTCCTTGCCCTCGGGGATCTCGCTGGCCGGCAACGTGCGCACCGGAAGCCCCCGCGCCATCGTGGGACCAGCGAAGACCTGCGTCAGCAGGTGCTCGAACGACATCGGCACTCCGGCGGCGGCCGTGGTCTTGCCGTCGCCGATGGTGGCGGCAATGCCCTGCCACACGGCCTCGATGTTCGGCTCGCGAGCGATCTCCTTCATCCCGTCGACCCGTGCGTTGATGATGATCGAGGCCTGCTTGCCCGACAACTGCAGCTCACCCTTGGGGAACATCGCCACCGTCGAACCGTTGTCGGTGGTCTCGACCGTCGAGGGCAGGACGACCTGGATGGGTGCGACCGGATCCAGCAGGGTGGTGAGTTCGTCGGGCGTGACCACGATGCTCTGGTCGATCGTGATCGACAGCGTGCTCTCGACGGCCAACGTCAGTGCTTCGGCGCCGCTGGCGGAGTAGACCTCGGTGAGCGGGACGCGCTGGCCGTCGAGCCCTCCTGCGGTGTCGGCCGAGATCGGCACGGAGACGATGCTCCCGCCGGGAGGACTGCCGATGGGTTGGCCGGTGTCGCCGTCGACGGAGAGCGGCTTCATCACGAACACGGTGACGCTGGACAGCCGATCGAAGGCATCGACCGTGGCCAGCATGCCGACCGGGGTGACAGGGACGGGGATCGTCGACTTCGATGTGTCCTTCGCCCCCTCGTAGCGGCGCAGCGCCTGCGCGCCTGCGTACATGAGTCCTCCGACGCCGACGAGCACCAAGAGGTTGACGGCCAGCATCAGGGCGGTCCGCTTGCGACGGGTGGACGACAACGACGTCACGCGTCCTCCCGGTACAGATCGAGCGAGCGGATCACATCGAGCACCGAGTCGGTCACGAGGTAGTCCAACGGCCGACCGTCGCGGGCCCGATCGCGTAGGTCCGTGCTCGAGACCTCCAGACGCGGCACCTCGACCCGGTTCCAGCGAAACCGGTCCGGCAACGACACCGGCTCGCCCGGGCGGTCGACGACGACGAGCTCGGAACGCTCGGCAACCTCTTCGAACCGCTGCCAGGTCTCGAAACCGGCGGCCGCGTCGTCGCCGACGATGGTGAAGAGGGTCGCGCCCGGGTGCTGCTGTGACAAGAAGTCGAGCGTATCGGCGGTGTAGGACGGCCCGCCGTGTTCGACCTCGGCGCGACCGGCCACGAGCCCGGTGACATCCGCCACTGCGGCCTCCACCATCGCCAGACGCGCTGCGGCCGGGGTGATCGGACGGCTGCCCGCCTTCTGCCACGGCTCATTGGCCACCATGAGGATCACCACGTCGAGCGAGAGCGCGAAACGCACGTTGACGGCCGTCACCAGATGACCCACGTGCGGGGGGTCGAAGGTACCTCCGAACAGACCAATGCGCTGAGGCCCAGTGCGAGGAGAATGGTCTTGCGAGGGCACGACGGTGCAGTGTAGGACCCCGAACCTCCAGGTCGCAGGCAGGTCAATTCGTCAGGATACGGGCAAGCCGACTTCTGACAGGACATTTGTTGACCGATGTAGTACTGTGACCTGTCCCCCCAAACCGACTCCCCCCAGATCGGACTCGGGCACACACCGTCTCGAACGGCGCGCCTGCGTCTCGTCGAACCGGTGCGCCATTCGGCCATGTGCCGGAAGACACATCTTCCCGCGGAATCTGACGACAACCCCACAAGTTGAGATGCACTGACATGAATGACTCAATCGGACTCTACCTGAACGACATCGGAAAGGTTTCTCTCCTCAATGCAGAAGAGGAGCGCGAGCTTTCTCGTGTCATCGAAGCCGGCCGCGATGCCGCCGAGCGCCTCGCCACTGGCGAGAAGGGCGCAGCCCTCAAGGCATCGGTCGCAGCTGCCGCCGAAGCGAAGGATCGCTTCATCCGCGCCAACCTGCGCCTCGTGGTGAGCATTGCTCGCCGCTATCCCCTCCCCCAGGGCATGGACCTCCTCGATCTCATCCAGGAAGGCAACCTCGGCCTCGAGCACGCCGTCGACAAGTTCGACTGGCGCCGTGGGTTCAAGTTCTCGACCTACGCCACGTTCTGGATCCGCCAGGCCATCGGCCGTGCACTCGACCAGAAGGCCAGCCTCATTCGCATCCCGGGCGACCGCTCCGCCAGCCTCCGTGCAGCGCTGCGTCAGGCCAGCGGCGACGGCGAGACCCTCGACGTCGGCAATGCCGAACTGCACCGCCTCACGACGCCGGTCTCGCTCGACAAGACCATCGGCGACGACGGCGATGCGACGCTCGGCGACCTCATGGCCAACGGCGACGGCACCCCCGAAGACGCCGTGATGGCAATGGTCGACACCGATCTGCTCGACGAGCTCCTCGGCACCCTCGACAAGCGGGCTCGCTACGCGGTCGAGGCCCGCTTCGGTCTCCTCGACGGTGAGCGCAAGAGCTTCCGCGAAGTCGGCGAGAACCTCGGCGTCACCGCCGAGGCCGCCCGCCGTCTCGTCAGCCGGGCAGTCGCCGGGTTGCGCGAGGACGCGGTTCGCATCCTGGCCGTCTGATCCTTCGACGCCCGCACTGCGGGCTCACGATTTCGAACGCCGTGACCTTCGGGTCACGGCGTTCGCAGTTTTCTCCCCGGTCACCTGGGCGGGTGACGGGTTAGCATTGGCGCGTGGCAAAAGCGTGGTCCCCCTCCTCTTGGCAGGCAATGCCGGCCGAGCAGCAACCCGAGTGGCCCGACCAGGGCGACCTCGACCGGGCACTGAAGCAGATCGCGTCCTATCCGCCGCTCGTGTTCGCCGGCGAAGCCCGCTCGTTGCAGGCCTCTCTCGCTCAGGTCGCCGCGGGCAACGCCTTCCTTCTGCAGGCCGGCGACTGCGCCGAAAGCTTCGAAGAGTTCTCTGCCGTCAACATCCGCGAGAAGCTGCGCGTCATCCTCCAGATGTCGGTGGTGCTCACCTACTCCCTCGGCGTCCCGGTGGTGAAGGTCGGCCGCATCGCCGGCCAGTTCGCCAAGCCCCGCTCGAACAATTTCGAGCAGGTCGGCGATCAGCGGCTGCCCAGCTTCCGCGGCCACATCGTCAACGGCGACGCTCCCACCTCCGCAGCACGCACCCCGGACCCCGAGCGACTCGTTCAGGCCTACAACCAGTCGGCCAGCACGTTGAACCTGTTGCGGGCTTTCACCAAGGGCGGGTTCGCCGATCTGGGTCGGGTCCACGCATGGACGCAGGAGTTCGTCGGCAGCAGCCCCGAAGGCCGACGTTACGAACAGCTCGCTGGCGAGATCGACCGCGCGCTGCGGTTCATGCGTGCCTGTGGCGTCGACACCGAAGCCACCCACGACCTCCACGAAACCACCGTGTACACCAGCCACGAGGCACTGCTGCTCGGCTACGAGGAGTCCCTCACCCGGCAGGACTCGCTCACCGGCGGCTGGTACGACTGCTCGGCCCACATGCTCTGGATCGGCGAGCGCACGCGCCAGCTCGACGGCGCCCACGTCGAGTTCCTTCGCGGCGTCGGAAATCCCATCGGCTGCAAGGTCGGTCCGTCGACGGATGCGTCGTACGTGCTCGAACTGTGCGAGAAGTTGAACCCCGCACGAATCCCCGGTCGGATGACGATCATCAGCCGGATGGGCGCCGACAGGGTCGAGGACGGACTCCGTCCGCTGCTACGCGCGGTTCGCGAGTCCGGCCACCCCGTGGTGTGGGCCTGCGACCCGATGCACGGCAACACGATCAGCAGCGTCAGCGGCCGCAAGACCCGCGACTTCGACGCGATCTGCAACGAGATCGACGGCTTCGTCCGCGCCCACCACGCCGAGGACACCTGGCCGGGCGGCATCCACGTCGAGCTCACCGGCGACAACGTCACCGAGTGCATCGGCGGCGCGGACAAGATCCTCGACAGCCAACTCGACGACCGGTACCAGACGGTGTGCGATCCCCGACTCAACGGTCGCCAGAGCCTCGACCTGGCGTTCCACGTCGCCGAGATGCTGCGCTCCACCGGCCTCGCCTGAGTCGACCTGTGCGGGCGCTCGCGCAAGTCGCCGACTGGCCCGTGCCCACGGCGGCGGCAGCTGTCACGACCGCCGACGGCAGCGTGCACACCATCGGACCGATCGACACGTCGTTCCGCATCGCATCGTTGAGCAAGATGCTCACGGGCTGGGCAATCCTGATCGCGTGCGAGGAAGGGATCCTCGATCTCGACCAGCCCGCCGGTCAACCCGGGTGCACACTGCGCCACCTGTTGTCGCATGCCGGCGGGTACGGCTTCGACGGTCCGACGCCGATCGCCAAGCCCGGCACCCGTCGCATCTACAGCAACACCGGGATCGAGCTCGCCGCCCAGGCGCTGGCCGACGCGGCAGAGATGCCGGTCGCCGACTATCTGCACGGGGCCGTGCTCGTCCCCCTCGGGATGTCGGCGACGCGATTGAACGGATCAGCCGCCCACGCGGTCGACAGCACGGTCCGCGATCTGGTGGCCTTCATCGCCGAGCTCCGCACGCCGTCGCTCATCTCCGCGGCGTCGGCGGCGGACTTCCACACCGTGCAGTTCCCCGAACTCGCCGGCATCGTGCCCGGCCTCGGGCGGTTCGACCCGTGTCCGTGGGGCCTGGGAACGGAGATCAAGGGCGCCAAGTCGCCCCATTGGACCGGGACGCGCAACTCACCGGGCACGTTCGGACACTTCGGCGGAGCCGGTACCCTCCTGTGGGTGGATCCGGGGGTACACATCGCATGCGTCGCGCTCACCGACCGTCCATTCGACGAATGGTCGGCGCGGGCACTGGTGTCGTGGCCGACGCTCGCCGATGCCATCCTGCAAGAGGTCGGCGCGTGACGTTCTCGCCGGGGGATCGCATCCGCTACGAGTGCCTCGGCGACGACGGGCTCCCCCTCGTCCGCTACGGCTTCGTCGGTGGGATCGCGGCCACCGGTGGCCCCGTCGTCGTGATGCTCGACGGCGAGCTCGGCGGCGACGTCGTCAACCTCAGTCAGGTGCAACCGGTCACGGTCACCACGGTCGAGCTGTGCCTGCACGGCGCAGACCTCGTCGACGAACCCGAGCTCCGCAGAGGACTCCTGTCGCTCTGGCATGCCGAAGCCGACACCGCCGGGCTCGACATCGATTCCCTGCGCCCGATGGGCGACGGCGAATGCGATGCCCCCGGAGGATGGTGCCTCGCCGAACTGCAGGCCGGCGGGCAGCGGTACGTCCTGCGCGCGGTGAAGTTCGACCACGAGCCCGACATGGTACGCATCCGCGCCGAGTTGCCGTGGTGAGGGCGGCACGACCCGCCGGCTGGTATCCCCTCCTCATCGCCACAGCGAGCATCGGGATCGCCAACAGCGTTGTCTTCTCCCTGCTCAGCGACCTCCAGGACGCGTACGGCTTCAGCGATGCCGGATTGGGACTGATCGCCGGATCCGGCTTCCTCGTCGGACTGATCGGGCAGATCCTTCTCGCCCCGTACGCCGATCGTGGCCACTCGAAGCTCCTGCTCCTCGTCGGGCTCGGAATGGCGGTGGCGGGCAGCATTCTGTTCGCGCTCTCGACCACCCTCGTGATGCTCGTGCTCTCCCGAGCGGTGGTCGGCTTCTCCAACAGCCTGTTCCTGCCGGCGTCGAGAGCGATGGTGATCAGCGTCAGCGACGACGATGTCGCCAAGCGGCTCGGCACCATCAGCGGCGTCGAACTCGCCGGGTTCGTCACGGGTCCGATGATCGGCGGCCTGCTCGTCGACCCGTTCGGCATCAAGGTGCCGTTCCTCGTCGCCGGTTCGTTCGCGTTCGCGGCGTTACTGATGCTCGCTCCTCGTGCCCTCCCCCAGCCTCCCATCGGAGAACGCCACCGTCTCGCGTTCGACCTCCTGCGCATCCCTCGCATCCGCGCCGGCGTACTCATGAGCCTCGCCCTGTTCCTTCCCGTGGGGTTCTACGACGCGACCCTCGATCGGTACCTCACCGACCTGGGGGCCTCGAACAAGCTCATCAGTCTCGGCTTTCTCGCCTACGGCATCCCGTTCGCGTTGCTCGCAACGACAGGTGGCCGCATCGCCGATCGGCGCGGCGCACTCCGAGTGTCGTTCGTGGCGACGTTGCTGGTGGCCCCGATGACCGCCGCCTACGGCTTCATCGGAACCCCTGGGGTGATCGTCGGCCTCAGCGCGCTGGAGGGCATGGTGCAGGCCATCGGCGTGCCCGCGTCACAAGCCGTCGTCGCCAGCGGCGCCCCCGTTGGGCGCGCCGCCGCCGCACAGGGGCTCGCTGGAGCGGGCAACCTGTTCATCGCCGCGATCACGGCGTACGCCGCCGGCGCGATGTACAAGGGCCTGGGACCAGAGTGGATGTTCACCATCGCCGGATGCGGCGTGGCTGTCTTCGCGATGCTGGCGATGACGCAACGCCAACGTCAGCAGCGAGCGCTGGCGGTCAGCTGAGGCGCTCGACGATCATCGCCATGCCCTGGCCGCCGCCGACGCACATGCTCTCCAGACCGTAGGTCTTGTCCTCCCACTGGAGGCCGTTGATCAGGGTGGTCATGATGCGGGCGCCGGTCATGCCGAACGGGTGGCCGAGGGCGATGGCGCCGCCGTGGACGTTCATCTGCGTGTCGAGGTCGATGCCGAGGTGGCGGGCCGAACCGATGACCTGGCAGGCGAACGCCTCGTTGATCTCGACGAGGTCGATCTGGTCGATCGTCATGTTGGCGCGGCCGAGCGTCTGGCGAATGGCCTCGATCGGGCCGAGGCCCATGATCTCGGGGTTGAGCCCGGAGACACCCGAGGCCACGATGCGTGCCAGCGGGGTGAGACCCATCTGCTTCGCCTTCGTGTCGCTCATCACGAGCACTGCCGCGGCACCGTCGTTGAGCGGGCAGGCATTGCCGGCGGTGACGGTGCCGTCGGGGCGGAAGACCGGCTTGAGCTGGCTGACAGCCTCGTAGTTCGTGCCGGGACGGGGGCCGTCGTCCTTGGAGACGACCGTGCCGTCCTCCAGGGTGAGCGGCGTGATCTCCCGTTCGAAGAAGCCGTTGTCGACGTGCTCGCAGGCGAGGTTCTGGCTGCGGACACCGAAGCGGTCCATGTCCTCACGGCTGATGCCCTCGATCTCGACCACGTTCTCGGCGGTCTGACCCATGGCGATGTACATGTCGGGCAGGCCCTCGGGCGGCGTCCAGGTGCCTTGCCCACCCTGGGCGCGGAGCTTGGTGCGCTCGCCGGGGCCCTTGAAGATGGGGTTCGGCGCCATGTCGCTGGCACCGTTGGCGTAGCGGCTCACGGTCTCGACGCCGGCGGCGATGAAGCAGTCGCCCTCGCCTGCCTTGATCGCGTGGAACGCCATGCGGATGGTCTGCAGGCTCGACGAGCAGTAGCGGTTGACGGTGACACCGGGGACGTCCTCGAGGCCGGCGAGCGCGGCGACCACGCGGCCGATGTTGAAGCCGCCCTCGCCCGCTGGCTGGCCGATGCCCATCATGAGGTCTTGCACGTCGGACGCCTTCACCTGCGGCGCCTTGGCCATGAGGGCCTTGACGATCTGGGCGGCCATGTCGTCGGGGCGCATGCTGACGAGCGACCCCTTGTTGGCGCGCCCGATCGGGCTGCGGGCGGTGGCGACGATCACGGCTTCGGTCATGGAACTTTTCCCCCTCGGGCTTCGGAACAACGAAGCGCAGCGTAGCTACCGGTCGGTAGCTTGCCGCAACCCGACGACCCCCGTCAGTTGGTGCGCACCACGCGGAAGCCTTCGGCGTATCGGTCGGCGCCGAGTCCGTTCGCGACGGCCGTGGCGTTCATCCATTGACGGACGCGCACCTGCATCCCCTCCGGGTCGGGGTGCTGGCTCTGGTGCGACATCAGCGCGTCGAACTTACGGTCGATGAACTCGGTGACGTCGATGGCGTCGGTGATGACGGGGTGCCCCGAGACCCACATCTCGTCCACCGTCCACGGCTCGAGGCCCTGCTCGAGCAGGTCGGGAAACGCGAAGGGGTTGCGGGCGTCGGGATAGACCGCACACATCGTCGCCTCGCCGGCCGCAAGGTGGTCGGGGTGGCTGGCGAAGACCCGATCGAGGTTGCGCTCAGGAGACTGGCCGACGACCACGGTGGGACAGCACTCGCGAATGACGCGACTGATGTCTCGTCGAAGGTCGAGCGTGCATTCGAGCCGGCCGTCGGGATGGCCGAGGAACACCAAGTCGTTCACTCCGACGGCGTGAGCGGCCTCGGTCTGCTCCTTGCGGCGCGTCGCGGCCATCTCCGCACGGCTGATGGACCGGTCGCTGCCGCCGGCATCGCCGTCGGTGACGAGGCAGTAGGTGACGTGGACGCCGTTCGCAGTGAGCCAGGCCATGGTGCCCGCCGAGCCGAAGTCTACGTCGTCGGGGTGGGCCATCACGACGAGCAAGCGCTCGATCTCTGAAGGTTGCAACACGACCGCCAGCCTAGAGCCGCGTTACGATCCGCCGATGCAACTCGCCGACATGCCCCTGGGCACCTTCGACCTGTCCGATCCGGAGTTCTGGATCGCTCCACGCGAGGTGCGCGAGGGCGCGTTCCACACACTTCGCACCGAACAGCCGGTGAGCTGGTGGGACGAATTCGAGTTCCCCGATGCCCAGTTCCCGCGTGGGCCCGGCTACTGGTCGCTCGTCAACCACGAGGACATCTGGCACGTGAGCCGCAACCCGCAGCTGTTCCAGAGCGGCCAGGGCGTGAACATCGGCGACCTGCCGCTGGAGATCGGCGAGTTCTTCGGGTCGATGATCATGATGGACGACCCCAAGCACTTCCGCCTGAGGTCGATCGTGTCGAAGGGCTTCACGCCCAAGGAGATCGCCCGCGTCGAGGAGTACGTGAAGCTGAAGGCAACCGGCGTGGTCGACCGCCTGCTGGAAGAGTTCCCCGGCCGTGAGTGCGACTTCGTGCACGAGGTGGCGGCACCGCTTCCGCTGCAGATCATCTGCGAGATGATGGGCATTCCCAAAGACGACGAAGCACAGATGTTCGCGTGGACCAATGTGATCCTCGGGGTCGGCGACCCGGAGTTCACCACGACGTTCGAGGATCTGGTCAGCGCCGGCATGGGACTGTTCCAGTACGCGCAGGCGCTCGGCGAGGATCGGCTGGCCCGGCCACGCGAGGACCTCACCTCGATCATGATGCATGCCGAGGTCGACGGCGAACGGCTCACCGCGCAGGAGTTCGGATCGTTCTTCATCCTGCTGGTCGTGGCCGGCAACGAGACCACGCGCAACGCGATCAGCCACGGGATGCGGCTGCTCACCCAACACCCCGACCAACGGTCGCTGTGGTGGGACAACTGGGATGCGAACACCAAGACCGCCGTCGACGAGATCGTCCGCTACGCCACCCCGGTCGTCCACTTCCGGCGCACCGCAACCGAGGACAGCGTCGTCGGCGGCCAGCAGATCCTCGCCGGCCAGAAATTGATCATGTGGTACAACTCGGCCAACCGCGACCCCAAGGTCTACGACGACCCGTATCGCTTCGACGTCACGCGTCAGCCCCAGCCCGCGCAGGTCGGCTTCGGTGCCGGCGGACCGCACTTCTGTCTCGGCGCCAACCTCGCTCGCCGCGAGATCGCGGTGATGTTCGACGAGCTCCGCCGCCGCATGCCCACCATCCAGACCGTCGGTGAGCCCGACTATCTGCAGAGCAACTTCATCAACGGCATCAAGCGCATGCGCTGCACCTGGTGACGCCAGGGTTCACGACGTACTGACAACTCAGGCGGTACGGGCGTCGCGGGGCAGGTGCTCCACCTCGCTGAGGCGCGTGAGCGCGAAGGTGTGCCCGTCCGCCAACTGGATGCTGCGCAGCCGGGTGATCGAGGCATGGTGGGTGACGAAACGGTCCCACTCCCATGGCACGGGATCGAGGCCGAGCAGGTGGCAGAGCAGGACGCCGTTGGTGCCGGCGTGGGCAACGACGGCGATGCGCAGGTTCGGTCGGTCGAGGTGCCACACGGGCAGCGTCTGCTTGGAGCGATACATGCCCCGCGACGCCCAGAAGTCGACCGCACCCGCCCGGACTCGCTCGACGAAGTCGCGCGGGGGCTCTCCCCCGCCCGACAAGCCGTGCCAGCGATCCTCGGCGGCGCGCGCCTTCTCCTCCTCGTAGGCCGTTCGAGCCAGTTCGGCGGGCGTGCCGTGCCAGTTCGGCTCACGGATCTCCTCCAGGAACGGCTCGATCGATTCATCGTGCCCCAACGCCGTCCGCAACGGCACCGCGGTCTGACGGGCACGCCGCAGGGGCGAGACGATGATCTCGTCGAAGGATTCGGCGGCAAGCTCGGTGCCGACGCACCCGGCTTGCAACTGGCCCCGATCGGTGAGCGGCGGGTCGACGACGTTGAGGCCTTCGCGAACCCATTCGGGTTCGCCGTGGCGAATGAGCACGATCTCCATCACCCCCGACTGTAGAGCGAGGAGCGGCGGTGCGACGGATAGCGTCACCGGCGTGAGTCTTCCGAGCGGGCCGGCAGGGTGGCATCCAGATCCGACGCAGCGCTACGAGCACCGGTACTACAACGGTACTCAGTGGACGGCCGACGTCTCGGTGGGTGGGCGCCGCTTCGTCGATCCGGCCGGGACGCCGGGGCAGCCGGGCCAGTCGGGCATTCCCGGATGGTCGGGACAGGCCGGCCAACCGGGATGGTCCGGACAGCCCGGCTGGGCACCCACCACTCCCGCGTCGCGTGGCGGGCGCGGCATGGCGATCGCCTCCTTCATCGTCGCCGTCGTCTCGCTGCTCACCGCATGGGTGCCGTTCATCTTCGTGCTGGCCGCGGCCGGCGCAATCACCGCGTTCATCTTCGGCATCATCGGAGTCCGCACGGCTGCTCGATGCGAGGGGCGCGGTCGCGGCTTCGCCGTCACCGGCATCGTCGTGTCGGTCGCGGCGCTCGCGCTGTGCACGGTCGGCCTGTTGTTCACACGCGTCGTGTTGCGCGAGTTCGGGGGCTACATCGACCCTGGCCCTTTCAGCGTGAAGATCGTCGCCTGCGACGTGTCCGGCAGTGGGGTCGCCGCCACCGGCACGATCGTCAACAACGACGACAGGGTCCACGACTACCAGATCACCGTCGACTACACGGCCGGTGGCCGGGTCCTGGACTCCGATGTCGTTCGGGTGAACAACCTGGCGGCCGGGGCGACGGTGCAGTTCGAGTCCGCCTCCTACGTGACCAGCCCGCTCAAGATCGACTGCAATCGAGGCGACGTCTTCGGACCCGACCCGTTCGGTCGGTGACCGACGCTCAGCCGGCGGAGGTGGCCGCCACCCACGCCTCGAACATCCGCGAGTAGGCGCCCTCGAGAAGGATCAGGTCGCTGTGGGTACCGTCCTCGACCAGACGGCCGTGCTCGAGCACGAGGACGCGATCCGCGCGGGCTGCGGTGGACAAGCGGTGGGCGATGGCGATGGTGGTGCGGCCGGACGCCAGGCGCTCGAGCGCCCGGGCGAGGCGCACCTCGGTGAGCGCGTCGACCGAGGAGGTGGCCTCGTCGAGCACGAGCACGTCGGGATCGACGAGCGACGCGCGGATCAGCGCAACCAACTGGCGCTCGCCTGCCGAGAGCTGGCCGCCCCGCTCGCCGACTTCGGTGTCGATGCCGTCTGGAAGGGTGTCGAGCCAGTCGTCGAGGTCGAGGTCCGCGATCGCCTGCTCGAGATCGGATGGGGAGAGATCGGGCTTGGCGAAGCGCAAGTTGGCCGCGATGCTGCCCTCGAAGAGGAACGGCTCCTGTGGCACCACCGTCAACCTCGTGCGCAGGTCGGCATTGCTGACGCGGGTGAGCGGCACGCCCCCGACGAGGACGGACCCGGCGGTCGGGTCGGCGAGGCGGGCCACCAGCCGGCCGAGCGTGGTCTTGCCGGATCCCGTCTCACCCACCACCGCGACCTGTTGGCCGGCCGGGATGTGCACCGACACCCCGGTGAGCACCGGGGGTTCATCGCTGTCGCCGCGTGTGCGGTAACTGAAGTCGACGCGATCGATGGTGACCGCGAGCGCACCGGGAGCCAACGTCATCGGCACGTCCGGCTCGGGCGGACCGACGGGGATCTCCAACACGCCGAGCACACGACGCATCCCTGCGACCGCAGTCTGGGTCTGGTCGAGCACCTCGGTGAACTCCGCGATCGGTTCCAGGAACCGATACGTCAGGAACAAGAACCCCACCATCGCGCCGGCGGTGAGGCCACTGCCCGGACCGCGCACGAGTCCGGTGACGACGACGGCTGACACGGTGAGCACGCCGAACACCTCGCCCGACGGAAACAGGAAGGCGCCGATCGTGCCGGCCCGGATGAACGAATTCGATCGCTCGTGACTTGCCGCCTTCACCTGCTCCGCGTAGTGGTCGCCCGCGCCATACGAGCGCAGCGTCTCGGCACCGGCGACGACCTCGCTGATCTGGGTCATCACCTCTGCGTTCTCCGCGCGGGCGGAGTCGTAGGCCTGCACCAGGTGCCGCTGCACGCGCTGGAGGACGAACGCCAAGGGTGCAGCGACCACGAAGGCGACGACCGCGAGCGCCCAGTCGTAGGCCAGCATCACGCCGGCCACGAGCAGCATCAGGGTGCCGTCGAGCAACCAGGCGAGGCCGCCCCACTGGAAGAACTGCGCGAGCGTCTCGACGTCGGAGGTGACCCGAGCCACGAGCGCCCCCTTCCGCTCCTCGCTGTGGTCGGCGATGCTGAGCCGGTGGATGTGCTCGAAGAGACGAACCCGCAGCGAATACAGCGCCTCCTCGCTGCGCTGGCCCAATCGATACACCGCGGTGCGCTGTGCCCAGGTGGCGATGCAGATCACGACGAACGCGATGATGGCGAGGTTGGTGACCGTGCCGACCTTCACGCCGTCGGCGGAGAGCCCGCGGTCGATGGCCTGCTGGACCAGGATCGGGATGACGACCCGACCGGCGGCACCCACCATCGCGAGGCCGAGCGTGGTGACGAACCCGATGCGAAGCGCCGGTGCCTCCCGTACGCCCTTCCCGATGGTCTCTACGGCGCTCCAGCGACTGATCGGCTCGCTCATGGCTGCACCGCAGTCTCGACGTCGAGACTTTCCCGGTCGTGTTCGAACGCTTCGATCAACTGCCGGTACGCGGGGACGGTCTTCATCAGGTCGTCGTGCACACCGTGGGCGACGACCTTTCCCTCCACCAGGTACAGCACGTCATCCGCGAGGGCGATGGTCGACGGGCGGCTGGCGACAGCGACGACCGTTGTCGACGTGAGGGCCGCACGAAGGTTGGCGATGACCTTCGCCTCGGTCGTGGGATCGAGGGCGGAGGTGGTGTCGTCGAGCAGCAGGACCGCAGGTCGGCGGACCAAGGCTCGGGTGAGGGCGAGTCGTTGCCGCTGACCGCCGGACAACCCGACGCCTCGCTCGCCGATCTCGGTGTCGAGTCCCAGCGCAAGCGCGTGGACGAACTGGGCCTCGGCGACCTGCAGCGCCAACTCGATGGCATCGGTCGCAACCTCTTCGCCGAGGGTGATGTTGTCGCGCACGGTGCCGGCGAGCATGAACGCTTCCTGGAAGACGATGCACACTCCCCCGGTGGGCACCGTGACCGTCCCGGCGTCGGGAGCGATCAGGCCAGCGATGAGGTGCAGCATCGTGGTCTTCCCGGCGCCAGTCGCGCCGACGACCGCGACCGTTCGGCCGCCCTGGATGACGGCGTCGACACCCGTGAGGACATCGCGTTCGCCTTCGTGCGCGAAGTGCACGTCGGCGAGGACGACCCGGTTGTCGGCCCCGTGCCGCAGCGACGCCGCGGGGTCGGCCGCAACCGGCTGGTCGAGCAACGACCGGATGCGAGCCCAGCCGGCGACGGAGTGGGGCAACTCGGACAGCGTGAACCCGATGAGGCGGAGCGGGAACACGAGCAGCGTGAACAGGTAGATGAAGCTGGTGAGCTCTCCGACGGTCATCGCGCCCGACCGGACCCGGTACGCACCCCCGACCAACAGGCCAATGTTGACCAGGTTGGGGATGCCGTCGAGCAACGATTCGAAGACACTGCGCAGTCGGACTGCCCCCAGCCTCGCCTCGCGGAGACGGCGAGCGATGACGGCAAGACGCTCCGTCTCTCGGTGCTCGGCACCGAAGGACTTGACGACGGCGACACCGTCGAAGCTCTCGTGCACCGCCGCACTCAGCCGACCGAGCTCGTCCTGTGCGGTGCTGTAGAACTGGTCGACCCGGCGCTGGTAGGTGATGTTGAGGCCGAGCAGGACGGGGAAGACACACACGGCCGCGATACCGAGTGGAAGATCGGTGATCAGCAACCAGATCGACGAGAGAAAGATCAGCACGACGACGCCCGACGCGAATGGCAGCGGGCCGAGCACCGAGGTAGCCGCTTCGGCGTCGACGCCCGCCCGCGTGATGAGGTCTCCCGTGCTCTGACGACGGTGCCACGGAATGGGCTGTTCGGTCAACCGGTCGACCACTTCCGCGGTGAGACGTTCCGTCACCCGCCACGTCGTGCGGCCAGCCCACGTGCGCCGCACCACCACGCCGACAGCACGCACGATGCCGAGCAGGATCAGTGCACCGAGTATGGCGGCGACGGTGGACGCAGGCACCGTGCCGTCGCGGAAGCGCGGCGTGATGACCTTGTCGATGATCAGGCGGACCACCGCGGCCGAGGCAACCGTGCACGCTGCGAACACCGACGCGCCGCTGACGGCGATGAAGAACGTCCGCTTGTTGTGCCGCAGCAGGGCGCGAACGAGCCGGAACGCCTGCACCATGCGTCCCCGCTCCATCGGAACGTCCATGCCTCTTCCCACGGCTGTCCGTTCTACCACCGGGCAGTGTTCGATGACGCCGATATCCGTAGCGAAATGGCTCCATCGGGAGCCAGGCCGTAGCCTGTCGTCGTGCAGCAGTTCGACGCCGGCGTCCTCATCCTGCGAGTGGTGTTCGGTCCGTTCCTCGCCTACCACGGCTACAACAAGGTCTTCGGTGGCGGCAGGTTGACCGGAACGGAGTCGTGGTTCCGGTCGCTGGGAATGAAGTGGCCGTACTGGCAGGCCCGCCTGGCCGCGACGACCGAGGTCGGGGCTGGGCTCCTCTTTGCCCTGGGCCTGCTCACACCGCTGGCCGCCGGTGCCATGGTGGCCCTGATGTTGGTGGCCATCTGGACGGTGCACTGGAAGGTGGGGTTCTTCGTGTTCAAGCCGGACCAGGGCTGGGAGTACTGCGCGTCCATCGCCGTCGTGGCGTTCGTCGTGGCCACGATCGGTCCCGGCCGCTGGTCGCTCGACCATGCGTTCGACATCTCCTTCTCGGAATGGACCGGCGCGATCGTCGCCGGCATCCTCGGGATCGCCGGCGCCGCCACCCAACTCGCCGTCAGCTACCGACCCGGAAAGCAGTCCGCATGAGCACCCCGGTGATGGATCCGCCCGTCGAGGCGCGGCCAGGACGTATGTGGGTCAAGATCGTGCTGGTCATCCTGTGCTTGATGGTCGCGGGGATGTGGGTCTTCTACTTCTTCTTCGCCTCCGATCAGGGCATCTACCAACTCGAGGACACCACCTGGCGGGAGAAGGCGGCACCGATCTGTCAGGCGGCCCAGGACCAACGGGAACTGCTCGTCGACAAGACCGGCGGCTACATCGACAACCCGACACCGGAGCAGATGGCGCAGCGGGCGGCGATCGTCGACAAGGCCACCGACATCATCGAGCGGATGCTCGGCGACATCGTCGCCATTCCGGTGGCCACGGCGCGCGATCGCCAACTGCTCGACATCTTCGACGAGAACTACCGTCTGGTCATCAACGACCGACGTCGGTATGCAGCCAGTCTGCGGGCGGGTGTCCTCGTCCCCTACTCCGAGACCGTCGTCGCCGGTGGCCCGGTGTCGAACGTGGTCGCCGACTTCACCGCCGGTGTGAAGGGCAACGACGTTCCCGCCTGCACCCCGCCCGGCGAACTCGGCGGCGACCTCAAGACCTGACGGGGGCGGAGGTGGCGGCGCCCGTGCACCTCGATCAGGCCGGAGCAGCGTTCTTACCCGAAGCGGAGGCGGTTGACGGGACCGGCGACCGAACACGGCGAGGTTGAGGGGACCGGCATGACCCGGCGTCATCCGCTGACGACGTCAGCGGGGGGCGAGGCCCGAGGTGACCGTGGTGATGATCCGCTCCACGACGGAGTCGTCGACGAGCGCGTCGGTGATCATCCAGCGGTAGAGCAACGGCGCGACCAGCAGGTCGTGGACGAGACTCAGGTCGGCGTCGGCATCGATCTCGCCCCGAGCGACCGCACGCTGCAACACCGTCTGCAGCCCGCTGCGGCGTTGGGTGAGGAACGACTGATACGCCTCAGCGACGTCGGGGTTCACCTTCGCGGCGGCGATCATCTGGGGGAAGACCCGCTGCAGTTCGCGTTCGGTGAGCGGGTGCGACACCTCGCCCAGCATGATGCGCAGGTCGTCGCGCAGGTTGCCGGTGTCGGGCACTTCTGGCTGGCGAACGCACGACGTCCATGCATCGAGCATGAGCGCCTCCTTCGACGACCACCGGCGGTAGATCGTGGCCTTGCCGACGCCTGCGTGTGCGGCCACCGCATCCATCGTGAGCCCGGCGATGCCGACCTCGGCGACGAGTTGCAGCGCCGCGCTGAGGATCTCACCCGTACAGGCCTCGTTGCGCGGCCGGCCGCGCCGCGACCCCGTGTCGGGAGCTTCGAGGTCTGCATCGGTGGCGTGCACGGATCAGGATCCTGCCACGGGCGAAAGTGAGTCCGCGGGACGCTGCTCGGCGACCGCGTCGTGCGCCGTTGCCGGCAGATAGCGGTAGGCGACGACCGCGGCGAGACCGACGACCACAGCGCCGAGTCGCAGCCCGCCGGAAAGTCCGTGCACGAACGAGTCCTTGGCCGCGCTGATGAAGGCAGGAGCGGAGTCACCCATCGATGTGGCGCCCTTCAGCGCGCCGCCGAGGCTGGCGCGCGCATCGGTGAGCGCAGATCCGCTCAGACCGAACGAACCGGCGACATCGTCGATGCCGGCTGCGTAGACGCTGGCGACGAGGCTGCCGATCACGGCGACGCCCATTGCGCCACCCATCTGACGAGTCGTGTCGTTGACCGCGGATCCGACGCCGGCCTTTGCCCGGGGCAGCGAACCCATCACGCTCTCGGTGGCGGGTGCCATCACCAGACCCATGCCCATCGCCATGAAGCACATGTTGGCGATGACACGGAGGTAGCTCGACTCGGTGTGGATGAACGAGAGCACGACCATCGCCGAGGAGATGAGGATCAGACCCATCGTGACCACCCGCTTCGTGCCGATCCGCTCCACCAGTCGGGCGGACAGCGGCGCAGTGATCATCATCGTCATCGCGTACGGGACCAATCGGATCCCGGCCTGGAGTGCGGTGTAGCCGTGCACCAGCTGCCAGTACTGGGTCATCAGGAACAGCGACCCGAAGAGCGCGAAGAACGTCAACGTGACCGCAGTGTTGGCCGCAGTGAAGCGCGGGTTCTTGAAGAAGCTCATGTCGAGCATCGGGTGTTCGGTGTGCTGCTCCCAGAGGATGAACGAGACGATGCCGATGATGCCGACGGCGAACGCCACGGTCACCTCGGTGCTCGTCCATCCCTTGTCCGGGCCCTCGATGATGCCGAAGAGCAAGGACCCGAGACCGACCATGGAGAGCAACGCCCCGAGCGGATCCAGCCGGGGGGCAGCTGGATCCTTCGACTCGGGGACGAAGAAGTGGCCTGCCACCAGCGCGGTGGCACCGATGGGCAGGTTGACCCAGAACACCGAGCTCCACGAGAAGTGGCTGAGCAGGATGCCGCCGATGACGGGGCCGAGCGCCACGCCGAGTCCGGAGAACCCGGCCCAGATGGCAATGGCACGACCGCGTTCGCGGGGATCACGGAAGACGTTGGTGAGGATCGACAGCGTCGAGGGCATGATCAGCGCACCGCCGACACCCATGAGGGCCCTCGTGAGGATCAGCTGCGACGGGCTTCCCGACAGCGCCGAGAGCACCGAACCGAAGGCGAAGATGACGATGCCGATGCGCAGTGCCAGCTTGCGGCCGAACCGGTCACCGAGGCTGCCGGTGGTGAGCAGGAGACCGGCGAACACCAGCGTGTACCCGTCGACGATCCATTGCAGCTGGCTGTTGGTGGCACCGAGCTCGGTGACCAGCGAGGGGATGGCCACGTTCAGGATGGTGTTGTCCATCACGATGATGAGCAGGCTCAGGCACAGTGTTGCGAGGGTGAACCAGCGACGATCGTGCACTCGTGGATCGATCAGGTCAGGTTCGTGGATCGGGGCAGCAGAGGTCATCGGGGGTCTTTCGATACGGAACGGTTCCGTATCGTAATCTGCTGACCGCTCGGCCTGACACGGATCGAGGTGTGACTTCCGTCAATCCACCCGGACCCAGCCCTGCCCCTCGATGTGGCGCCGGATGACCCTGGCCGGCGACCCGACGGCCACGCTGAAGTCCGGGATCTCGCCAGAGACGACGGAGTTGGCTCCGATGGTGACGTGGCGGCCGATGATGGAGCCGGGGAGGATGACCGCTCCATGGCCGATCCAGGAGCCGTCGCCGATGCGCACCGGGCGCTCGGGCTGGGTCTGCTGCGAGATCGGACGGGTCACGTCCTCATACCCGTGGTTCTGGTCGGTGATGTACACGTGGTGCCCGGTCCACACGTCGTCGCCGATCTCGATCGAGAAGTGACCGACGATGCCGGTGCCCTTGCCGATGAGGCAGCGGTCGCCGATGCGCACGACCGGATCGCGGAGGCACTGCTGACCCGGCACCATTCCTGCCGACAACGTGGACTGCGGTCCGATCATGGTGCCCGACCCGATGTGGATGTAGTGCTCGTTGAAGATCGTGTTGTGCGGAAAGCAGATGATGCTGTTGGCGCCGAAGCGGCCGAAGCGGCGACCGGCAGCACCGTCGGGACCGATGGCGCCGACGCGGCTCACGAGTGCCCAGGCTCGCCGAACGACCTCTCCACCGATGCGATACCCGGTGGCTCGGGAACGGTTCACCAGGTTGCGGCGCATGCCGGGGAAGCTAGCGGGTGGTATGGCTAGGATGACCGGTCGACGGCTGCCACGGGCGGCCAGATGGCGATCACGTCACCCAGATGTCATCCGAGCAACTGCTTCCCAAAGAACTCCGACACGCGGTCGCGAAGGGCTGGTTCGTCCACTCGTTCACCGCGTTGGGTGCCGTGTGCGGCATGTTCGGCCTCATCGCGGTCGCCGACGGCAAGGCACAGCAGGCCATTCTCTGGCTCGCGGTCGCCATGATCCTCGATGGTGTCGACGGTCCGGTGGCACGGGCATGGTGTGTGCGCGAGAACGTCCCCCGCATCGATGGCTACACGCTCGACCTGATCGTCGACTTCGTCACATGCATCGTGATCCCGGTGCTGTTCCTCCACCAGTTCGGGATGCTCCCCCAGGGTTGGTCGCTCATCATCGGCGCGTTCGTGCTGTTCATGTCGGCGCTGTGGATGTCGCGCACCGACCAGATGACCCATGACCACTTCTTCAACGGGTTTCCGTGCGAGTGGAACATGATCGTCCCCACGTTGTACCTGCTCGAGTCGCCGCCCTGGGTCACCGCGACAATCTGCGTGCTGCTGTCGCTCACGCAGCTCACCAACTGGAAGTTCGTGCACCCGATGCAGGTACGCCGATTCCGCCCGCTCACCGTCTCGGTCACGGTCGTCTGGCTGGCCACGGTCGTCGCGATGACCTACGACCTCCCTCAGCACAACTCGGCAGCCGACTACCTACTCGTCGCCTGCCCGCTCTACATCGTCGGTCTCGGAGTCTGGCGCACGTTCGGCGCCGGTGCCATCGAGGCCGACGCGGCCGATCCCGCCTCCATCGTCGCCCACAGCATCGGATCGTGACACCCGCAGGGTGCCTCACCGATGTGCCCGGCATCCGCGTCGGGCATGCACAGCGCATCGGTCGTGGGTGGCGAACCGGAACGACGGTGATCCTGCTCCCCACCGACACCGTCGCCGGCGTCGATGTCCGCGGCGGTGGTCCCGGCACGAGGGAGACCGACCTCCTCCACCCCACGGCGACGATGCACACCGTGCACGCCATCTGCCTCACCGGTGGCAGCGCGTTCGGACTGGCTGCGGCCGGCGGTGTCATGGACCACCTCGAGGAGCGGGGTGTCGGATTCCAGGTCGGAACGCTCCCGCACGATGTCGTGCCCATCGTGCCGACCGCGGTGATCTTCGATCTTCAACGCGGTGGCGTGTTTGCCAACCGACCCGACGCCGGGTTCGGCCGGCGGGCAGCGCGGGCAGCGCGCTCCACCGCAGTTGCCACGGGATCCGTCGGTGCCGGCACGGGAGCCCGCTCCCGCGGACTTCAGGGTGGCGTCGGCACTGCGAGCATCACGCTTCCCAATGGCGTGGTGGTCGCTGCCTTGGCCGTGGTCAACTCCGCAGGGTCGGTGATCGATCCGCACACGGCGATGCCGTGGGAGCCCGGTTCGACCAAGTTGCGACGTCCGTCGGTCGCCGAGCGCGACGCGCTCCGCAGCCATCTGGAGACCGCCGCTCCCCCGCTCAACACCACGATCGGCGTGGTCGCGACCACCGCCGCCCTCACCAAGGCGGAGTGCAGTCGATTCGCGACCGTGGCCCACGATGGACTGGCCCGTGCCATCCGACCGGTGCACTCGATGCTCGACGGCGACTCGATCTTCGGCGTGGCCACCGGACGCGACGACTTGGGCTCACTGGCCAACACCTCCGCTGCCGGCCTGCCACCACAACGCGCGCGCGTCGGCTGGCTGAACGCCGTACTCGAGGCGGGGGCGGCATGCTTCGCGACGGCGTGCACCGATGCGATCGTGCAGGCCACGGCGACCGGCGACGATCCGGCGTACCGAGATCTCTGCCCGAGCGCCTACCCACGTTTCCAATCGGACCGATGAGTGACTAGCGTCGACTCCGTGGATCGCCAGAAGGTCACCGTTCCGGACCTCGCCCGCATGAAGGCGCTGGAGGAACGCATCACGATGATCACGGCGTACGACGCGACGTTCGCCCGCTTGGTCGACACCGCGGGCATCGACATGATCCTCGTCGGCGACAGCGTGGGCATGGTCGTGCAGGGTGAGGCGAACACGATCCCCGTCGAACTCGACGAGATGGCGTATCACGTCCGTCTGGTCGCCCGAGCCCGACCGAGGGCGCTGATCGTCGGCGACCTCCCGTTCGGCAGCTACCAGGTGAGCCCGCAGCAGGCCGTCGAGAGCTCGATCCGGCTGATGAAGGAAGGCGCCGAGTGCGTCAAACTCGAGGGCGGCGTGGTGATGGCCGAAACCATCCAGACGATCACACGTGTCGACATCCCGGTGGTCGGCCACATCGGCCTCACCCCGCAGAGCTTTCACCGCATGGGCGGCCACAAGGTGCAGGGCAAGAAGAGCGGGTTCGACGCCGGCGGTCGTGAACGCCTTCTCGAAGACGCCCACGCAGTGGAGCAGGCCGGGGCGTGCGCGGTCGTCGTGGAGGGAGTGCCTCGCGACCTCGCTCAGGAGATCACGCAGAAGCTCTCGATCCCGACCATCGGCATCGGTGCCGGCCCGGATTGCGACGGCCAGGTGCTCGTCCTGCACGACGTGCTCGGGCTGAGCGAGTTGGCGCTCAAGTTCACGAAGCACTACGCCAACCTCCGGAGCGACACCATCCACGCCACCGAAGCCTTCATCGCCGAGGTGCGCGACGGCAGTTGGCCCGACGACCAGCACAGCTTTCACTGACCGCACGATGGAGGTGTTCACCGCACCTGCCGCGCTCGCTGCGTGGAGCGACGCGCAGCGCGCCCACGGCCGCCGGGTCGCATTGGTCCCCACCATGGGCGCTCTGCACGCCGGTCATCTCGCCCTGATCCGTGCGGCCGACGAGCATGCCGAGGTCGTGGTGGTCTCGATCTTCGTCAACCCGTTGCAGTTCAATCGCGCCGACGACCTGGCCGCCTACCCACGCCCGATCGACGACGATCTTGCACAGTGCAGGGCCGCCGGCGTCGATGCCGTCTACGCCCCACTGGCCGCCACCATGTACCCCGACGGGTTCGACACGTACGTCGACCCGGGAGCGCGCGCCGACTGGCTCGAGGGCGCCCAGCGGCCTGGCCACTTCCGCGGCGTGACCACCGTCGTCGCCAAGCTGTTCAATGCCGCGCGACCGCACGTCGCCGTCTTCGGCCTCAAGGACTTCCAGCAGCAGGTGATCATCCGGAGGATGACGATCGACCTCGACATGGCGATCGACATCGTTGGCGTGCCGACGGTGCGCGAGGCGGACGGAGTCGCGATGTCCAGTCGCAACCGGCGCTTGACGGACGCCCAACGAACCGCCGCCGTGTGCGTCCCTCGGGCACTGGCCACCGTCGTGGACCACTTCGTCCTGGGTGAGCGTCGAGTGGATCACCTCATCGACCTTGGTCGCCGGGTGATCGTCGCCGAGCCACTGGCGCGGTTCGAACACCTCGAACTCGTCGACGCCCGCACGCTGCGGCCGGTCGACATCGCCGACGAGCACACGGTGGCCCTCGCCGGTGTCTGGTTCGGCGACGTTCGGCTCATCGACAACCGCCTGCTCGGCTGACCGAGGCCACCACCCCGGGTCCCTAGTGTGGGCCGCATGCACGAACTGTCGAGCCTCTCGATGTGGCACGCAACGATGTCCGACGAAGACTGGGGACCGGCGCGACCCGCACTCGGGGGCGACATCGATGTCGACGTCGCCATCGTCGGCGGCGGTTACACCGGTCTGTGGACCGCCTACTACTTGCTCCAGCGCACACCATCGCTGCGCGTCGCCGTCGTCGAGGCGAACGTCGTCGGATTCGGCGCGAGCGGTCGCAACGGAGGCTGGTGCTCGGCGTTGTTGCCGATGGGACTGGACGCCATCGCAGCGGTGTCGTCGCGTGACGAGGCGGCACGCTTCCAGCGGGCGATGCACGACACGGTCGACGAAGTGGGTCGCGTCGCCGCTGCCGAAGGCATCGATTGTCACTTCCAGCGAGGCGGGTTCGTCTCGCTCGCCCGCAACCAGGTGCAGTTGGCGCGGGCGTGCGAGTACGTCGAACACCTCCACTCGTACGGTTTCGTCGAGGACGACTACCGGCTGCTGGGCGCCCACGAAGCGCACGGGATGCTGGGCGCGACTCGGGTGCTCGGGGGAACCTTCACGCCGCACTGCGCGGCCATCCACCCGACTCGTCTCGCTCGGGGCCTCGGCCGGGCCGTGGAGCGGCTCGGGGCGACGATCTACGAACACACACCCGCGCTGGAGATCTCATCGCGCGCGGTTCGCACCCAACACGCGACATTACGCGCCGACGTGGTGGTCCGCGCGACGGAGGCCTTCACCGGATCGCTCCCCGGTCACGCGCGGCGGATGGTGCCGATCTACTCGCTGATGATCGCCACCGAGCCGCTCTCGGACTCCGCGTGGGAGGAGATCGGGCTGCATGACCGGCCGACGTTCAACGACGGACGGCACATGGTGATCTACGGACAGCGCACCGCCGATGGCAGGTTGGCGTTCGGCGGGAGGGGCGCCCCGTACCACTTCGGGAGCGGCGTCGAGCCTTCCTTCGAACGACACGCCGGCGTGCGCGACGCACTGCGAGCGACGTTGCGCGACATGTTTCCGGTGCTCGGCGACGTACCGGTCACCCACCAGTGGGGTGGTGCAGTCGCAGCCGCACGTGATTGGTGGTGCGCGGCGAACTTCGATCCCGCCACCGGCCTCGCTGCCGCCGGCGGCTACGTGGGCGACGGAGTCGGCACCACCAACCTCGCCGGACGGACCCTCGCCGATCTGATCTCCGGCGAGCCGTCCGAGCTGACGACGCTGCCGTGGGTCGGCCATCAGGCCCGTCGCTGGGAACCCGAACCACTCCGCTGGCTCGGCATCACCGCGATGGTGCGCTTGCCGTCCAGCGTCGACGCACACGAAGCCAGGACCGGTCGTCCGGCCAGGTTCCGAGAAGCCGTGCTCGAACGGGTCACCGGTCACTGACCGCAGCGGATCAGGGGAACCGGTCCGGGGGGCGATCGGCGTAGAGCCAGGTCGCGAAGAACTCCCCCAGATCACTGCCCGTCACCGCTTCGGCGAGCGCGACGAAGTCTTCGGTCGTTCGTGAGGTGCCGTTCCCCTCGTGAGCCCAGCGCTGGAGCAGCGTGAAGAACGCATCGTCGCCGATCGTCGACCGCAGCGCGTGCAGCACGACCGCTCCGCCGTCGTAGCTGTTGAAGCCGAAGAGGTCGCCGACGGTGGGGTCGGCGGACGAACCGGGCTGGCGTTGGCCGAGGGCCGTCTCGGCCGACTTCTGCAGTGGCAACAGCCCGAGGTGATCGAGCCACATCCACTGCCCGTAGGTCGCGAAGGACTCGTTGAGCCAGATGTCGCGCCAACGAGCCGGCGACACCGCGTCACCGAACCACTGGTGCGCCAACTCGTGCGAGAGCAGCACCTGCTGGATGAGCTCCACCGAGCCGGTCTGGAAGTCCTCGCGACTGAACAGCGAACGCTCCTGGGTCTCCATCGCCAGGCCACCGAAGCTGTCGCTGATCGCGACGCCGTAGCGATCGAGCGGGTAAGGCCCGAACCAGTCCTCGAAGTACGCGATCTGGGATGCAGTGACGTCGAGGTACGGCTGCATCGCGGCACGGTCCTCGCGCAGCACTGCGTGGACCAGCGGCAACCCGTGCGGGCCGGTGTCGGTGACGATCTCGTAGTTGCCAGTGAGCAGCTGGATGAGATAGGTCGTCATCGGGCGGGTCTCCTGCCACACCCATGTGTCGATGCCCCCGTCGACCGTGTGGCCTTCGAGGGCGCCGTTGGCGACGGCGGTGGTTCCGGCCGGGACGCCGATCCGGAACGTGTAGGTGGCCTTGTCACTCGGATGGTCGTTGCACGGCAACCAGGTGTTCGCCCCATCAGGTTCGTCGAGCACGTACGAGCCGCCGCTGGTGGTGAACCAGCCGTTGGGAATGCCGACGACCGACGGACCCGACCGTGGGTCCACCGAGTAGGCCACGGTGACCCTCGAGGTTGCGCCGGGCACGGACCGCGCCGGAAGCGTGATGCGCAACTCGGCACCGTCCTGCTCGAAGGCAGTGCTGACGCCGTCGATGTCGACGTTGCTGATGTCGGGACCGTGGGCGTCGAGCGTGAACCGGTCCCGGGCATCGGTGAAGGTCATTTCGAGCGCCACCGTGCCCTCGACATGACCCTTGTCGACGACCAGGTCGATGTCGTAGTGCTGCACGTCGATGCCGGGATTGCCGAGTCCGGGGAAGAGTGCATCGCCCACGCCATCGGCAGCATTCGCGTTCGGGGTGGGCGTCGGGTCGGTGGTGCTCGGGGCTGTCGTCGTCGTCACGGGCGTCGTCGTGACGGGCGTCGTCGTGACAGGCGTCGTGACGGTCGTCGCTGGTGTGGCGACGGCGCCCGAGGAGCGCACACCAGCCCCCGTGGTGCAGGCCGCGGCGAGCACCACCAACGCCCCACCTGACCACGCCAGACATCGCCGCGGGCGAGGGGCCGAACGACGGTGCATTGCGCGCACGCTAGCTGCCGTCGACACCGCTCGACCCGGCCCGGCCCAGTTGTCAAGGAATTGTCAACGTTCCCGACGGAACCTTCAGGATGACCACTCAGCGGTCGATGAACAAGCAGTGACAGCGGGATGTCTCCCCCTCTGCGATCGGAAGCGAAGATGGGTTGGATTCGAAGTTCAGTGGCGGGTGTCGCAGTGGCAGTGGTGGCGTTGTTCGCGCAGCCACTGGTGGCAGCGAGCGCCGATCCCGTACCGCCGTTCATCACGCCGGATGCAGGTTGGTTGACGACGGTGAACTACTACCGCGCGATGGCGGGACTCCAGGGCGTGACCGAGAACGCGACGTGGTCGGCCGGCGCCTACAACCACTCCTGCTACATGCTCTACAACGGGATCACCCATGAGGAAGATCCGACCAAGCCCGGCTACACAGCCAGCGGCCTCGCGGCCGGCAGGGCCAGCAACGTGGCCGTCAACTCCGCGTACGGCGCATCGGTGCGGAGCCACATCGAACTCTGGATGACCGGCCCGTTCCACGCCATCGGCATCCTGCGGTACAACCTGCAGAGCGTCGGCTTCGGCAAGTGCGACCTCACCACCACACCGACGTGGCACTCCGGTGCGTCGCTGAACGTGATCAACGGATTGAACCCGTACGCCACTCGCCCGAGCACGCCGATCGTGTTCCCGGGGAATGCCTCTACCACGAACCTGAACCACTTCGTCACCGAGAGCCCGAACCCGCTCACGTACTGCGGATGGAGTGGGGCAGCGGGCCTGCCGGTCATCGCGATGATGCCGGAGAAGGTCAGCACCGTGTCGGCCACGATCACCGGTCCGTCCGGCCCTCTCGAGGTGTGCACCCTGTCCGGCAACAACACCGACGGAGATGCGAAGACCATCCTGGCCGGCGACAACGCCGTCACCGTGATCCCCCGGAACCCTCTGCCGAACGGCGCCTACACCGTGTCGGTGACCACCCAGGCTCGCACGGTGACGTGGACGTTCACCGTCGATGACACTGCGGCGACGGGCATCATGCCGGTGCCGATGGCAACGGCAGCCTCGACCGCGGCCGGCTACACCGCCGTGACTCCCTTCCGGTTCGCCGACAGCCGCATCGGCCAGCGGATGACCAAGCTCCTCGCCGGCACGCCGAAGCGGATCAAGGTCGCCGGGCAGAACGGATTGCCGAGTGACGTCACCGCCATCAGCGCCAACTTCACGGTCACCGAGCCCACGGGCGCGGGGTACCTCACCGTCTACAACTGCACGTCACCGGCGCCACTCGCGTCGACCCTCAACTACACCTACTGGGAGACGGTCGCAAACGCCGGCGTCTACCCACTGAACGATGCGGGCGAGATCTGCGTCGTCGCCCCCAAGGAGACCAACCTCGTCATCGACGTCAACGGCTACTTCCGGCCGTCGGGCGCGATGAAGTACCAGCCGGTGACACCGACTCCGCTCTACGACACCACGACCGGCTTGAATGCGAACGGTCGCCTCGACCCGATGCAGACCGTGCAGATCAACGTGCCGGGCGCGGGGATCGGAGTGCCGTCGGGTGCCGGAGCGGTCGCCATCAACGTGACAGGGATCAACCCGACCAAGACGGGCTTCATCACCGCCTATCCGTGCGGTATCAGCCAGCCGCTGGTCGCCAGTGTCAATCCCAGCGCCGGTGTGACCAAGCAGAACTTCGGAATCGTCCCGCTGTCGGCGAACGGTGACCTGTGCATGTACGTGCACCAGTCGATGGACGTCAAGATCGACGTGCTCGGCTACTTCACCGCTGGGGCTCCGACGATGATCGTGCCGAGCACGCCGACACGTGTGACCGACACCCGCGACCTCTACCGGACCGAGATGAACCTCGGGACCGGCGGCGCGGCAATGGCTGCCGGCCAGACCAAGACCCTCGTACTCGCCGGCCAGCGCGGCATCCCGGCCAACGCCAAAGCCGTCTCGGTGAACGTCACCGCGGTCACGCCCGGCGGGAGCGGCTCGCTGACGGTGTGGGGTTGTGGAACCCAGCCGCCGGTGAAGTCGATCAACTTCACGAGCGGCAAGACCGTGGCCAACGGCATGCAGGTCCAGCTCTCGGCAGGTGGCGCCATTTGTGTGCGCTCGACCACGGCAACCCATCTGGTGATCGACGTCACCGGCTGGTGGTCGTGACCACCAGGTCAGCGGTGCAGGTGCGGATCGTGAACCGCGGCGCGTAAGCGCACGGTGAAGACGGAGTCACCCGACAGCACGCCGCCCCGCCCGAACAGCCGCCCGTTCTGCCAGTTCGACAACCCGAGCTCCGGCTGGAGCAGCGCGAACTGGCCGTCGACCCAGCGGGTGAAACCGTCGCCGACGAACGGCGCATCGATCGCCGCGTAGAACGACTCGTGTTCCTGCGCATCGGCACTCACGAGGGACGCCACGAAGTGTGGGCTGTACCGATTGCACTGCGCCACGGCGTGGGCCACGTCGTCGACGACGAGTACCGCGACCTCGGGCACCGCGTCCCACTCCCACTCGGTGGCGAGCTGCGGATCGTCGGGCTCCAGCTCGTGGATGACCGGCTCGACACCCCGAGTCGCGGCGGCCTCCGTCGCCGCTGCGCGAAAGACCGGAACCAGCTCCTCGGCCCGCGATCGAACGATGCAGCAGACGTTCAGCGTATTGCACACCTTGCGGTCCAGCGAGTGTCGGACCGCGAGCGCGAACTGCGATGCATCGGCGCTGTGACCGGCGACCAACCAAGCACCGCCGGTGCCGTGGAGGCTGGCGGGAACTCCGTGCTGGCGGGCCACCGCACCGAGTTGGGCCACAGCTTCGCCCGAGCCGCGAGCAACTGCGAGTGACAGCCGTGCATCCGCGAACAGCGCCCACCCCGCCGCGTGGGAAGGACGGTCCACCAGTTGCACCGCGCCGAGCGGCAGACCGGCCGATCTGAGCGCAGGAGCGACGGCGTGTTCCATGATCGCTCGCGCGGTGCCGAGCGCATCGCTGCCGATCCGGAAGACCACGGTGTTACCGGTTCGGAGCACTCCCGTCGCATCGGCGAAGACGTTGGGTCGACCCTCGAACACGAAGCCGACGACCCCGAGCGGGTCGCGCCACTGCTGAACGGTCCACTGTTCGTGGGCCACCTCCGCAACCAACTGGCGTCGCCGCGTGGCGATGTCGCGCCAGGTTCGCAGGCCGGCAACCATGTCGGACCGCATCGACGGCGACAGCGTGAGACGGCCCGTCGCCCGTCCGCGTTGCGCCGCGGAAGCGACGTCGAGAGCGTTGGCCGCAGCGATCGGTGCGAATGCGCCGTCGTCCTCGAGACGCTCGGCGAATGCAGCGAAGAACGCCGTGATCGCGTCATCGCCGATGGCCGCCAGCGCTTCGAACGCATCGCGGGCGCCCGCGACCGCGGCAGCGACGGGCTCGTGTTCTCCACGAGGAATGTGCAGCACGTCGCCCGTGTCGTGGACCACCACAATGCAGTCGCCGGGCCGGAACGCCTCGGCCAATGCCTGCGACACGGTCACGAAGCGGTCACCACCGACAACGATGCGCTCCCCTGCGACGAGATGCTGCAGCGGCTCGGTCATTGGACCTCCGGCGTGGCGCCCACGGCGCGAAAGCAGGCGAGATCCATCACGGCTCCCCAGCGTAGGGCCATTGCCCTCACCGGCGCGTAGCGTGTCGTGCATGGCCGACGACCGCTTCTACTTCCGTCAGCTGCTCTCCGGGCGCGACTTCGCGATCGACGACCCGCTCGCCCAGCAGATGGTCAACTTCGTATATGCGATCGGCGACCGGGCGAAGGGTGAATGCGTCCTGATCGATCCCGCGTACGCGGTCGGTGAACTGCTCGACATGGTGGAGGCCGACGGCATGCGGGTGACGGGCGTGCTCGCCACCCACTTCCACGCCGATCACATCGGTGGTTCGATGATGGGCCATCCTGTCGAGGGCGTCGCCACGCTGCTGGAACGCTGCAACTGCCCCGTGCACGTCCAGCGCGACGAGACTCCCTGGGTCACTCGCACCTCGGGGCTCGGCGTCGACCAGCTGGTCGAGCACGACGGAGGCGACGTCGTCCAGGTCGGCGACATCGAGATCACTCTCGTGCACACGCCGGGCCACACCCCCGGCAGCCAGTGCTTCCTGGTGGACGG
>JBBQTC010000030.1:0-43228 GCA_038234785.1 Acidimicrobiales bacterium
AGTGACCGAGCAGCTGTTAGCGCAGCAACTCGAGTCGCCCTCCGGAACGGGGCGTGACGAACCCCGAAGTAACCATCAGCCTGACAGCCCCCGCCAACAAGCAACGGGATGCCAACCGGCAGAACCCATTCTCACTGGCAGCTATGGCGCAGCTGCCTTGCCTTGCGTACGAAGAATTGGCGTGGAACTGCCGGCCGGTGCCGGCCGAACACGGTGCAACCGCGTTCGATCTGCAGCCGCTTCGCAACTTCGTCACTCAGCCGTCGGCTGTCCCTTGACCGCCGTTGCGCGATCGACGCAGCCCCCTGCGCGATGCTCGCCTGATGGGCGATGACTCCAGCTTCGAAGGTATCCCACTTCGCTCCGATGATCATCCGGCAGGCGCGATGTTTCGGCTGTCCCGAGCGCCGCGACTGAACCTCAATGTCCAAGGACCCGAGTACACGGCCATCGCCAAGAAGACTCATCCGTTCCTCGTCGTGCGCTTGAGAGAACCGCTCTCTCGGCATCGAGATGCCAAGGACCGAGCATTGACGCTGGGGCAGCGATTGCTGGACATGCTGTCGATGAATCGCCCTGGGTTTTCTGGAGGCTCTGACTATTGGTTTCCAACCAGTTGTTGGTCGGTGTGTTGGGCAGCGTAGGCCGCCTCGAACTCGACGGGTGGAACGTCACCGCAGTAGCCGTGGAGGCGTTGGGTGTTGTGCCAGTGCACCCACGCCAAGGTGGCCAGCTCGACGTCGTCGACGGTCTTCCATGGACCCTGTTCAGGCCCGTAGATCAGCTCGGCTTTGTAGTAGCCGTTGACCGTCTCAGCGAGCGCGTTGTCGTAGCTGTCCGCGACGGTGCCGATGCTCGGCCGGGCGCCGATTTCGGCGAGGCGTTCGGTCCAGCGGATCGAGGTGAACTGGCTGCCAGCGTCGGAGTGGGTGATCAGCCCGGCGAGGTCGACGTTGCGGTTCCAAGCAGCCATGTTGAGCGCGTCGAGGACCATCTCGGTGCGCATGTGTGCAGCGACCCGCCAGCCGACGATCATCCTCGAGTACACATCGACGATGAACGCCACATACGCGACCCCAGACCAGGTCGGCACGTACGTCAAGTCGGTCACCCACAGCTGGTTCGGTGCCTCGGCGGTGAAGTTGCGTTCGACCAGGTCCGGCGACCGTGGCGCACCATCAGCTCGGGTGGTCCACACCCGTTTGCGGCGCCGTGTCACACCGTGAATGTCCAGCACACCCATCAGCCGGGCGACCTGATCGCGTCCGATGTCATAGCCGGCACGCTGCGCCGTGATCCACAGTTTCCGTGCCCCGTAGACGCGGTAGTTGGCGACGAACAATCCCATCAGGATCGGCAACATGACAGCGTCACGCCGAGCCCGTTCGCACGGCTGACGCTTCTTGAAGTCGTGGTAGGTGGACGGAGCGATCGGCAACTCGTTGCAGATCGACTCGACTCCGAACTCCTGGCGATGGGCGTCGATGTAGTCGACCATCATCGATGTGGGCGGTCGAGTTCCGCCGCGAAGAAAGCCGACGCCGATTTGAGGATCGCGTTGGCCCGGCGGAGCTCCTTGAGCTCCTGTTCCAACACCTTGATCCGCTCCGCGTCTGCCGTCGTCGTGCCGGGCTTCACACCGTCATCGATGTCAGCCTGCTTGACCCACGACCGCACCGACTCGACACCGAAGCCGAGCTGATCCGCAACCGCCTTCACCGAGCCATGAACCTCCCCTGTCTCCACCCGACGCAGCCGCACGAGACGGACCGCGTTCTCCCTCTCAGCCGGCTGATAACGCCGCTGACTTGCACCCTTGCGTGAACTCATTGCTCTCCTTCATATCCAAGACGGAGAGCCTCCACCGATCCCAGGGCGATTCATCACTGCGTCAATCGTTCGGCTTGCTTACGAGCCACTTCGCCGAGTTCCGTCCAACTCCACGAGTCGGCAAGTCCTGACGCTGACAGGACCGCGACAGTCGAGCCGAGCACGAAGCCGCAGTACAACGTTTCCCCATCTCCTCTTCGACTCTGTGTGCGCTGTTCGTGCGCCCAACCCGCCGACGTATCGGAGATCGCGATCGGTTCGACGTCAGTGGCGGCGACGACTGTCACCTCAGATCGGAGGTTGGTGAGAAACCTCTGAGGCGCCGATCTAAGTGCTTCCCGTGCATCCTCTGGGCTGGCCAGAGGACTGGCTTGAACCCACAGCCAGCGGTAGTTGTTCTGTTCTTCAAGGGACCGCCAGGCCGTGATCAACCCGGCTGCCTTCGCTCTGGCAGCCCACGCGCTGTCGGGTCCAGTGGTGCCCGTCGTCCAGGCTCGCTCATCGATCACCCGCCAGTTGGCGCCTTCAAGGTCGCTCGCGTCGATGAGCCTCATGAGCTGAGCGTCTGCGGTGCGCTTGGGCACCCGCGATGCCGCCCATTTGAGCCTTCCCGTCCACGACATGAGGTAGCGCACTTTGCCCGGTATGTGCGCTCCGCGCAAGTACCAGAAGCCGTCCCAGGTCGCGTCGAGTCGCGCCAGCACCGCCGGTGCCGATTGAGGGGTGACGCCTGGGCCGGGGCGCGTGGCGTGACAGGCTGTCGAGTGGGAGGTGGACGTGAGCCACGATCGATGGCGCGATGAGTTGCACGAGGCACGCACCGACACGGGTCGCCTCGTTGCGCTGCTGAGTCGCGGTATCCCGACCGATGGCCTCCAGCTTGCCGGCTCGGCCGTACTCGCCGCCGGGCCGTCCGCCGACTTCAGCGACGTGATCGCCGATCTTGCCTCGAGGCTGCACGACCGACGTTGGATGGGCGATGTCGAACTCGCCACGACACTGAAGGAGCGGGCCGCCGGCCGAACGAGCTCGCTCACAGTGCTTGCTGTCGATCTCGACGACCTCGCGGACCTCGTCGACTCCCAACCGAGTAGCGAGTCCTACATCGATCTCAGTTCGGGTGCCGTGTGGCCGGGCGAGATCATTGACCTCGGCCAGGGGCCCGACGACTTGGACCCCGGCGACGCCAGCCGCTGGCTGTTCGTGCGCGGGGAAGGTTCCCAGCTCGCGTACGCCGACATGGAACGCTTCATTGCCACTCTCGAGCCCGATGCGCTCAGCGCCAAGCTCCGCGAGGCGATCAACGGCAAGCACCCCTTCAAGGCGTTCCTCCAGGTGTTGCAGCGCCACGATGAACAGTTCACGAGCTGGCACCGCCAACGTGGTGACGGCCGAATCGGCCGTGCGAGGCACTGGCCTGCAGAACACGGCTTCGAGCCAGCCCGCACATAACACGCGACCAGAACCCCTTGCGCGAAGCGCACATAGCGACGCTCTTATGGTTGTCAAGGATCGGTTCCCGGTGGTGCAGACAAACCAGTGAATGGTCACCCCGTGGGTGGGGGACGCGCTCTTTTCAGGTCATGCGGCCGGGCATTGAGTGTGTGGCGACGGGACGACTGGTCGTTAGATGGACACAGATGGTCAGGGCATTATCGGGTCAGTCCCGTCACCACGATCCGGTCCTCGCGGCAGCGCGATGAAGACTTCGCGGGCGACGTAACGCTTCAGGCAGCGGAAGATCTCCCGGTTGGTGAGGCCTTGCTTGCGGCGGCGTTCGACATAGTCAGCAGTGCGCGGTTCGTGTTGGGAGACACGGGTGAGCACGATGTGCCAGAGCGCGCTGTTCGCGTGCCGGTTCCCGCCCGGGTTCAACCTGTGCCGATTGGTGCGTTTGCCGCTGTTGGCCGGCAACGGCGCGACACCGCACAGCTTGGCGAACGCAGCTTCGGTGCGGATCCGTTCAGGGTTGTCGCCGACCGCGACCAGGATCGCGGCGGCGACATCAACGCCGACGCCGTAGACGTTCAGCAAGCCTGGTGAGATCTGCTTCACGAGGCCGGCGATGAGGATGTCGAGCTCGTCGATCTCGTGCTCCAACGACTGGACGCGGTGAGCGAGCGTCAGCGCGGCGGTCTTGGTCGCGTAACGGACGCTGTCACCATCGAGACGGGGTCGCAGCCGTGCGCACTGTCGGGTGAGTTCCTTGCGGGACAGCTTTGCGTAACGCTCCCGCAGATCGTCTGGTGCGGTGAACATCAAGTGCCGCAGCTGGACCATGGCGCTGATCCGCGCCTGCTTCGCGGAGCGTTGCGCACCAACCAGCACCCGCAACGCTTCGGTGTTGCCGCTGCTGGTCTTCGCGGTCGCCAACGCTCGACCAGCGATCACCGCTCGTGCAGCTTCGATCGCATCGAGGTCGTCGTCCTTGCCGTTGCGATGACGTTCCTGCCGGTTCGGGCGCGTCACCTCCAACACCACCAGTCCCGACGACAACAAGAACCGGGCCAGCCCCACCCCATAGGAGCCAGTGCCCTCGACGCCGACACGCTCCAGGCGACCGAAGCTGTGCATCCACGACAGCATCCGTCGATAGCCCGCTGGCGTCACCGGGAACCGATCGACACCGAGCACGCCACCCACCGCGTCAACCACAGCGGCGACGTGTTGATCGAGATGCGTGTCGACGCCACCGACGACAACACGCGCAGAATCTACGATGGTCACGGCCATCTCCTTTCTAAGTTGGGGGGCTGGCACGCACGTCCCGTGAAGGAGACCAGTGACCGAGCAGCTGTTACAGCAGCAGCTCGAGTCGCCCTCCGGAACGGGGCGTGACGACCCCGAAGCAACCAGCAGAATACGCCTTCAACGAACAACCCTCGACGGCCTGCCATTGACAGACCCATTCTCACTGGGCACTATGCGCTCGTGCGTGCGTGTCCTGTGCGGTGGTCGGTTTTCACAGTGTGCTGTCTGGCCATCGCTGGCTGTGCGTCCTCCGCCGGTGAAAGCTCGACCAAGATTGCACGAGGCAACTGTCCGCGCGAGCAGATGCCAGGAATGGATCTGCCGGCCGGCCTTACCTCAACAAACGTCGGATACTTCGCTCCATGCGACGAGTTGGCGGCGAGCCCGAAGCTGGGTAGCCCTTGGCGACCGGTCGAGGTCTATGACGATCCCGTCGGTACGCACGTGATCGCATGGTGGTATCACGACTGCGCAGTGCCCGTTGGAATCGTTGCACCCGGCCAGCCTCGACCGGATTGTGCTTCACCCGGCGTTGTCACGTCGGCTGCGGCACCGACACCCTAACTCGAGCAGATCTGCCGATAGGTCGCTTGCGTGAACGGCCGTCACGCGGGCAGTCTGCTCGGGTGGCCATCGACGTGTACCTCCGGAACGAGCGAGGCGAGACGCTTGCGTGTGTTGCCGACGTATGCCTACAGCCGATCGTGCCGGCCATGGATGATGCGTCGTCTCCTTGCCTCCGATTCATCGACCCCTATGGAGACACCGTGTTCAACCGATGGCAGGCGCGGCCGCTACGGGACGAACTTCTCGCCGCCGTCGAGACGCTCGACTCGGCCCACCGCGACTCGGTCAGCAACGTCCTCTCCCTGCTGGACCAATGCGCTGAGGGCAACCATTTGTACGTCTGGTTCGTCGGCGACTGACCGCGCCAGATCTGCCGTTCTGAACGCAGGGTCAGGTGATGATCAACGGCTTCAGTTGTGCGGCGAGCGCTTTCGCTTCGGACTCCGGTCGGCCAACGCGCGCTCTGAACTCAGTTTCACTGAGTGCTTCCATCGCTTCAACGATGCAGAGGTAGATGATCACAGCCTCTTCGCTCGACAGATCTACGACAAGCCGGTCGGAGCTGATCTTGCGTGCATCCATTTGCCGATTCTCCCATTGACCACGCACGCCGTGCACACATAGCTGCCGATAGGGCGCTGGACACGCACCGGTCAGTTCGGGCACTCTGCTCGGGTGCGATGGATCGTTCGGCGGTTAGCGGCAGTGGTCATCGTCACTGCGGCTGTGGTGGGTTGCTCGAACGACGAGGCCAGTCGCGCAGGCTGCTCAGGGGTTGGTGCGTCCTGCGCAACTACGACATCGATGGAGTCGACGACGTCGACCACAGTCGTCCAGTCGAGCATCGTTGTAAATACGACGACCGTGGCTTCATCCACGACGACTCCTGCGACTACCGCTCCTGTCGGGTTGACGATTGACGGGAACACGACAACATTGAAGCCAACCGGGTTCGAGTACACGGGTCCGATCGTGGTCAGTCAAGGCCCGGCGGCCGCGTTTGTTCCGGGTGTCGGGATCGTCGGGACCACTGGTGGAGACGTGGATCGACACTTCGACCTCGCAGTGATCGATCACGGTGTCGCTCGTCGCATCGGAGTCCGGGTGACGTTGACGCCAGCGTTGATTGGTGGTCCCGACGGACGCCTTTACGTGTCGGACATTGGTGACGATCGGCTGTCCGCGTATCGGGTCGTCGGAGGCGTCGCACGACTGGTGGCCCGCCCGACCGCCAAGGCTGGTTGCGAGCAGATCGAAGTTGGGCCGGCTGCGGTCACCTGCGGTGACGCGTCCATTCCCCTGGGTCCAACTCGCGTCGGGCCGCAGTTCACTGTGGATCACCTCGACGGTTCGGCCACAACACCGGTACACCTCGCTGGTGCCACGGCGCCTTGTACCACCTTCATGGGGTGTCAACGGTGGGATCTCGGCGAAGGCCGGGAGCTTTGGGCAGTCGAAGTCGACTGGACCGACCCCAACAAGCCGACCCAGACAGTGCTCGTGACTCATTCACCAAGTGGGCAATATTCGGCCGTACTCATCGATGGCCAGGTCGCCGCCCTCGACCCGGCAGCGAGGGTCGTGTACGCGTGGACCGACCTCGATCGGCTCTCGACCTATGACATCGCACACCTCCTCTCGTGACGCGAGGCAGCGCAGATCTGTATATATTCCGGTAATCGAGTGAGGCTGGCGGGGGTCCCTCGTCGAGGGTCTGCTTGTGGCTGATAGGAACACGGCGATGATGCAGACGTTCGGCCTCATTGCCGCCTCGGCCGTTTTCGTCTGGGCGTGTGGGACTACTTCCACTCGGAGAACCCGTCGTCGGCAGCGTTCATCCGGGCCTTGGTTGGGGTCGCCGCGATCGTGGTGATCATCGTGCGCTCTTTGGTCTGATGCGCACCGAACTGCCGTTACGGGCGCCTCGGAGGATCAGTACCGTGGGGCAATGGATGCGAGCACGACTCGGCAGCGAGGCGCCAAAGTCACCGTGCTCATGGTGACGGTGTTGGCGATGCTTGCCGCTTCATGGGTCCTCGTGGGGGTGGGGTTCGCGTTCGCGTTCGGAGAGTCAGCAGAGCCGCCGAGCACGGCGACCGTTCCCGAATGGGCCAAGTACGTCTGTTGGGTCGTGGCCGGCGTGATTGCCATCGCAGCGATCCCTACCGGTGTGCTGTTGTCCCGGACGCCGCAACGGCGCGCCAGGTAGCGCCGAACTGCCGCTCTGAGCGGCCTACGCCGGATGCCACTCCCCGTCGGCGGAACGCATGAACCGTCGATCGGTGTCGTCTGCAGGATGACGAGCCGGGTCAGCGCACCAACGTCGGCCGGCGACCACAGGACCGCGATCGGATGCGCAAGCGAGGCCTGGCGCCGGCGACGATCCGTCAGATCCACGCGACCTGCGCGCCGCGCTGAACCAGGCGGAACCTGCGTGGCCGGCTGAACCCTGAACACCGGCACTTCGGACAAGCCACTCCCGAACCCGCCGACAACGCTCTTCGCGATCCGCTCGAATGTCGATCGCGCGCGCCCTCACACAGGCCACTTGACACAAACAGGGATCGATATGGAGCGCAGGCGCAAGGACCCGTTGACCACTGAGCGGTGCGTTGACCTCCGTCGTGATGCGAGTATCCTTACATCAGCCACAGAGTAAGGAGACGCCGTGGAGATCGCAGCGAGGATGAGTTCGAAGGGTCAGGTGACCGTCCCGAAGGCCGTGCGCGACGCGCTCGGGATCGCCGAGGGCGACGAAGTCGTCTTCCGCGTCGAAGGCAACCGTGCCGTCCTCGCCCGCACACCCGACTTCCTGACCTTGGCCGGCACCATCAAGGTCCCCGCTGCGCTGCGCAACGTCGCCTGGGACGACGTCATCCGCAAGACTCGAGCCACCCGGGCAGCCAAGCACGCATGAGTGCCTTCGTCGACACGAACATCCTCGTGCGGCACCTGACCGGCGAGCCACCAGACATGGCCTCACGAGCCACGGCCTACCTGGCGGCCGAACCGGAGCTGTTCCTCGCCGATCTCATCGTCGCCGAGACCATCTACGTCCTGGAGTCGTTCTACAAGACCCCTCGCAGCCAGATCGCCAATGCGATGCGTTCGCTCGTCGCACTCCGCTGTGTGGTCACCGTCGACCCTGCGCTGCTGCGGCGCGCGCTGGAGGTCTACGAGCTCGACCGCATCGACTTCGCCGAGGCCTACCTCGTGGCCTGCGCCGAGAGTTCTGGCGTCAACCGCATCGCCTCGTTCGACCGATCCATCGATCGGGTCGGCACCATCGAACGGATCGAACCACCCGCAACCTGACCCGAGCACCGCCAGAGGATCTGACAGATAGGAGTCGAGGGCGCCGGGGGTCATCGCTCGATGCTGACAGGAGCGTCGCACCCGAGCACGTTTCCGGGGGCGGCGAGCCCGCTCAGACCTGCCCGGAGGCCGTGCCCCGGAACAACTCGTCGAGACGAAGCGTGCGGGTGGGCTTGGCCGCTGCGCGCGACACGAACGCACACGCCAGACGATCCTTGATGGCCCCGAGGATCGTGGAGACCACGCCGAGCGCATATCCCTGCGCGTCGACCGGAGCGCCGTCGATCAGCGCGTGCCAGACCTGTTCCTCGACGGCGTTGATGGCCCGCTGGAGCTCGCTCAGGTCATGGCCGGTCTGCTGCCGGTCGGCCGCGATCTGGTCGGCGAGCGCCAGCGCTGGGTCGAGGTGGTTCTCGGCTGCGGCGGTGACCACCACGTCGAACAGGGCGGCGACTCGCTTCGTGATCTCCTCGGGGCCTGCCGCCTCGTAATGCGGCAGCCGTCGGCCGACGACCTCTGCATCGGCGGCCGCCAGGATCGATGCACGATGGGCAACCAGGAATCCGGCGACGTCAAAGGAAACTTCCACCTGTCGAGACTATGTCAACGCCGCCAGGAGCACACCCTCCACCGGCGCACGCCCGCGGCCTCAGGGGTCCGTGACACCCGGAGCCATGACGCGGACGCGGACCGGAACGTCGGTGACCCCGGCAACGAGATGGGGCGAGCCAATGACGGACGTCAGCGATCGCTGCCTCAACTACGTTGGACCCGCCGGGCCATCCACCGGCGATGGAGGGCGCATGAGTGAGCAACCACCGGCACCCCGCGCGGATCTCGACTTCTGGGTCGGCGACTGGGCGGTGCATCTGCGTGACACCGACGAGCTCATCGGTCACAATCGCATCGAGCGTCTCCATCTCGGACATGTCCTGCTCGAGAACTACACGACGGTCAACGCGAAGTTCAGCGGGATGAGCCTGACCGGGTACGACCACGTCGCCGGCCAATGGCACCAGTGTTGGATGGACATGACCGGCCTCGTTCTCGATCTGTACGGCGACCTCGTCGATGGCGCAATGGTGATGTCGGGCACGGTCGAGCACGGCGCGACGGAGCGCATCACCTGGACACCCCATCGCGACGGCTCGGTCCGCCAAAACTGGCAGCGATCGACCGACGATGGCGCAACGTGGTCGACCGTCTTCGACGGCACCTATCGGCGTCGGTGATCGACGGGGTCGCCCATTCGCGCTTGCCGCTGAACAGATGTTCAGCGTAGAGTGCTGAACATGTGTTCAGCCTCCCATCCCGGCATCGCGACCCGAGATCGCGTGCTGGGCGTGGCGATCACCGCGATCGGCCGGGACGGCGTGAAAGAGACCACGGTGCGCAAGATCGCCCATGCAGCCGATGTGTCGGCGGCGCTCGTGCTCCACCACTTCGGTTCGAAGCAGGGCCTCCTCGACGCCTGCGACGAACGTGTGCTTGCCGTGACCGAAGCTGCCGTTGCCGCACTCACCGAGTCCGGAGGCAACGCCGGGGTGCAAGGGTTCCTCGCCATCGATGGTGCAACCGAGGCGCTCGCCTACATCGGACGATCCATGCAGGATGGTGGCCCGGCGGGCCGAACCTGGTTCGCGCGGATGATGGAGATGACGCTCGACGGCTTGCGGACGCTCGAATCCGACGGCGCCGCCCGGCACAGCGAGGACCCGACGATGCGGGCACTGCTGCTCATCGCGATGGACCTGGGCGTCATCCTCCTCCGGCCGCTCGTCACGGATCTCTTCGGCCGCGACATCGCCGACCCTGCTCTGACCGAGCGCTGGGTCCGCGAGGAGATGGACCTGCTGTCGAATGGCGTCCTCAGAACCTCAGCCGCCGCCGCGCTCGCCGAGCCGGCCACACGTCCCCCAGGAAAGGACTCGACGTGACAACAGCGATCGCCATCCGGGGCTTGGTGAAGAACTACGGCAGGACCCGCGCGCTCGACGGTCTCGACCTCGAGGTCTCCACCGGCGAGGTGCACGGGTTCCTCGGGCCGAACGGCGCCGGGAAGACGACGGCGATCCGCGTGCTGCTCGGGCTGCTGCGCGCCGACTCGGGCGACGTGCATCTGTTGGGCGGTGACCCGTGGGCCGATGCCGTCGCGCTGCACCGGCGGCTCGCCTACGTGCCCGGCGACGTGAACCTGTGGCCGAAGTTGACCGGCGGCGAGATCATCGACCTCCTCGCGCGGTTGCGCGGCAGCACCGATCGCCGCCGGCGCGACGAGCTCGTCGACCGGTTCGAGCTCGACCCGAGCAAGAAGGCACGTACGTACTCGAAGGGCAACCGGCAGAAGGTCGGCCTCGTCGCCGCGCTCGCGTCCGATGCCGAATTGCTCGTCCTCGACGAACCGACCTCTGGGCTCGACCCACTGATGGAGGCGGAGTTCCAGCGCTGCATCGACGAGGCCACGTCCGCCGGGCGCACGGTGCTGCTCTCGAGTCACATCCTGGCCGAGGTCGAATCGCTGTGCGATCGGGTCAGCATCATCCGGTCGGGACGCACCGTGCAGAGCGGCACGCTCGACGATCTCCGCCACCTGACGCACACGACCGTCAGCGCCAGAACCGTGCGCCCCGCAGTGCTCGACGACATCGAGGGCGTCCACGACGTCGTCGTCGACGGTACGCATGTTGCCTTCACGGTCGACCCTGCTGGCCTCGACGAAGCCCTGTTGCGTCTCACCGCCGCACACGTCGAAGCCCTGACGTGTCACCCACCCACGCTCGAGGAGATCTTCCTCCACCTGTATGGCGAGGAGCCGCTGCACGATCCGAGCACGGAGTGAGCGAGTACCACGGCACACGAACGTTGGTGATCGCCGCGTTCCGCCGCGACCGCGTCCGCATCGCCGTGTGGGTGGGGGCGATCACCTTCATGGTGTTCGTCTCGGCGTCGGGGGTGAAGCAGCTGTTCCCGACACAAGCCGACCTCGACACCGCCGCCGCCGCGTCCACGAACCCGGCGATCATCGCGTTCAACGGTCCGCCGCAGGCGCTCGACACGCTCGGCGGACAAGTGGCGTTCCAGATCGGTTCTCCTGGGCTCGTCCTCTGTGCGCTCATGGCGATCCTGATGGTCGGACGCCTCACGAGGGGCGAGGAGGAATCGGGCCGGCTAGAGCTCGTCCGCTCGCTGCCGGTCGGTCGACGCGCACCCGTGGCCGCAGCGGCGATCGTGGTCGGCACCATGGGTGTGGTGCTCGGCGCGCTCGTGGGGCTCGCCCTCGTCAGCCAATCGCTCGGCCCGCGAGGTTCACTCTCGTTCGGCCTCGGCTACATGATGATCACGCTCGTGTTCATGGCGGTCACGCTCGTCACGGCGCAGATCTCGGAGAACGTGCGCGTGGTGTACGGATCGTCGGGCTGCGTCCTCGGCGCGGCATTCGTGCTGCGCGCATTCGGGGACGTCCGCGGCAGCGTGCTGTCGTGGTTCTCGCCGATCGGATGGATGCAGCATGCTCGGCCGTTCGCGGGCGAGCGCTGGTGGCCGTTCCTGCTCGGCCTGGCGGCGACCGCCGGCCTGCTCGCGGTGGCGAGATCGATGCTGGATCATCGCGACCTCGATGCCGGACTCTTCGCGCCGAAGCCCGGAAGGCCTCGAGCAGGGCGCTTCCTCGGGGGGCCGGTCGCGCTCGACATGCGGCTCCAACGCGGCAGCGTGCTGGGCTGGGCGTTCGGTCTCACGGTGACCGGTGTCGCCTACGGCTCGATCTCGAATTCGATCGAATCCTTCGTGCAGGACAACCCAACGCTGTCCGACCTGTTCACCGGAGGAGGCGCCGGGAGTCTGATCGACGCGTATCTTGCGACGTCGACGCGGGTGTCGGCGCTGATCGGGGCCGGCTTCGCAGTCCAGTCCATGCTCCGTCTCCGCAGCGAGGAGGTCGCCATGCGAGCCGATCCAGTGCTCGCGGCGGCGGTGTCGCGCACCAGATGGGCGCTCGGCCACCTCGTCACGACAGTGCTCGGGTCGATCGTCGTTCTCGGGGCGACAGGACTGTCGCTCGGGGTGAGCGCGGCGCTCGTCACGAACGACCGCACGCTCGTGCTCGGCCTGACCGGAGCGGCACTCGCGTATGCGCCGGCGGTCTGGGTGCTGGTCGGCTTCGCGCTCGCGCTCTCGGGGTTGGCGCCGCGCTGGACCGGAGCGAGCTGGGCGATCCTCATGACGGCCCTCGTCGTCACGTTCCTCGGTCCGGTTCTCTCGCTCCCCCGATGGGCGTTCGACCTCTCACCCTTCGAGCACGTGCCGCTGCTCCCCGCGGCGGATCTCGCCCTGCTCCCCCTGCTCGTCCTCGGCGGTATCAGCGTCGCCCTCGCCGCAATCGGGGTGGTGGGGCTCCGACGGCGCGACATCGGCTGATCGGGGCAACCACTCCGAAGAGATGCGGGACAGCGGTGCAGGGCGGAGATTCAGGCATCGACGACGGCCGGCGCCATGACCCGAACCTCGCCAGGGCCATCCACCCTGGTCGCGGCGACCAGCACTGGGATGTCGGCGAAGGGTTGGGTGAGTGTGAGCTGGGCGACGCCGGTGTCGCCGAAGAACACGGTCGCGTCGGAAACGCCGCTGGTGGCCGGTGTCGACACGAACACGTACGTCACACCGTCGATGACGACGCGGTCGGCGAACGGCTCGACGGTCGGGTCGAACCGCACCGGAACCGACGTCGAAGCTCCTCCCTCGGAAGGCACGGTGAACCACCACAACAACTTCGTCGCCCCGCCTCGCTCGGCGCGCTGCACGCCGGCGGTCCAATTCGAGCCACGACCCAGCACCTCGAATTCCCCGATGCGATAGTCCGGCCGCAGGAACATCAGCTGACGGGTCCACTCTGTCGCCGTGGCTGCACGCACGGCCCAGCTCCACGCGTCGTAGCGCGCCGGGTCTCCCGGCCCGGTGAGCGACAGCACGTAGCCGCCCTGCTGCCACAGCGTGACGATGTCACCAGATCCCGCGAGCCGGCCGATGACTCGATCGCCTCGTGCCTGCGGTGTACCACTCGACAGGTAGCCGAGCGCCGCGACCTGGTCGGCGAGTGAACCCTTCGCCTCCCGCAAGGTCACGACGTTCGCCTGGTCGTCGAGGTAGCGCATCGCGGTCTCGACGTTGCCGTACAGGGCCTCGGCCTCCCATCGAGCGGAGGCGACCTCCTCGAGGCCGAGACGCGCCTGCACGTCGGCCGGGATGAGCACATCGACCACGCGGCCGCCCGAGATGTCGACCGTCGAGCCGTTGACGACCGCCACGACGTCGGCATCGCTCACTTCAGTGGCGCGAACCACCAAACGCGCGCCACCCTCGAGGTCGCGTACGACGGTGACGCGGCCAGGCTCACCGAGCGTGTCGATGACGTCGAGACCCTGCACGCTGCGGATGGAGCCGCCGACCTCGACGAAGGGCTCGGTGGCCTGCGCGTCGACCTGGATGTCGAGATGCGGCTCCTGCGGTCCGCCCGCCGCCCAGACGCGGAAGAGACCCGAGTCGTCGAACGGCGTCACGATGTCGGTGGAGTACGCCCGCAGACGTGGGTCGACCAGCAGGAATCGACCCTCGGCGGGCCGCTCCTCGGTCGGTGACCGGCCGACGACGACGGCAGCGACCACGACGGCTCCGACGGCCACCGCAGCAGCGACCACCCACGGCCATCGCCGGCGGGACGCACGGCGTACCGCCTTCTTGGGCACGCGGGGCGCCGATGGCTGGACGACGTCCCAGTCGATCGACGGATCGTCGGGATCGAGGACCGCGATGAGGTCCATGTCGTGCATCCGGCGCGGCATACCATCCAGTGTCGCGCCGATTCTCCGAGTGTGCGCAGGTGTGGCACCGACACCCGGTCAGGGCAGCAGCACGCTCTTGCCGACCACGCGTCGCTCGAGCTGGTCGGCGAGGGCACCGGCAACATCGGCCAGCAGATACGAGCGCGGCTCCACCGGGTGCAACGAGCCGTCTGCCGCCGCGGCGACGACATCGGCGAGCATCTGCATGTTCTCCGGTCCATGGGTGACAGTCCACCCGCCCCAGTCGACGCCGGTCACGCGGCGGTTGCGCAACAGGATCTGATTCGCCGGCAGCTTGGGGATCTCGCCGCCGGCAAACCCCACGATGAGCAGTTGGCCGTCATCGCGCAGGGCGCGCAGACCGGCTTCGGCCAGAGCGCCGCCGACCGGATCGTAGACGTGGTGCACTCCCCCGCCGCTCAGCTCCTTCGTGCGCGTCTTCACGTCCTCGTTGAGCGTGTCGATCACGCCGACCGCCCCCATCGAGCGAGCCAGATCACGTTTGTCGGCGCTCGACGCAGCGGCGATCACCTGGAGCCCCATCGAGCGACCGACATCGACCGCCGCCAGGCCCACCCCGCCACCAGCGCCGAGCACCAGCAACCAGTCGCCCGGCTGCGCCCGCGCGCGATGGTGGAGCGCGAACCATGCGGTGCAGTAGCTCTGCACGAAGGTCGCCGCTTGTCCGTGGGTCAGCGTGTCGGGTGTGTGCATCGCCCGGAACGCCGGAACCACGACCTCGCTCGAGTAGCCGCCACTCAGTCCGGTGGTGGCGAAGACTCGATCGCCGACGGCATTCGTGGTGACCCCCTCGCCGACCTCGCTGACGACTCCAGCCACCTCGCCGCCGGGGACGAACGGCAACACCGGCTTGAGCTGGTAGAGCCCTTGCACGATGAGTGCGTCGACGAAGTTGACGCCGCACGCCTCCACGTCGATGCGGACCTGGCCGTCACCGAGCGGCACGGATGGCTGCTCGTCGACGACGAGTTGATCGACCGGAGCGAAGGAGTTGCACGAAACGACCCGCATGAACCAGGACCGTAGTGCGAAGCTGTACGCCCATGCGGCTCGAACCGTTCACTCTCACCGGCACCCATGTGCAACTCGAACCCCTCTCGCGCGAGCACGCAGTCGGGTTGACCACGGCCGCCGACCGCGACCGCAGCACGTTCGGCTTCACGAACGTGCCCGCCAACCTCGCGGCGATGGAGCACTACATCGAAGGACTCCTCCACGACGCCGAACACGACACCGCCGTGCCGTTCATGCAACGCCGAGTGGCCGATGGTGAGCCCGTCGGATGCACCCGGTTCCTCAACGTGATCTGGTGGGCCGGCTTCGACCGGCCGACGGAGGTGGAGATCGGCGGCACCTGGCTGGCCGCCGACGCACAGCGTTCGGCGATGAACACCGAAGCCAAGCTGTTGCTGCTCACCCAGGCGTTCGAGGGGTGGGACGTCCATCGGGTGGCGATCTGCACGGACGAGAACAACGCCCGTAGCCGCACTGCGATCGAGCGGCTCGGCGCACGGTTCGAGGGCATCCTCCGCAATCACCGCGCGACGATGGGCCACCTCACCACGCCGGGACTCCCTCGCAACACCGCGTCCTACTCGATCCTCCCCTTCGAGTGGCCAAGCGTGAAGGCCCGGCTGCAGGAACGACTCGATGCCCGCTGACCGCGCCCCCGTGATGCTCGTCACGGGGGCCTCACGAGGTATCGGTGCGGCCGTCTCGCTCGCCGCTGCCGCGGCCGGGTACGACCTCGTGCTCAACTTCGCCGCGTCGACGGCGGAGGCCGAAGAGCTCGCGTCGACGATCCGGGCGACCGGGCGCCGCGCCCTACCGCTGCGAGCCGACGTGGGCGACGAGGCTGAGGTGGTGGAGATGTTCGCGACGCTCGACCGCGAGTTCGGCGGCCTCGACGTGCTCGTCAACAACGCGGGCATCGCGGGTGGCTACGGCCCGATCGAGACCGTCGCGGCCGAAGTGCTGCAGCGCTTGTGGGCGGTGAACATCACCGGCCCGTTCGTGTGCGCTCGAGAAGCGGCCGCACGGCTCCGCACCGACCGCGGAGGACGGGGTGGCTCGATCGTCAACATCTCGTCGAAGGCCGCGCTGCTCGGCAGCCCCGGCGAATGGATCCACTACGCCGCGTCCAAGGGCGCCATCGACACGATGACCATCGGCCTGGCGAAGGAACTCGCCGCGGTCGGCGTGCGCGTCAACGGCGTCCGCCCCGGATTGATCGAGAGCGACTTCCACGATCACGCCCCCGAGGGTCGGGTCGAACGCCTCCGTCCGACGATTCCCATGCAACGATCCGGCAGCGCCGCCGAGGTCGCCGCCGCGGTCATCTGGCTGGCGAGCGCCGAGGCGAGCTACGTGACAGGCTCGTTCATCGATGTCGCCGGCGGTCGCTGAGACACATCGTCGACCGACAGCAGCGCCCGTCCGACGAGCAGGGCGATCAGCGCGGCGGCGATGGTGCCGACGATGATCGTCGGCGGCAACGCCCGCGGGCCGACGTTGTCGAACAGCTGTCCCAAGAGCCAGGGCATGAACAGCCCGCCGAGCCCGGACGCAGCGATGATCGCCGCCGTGTTGCGCCCGCTCAGCGCGAGGTGGGACTCGGCGAACGCCATCATCGAGGCGTACTGCGGCGCCACGGAGACGGCGAACAGGAACGTGACCACCCACAGCATCGGCCCGGCGTCCTGGAAGACCGCGAACAGGATCGAGGCGAGTACCGACACGTTCATCGCGGCGGCCACCATCCGACCCGGGCTGAAGATCCTCGCCAGCCAGATCGCTGCCATCCGTCCGAGCATGAAGCCCACCCAGAACGTGGTGATCATGCCGGTCGCCGTGCCCGACCCGCCATACCCGATCTGCTCGACGTACGAGTGGATCCATCCCGCAAAGCCCGCCTCGAGGGCGACGTAGGAGAAGAAGAACAAACAGACGAGCGCGACGTGCAGCCCGCGAGCCCCTCCGGCCCGGCTGCGTTCCACTGTCTCCATGCGCGTCCGAACCGGCGGAGGGTGACGGAGCATCATCACGGTGCACGCGCCGCCGATCACCGCAATCGGGACGGCCACGCCCCACACGGAGTCGGTGTAGTGCAGTGAACGATTCACGAGCACGGGTGAACAGAGCGCGCCGATCGCGAAGCACAGGTGCAGTGCGTTGAGCAACGAGCCCGCACCGTTCGGACGGCTCCACATCACCAGGGTGTTACCACTGGCATCGGACAACCCAGCGGCAGCGCCGAGCACCACGAACGCCAGCACGAGCCAGACCAGGTTCGGAGCTGCCGCGACGAGCACGACCGAGACGGTCGTGACGGCGATGGCGACGGCCCACCATGCGTGGCCGCGGCCCCGATCCAGCCCGCGGCCGGCGAGCGCCGAGCCGCCGATGTACCCGATCGACTGGCCGACGAAGACCCAGGCGATGCCACCGTCGTTGGTGTGCATGCGGTCGCGCAGGTGCGAGAGGGCCGGTCCGGAGAGGCTGACGGCGATCCCCATCAGCACGAACGCCAAGAGGTACGCGGGAACCGGGGTTTCCCTCGACCGATCTCTCATGGACACGGCCGACGGAGGCATTACCTTGAATCTACGGCTGAATCCGCGGCACCCGGTAGCGTCCCATCGCAATGCAGGTCGTCGTCGTGCTCGCCCACCCCAACGCCGACAGCTTCAACCACGCCATCGCCCAGACCGCGTGCACCGCCCTTCGCGAACAGGGTCACATCGTCGACCTGCTCGACCTGTACGCCATCGGATTCCGCGCCGCGATGTCGGCCGAGGAGCGCGCTGCCTATCACGGCGAGCACCCGGCACTGGAGCCGATGGTCGCCAGCCACGGTGAACTGCTTCGACATGCAGAAGCGCTCGTGTTCGTCTATCCCACCTGGTGGAGCGGGCTGCCGGCGATCCTCAAGGGTTGGTTCGAGCGGGTCTTCGTCCCCGGCGTCGGGTTCGTGTTCAACGCGAAGGGCAAGGTGCGCCCTGGGCTGACGCAGGTCCGCCACCTCGTCGGCATCAGCACCTACGGCTCGCCGTGGCCGTACGTGAAGTTCGTCAACGACAACGGACGGCGCACGATCGCTCGCACGCTACGGATCAACACGGGTCTCCGCACACGTACGAGATGGCTCGCGCTGTACGCGATCGACACCTCCACCGTCCAGGAACGCGAGCAGTTCCTGCATCGGGTCGACCAGCGGATGCGATCGCTGTGAAGGTCTACGTCGTCCACTGCCACCCCATCGCCAGTTCGTTCACGGCTGCGTCACGCGACCGCGTCCTGAGCACGCTCGCCGACCAGGGCCATGAGGTGCGACTCACCGACCTCTACGCCGAGGGATTCGAACCCGAGCTGTCGGCGTGGGAACACACGAACCACCTGTCGTCACCGGACCTCAAGCCCGCCATCGCCGAGCATGCGGCCAACCTGCGCTGGTGCGAGACGCTCGTGCTCGTCTACCCGACATGGTGGTCGGGTCAGCCGGCGATGCTCAAAGGCTGGATCGATCGAGTGTGGGTGGCGGGCGTCGCCTACGAACTCCCCGCCGGGTCCAACGGCATCCGGCCGCTGCTGACGAACATCCATCGAATCGTCGCCATCACCACGCACGGGTCGTCGAAGCTCGTCAACGCCGTGCAGGGCGAAGGCGGCAAGCGAGTTGTCACCCGATCGCTGCGGGTGCTCTGCAACCGGTTCGCGCGCACCACCTGGCTGGCGTTGTACGACATCGATCACGCGGACCAGCAGGCCCGCGAGGCCTTCCTCGATCGCGTGGAGCGGTCACTCCGCAAGCTCTGAAGGCGACGCCCCACGGTCGAACACCGTCACGACCTCGATGTGCGGCGTGTGGGGGAACAGGTCGAGCACGGTCGAGCCGCGATGCTCGTACCCGTGCGCCGCGAGCAGCGTGGTGTCGCGGGCGAGCGAGACCGGGTCACAGCTGACCAACACCACCCGTTCGGCGTGAGTGGCGCCGAGGATGTCGACCGCGGCGCGGCCCAGACCCGTCCTCGCTGGGTCGACGATGGCGAGACGCACGCGCTGGGGTGTCCACCGCTCGAACGGGACGGCGTGGATCTCGGCGCCGGCCAGGTTGACCTCGGCATCGACGCATGCGGACCGCGAGCTCTCCACGAGGATCGCGTGGTCGAGCCCGAGCGCGGCCGCGAACAACCCCACGCCGCCATAGGCATCGAGCACTGGTTCGTCGGCTCGCAACCGATCGCCGCATGCGGCGCGCACGGTGTCGACGAGCAGCGAGGCGGCGTCGGGTCCGGATTGGAAGAACGACGGAGCGCTGACACGCAGCGAGACACCGGCGACCTGCTCGTGGATGGCTTCCTCGGGACCCACGGCGACGTCCGCGGGAAGGCCCGTGATGCGACCGCGGGGGTCGGACGCCAGCGCGCTCGCCTCGCCCGTGGCGATGCTCACCCGCAGCGACAGCTCGTCGGCCCCACGCACTCGGGCCAGCGGGAGCAGCGCCGCGAGGGACGGATGCGCCACCATGCACGAGCCGAGTGGCACGACCCGGTGCGATGCCGCCTCGCGGAGACCGACGCGGCCGTCGGGGGTGACCGCCAGCCGCATGCTGGTGCGATACGCCCACGGACCGACCGCCCCGCCCGCGATCACGACCGGGTCCGGGAGCTTCGCGGTACGACGCAGAGCCTCGGTGACGATCTCCACCTTCAACTGCAGTTGGGCGTCGGGGGCGATGTGCTGCCAGGCGCACCCGCCGCAGCCACGAGACCGCTCGGGGCACGGGGCCGTGACCCGATCGGGCGAGGGCTCGACGATTCGCTCGACGGTGGCCTTGGCGAAGTCGCGCTTGGACGTGTGGACATCGACGACGGCGAGCTCCCCCGGCAGCATGCCCGCGACGAAGACCACTCGACCGTCGGCGAGACGGGCGATCGCGTCGCCGCCGGCGGCCATCTTCTCCGCTCGCACGGTTTCACGGGCAGGGGACGACGCCGGCATCGGCCCGAGCCTACGGACGCCGTCGGCCCGCAACGCGCGAACTACCCTCGACCCGTGCCCAGGATCGAGATCGCCCCCAGCGTGCTGCCCGCCGACTTCGCCCGTCTCGGGGAGGAGGTCGCCGCACTTGAGGCCGCGGGCGTGGACCGGATCCAGTGGGATGTGATGGACGGCCAGTTCGTGCCGAACCTCACCTTCGGGCCCGACGTGATCGCGGCGACCCGGTCGCACACCACCCTGCCCTTCGAGGCGCACCTGATGGTGCTCACCCCCGATGTGATGGCCGCCCAGTACGTCGAGGCGGGCTGCTCGCGCCTCATCGTCCACGCCGAGGCATGCACCCATCTGCACCGCACACTGGGGAACATCGCCTCGATGGGTGCGACGGCCGCCGTGGCGCTCAACCCGGCGACACCGGTGTCGGCCATCGCCCACGTGCTGGACCTCGTCGACCTCGTCCTGGTGATGACGGTCAACCCCGGCTTCGGCGGACAGAAGTACATCTCGATGATGGAGCCCAAGATCCGCGAGGTTCGCGAGATGATCACCGCCGCCGGGTTGACCGACCGCGTGGGCGTCGAGGTCGACGGGGGCATCTCCCCGGCAACGGTCGCCGCCGCCGCCGCAGCCGGTGCGAACGTGCTGGTCGCGGGGAGCGCGCTGTACCGCGATCCCGAGGGCCTCGAGCACGCCGTCTCGGATCTGCGGGCCAGGGCGGAAGCAGCATTCGTCGGCTGATCGCTCCCCGGTCGTCGCCGTCGCGCAACTCCCGCGCACCCCTTTCGTAGAGTGCTGGGCAATGGCACTCGAACGGCGCTCCACCTCGTACGGGCCAGCCGCGTTCGAAGCCCTACGAGCCGCCATCGACCAGGTCCAGGGTGGCGACCCACTGGCGCCGGTCACCGTCCTCGTGCACTCCAACGCCGTCGGGGTGGCCGCTCGTCGGTGGCTGGCTGCCCACGGTGGCGTCGCGGCGGCACAGTTCCTCACTGCGTTCCGCTTCGCCGAGCTCCTCGGCGGAACGGCACTCGCAGCCCAGGGCAGGCGCCCGGTGTCCACGCCGGTCATCGATGTCGCCGTTCGCCAGGCCTTGGCGGCCACGCCCGGCATCTTCCAGCCGATCGCCCAACATCAGGCCACCATCACTGCGCTGCGAGACGCCCACCGCGATCTGCGCCATCTCACGCCCACAGCGGTCCAGCAGCTCGCCACCCGCGGGTCCGCCCGAGCGCGAGAAGTGGTCCGGTTGCACCGGGCTGTTCAACTCGCGCTGCAGGCCGAGTGGTACGACGAGGCGGATCTGCTGCGCTCGGCAGCGGCGGCAGTCGATCGTGCTGCCCCCGGCACCGTCGTGTTCCTCCCACAGCGAATGCGACCCAGCGAGCAGTCGCTGCTCGACGCGTTGGGAGAACACGGACCGGTGATCGTCGTCGAAGGCCACAACGAGCTCCCCCGCGGCGTGGCGCTCGAGGTCGCCGATGCATCCGATGCCGACGAGGAGGCCCGAGAAGCCGTCCGCGCCGTGGTGGAGGCGGTGCACGAAGGCACGCCGCTGCACCGGATCGGCATCGTCTGGCCGCGCAACGAGCCGTACGCCCGGCTGGTCGGCGAGCACCTGTACGAGGCGGGCATCGAGTGGAACGGCCGGCCCGGCATCGCGCTGCACGAGCGCCTCGCGGCTCGGCTCGTCCTCGATGTGCTCCGCCTCGACCGACGTGGCATCCGCCGTGCCGATCTGTTCGCCCTGCTCGCACATGTACCGGCCCGCACCGCCGACGGCCACCTCGTGCCGCGTCAGCAGTGGGAGCGACTCTCCCGCGAGGCCGGCCTCGCCGGCGAACAGCACTGGGACTCCCGCCTGACCGCCTTCGCCGAACGGGCGCGATCCAAGCACCGCGAGCGCGATGCCGATGCGGCGTCCCAGCTGCAGACGTTCGTGCACGATCTCCGCGCCCAACTCGGTGCCGCCGACACCGCGATGGCCTGGCAGCATTGGTGCGACCTGAGTCACGGTCTGCTCCTGCGTTGGCTCGGCGGCCACCGCGGTGTGGCCCAGCTGCCCCCCGAGGAGTACGAGGCCTACACCGCCGTCCAGGGCGCGCTCGACCGCCTGGGGCGGCTCGACGCCCTTGCCCCACCGTGTGAACGCACGGTGTTCGCCGACACGCTCGAGTCCGAGTTGTCGAGCGCTCCCGGCCGGGTCGGTCGGATCGGGGTCGGTGTGCAGATCGGCCCGCTCTCGTTCGCCGTCGGGCAGCCGTTCGATCTGTTGGTCGTCGTCGGCGCGTGCGAGGGCCTCCTCCCGGCGCCGCCTCCCGCGGAAGCGTTGCTCGGCGACGCCGACCGCGCCCTCACCGACGGCGCGCTGCCGGTCAACTCCGAGCTCGCCGCCGAGCAGCAGCGCCAGCTGTGGACAGCGCTCGCCGGTGCCGGCCGAGCGTTGCTCGTCTCACCTCGCGGCGACCTGCGCGCCACGGCGACGCGACAGCCGTCTCGCTGGACCGCCGAGCTCACACGAGAGATGCCGGGACCACAGCGGTCGGTCCCGTCGTTCGCTGCCGGCCTCGCCGACGCGACGTTCCCCAGCACGCTCGCTCAACACCGCATCCGCGCCCTCACCCACTGGGTCCGCGCCGGCCATCTCTTCGCCGACCACCCGTTGGTCCAGACCATCGAATCGCTGCGGTTGGGGGCGGCGATGATCGCGGCACGGGCCAGCGCCACGCTCACCGAGTACGACGGCGACCTCAGCGGCACCCACATCGATCCGCTCGGCGATCGACCGGCGTCGCCCACTCGGCTCGAGGCGTGGGTCCACTGTCCGCACGCATGGTTCATGCAGTACGTGCTCGAAGTCGTCCCCGTCGAGCAGCCCGACGAACAGCTGCAGATCACGCCACGCGATCGCGGCACGTTGGTGCACGAGGCACTCGACAACTTCAACCGCCGGGTACTGGCGGGCGACATCTCCCAGCCCGGGCCCGACGGATGGACGCCCGAGCACCTCGATGCACTCCTCGACGCGTTCGAGGCCGAGGCTCGTCAGCTCGAGCTGCAGGGGGCGACGGGCCGAACCGCCTTCTGGCGCGTCGAACAGACCCGCCAGCGGCACGAGTTGCGCACGTGGATGCAACGCGACAGCGCGGTGGTGGCGGCCCGCGGCGCCCAGATCGTTGCCTCCGAGCACCGATTCGGGCTGGGCGGCGCCGATCCGGCCGTGATCGCACTCCGCGATGGCATGTCCGTGCGATTGAGCGGGTCCGTCGATCGCATCGATCGCTGCGCCGATGGCAGCCTGGTCGTCACCGACCACAAGACCGGCTCGGCAACGAGCTTCCGCGAGATCACCGAGACCGACCCGACCGCCGGCGGCACCAAGCTGCAGCTGCCTGCCTACGCCGCTGCGGCACTCCAGCTCACCGGGCTCACCCAGGAGACCCGCGTCATCGCCGAGTACGGCTTCATGGGGAGGGAGAACTACAAGCGGGTCACCAGCACGATCGGCCCGCAGAACTGGCCACAGGTCGCCGACGCCTTCGAGCGGATCCTCGCCGGCATCCGCTCGGGCCTGTTCGTCGCCCTTCCCGAGAAGTCGCAGTTCCGTCGGTCGTTCACGCAGTGCGAGTACTGCGACCCCGACCACCTCGGCACGAGCGAGCTGTGGACCGAGTTCGAGCGCAAGCTGGCCGATCCGCGGGTCGTCGCACTCCTCGGCCTCGACGCCACCATCGACGACTCGATCGACGACTCGATCGACGACTCGATCGACGCGACCATCGACGAAACCGGTGTCCGATGACGGCTGAACAACTCGACCTCTTCGAGACCCCGCGTGTCGTGCCCCCCGACCAGGCGGACCGCGACCTCGTCACCGGAGAGCTGGGCACGACGCTCTTCGTCGAGGCCGGCGCCGGCAGCGGCAAGACCACCGCGCTCGTCGGCCGCGTCACCAACCTCGTGCTGTCGGGCATCCCGGTGGGCGACATCGCTGCCATCACCTTCACCGAGAAGGCTGCAGCGGAGTTGCGCCACCGCGTCCGTGCGTCGCTGCAGGCCGCGGCCGACCTGGGCGGCCAGGCAGGCGATCTCGCGCGGGCCGCGCTCGACGATCTCGACCTCGCTCCCATCGGAACGCTGCACGCCTTCGCCCGACGCCTGCTGAACGAGTTCCCTGTGGAAGCGAGGCTGCCACCCCGTTTCGAGGTGCTCGACGAGGTCCAGAGCGCGACCGCCTTCCACGAGCGCTTCACCGACTTCCTGGAGGAGTTGCTCGACGACCCCGCCTCGGTGCGCCTCGTCGACCTCTGCCAGTACGACAACTTCGGGGTCGAGCAAGGTGGACGACGCATGGCCGACGACTTCCAGGCCAACTGGGACCTCGTCGCCGAGCGGGTGTCCGACGTCGTGCCGGCGCAGGTCGATGTCGAACCCGTCATGCAGTCACTCGCCGAGGCGTGTGCAACCGTCGCGTCCTTCACGGCGCCGGAAGGCGACACTCAAGAACGCGTCCTGCGCGAGTTCGCCGATCGGGCGCAGGCGCTGGCCGCCGCTCCTCCGCTCGGCGAACTGTTGCGATTGCTCGGCGACCTCCTGAAGGCCAAGGCGATGGGGAATGCCGCGAACTGGAAGAAGTTCCACGGCTCCGCCGACGTGCACCCTGCGTACAAGGCAGCCGTGGCGCACGCCGCCGACATCGCCCACGGTGCCGTCGCCGCGTTCCACGAGGAGCGTCGGCTCACGCTGGGAGCGCTGCTGCGCACGTTCACACTCGAATCGGTCGACCAACGCCAGCGCGACGGCCGGCTCGAGTTCCACGATCTGCTGGTGCTCTCCCGTCGGATGATCGCCGACCACCCTGGGGTGCGCGCCCAGCTCCACCGGCGCTACACCCACCTGCTGCTCGACGAGTTCCAGGACACCGATCCGATCCAGCTCGAGCTCGCCGTTCGCATCACGGCGGCACCCGACGATCAGCCCGAGGACTGGCGCGAGCTCACACCCCTGGCGGGACGGCTCACCGTCGTCGGCGACCCGAAGCAGAGCATCTATCGGTTCCGTCGGGCCGACATCGCCCAGTTCCTGCGGGCCCGCGAGCAGATCGGCGCCCGACGGGCCACGCTCGCCGCAAACTTCCGCAGCGCGGCACCCCTCATCGACTGGGTCAACACGACGATGGGTCGCCTGATCCAGGCAGAACCCGACGTCCAGCCCGCGTACGAAGCCCTCATCGCCGCCCGGGCGAACGGTTCGCCGGTCGGCAACAGTCACGGCACCGTCACCGTGCTCGGAGCGACACCCCACGACGACCTCGGCCGCGCGAACGCCGAAGAGCTGCGCGAGCGCGAAGCCGCCGATGTCGCCTCGGTCGTCGTCCAGGCACTGGCCGATGGTTGGCCGATCTGGCGAGACGGAGCGCTGCATCCGTGCCGCCCCGGTGACATCGCGATCCTGCTGCCCTCACGGTTGTCGCTCCCGGCCCTGCAGGCCGCCCTGGCCGAGCGGTCGGTGCCCTACCGTGCCGAGAACAGCTCCCTGGTGTACGGCGCCCCGGAGGTACGCGCGCTCATGTTGGCGCTGCGAGCCGCCGACGACCCCACCGACGAGCTGGCGATCGTGGCCGCACTCCGTACCCCGCTGTTCGGGTGCAGCGACCGGCATCTCTACGAATGGAAGGTCGAGCACGCGCAGCGCTGGAGCTGGTGGAAACTCCCCGAGGAACTCGCCGGCCACCCGGTGGCCCGAGGTCTGCAGTGCCTCGGCGAGCTCGGCAGCCGCATCCCGTACAGCACACCGTCGCAACTCCTCTCGTGGCTCGTCCACGAGCGCTGCGTGATGGAGCTCGCCATGGCACAACGCGACAGTCGCGACCTCTGGCGTCGAGTCCGGTTCGTGATCGACCAAGCCCGCGCCTGGAGCGAGGCGGGCGGTCACGGCGTCCGACGGTATCTGTTGTGGACACGGCTCCAGGGCGACGAGGGTCGTTTCGTCGCCGAGACCGTGCTCCCCGAGACCGACCACGACGTCGTTCGGATCATGACCGTCCACGCGGCGAAGGGACTCGAGTTCCCGGTCACGGTCCTGTCCGGCCTCACCTCTCGCCCGACCTCCACGCGCGGGCGCCGGGTCGTCTGGCCACCGGGCACATGGACCCTCAGCGAGCCCGACGACCCCACCTATCAGCAGTTCGCGCCCATCGACGAACAGATGAGCGACGCCGAGCGCCGGCGACTGCTCTACGTCGCATGCACTCGAGCGATGGATCACCTCGTCGTGTCGCTGCATCGCGGCGACCGCCCCAACGGATCGGCGGCGTGCGATCTCGCCGGGGCGAGCGAGGGGGCGACACATGTCGCGTTCACCGCGGGCAACTCGACGATGCCGGCGGTCGAACACCTCGAGCGCGAGCTCCCCTGGGCAGACGAAGGTGAATGGGTGGCCAGATGGCACGCCGACCTCGCGCACGCAAGTCGCCCGGCGGCCCTCAGCGCGACCACGCTGGCAGGCCGACTGGCACCTGCCGCGCAGCGGAGCGCTGTGGCGGCCGACGACGGAATTCGGAAGGACCCCGTCGACCTCGACCTGCCACCGTGGCAGCGCGGTCGGTACGGCACCGCCGTCGGCCGCGCCGTGCACGCAGTGCTGCAGTTCGCCGATCTCGCCGCCGGCGACGACATCCCCGCGCTCGCCGTTGCACAGGCCGCTGCCGAGGGGGTGGTCGGGCGCGAACGGACGATCGAACGACTGGCGATGTCGGCACTGCAGGCCCCGATCATCGCTCAGGGCATCCTCGGGCCCCACTGGCGCGAGCTGTTCGTCGCTACCCAGATCGGCAACACGGTGGTGGAGGGGTACATCGACCTGCTCGTCCGACATCCGGTCCTGGGCCTCGTGGTCGTCGACTACAAGACCGATCAGGTCCCCGCCGGACCCGAACGCGACGAGCGTTTGCGGCGCTACGGGACACAACTCGCCACCTATGGGCTGGCCCTCCAGCAGTTGCTCGGCGAGCCGGTTGCCGGCGGTGTCCTGCTGATGTGCCGCACCGACGGCGCGGCCGAACAGGTCGAGATTCCCGACTGGCGGCAGCTCTGCGAAGGGCTAGAAGGACGACTCGACCGGCTCTGACGGCGCCGGGACGTGTCCACGTCGCCGAGGGGCGGGCGGTGGCCCATCGCCCATCTCGCGCAACGCGCGGCCGACGGCGAACAGCAGGTGCTTGACCAACACCAGTGCCACCAGCACCCCGAACGCAACCGCGAGCGGCCGCAGGACGGCGCTGAGCACGCTGCGGCCGCTCCCCCGCAGCGGGGCCAGCACGCCGGTGTCGACCGGTTCCCCGTTGGCCAGCAACGTTCGGACAGGGTCCTCGACCCTCACGCAGTCGACGTCGCTGTCGTTCGCCCCGACCACGGCGTCGCCGCCGAAGAGCGGGGCAGGCTCACGCACTGCGCTGGCCAACCCACCGCTGATCGCCGACTGACCGGCACCGACGATGTACTGCCCGCCAATGGCCAGGAACCTCGTCTCGTCACCGTAGAACACGTCGACCTGGCCGTTCACGGCGAAACCGGAGATGCTCCCGGCGAGCACGCGGCTGACCGAGAAGCGCGCCGTGGTGGCGACGGCATCGGTGATCGTCCCTTCGAACACGACCACCGGTAACGCCGGCACGACGCACTCGGCCGGGAGCACCACCAACGGACCTGCGGCCGGCGGCAGCACACCCGACGGCGTCGTGTCCGGGGTGGAGTTGGCCGGCGGCACGGTGTCGATGGGGACGCCGACTTCCCCGGGATCCGCAGGTGGCACCGTGGCCGCGGCAGACCCTGCCCACATGAGCCCGGCGAGGACTCCGACGAACACCCAGCGCGCACGCATCGATCCGCACGCTAGTGACCCACGTTGGGCGGGAGACGTCAGCCAGTCACGTGGGCGAACGCCGACCGCCTACGGCTTGGTTCCCACGATGCATCGTGCAAGGCCGGGAACTCGGACGACTCCGTCCTTCTCGAACTCGCTCACGGCAGCGATGGCGTGAGCCCCGATGCGCGCCCGAGCAGGTTCATCGACCTTCTGGAGGGCTGCGGCGGCGATGGAGACGTGCTCACTCATCATCTTCCAGTACTGCTCGGGCGAGCGAGTGACGAGTTCGACCTCGACGTCCCATTCCTCGATGTCTCGTAGCCCGGCGGCCTCGTACAGGGCACTGATCTGACCGGGCGCCGCGCAACGGAACATGTGTGGACCGGCTGGATCCGGCGGCGGCACCTCCACCTCGGTCCTGATCGCTTGCATCGTGATCGTGGTCCATGGATTCCTCTCGGGCTCGACCCACACCGATGAGCAGAGCCGACCACTGGGCGCCATGACGCGGGCGAACTCCGCCGTTGCCGTGGCTGCGTCGGAAAAGAACATGTACCCGAACCGCACAGAGATGCTCCCGAACCTGGCGTCGTCGAACGGCAGATCGTCGGCACTGCACACCTTCGTCTCGATGTTGGTGATCCCGAGGGCGTCGGCACGTCGCGCAGCCACGGCAAGCATCTCTGGGACGAGATCGGTCAACACCACTCGGCCGATCGGCGCCAGTCGGGCGATGGTCAGGCCCGGCTCACCGGTACCCGAGGCGATGTCGAGGTGTTGCTGGTCGTCGGCGATGTCCAGACGGTCGATCATCGCTGCTCCGACCGGACCCAGCTGACCCATGATCAGCGAGTCCCACTTCTCCCAGGGGGCCGACAAGCGAGCCCACGCCGCACGCTGCCCGTCGCGGATCTCATCGGCGCTCGGCATGGAACCCTCCTCCGGTGCGTCCACCGGAATCGGCAGTACGCCCTGACGAAATTGCATGGTGACCGAAGTGGGCGTTGATGTCCAGCGCCGATCCGAACGAAACGGGTGGGCAGGCTGCGGACTCGAGCTACGCCTCGAACCGACGCCAATGCCCCTCTGACACGACATCGACGGATCCGTCGACCACGCGGATCGCGGTCTCGTCGTCGATCGCGTACGCGGGACAGTCGAGACCGGCTGCCCATGCCGTCGCGCCCGCCATCGTGTTGTGAGGAAGCTGTTCGTGGTCGAGGTGAGGGAAGATCGCGAAGTCGACCAGGCCGAGCGCACGGTCGTCGTCGGCGGGCGGCCTCCATCCGACGAACTCCTTGCCGATGCGTGGCGTCATCACCATGCTGCCGGCGCTCATGCCGACCCAGACGGTGTCCTGGAGCGAGGGCAACAGCTCGGTGAGCCCGCACTCGCGCATCCAGTGACACAGGTACAGGGCGTCGCCGCCCGACACCAGCAGCACGTCCGCCTCGCGCACCAGCGGCACCCACTTCTCTGCACCGATGCTGGGGAGCGCCGTCAGTTCGATCAATCCCACCGACTTCCATCCCAGCTCGACCATCGGCTGTTCGGAGCGCCCGGCGACGAACTCCCACACGTTCTTTCCCGGCCCGGCATGAGGATGGCCGTACATCGCTGTCGGGATGCAGAGCGCGGTGCACTCCTCGATCGGTCGGCCCAGCAACTCGACCAGCGCCGTGTGGATGGTGGCGTTCCTGACGCCGGCCGAGGTCAGGAGGAGTCCACGCATCGGCGTACTCTGCCCGGTCGACGCGCTCCGCGCAAGCGTTCCAAACGCTCGCGATCTTCGACCCGGGTGGGAAGTTCAGCGGCCCTTGAAGTCGGGAGTTCTCTTCTCGACGAAGGCGAGCATCGCTTCCATGGTGTCCTTGGTGCCGAAGTTCACCGACTGCGACAGCCCCTCGTCGTCGAGCGCTTCCTCGAGCGTGACGTTCATCGAGTTGTCGAGCAAGCGCTTGCTCATCGCCAGCGAGATCGGCGGACCGGCTGCCAGCCGTGCCGCCCAGTCGTCGACGAACGCGTCGAGCTCACCATCGGGGACGACACGGTTGACGAGCCCGATGCGATCTGCCTCCTCCGCGCCGATGATGTCCGCGAAGAACGCCAGTTCCTTCGCTTTGTGCAGACCGAGCCTTCGCGGCAACAGCCAGGAGCCACCGAAGTCGAGGCTGAGACCGCGCCGGGCGAAGATCTGCGAGAACCGCGCGGTGTCGCCGGCGACGACGAGGTCGCACCCGAGCGCCAGGTTGCATCCGGCCCCAACGGCCACTCCACGGACCTTGGCGATGGTGGGCTGCGGTAGCCGATGAAGCGCCAATGCCACGTCGCCGACGTGACGCATCGCCGAGAGTTGGTGACGCTCGCGGCCGCCGGCCGTCAGGTCGGCGCCGGAACAGAACTCGCCATTGGAACCTGTGACGATCACGACCCGATCATCGGACGAGTCGGCGATCTCACGGAACGTCGCCAGCAGTTCGTCCCACATCACGTCGTTGAGCGCGTTCTTCTTCGCCGGGCGGTCGAGGGTGACGGTGACGATGCCACCGCTGCGGGACACTTGCAGGGTTTCCATGTTCGGCGACGATACTGATGGCATGGGCTTCAACCCGCAGCGCAAGCGCGTCGCCAGATCATCCGACTACCTGTTCGTCGGCGCCGCCGTGTTGGCATGCGTCGGGCTCCTGCTGTGGGTGTTGCTCGGCTGATCAGACGCCCGAGTCGAACGGCACCCCGGCGAGCAACCACTCCGTGATGCGCCGCGGGCTCTCACCCAACCAATAGGTGGCCAGCAGGCGACGGGGCACCCTCACGTGTCGGCGATCGTGACGCACCGCAGCGACCGTGCGACGAGCCAGCACCTCGGGAGACGTCTTGGGGATGAGGTGCAACGCGTTCAACCGGCGAAGGATCGGGACGACATGCTGGCGGGATTCCAGCCGGTCCCACATGTCCGTGTCCACCGGACCGGCCGCCACCAGGGTGACACGCAGCGGGGTGTCGCGGAGCTCGAGTCGCACAGAGCCGGCGAAGTTGGTGAGCCCACCCTTCGTGCCCGAGTACACCGTCATCGCCGGGAACGAGGCCGTCCCGGCGAGCGACGACGTGTACACGAGCGAACCGCTTCCTCTGGTGAGCATGCCCGGCAGCACGGCCCGGGTCAGCACCATCGGCACCTCCAGGTTGAGCCGGACGGCGTCGCGAATGCCTTGCGGGTCCTGCAGCCGCAACCACTCTGTCGTCTCCACGCCGGCGTTGTTCACGAGCACGTCGACCGGGCCCACTGCCGCCTCCACGCGAGGAATCAGGGCGTCGACCGCGCTCGGGTCGAGGAGATCCACGGCGAACGATGTCCCTCCGATATCGGTGGCAACGGCGGCGAGTGCATCGACGGAGCGGGCCGCCACCGACACCTTCGCCCCCGACGCGGCGAACGACCGCGCCATGGCCGCGCCGATGCCGCGCGATGCGCCGGTGATGAGGACGTGAGCACCGTCGAGTTGCATCGATGCATCGTAGACGTCCGCTGAACGCGCGGCATCGGAGACCTCAGAACGCGGCCTCGATGATCTCCACCTTGGCGCCGACCACCGCGGCGACGTCGAAGCGCACCTCGACGAGTCCAGGCCGCTCCAGCGCGAGCCACATCGCGGCCAACTTGCGGAGGCGACGCTGCTTGCGCCAGTCGACGGCCGCCGCCGGCCCGCCGAACTCGGCCGACGCCCGGGCCTTCACCTCGCAGAAGACGACCAGACCGGGACGGCCGAGCACGATGTCGAGCTCGCCGGCCGTGCACCGCCAGTTGCGCGCCAGGATCTCGTAGCCGTGGCGCTGATACCAACGGGCCGCCTCGTCCTCACCGAAACGGCCTCGGGCCTGCGTGGGCGACCGGTCAACTACAGCTCGATCGGAGGAAGCTCCTCCACGTTCACGTCCTTGAACGTGAGCACCCGCACCCTCGGGATGAAGCGGGTCTTCCGGTACATGTCCCACACCCATGCGTCACTCAACTCCACCTCGATCACGGGGCGCGCCGAGTCGCCGGTGACGGTGACCTTGACTTCGTTGGCCAGGTAGAACCGTCGTTCGGTCTCCACGGCGAAGCGGAACATGCCCGCGACGTCTTGGTACTCCTGCGCGAGTTGGAGCTCTCGCTCGGCCTCGAAGTTCTCGAGATCGTCAGAACTCAACGGGGGTGCTGCTCACACCGAACGGGCGAGGGCCTCAGCCCTGGCGCTTTTCCTTGATCTTGGCGGCCTTGCCGACACGGTCGCGCACGTAATACAGCTTGGCACGACGCACATCGCCCCGCTTGAGGACCTCGAGCTTGGCCACCGTGGGGGCGTGCACCGGGAAGGTGCGCTCCACGCCGACGCCGTAGCTGACCTTGCGGACCGTGTAGGTCTCCTGCACGCCGCTGCCCTGACGGGCGATGACGTTGCCCTGGAACACCTGCACGCGCTCCTTGTTGCCCTCGACGACCTTCACGTGCACCTTGACCTCGTCACCAGGGCCGAAGTTGGGGATGTCGGTGCGGAGATACTGCGAATCGACGATGTCGGTGGACTTCATGGCGAGAACTCTCTCAGGCGTCGTGTAGGAACGCTCAAGGATAGGTGACAGATGGGAACTCTTCCAACAAACGGCGGTCAACTTCGCTGAGCCCGCCGCCTGCCTGAATGAGATCCGGACGGTACCGAATTGTGCGATGCAGGGCTTGAGCCCGCCGCCAGCGTTCGATTCGAGCATGATCGCCGCCGCGCAGAATCGGGGGCACCTCCCAGCCCCTGAACTCGGCCGGTCGCGTGTAGTGAGGCTCCTCGAGCAGCCCGGATGCTCCGAAGCTCTCGTTGATCGGGCTCGACTGGTTCCCCATCGCGCCCGGCAAGAGACGTACCACGGCCTCCACCACCAGGCATGCAGCGACCTCGCCGCCGTTCAGCACCACGTCGCCGATGCTGAGCTCGTCGTCGACGAGATGCTCGCGGACCCGGTGATCGACGCCCTCGTACCGTCCGCAGAGCATGGAGAACCCGTCACCGGCAGCGAGCTCTTCGGCCACCCGCTGGTCGAACCGGCGACCGCCCGGACCGAGCAGGAACAGTGGCCTCGGCGGGTCAGCTGCCTCGACGCTGGCGAAGAGCGGCTCCGGCTTCATGACCATCCCGGCGCTGCCCCCGAATGGGGCGTCATCGATGGTGCGATGCACATCGGAGGTCTGATCGCGGGGGTCGTGGAGCCGTAAGTCGAGGAGACCGGTCGTGCGGGCCTTGCCCAGCAGGCTCTCCGCGCAGAACGCGTCGACGAGTCCGGGGAAGATCGTGAACACGTCGATGCGCATGACGCGTGTCAGCCTAGGTCGCACCTCGCCCGTGTAACGTCCAGGTCAGGCATGGACTTCGGCGCTGATTCCCTCGACCTGGACCTCGACCGGGAGGTGGCGGCGATCGCCGAGTTCGTCCAACGCGCGGTGCGAGTCACGTTTCGGCGCCGCGGCGCCGTCGTCGCGGTCTCGGGAGGGATCGACAGCGCGGCCTGCGCAGCCCTCTGCGTTCACGCGCTCGGGGCCGACCGGGTTCAACTGCTGTCGCTGCCCGAGGCCGATTCGTCGCCGGAGTCGTCGTCACTCGCTGCAGAACTCGCCGGGGTGCTCGGCGCCGATCTGCTGATCGATGATCTCGCCGAACCATTGCGCAGCCTGGGGTGCTACGACCGTCAGATCGACGCGATCCGCCAGGCCGTCCCGGACTACGGCACGGGCTGGAAGCACAAGCTCACGATTCCTTCGATCCTCGACAGCGATCGGCTGAACGTCACCCGGCTCACGGTCGAGGACCCTGCAGGGCAGCAGCAGACCCTTCGTCTACCGGCATCGGCCTATCTCCAGCTCGTCGCAGCCACGAACTACAAGCAGCGACTGCGCACCACGACCACGTACTACCACGCCGACCGGCTCAACTACGCCGTCTGCGGCACGCCCAATCGACTCGAGTACGACCAGGGCTTCTTCGTCAAGGGCGGCGACGGCCTCGCCGACTTCAAACCGATCGCTCACCTCTACAAGACCCAGGTGTACCGAGTCGCTCAGGCGCTCGGCGTTCCGGCAGGGATCCTCGAACGACCGCCCACCACCGACACGTTCTCGCTGGAGCAGAGCCAGGAGGAGTTCTACTTCTCGCTCCCCTACCCGCAGATGGACCTCTGTCTGTTCGCGTTCAATCACGACGTCCCTGCCGAGCACGCGGCCGCCGTGGTCGGGCTGACATCCGGGCAGGTGCAGCGGGTGTACGACGACATCGTGGCCAAACGGCGCGCGACGGCCGGCCTCCACCTGCAGGGGCTGCTGGTCGAGCCCGTTCCCGAGATCGACTGAGCCATGTGCGGGATCGCCGGTGTCGTCCGGCTCGGCCCTGGCGACGGTCCCCCTCGCGAGCTGCTGCTGTCGATGGTCGCCCAACTTCGCCACCGCGGCCCTGACGGCTTCGGCCTCTACCGCGACTCGTGGGCCGGGCTCGCACATGCGCGCCTCGCCATCGTCGACCTCACCACGGGCGACCAGCCGCTCTCGGACCCGGACGGCACCTGGTGGATCGTCTTCAACGGGGAGATCTTCAATCATCGAGCACTGCGCACCGAGCTTCGGTCGCGCGGTCACCGGTTCGCGACCTCGAGCGACACCGAGGTGATCGTCAACGCCTATCGCGAATGGGGCACCGATTGCTTCGCCCGGTTCAACGGGCAATGGGCGTTCGCCCTGTGGAGTCCGTCCACACAAGAACTCGTGCTCAGCCGAGACCCGAGCGGGATCTGTCCGCTGTTCGTCCACGAGGGTGGCGGTCGGGTTCGTTTCGCGAGTGAGGTGAAAGCGCTGTTCGCCGACCCGGACGTCTCGCGGACGTTCGATGTCGACGGCATCCAACAGACGTTCATGTACTGGGCCTCGCAGGCACCGGTGACCCCGTTCTCGGGCATCGAGGAACTGCGCCCCGGGACCTATCGGATCTATCGGGCCGGAAAGGTCGAGGACGGAGTTCATTGGGCGCCCACGTATCCGCCCACGATCACCGCGACGCCGAGCGACCTACGGGCCGCGACCGAGGAGCTCGCCGAGCGTCTCCAGATCGCGAGCCGCCTTCGGATCACCAGCGCCGACGTGCCGGTGGGCGCCTACCTGTCCGGCGGCCTCGACAGCTCCCTGACGGCGATGCTCGGCAGTGATGCCAGTGCCGGTCGACTGGAGACGTTCTCGCTGGGGTTCGAGGACGATGGCTTCGACGAACGACCCTTCCAACGACTCGTCGCGACCCGTCTCGGGAGCCGCCACCACGAGATCACCGTGTCTCGTGCGGACATCGCCGAGGTGTTCCCGGAGGTGATCTTCCACTCCGAACGACCCGTGCTACGAACGGCCCCGGCACCGATGTTCCTGCTGTCGCGAGCCGTCCGAGCAGCCGGAGTGAAGGCGGTCCTCACCGGTGAGGGGGCCGACGAGATCCTGGCCGGCTACGACATCTTCCGTGAAGCACGGATTCGGGCATTCTGGGCGCGACGGCCGGAGTCGACCGTGCGCCCCGAGCTGTTCGACCGCATCTACCCCTACCTGGACGGCATGACCGGCAGAACCAAGCGGATGGCGCAGGCCTTCTGGAAGATCGGCCTCGAGGACGTCGGACGTCCGGGGTTCTCGCACGGGCCTCGTTGGCGTGGTGCGGCGTCCCTGCGACGGTTCTACGGTCGGGAGTTCGCCGACGCGGCCGGCGCCGCTGACGCGCCCGGCCCGCTCGACCACCTGCCGGATGCGTTCGGGTCCTGGTCGCCGTTGAGCCAGGCGCAGTACCTCGAGTTCACAACCCTGTTGTCGCCCTACATCCTGTCCTCCCAGGGTGACCGCCAGCTGCTCGGCAACGGGGTCGAAGGGCGCTTCCCCTTTCTCGACCCCGATGTGATGGCACTCTGCAACTCGCTCCCCGCCGGCTTCAAGCTGCGCAGCCTCGACGAGAAGCACCTCCTCAAACAGGTTGCGCTCGACCACGTCCCGGCCGAGATCCTGGCCCGCAAGAAGCAGCCGTATCGCGCTCCCGACGCGGTCTGCTTCCTCGGGGACGAACGCCCCGCGTACGTCGCCGAGATGATGCGGACCTCGACGCTGGAGGCCGCAGGCGTGTTCGACCCGACGGCCGTTCGCGCACTCGTGCGAAAGTTGGAGGCGCAACGTGCCGAAGGTAGAGGGACACCTTCGAACGCCGACAACATGGCGTTCGTGGGCATACTCTCCACCCAACTCGTCCACCATCAGTTCATCGTCGGCCCCCGTGCCCCGCACGCGGCCGACATCCGACTCGTGGTCGACGTCGAACCACCCGACATGAGCCAGGATCATCGTTGACACATGGACGCTGACGCACTCCGAACCGACCTGCGGTCGTTCATCGCCACCAACTTCCTGTTCACCGACGATGCCGTCGCCGACGACATGTCCCTCCTCGAGAGTGGTGTCATCGATTCGACCGGCGCGATGGAGTTGATCGGCCACGTCGAGGACCTGCTGGGCGTCACCGTCGCCGACGAGGACCTCGTGGCGGCGAACTTCGACAGCATCGACCGGATCGTGGCCTTCGCCACACCTCACATGCAATGACGGGCGCCGCGGTCCGCGACCTCGTCCATCAGTGGACGAACGACAAAGGCGACCGCATCGCCCTGGTGGTCGACGATCGGCGGGTCACGTTCGAGCGTCTTGCTGGGGAGATCGATCGCCTGGCGATGGGGCTCGTCCGCGCCGGGGTCGAACCCGGCGACCGCGTCGTGGTGCTCCTGCCCAACTCGGTGGAAGCCGTGACGACACTGTTCGGCGTGTGGCGCGCGGGTGGCTGCGTGGTCATGGCGGATGCCGAGAGCACGCCGGAGCATCTCGCGTATCGCGTAGAACACTCCGGTGCGGCTGCGGTGGTCACTGCGGCGGCTCGACTCACGACCGTTCGCGCCGCCGCGCCGGCGGTGGCGGTCCTCGTCGTCGACGGCGACGAGGCCGGCGACGAGGCCATCGAGACGGAGGGCGTGTTCACCCTCGTCGACATCCCCGCTGATCCCGACTGGACGCCACCTCGAGTCGATGTCGACTCGCCCGCTGCGATCATCTACACGTCGGGTTCCACGGGACTTCCCAAAGGTGTGACGCACAGCCATCGTTCGATCCGATCGGTCGTCGACGCCGTCGCCCACTACCTCGATCACTCCCACGACGACATCGTGCTCTGTGTGCTCCAGCTGAGCTTCGGGTACGGCCTGTTGCAAGTGCTCGTCACCTACTCGAAGGGCGGACGGCTCGTGCTCCGGCGCGGCTTCGGCCTGCCCTACGACCTCGTCACCGTAATCGAGACCGAGAAGGTCACGGGCATGGCGGGCGTGCCCACCCTGTTCGCGCTCCTCCGCGACCTCGGGCCCGAGGCACTCGCGAAGTGCCACAGCCTTCGATACCTCACGTGCGCGGCAGCGGCGATGCCCGCGACGTTGGCGCACCAGACCGTCGAGCGGTTCCCCGGTGCACGACTGTTCGTGATGCACGGTCAGACCGAATGCCTCCGCACCACCTACCTCCCGCCGGAACTGCTCGCCACGCATCCGACCTCGGTCGGCCGGGGCATGCCGGGCGTCGACCTCTGGCTCGAGTCTCCCGACGGCACCCGCCTCGCCGACCCCGCCGAAGGGGAGCTGGTGGTCAGAGGCGAGAACGTGATGCTCGGATACTGGAACGACCCTGCAGCGACGGAACGTGTCCTGCGACCGGGCCGTCGACCGCACGAACGAGTGCTCCGAACGGGAGACCTGTTCCGCACCGACGCCGACGGCTGGTTCTGCTTCGTGTCGCGATCCGACGACATCATCAAGACCCGCGGCGAGAAGGTGAGCCCGCACGAGGTCGAGCAGGTGCTTGCCGCGCTTCCCGAGATCGCCGAGTGCAGGGTCCTCGGCATCGACGACGACCTGCTCGGACAGGCCGTCCGTGCAGAGATCGTGCTGCGCGTCGACATGACACTGAGCGAGCGCGACGTGCGCCGAGCACTCCGTCGAAAGCTGGAGGGCTACAAGGTGCCCCGCGACATCGCGTTCGTCGACTCCCTACCGAAGTCGACGAGCGGCAAGGTGCTCCGGCGGCCATGACCGGTCCCGCCGGCGATGCTCAGGTGGTCAGAACGTGTCGCCCTGCATGCGAGTCCACCACTCACCGACCAACCTGCTGAGTGACACATCACCGGAGGTCACGCGGGCGGCAGCAGCAGCGGCCTGCGGGCTCGATCCGGGGCGCAGCGTGACGAACTCGTTGCGCTGGACGTAGCAGCTGACCCGATCGCCCAAGGGGACCATCAGTCGCGGGTCACCCTGACCGACCAGCGCGGCCGAACCGTGCAATCGAGCGTCGGCGACGAGTGCCGAGAGCACCGCGCCGTGGGAACCCTCCCGGGCCAACAGCTGCAGCACCTGTCCCAGGCCGTCACGATTCGGGAAGTAGAGCGCCGCACCGACGATGCGGTCGCTCGCGCCGTGGAAGACGAGCGCCCGCAGCGGCCCGAACTGGCGCTTGGCCCGACACATGGTCAGCAACCACTCGAGATCGGTACCGTCCGCGTCGACGTGCACATAACCACGATCACCCACCGAAGTTGCGAATTCGGCGACTTCGTCCGCGGTGGCGGGCTGCGCAGTCACACCGAGGCCATCGTCGCCGATGCGACCCCGAGCGATGCGATCGACCGGACGCACGAACGGTCGGGCCAGCCACGCAACGCGTCGTCCCGCCCCGCTGCGACGAACGCCTGCGATGCCCAGCGCTCCGACCCGTAGCGGAATCATCCACCGCATCGTGTGCAGCCGGGCGACGGAGCCACCGAGGCCGACCCACATCCGCAAGGCCTGTTCGTTGGCCGTGTCCGTGAAGGCGATGTCCTGGTTGCCGGCGAAGTACTTCCGCAGCAACCTGCTGGCCGCCATCGGATCGTCGACGGCGGGATCGACCATCAGATTGCCCCCGATCGCAAGTCGGAGCGACACACCGTCGATCCTGACCGGCATGGGCACGACGCCGAGAAAGCCCGCCACGGACCCAGCGCGCTCGATGACCAGACTCGGCATGCCCTCGTCGACCCACGGGTTCTGCAGGTACAGGCGGCGGAAGTACTCCACCATCTCGCGCTGGTCGTGCTCGGGGCCCTTGCGGAAGCTGCGCACGAAGAGCGACACCACTGCGCCGAGGTCACCGTCGGACAGCGCGCGGATCGTGGAGGGAGCAGACGTCGACGCCATCGGTGTGCCACTCTACGCAGGATGATCTTCCATCTCACCGAACCCGAGCGATGGCAGAGATCCCTGGCCGAGGGCGTCCACACGGGCTCGAGCCGCGGGATCGAACTCGCCGAGGAGGGGTTCATCCACTGCAGCACGGCTACGCAGTGGCCCAGCGTTCGATCGCGGTTCTATGCCGACCTCGACGAACTGCTCCTGCTCCACATCGACGAGGCGGCGGTGGGCAGCGAGATCGTCGTCGAGCAGCTCGGCGACGCCCCCGAGGCGTTTCCGCACATCTACGGACCGCTCCCGCTCAGCGCAGTGGTGACGGTGGAGACGCTGACGACGCCGCGGGGCTGAGCTCGGCGTCGCCGAACAGCACCAGCACCATTCCGAGCGCGGCCAGCGCGCAGCACCACGCCCCCAGACTCAGCGCGGTCTCCTCGATCACAGCAGCCCGACCGTGCTCGCTGGTCGCCAGGATGTCGATCACCTCGCTGACGACGAGCAGCCCCAGACCGGCGCCGAGGAGCACGCGCAACGGTCTGAAGGTCACCGTGTCGCGGAGTTCGCGGGCGACCCAGGCGATCGCGATCCAGTAGGCGAGTCGGACGCCGACGTCGCCGAGTGGCACATGATTGTGGATGCGCAAGAGCGTGTCGATCGCGAGCACCATGAAGAGCACGGCAACCACGGTCCAGACGCGTCGGCGGGTGAGGAGGGTCAGCACGGTGGCGATGACCGATGTGGCGAGCATCCCCAGCGTGCCGACGACGTTGGCCAGTCCCGGGTGGCCGATGTCACCGAGCTCGTAGAAGTAGTAGGTGTGCTCGTCGAACCGGCGCACTCCGAGGACGCTCAGGACGATCGACAACCCCGTCACCGCCAGCAGCACCCCGACGCACACGAACGCGTACGCCGACAGCGCGCTGCGCCGTGTCACGCGTCGTCGTCTTCGTCGAACCCGTCCGCACCCTCCACGGCCAACCGCTCGCGGCGACGATCCAACGCGTCGGCGACCAGCGCGGACCCGAGGGTGGCGATGACGCCGAGTCCGATCACGACGATGAGGATGCGCAGCGTGCCCGAGAGCACACGGGTGGCATGGTCAGGAGCGACGATGACGAGCGGCTTGATGAAATAGGTGGGGTCGGTCCCCTGCTGGCTCTGCAGGTCGGTGAGCTGCGACTGCATCTCGTCGATCACCAGCTGAGCGTTCTGCTTCGCCTGCTCCTCGGACGTGGCCTCCGTGGCCACATCGACGATGGGGCCGCGGTAGAAGTCTCGGTTGGCAGCGATCTCGAACGTGCCGTCGAGGCCGTTCGCCTTCAATCGGCTGCCGACTTCCTCGCTCCCGAGCACCTTGACGAGGATGTCGACGATGACCGAGAGGTCACCGAATCGGGCGTACGGGTTCTGGAACTCCGGTGGCACCGTCGGATTCTCCGGCGTGACCTCCGGCAGAGCCGGCGGGTTGAGGAGCACCACCGCCGCGCTGGCGCGATAGGTCTTTCCGCTGACGAACACCACGGCGACACATGCGATCAAGGAGAGCAGCGCGACGGGGATGACCACCATCCTGTGTCGCGAGAGGACCTTGAACAGCGATGACAGATTCACAGAAGACCGCCGATTTCGGTGAGGGGTGTGCGCGCTGCACTCGGTATCGCCCCAGTGTAGTGATGGCATCACCCGCGACAGGCGCGGCGCTTCGACGTGTCGGGGGAAATAGGCTGTCCTGCGTGGCGGCCCCGGCGAACCAGACACGACAGCAGCGCCGAACGCGCGCCCGTCACGGCCTGATCGCCGCCGCCATCGCCGTCACGCTCACGATGGTGGGTGCGGCCGCCGTGTCGCTGCATCGTCGGCAGTACGTCGCCAGCACCACGCTGGTGATCGTCGGCGCCCCCACCATCTCGCAACGAGAGTTCTCCACTCGCACCACGATCGATCCGAGCTTGCGCAGTTGGCTCGCCCGGTTCGACAATCCGACCGTCGTCGCCGACATCTACGCCCGGGTGTACCAGAGCACCGCGCAGACCAAGCTGTTGCGCGACGAGGGCGTCAGCGGACGGATCAGCGTGGTCACCAAGTCCTCGGTCACGAGCGACTCACCCGGCCACGGCCCGGTGATGGTGCTGTCGATCTTCGCCGATGCTCCGGGCGCTGCGGTCTCGCAGCTGAGCGTTCTGGTCGACGACCTCGTCGAGCGCGTTGCTGCTGACCAGGCGGGCGCCGACCCGACCCTGGTGGTCGTCCCGACCGTCGTCTCTCGTGGCGACCGGGCGGTCCCCGTGGTCGGCAGCCGGATGCGGTCGGCGGTGGGCTTCGCATCGTCCGCGGCACTCGTCGCCGCGATCGCGTTCGTGACGATGGGTTGGGTGAGCCGCAGACGGCGCGTCCACGAGGGGCACCTCACCGCGACGGACGCTCTCCAGGACGAGCTGGTACATTCGTAACAAACGTGCGGTGCTCGAGCGGCGGGCGAAATACGTGTCGGAGCCAGTTCCGACAGACGGGATCGCGCGCCCCCGCCCCAGAGGAGACACCCTCCACATGACCCCCACCGCTCAGCCCCTCTCCCGCCGCTTCGCCATGTTCGTCGGGTGCATCGTCGTCCTGCTCGGAACGATCCTGGCCGGCACGCACTGGCAACTCTCCGCAGATGCCGCCGGACAGATCGGCAGCATCGGCCCTGCGGGAGCCAATGCGAGCCAGACCGCCGGGCGACTCACTCCCCCTCGCCCCCAATACCCCACCGCCGCCAGCTCCGGAGTACCGGGCGGCGTGGCACTCACGTCCTGGCCATGGGCGCTGCGGACGAGCGCCGCCTCCGTGCCCACCGAAGTGAAGAACGGTCGCACCTGCCAGGTGTTCTTCCGCTACCTCGTGTCGCTGTCGGGTGGCTCGTACCTGTCGGTCGACACTCCGTGCGCCATCTTCCGCCAATCGCGATTCGTGACGTCCGGGACAGTCTCGAACGGCAGCGCCCTCCTCCAGCAGGGCAACGGCAACGCCTATCTCGAGGTCACGTCGAGCGATTTCGACGGTGGCCCCTCGTACCAGCGAGGAGTGCAAGGCGACCAGGCCGATCTCGTCGTGACGTTCTCGAAGTTCGCCCGGTTCGGCGAGGCCGGCGTGGAGATGAACAACCGCTCCGGCACCGCGTCGCTCACCGTCGATGACAGCTACTTCTACGAGGCCCCGGGATGGCCCGGCTCGTATCACGTCGACGGCATCCAGGTCGGCGCGGCGAAGAACGTGTCCATCCGCAGGAACACCGTCCTCATCGAGCCGTGGGGTGGCACGCCGGGACAGACCTCGTACGTGTCGAACTCGGCGCTCGGGATCTGGGCAGAGCTCGGCGACGTGAAGGGCACGGTCGTCGTCGACTCGAACCTGCTCGCCGGTGGCGGGTACGCGGTCTACGTCCAACAGTCGGGGGGCTACGCGTTCCGTGGCGCCGTCTACGTCACGAACAACGTGTTCGATCAACGCTTCAGCGGCAAGTGCGGCATCTGGGGCCCTCTCTACACGCGGGGCATCCCACCGGGACTGCAATGGTTGGGCAACACGTTCAGTAGTGGGGCCCCACTCTCACTGGCGGTGGCGCTCACGTACACGTGACTTCGCGTCGAACTCGTGAGCCAATCTTGACTTGCACTTGCGAATCTCGGCGTCGATGAAAGGGGTATGACACGCTCAGAGATCCCCCACCTCGCTCAGCGGGTGTGGCGGGGCCTCGTTCGAGCCGTCGTACC
>JBBQTC010000031.1:0-42951 GCA_038234785.1 Acidimicrobiales bacterium
ACCGGCGAGAAGGAGACCCGGGCGTGGACGTTCTACGCCGGCTCCAGTGCGCCGGAGTGCGCCGGGCGAATCCACACCGACTTCCAGCGCGGCTTCATCAAGGCCGAAGTGATCCACTGGGACGAACTGCTCGAGATCGGAGCATGGAACCGGGCCAAGGAGCTCGGCAAGATCCGCATCGAGGGCAAGGACTACCACCCCGCCGACGGCGACGTCATGGAGTTCCGCTTCAACGTGTAGCAGGGGTTTTGTGGCCTCGGCAGTCGCGTTGAAAACGCTGTGACCTGGTCTTACGTGTCTGTTGCTGTCCGCCGAGTAGTACCGAGTCCGCAGAAGCTGCGTACTTTCTGCGTACTCGCGACGTGTTGCTGAGCACGCTATCGCGCACGCGACTACTCGTAGGAGGCCGCTGCCATGAGCATCCGGGCAACGAGGTTCCAATCGGGTTGCGCCGGCTCGTCACGACCCTGATTTGTGAAGAAGCCCGGCATGTCGGTGCACCAGGCAGCAAGTGCCTCGAGGAATCGTTCGAGCGTGGGGTTCTCCCAGTCGGCCATGTTGCTCAGCAGGTCAGCGCGCAGCGCGACCACGAAGGCAGCCAGATCCTCACGACTGCGCACCGCGTCAAGTTGCTCGGCGAGATTCACTTGCCCAGACTGCCATCTGACGCGTACGAGCGGGGCGAAACACTCTCGTCGTGCGAGCGACGACAGAGCTCCGCAGCGCGTCCGCCGTAGATCACCGTCCAGCAACGCCGGCAGAAGATCTCATCTCGGTCAGGGTCATAAGAAGCACGCGCATCTGCTTCGGTGAGAACTCTGGCCACGTCCGGGTCCAGCGGACGAAAAAGTCCACACTTCCACCCGCCCTGAGTTGGCCGGAAGCCACCGTCGACAACGTGGTTGCCCGATGCGACGAGTCCGTCCACGACGACTCGAAGATGATCCCACTCGCGACCTGACATTATCCGACAGCATCTTATTCAGCGCAGGGCGAACTCGTCACGCCGAGGATGCAAGTGCGTCCTCCTGTCGTCGCGTCCGTGCACGAACCTTTGGTGCATGTGTGTGGTCTTCGCGATTTCTTGGCGTTCGGTGCTGCGCTTGGGGCGCGAGTGCCTCTGTAGGTAGGTGACGAGGAGGTCACCGATGAGCGAGGCCACGACGAACGGACCGAGGGACCCGATGAACGAGCGGCTGACGTTCACGGTCGACGAGGTGGCCCGACTGCTTGGCGTGTCCCGGTCAGGCGCGTACGACTCGATCACCCGCGGCGAGATCCCGTCGTTCAACATCGGCCGGCGAGTGCTCGTTCCGCGCGATGCGTTCCTCGAGATGCTGAAGCCTCGACCGCGTCGCCGTCCCGACGGCCCCTGGTCGCGTGGAAGGCTGTAGGGCATGGCGTACGTCCGCCGACGGCTCCTGAAGGACGGCAAGACCGTCGTCTACCTCGCCATGTGGCGCGAGCACGCGCAGGGCAAGGAGCTGTCGAGGTCGTTCGAGCGAAAGGCCGACGCCGAGCGGCACCTCGTCGACATGCAGCACCGGCTGCTGACAGGCACGTACGCCCCACCTCGGCTCGGCCGCACGCCGTTCTCCGAAGTCGCGCTGCGCTACCGCCAGCGAGGCAACTGGCGGCCGAGGACGCACCGCACGGTCGAGGAACGACTGCGCTACGCGATCGCCCACTTCGGCGACCGGCCGATCGCGTCGATCCGCAAGGGTGACATCCAGTCGTTCGTCAGCGGGCTGCCGCTAGCGCCGAACACGGTGCGGGTCGTGATGCAGCACGTCTCTGGCGTTTTCAACACGGCGCTCGACGACGGCCTCCTCGGCGGACGTAACCCGTGCGACGGCGTCCGGCTGCCGAGAGTCGACGCACCGCCGATCTTCCCGATGTCGATCGACCAGGTCGACGCGCTCCTCGCCGCAACGAGCGAGCCGTTCAAGGCTGCCATCGTCATCGGCGCCGGCCTCGGCCTGCGTCAGTCCGAAGCTGCGGGGCTGACCGTTGATCGTGTCGACTTCCTACGTCGATCGGTCACGATCGACCGTCAGTGGCAGCAGGCGACCGGCTCGGCGGCTGGAGCGTTCACGTCGCCGAAGACCGAGGCGAGCACGCGAATCGTGCCGGCCGATCAATGGGTGCTCGACCACCTCGCCGCGCACATCCAACAGCACGGCCTCGGAACCGACGGTGTGCTGCTCCACCGCAACGGCGTGCCGTTCGACTCGGCCAAGTTCGGCTACGAGCTTCGCGCGGCTCGTCGACGCGCCGGGTTGCCCGAGTCGATCACGTTCCACGACCTGCGCCACTTCTTCGCCAGTGCACTGATCCACGCGGGTTGCAACGTGAAGCAGGTGCAGGCGGCGCTCGGCCACAAGTCCGCCAAGGTCACCCTCGACATCTACGGCCACCTCTGGCCCGGCGAGGAAGACCGAGTCCGCGACGCCATCGGCCGCCTGTTCCGCCCTGACGAACTGCGCGGAGCGAAAGGCTGACTCACACCTCGAATCGCGCCTCGGCCGCGGCGAGTAGCTGGCGGGCCCAGCGAACGCAGCTCGTCGCCTCGGCCTCGCTGACGTCGACGCTCTCGTAACCCGCCTGGGTCTTTCGATCGAGCGCTCGCTTCAGCGTCGTTGCCAGACTGGTGTCGACTTGGCGCAGAAGATCGACAGCTGACACGTGGTTGCCGTCGCTCGATCGCTCACCGAGCGCGTGACAGGTGATCGCATCAGCAGCCGCGATCGCGGCGTGGATCGCACATATGGCGACGACGTCTGGTGAATCCAACAGTTCGGCCGCCTCGAGGAACTGGCGAGCGTCGATCAGACGCTGCCGCGCCTGCTGCACGCCGCACGGCTTCCGGGCGCCCTTGCCCCGGCTCATCGTTGACGCCCCAGCAACGAGGCGGTGCCACCGGCCAGCGCAATCCCGTCCTGCCGGATCTGCTGGACAAGTGGGTTCCCGGCGCGGACGAGCTTGTGCCACGACGAAGGCGAGTGCTCGACGATCTGCAAGTCGTTGCCGGTCCACGACCGAACATCGGCTTGAAGCCGCGACAGCCGCTCATGCAGGTCGGATGACTGGAGATCGTCGGTCACGATGAGAAGGTCGACATCCGAGTCGCTGTCGGCATCGCCGCGGGCCACGGACCCGAACAGCCAAGAACCGTGTAGGTCGGGCCACGCCGCAAGTCGCTCGCGCAGTCGCCGGATCAACTCGCCTCGCAGACCCGCCAGCGCTAGTACCGGCCCAGCCGCTAGGTGGTTTCGGTTCAACACGACCATCGACGATCGGCCGGCGACCGTCTCGCTCACGAGGCCGCTCTGGATGAGTTCCTCGATGACGGCGCTGGCGTTACCGGGCGCAACCCTGGCAACAGCGGCGAGCTGCCGCCTGGTGACCGGCTGCTCGAGACGGGCAAGCACCTGAAGCAACGCGCCCCGGACGGCGGGTGCTACGTCGAGCACGGGTGAGCCGAGATCCATGGCTCCATCTTACTCCGCTCGTGATCGGAAACAAGATCATATGATCTGTATCCAGATCATAACTGACATCTCTACCGACGACCGACCCCATGCGCCACGGACACTGCGAGCGACCTCGGCCTGCCCCGCTCAGAGCAGTCCGCAGGCGTCGAGCGCCTTCTGAGCGGCCCGCTCAAAGTCGGGCTGCTCAAAGGTGAAGCCGCGTTCCAAGAGGCGCGTGGGAACGACCCGTCGTCCGGTCAGCGCAAGGCTCGCGCTGCTCCCGAGAATCGGCGCGCCGACTCGTGCCAGCCACGCGGGACTGGACAGTCCGATCCGCCGTCCAAGCAGACGCCGGTAGGTCGACATCATCTCCGCGTTCGTCACTGGGTTGGGTGATGTCACGTGGTAGGTGCCCGTCATGGTGTCGTCGTCAATGGCCAGGATCATCGCTGTGAGGAGATCGTTGAGCCCGACCCACGACACCCACTGTCGCCCTGACCCGACGCGACCACCGAGACCGAACCGAACGAGCTGTGCAAGCTTCGCGGTCGCCGGATCGTTGCGACCGCCGAGGCCGATGCCCATCCGGAGCAGCACCGTGCGCTCGACCGATGCACTCGCCTGATGGAACGCGCCCTCCCACGCGAGGCAGACCGTCACCATCTCCCGCGGGCCGATGCCAGTCGGTATCGAGTGCTCGTCGAGGATCGCGTCGCCGCCATCGCCGAAGACTGCGAGCGACGACGACTGCACCCACACCCGCGGCGGCGTCGCACATCGCTCGATCGCCTCGCCGACCACGCGCACCGGCTGCACGCGCGACGAGATCAACTCGTCGATGTTTCGCTTGGTGCTGCGCACGTCGACGCGCCGGCCGGTGAGGTGCACGATGGCGTCAGCCCCATCGAGTTCGCTCGCCCAGGGCCCGATCGATTCGGCGTCCCACGCGACGGTGCGGACACCCTCGACGTGTTGGCCCTCGCCGCGACTGAGGATGACCACCTCATCACCGCGTCCGACCAGCCGGGTCGCAAGCGCCCTCCCGAGGAAGCCCGATCCACCGGGAATGACGATTCGGCTCATGACGTCTCCTTGTCATCGGGATGCGAGTCGCCGGGGCGAGGGATGTCGACACCGAGCCGGCGGGCCTCGGCACGGACGAACGACTCGGCTGCGGCCTGCAACGAGTGCCGAAGCGACATGGTCGTCACGTCCCCGGCGAGCGGCGCCAGCTTCTCGAGGGTCGCCAACAGCGGGGGGATCTGATCGGCTGGCATCCCTCGCTTCACAAACGGCTTCCACATGCGGCGGCGGAACAGTTCGGTCAACCGGCGCGCGATCTCGTCGGTCTGCGCCCGTAGCTGCTCGTACTCGTCGAGGATCTCATCGGCAGGCACGCCCAGGGCAGCCAGCTCACTGCCGATCTTCAGGAATGACGGACTGTGCACGATCACACTGGTCCCATTCGGCGAGAACTCCACCAAGCCCAGTTCGATCACCCGCTGCACGACGGCAGGTGTGAACTCGACCGACGGAAGGTGACCGGCAAGCTCGACCAGCGACATCGTCTGCGCAGACTCGGCCGACCAGATCGACGCCTGATCACTCAGGCCGAGCACCGACCGGAGACTGTCCCCCGCCTCCATCCCGTCGAACAGCTCTTTGATGCCAGCGAGAGAGAAGCCGCGCTCCTGGAGCTGCGCGATCGCCTGAAGCCGTTCGAGGTGTCGTTCGTCGTAGTAGCCGACTCGACCTCGCTTGGTGGGCGGCGGCACCAGGCCCTTGTTCTGGTAGAGCCGAACGGTCGACACGACGAGGCCGGCCGCTCGCGCCAACTCGTCGATTGTCAAGGCTTCCTCGACTAGGCCCAGATTGCTATCGCTTACCTTGCTAGTATTCACTCTCGTAGTATACACTCTCGACAGAGAACGTCAACGACAGCAGGGAGCGACTCGGATGAGAGTGCCGACAATGCAGGGTGTCATTGAACGCCGACTGCTGATCAACTATCGGCTGGATCCAGACGTCGCTGCAACGATGATCCCAGCACCATTCCAGCCGCAGCTCGTGAACGGGTGGGCGGTCGCCGGAATCTGCCTCATCCGGCTTGGCCACCTGCGACCCCGCGGCGTGCCAGCACGCCTCGGCCTCACGAGTGAGAACGCCGCTCATCGCTTCGCTGTGCAGTGGCACGACGAGGCCGGACTTCGGACGGGCGTCTACATCCCGACACGTCACAGCGCGGCCATCGTGAACGTCGCCGTGGGCGACCGCCTGTTCCCCGGCCGTCACGAGAGGGCGGACTTCAACTGCGCCGACTCTGCCGATGCAGTCTCGGTCGCCTTCACCGCTCGCAACTCGCCGTGCTTCGTCGATGCGGCGGTGGAGATGCGCGACGAGTTGACCGACAGCGGGCTCTTCGCCTCGACCGCCGAGGCCTCCAACTTCTTCCGTGCTGGAGCGGCCGGCTTCTCGCCTACCCGCCGCTCCGCCCAACTCGACGGCCTGGAACTTCGCACGGCGAATTGGCGCATCCAAGCCGCCGACATTCGTCACGTCCGTTCGTCGTTCTTCGACGATCCCGTCGCCTTCCCTGCAGCGTCAATCCGCCTCGACTCGGCGTTGGTCATGCGCGACGTCGAAGTTGAGTGGCACAGCCTTGATCCGATCGCTGCCGGTCAGGGCCATCGCTCGCTCGCACCCGCCTGAGGTTGGCCCCACGGAGACGCGAGAGCCAACGACCGCACAACTGGCCAGGTGACAATGCAATTCGGTGGATCTGCTCACCCAGTTGCGCAATCGTGTTCGGGTGAGAAGGAAGGTCCGAGAGCTCCGAGATCGTTTGAGTCGCCATCTGAACGTCGGGCGCGCCGCCCGAGAAACGGCCGCGACTGAGGACAGGGCCGCATCAGCCCCTACTTCCGCACTCGATCGTCTCATCGCCGACGGCTTGGCCACTCCGGCGCTTGCTGCCAAACGTCAACGCCGTGCGCCAAGCATCACCGCCGAGGGCACCGTGAGCGACCTCGTGACCGAACAGAGGCGGTGATGGACATCGGCCTCTCGCGAGCAGCTGCCAACCTGCGACGGCTACTGGCTCGCGCTCGACCTGTGCAACCAGTCGCAGTCTCGGTCGCCGACCTGACCCGCTTCGCCGAGACTTGCGCCGATCTCGACGATCCCGATGTCATGGATCGCGCCTGGCGATGAGAGCACGGGCCAAAGAAGCTGCGTACTTTCTGCGAACTCGGCCACGCGAGTGAACTGCAGCGTCGCAGCTCAGAGGGCATGAGTCCACCGCGCTCCGACGTTCCGCTTCAACGTGTGAGTGCGGGTACAACCACACCCGCCGCTGCACACTTCCCGGACTCGAGTCACGGTTGAAGGTGAGATCTCTCGCTCCAGGGATGCCACCGGAGGAAGGTGTGAGGCGGACAGGCGTGGGATCGGTCGAACCACCCGCGTTGCTAGGGTCGGGCGATGGACCGACGGACCCGCATCGTTGTGCTGGCCACCGTGTTCGTCATGTTGGTCGTGATCGCAGCAGCCTCGTCGGGGTCGGTTCGGGTTTGGATCACTCCTCCGTCCGATGCCACCCCGTCGAGCGTGGTGCCCGAGGAGCGCGCAGCGGTCGAGCCGATCACGACCGCCATCTCCCGTACCCATGTGCCGGCGTGGGTCGGCGCCGCGCTGCAGGTCATCGGTCTGATCGCTGTGCTCCTCGCCGCTGCGTTCGCCGTCTCCGAGACTGCCGCGACCAGATTTCCACGTCGCTGGCGGGAGCGACAGCAGCGCAAGCGACAGCCGTTTGATCCGCTTCCCGAAGTGCAGGAGCAGGTGTTGACGGTCGACACCGACGCGGCGCGATCCGCACTCCGCACCGGAGCGCCCCGCAACGCGATCGTCGCCTGTTGGCTCCGGTTGGAGCACGACGCAGCGATGGCAGGGCTGGAGCGCTCTGCGTCGGAGACCGCTGCCGAATACGTCGAACGGGTGGTCACCGCCTCGTCCATCGACCCCCAACCGATTCGCGAACTCGCCGCCCTCTACCGAGAGGCCCGCTTCTCGGAACACGAACTCGGCGAGGACCATCGTGTCGCTGCGATCGCGGCACTCGACCGCGTCCTCGACGCACTCGGGCAGCCCGCGGAGGTCGGCGTATGACCGTGCGTCGGCTCGCGATCATCGTCGCCGTGTGGGCCCTCCTCGTCGGCGCCCTGTGGGTGAGCGATTCACAGCCGGCGGTGCTGTTGCTCGCCGGCATCGTCGCCGCGCTGATCACCGCCCTCTTCGTGATGATCGACTTCGCTGATTCGGTCGAGCCGGTCGAGTGGGTGCAGCACCTCGGCTCCGACGGGTGGGTCGCCGGCAGCGACCCCAGGGTTCGCTCGATCCGCCGCCAGTTGTACGGCGTCAGATTCACCGGTTCGGAGGAGATCAGCCAGACACTGATCGAGCTCGTCGACGACCGGTTGCTCGCACACCACCAGATCGACCGATTCGACGATCCGTCGGCGGCAACGGCGATACTGCCGCCATTGCTGCGACGCCTGGTCGCGGGTGATCGGCGGTCGGTCGGGACGATGCGTGGCGTCCGCCGGGTGCTGACCGACATCGAGGCACTGTGAGAGTGGGAACAACATGACGACCCTTGACATCCGCACGACCTCCGCCCTCGCCCGCGAGGTTCTCGACGAGGTCAACCTCGCCGTCGTCGGCAAGCGTGACGAACTGACACTGGTGCTGTGCGGGGTGCTCGCCGGCGGACACGTCCTGCTCGAGGACCTCCCCGGTCTCGGCAAGACGCTCGCCGCGCGGTCGTTCGCGCAGACGCTGGGCCTGCGCTTCACCCGCGCGCAGTTCACGCCAGACCTGCTCCCTGCGGACCTCACCGGGTCGTTCGTCTTCGATCAGCGGGTGACCGAATTCGTCTTCCGCAAGGGCCCGCTGTTCACCGGGCTGCTCCTCGCCGACGAGATCAACCGCACTCCTCCGAAGACCCAAGCGGCGCTGCTGGAGGCGATGCAGGAACGTCAGATCACCGTCGAGGGCGAGACGTTCGTGCTCGATGCACCGTTCCACGTGCTGGCGACCGCCAACCCTGTCGAGTACGAGGGCACGTACCCGCTCCCCGAGGCACAGCTGGATCGATTCCTCTTGCGGATCAGCTTCGGCTACCCCACCCGTGACGAGGAGCACGAAGTCCTCTCGCGCCGTATGGCACGGCGAGAGGAGGCACAAGAACTGCGGGCGGTGGTCGACGCGCCGACGCTGCTCGCGATGCAAGCGGCGGTCGAGACCGTGGTCGTCGACGGCGACGTCGTCCGCTACTGCGTCGACCTCGTCGATGCCACGCGACGTCACCAGCACGTCCAGATCGGTGCATCACCGCGTGGCGCTCTGGCGTTGCTGCTCTGCTCTCGTGCCCATGCCGTCATCGGGGGGCGCGACTTCGTCACCCCCGAGGACGTCAAGGCGGTCGCGCCGTCCGTGCTGCCACACCGAATCACGATCAAGCCCGAGCTGTGGTTGACCAAGGCGTCCGGGGCTTCGGTGACCACCGATGTCCTCGCGTCAGTGCCGACTCCTCCCCCGGCCGGTTCCCTGTCGCCGTGAGGACAGGCGACGGCTGGCTGCCGACCGCGGCGCACGCCCGTGCCGTGGTCGCCGGAATGGGCCTCTCGGTCGCGGCCGTCCTCGCCCGACGTCCCGACCTGCTGGTGCTCGCCACTCCGTTCGTCGTCGCCGCGGTCTGGGCCGTGCTCGTGCGCCCGAGCGCTCCACCGAAGATGCGCCAGTCGATCGGCCACGGCATGCTTCGCGAGGGCGAGTCGACCACGTGGCACGTCGACCTCGATGATCCCGAGGGCAGGATCGACGACGTGGGCGTCGTGCTCGAGGCGCCGACGTGGATGGATGTCGGCCCGCACGACGGCCAGGTCGCGGCGAGCCTGCACGACGACCCACGCGAGCGGATCGACATCTTCGTTCGGCCCTATCGATGGGGATACCGCCGCGTCGGGCCGGCGCTGGTCGTGGCCTCGAGTGGCTGGGCGGCGTTCCGGTGGGCGTCGAAGAACGAGGCCGAGGCCACGACCCTCGTGACGCTCCCCCATTCCTCCGAATTCGACGCGTCGGCGCCGCCGGTGCACACGCCGGGTCTCGTCGGCGGGAACCGCTCGCCACGACAGGGCAGCGGCAACGAGTTCGCGAGCATCCGCCCCTTCCAGCCCGGCGACCGACTGCGCCGGATCCACTGGCCGCAGTCCCTGCGCACGGGGACGCTGCACGTCACCTCCACCTGGGCCGACCACGACCGCCACGTGGTGCTGCTCGTCGACGCCCTCGACGAGGTCGGTCGGAGCGATGGAATCGACGGCCGCGCGTCGAGTCTCGACATCGCCGTCCGGGCCGCGTCGGCCATCGCCGCGCACTACATCAGCACCGGGGATCGTGTTGCGCTCGTCGTGCTCGGGTCACGCTCCGTCCGGCGCCTCCCGCCGGCGTCGGGTCATCGACACCTGCGACGCATCCTCGAAGTGCTCGCCAACATCGAGCCGGGATCGCCGGCACACGACAACGGACGGATGCCCGGCGGCCTCGGCGAGGGTGCGTTGGTGCTCATGCTCTCACCGCTCGTCACCCCGACCGCCCTCCAGCGCGCGGTCACAGTCGCCAACCGCGGACTCTCGGTGCTGGTGATCGACTGCCTGCCGCCGGACATCGCAGAACAGACACCCGATGATCCGTACACGGGAATCGCCTGGCGGATCGAACTGCTCAAGCGGGAGCGCGAACTGCGCACCGTCCGCGAAGCGGGAATCGCTGTCGTGCCGTGGTCGGGGCCACGAAGTCTCGACGTCGTGCTCCGCGACCTGCATCACCATGCGGGTACCCGCGGCCGGCGGCCCCGATGAGCGCGCTCACGGTCGACGAGTCGTGGCGCAGACTCCCCCGCATCCGCGGGGTCGGGCTGCTGCTGCGCGGGCTGATCCTGGTCAGCCCGCTGGCCGCGCTCGCCTGCACACGGGCGGCGACGGACCACCCGCTGCCGGTCATCGACGTCGTGATCGTCATCCTCGCCATCGGCTCCGTGTTCGCCCCGGACGGCCCGCTGGGGGCCTTGGTGATCATGCTGGTCGCCATCGAGTGGGGTGCGACCGTGCACGACCGCACCACTTTCTGGGCGGTCGCGGTCGCTGCGGCGCTCGCCATGTTCCACGTCTGCCTCGCCGCCGCCACCGTCTCACCCCCCGGCGCTCGTTGGACGTCGGCGATGTGCCGTCGGTGGACGCGTCGAGCCGCGGTGGCGATGGGTTCGGGTGTGACCACGTGGGCAGTCCTCGTCGCCATCGACGGCTACGAGATGCCCAGCAGCGCGATCCTCGTCGCCGCATCGCTGGTCGTACTGGCCCTCGCCGGCCTCTGGGCGCGCGACGGTCATCCGTGACATCTGCCATATAGTTAGTGTCGCTAACTAAGTGATGGCATACTGGCCCCCGTGACCAATGCCTCCCCCACTTCGGCCCCGACCCTCACCGACGAGGCCCTCACCGACGAGGCCCTCACCGACGAGGCCGTCACCGAGATGGCCGGGCGGCTTCGGTTCTCGGTCGCACGAATGGCTCGGCTGCTCCGTCAGCAGGACCAGAGCGGTTTCGGGCCGACCCTCAACGCCGCGTTGAGCACCGTCGCCGGACACGGGCCGCTCACCCTCGGAGAACTGGCCGCTCGGGAGCAGGTCGCTCCTCCCACGATCACCAAGGTGGTCGAGAAGTTGGTGGCCAACGGGCTGGTCGCGCGTACACCCGACGCGCACGACCGGCGCGTTGCCCGAGTGGCCATCACCACCAAGGGCGAACGCCAGTTGCAGACCTACCGAACTCGGCGCACCGCCTGGTTGGTCGGACGCCTCCACGAACTCGACCACGACGAACTGGTCCGGCTGCTGGCCGCGGTCGACGTCCTCGAGGCGATCATCGCCGTGCCCGAGGAACACGAATGAAGCAGCGCTTCGACCTCGCCTTCGAAGAGACGTTCCGCTCGATGAGCGTCCGCAACTTCCGACTCTTCTTCGCAGGCCAGCTGATCTCCCAGATCGGTAACTGGCTCACGCTGGTCGCCCAGACGCTGTTGATCCTGCACCTCACCAACAGCGGTGTGGCCGTCGGCTTCTTGGCCGCATGCCAGTTCCTCCCGGTTCTGCTCTTCGGCGCGTGGGCCGGCCTCGTGGCCGACCGCAGCGACAAGCGACGCCTGCTCATGATCGTGCAGTCGTTGGCGATGCTGCAGTCCTTCGGTCTGGCCGCGCTCGCGTTCATGGACCATCCGCCAGTGCCGGCGCTGTACCTCGTCGCGCTCGCCGGGGGTTTCGCCACGGCCTTCGACAATCCGGCACGACGAGCCTTCGTTGTCGAGATGGTGCCCGTCGATCACGTCCAGAACGCCGTCAGCCTGAACAGCGCCCTGATGACCGGCTCTCGGGTGGTCGGGCCTGCACTCGCCGGACTGCTGATCACCACGGTGGGCTTCGGATGGTGCTTCCTGCTCGACGGCATCAGCTACCTCGCGGTCATCCTCGGCCTGTACATGATGCGCACCGAGGAGCTCCGGCCGAGCATTCCCACACCCCGTTCAAAGGGCCAGATCCGTGAGGGGTTCCGCTACGCGCGCTCGATCCCCGAGCTCTGGGTGCCCCTCACCATGATGACGATCATCGGTGCGCTGGCCTTCAACTTCAACGTCGTGATGCCGCTCTTCGTGAAGCGGTCGCTGCACGGCACCGACACCACCTTCACGCTCATCTATTCGGTGGTCAGCGTCGGGTCGCTCGTCGGTGCGCTCTACACCGCGAGACGCAAGGAGACCTCGGTGCGCCACGTCGTCATGGCCGCAGGGGCGTTCGGTGTCGCACTGCTCGCCTTCGCCGCATCACCCAGTCTCGCGGTGGCCTTCCCCCTGGCAATGCTGGTCGGGCTCAGCAGCATCATGTTCATGACCGCCTCGACCGCCATCGTGCAAGTGCGCTCCGACCCCGCGATGCGAGGGCGGGTGCTCGCGCTGCAGGCGATCGTGTTCCTGGGCTCGACCCCCATCGGTGGACCCCTGCTCGGCTGGATCTGCGAGACCTTCGGCGCCCGGGCAGGATTCCTCGTCGGTGGAGCCGCGTGTCTGGTGGCAGCGGCCTGGGGTCGTGTCGCATCGCGGGAGTCCCGAGAACTGGCGATGGCAGGCTGACCCAGCGCTGCGGGTCGGTCACTGCAGGTGCGACTCGTGTCCGCGCAACGCCTTGCGCAATCCGTCCATGTCGGCCGAGTGGAAGACCACGCGGTTGTTCGTGGCGACGTAGATGGTGTCGATGTTCACGCCGGCGTCGGCGATCTGGCGGGCCAGGTCGGCGAGTGAGGCCGGGTTGTCGTCGATCTCGACGACCACGACTTCCCGCTCCTCGGTGTGGACGTCGGCGTGGGTGAGGGCGAGCGCGTGACGCACGGGCTCGGCGTGCTTCACCAGCACGTGCAGCTGGGTTCGATCGCCTGGCCCCGTGAACGTCGCCGCCGAGAGATTCACTCCGGCGTCGCTCACGGCTGCGGCGATCTTCGCGAGCTCACCCGGCTTGTTGTCCACTGCGATGACGATGTCAACCGCCATATGTCGAACCTCCGTTGTCGTGGTGCGCGAAGTCTGCCACTCCCAGCGGACGTTCCGAACAGCCATGTGCACGCGTGCACGAGGCCTAAGGTCGCCCCATGACCGGTATGTCCCCCATCTTCCAGTTCGCCGACCGAATCGTGGCCGAACAGGCCGTCCTCGACCCGTGTCTCGCGACCGGTCGAGGCATCCCGGGCTACGACCACCTCCTCACCGACTACTCCCCCACCGGCTACGAGCAACGAGCGGATCACCTCCGCCGAGCGCTCGCAGAACTCGCCCGTCTCGAGGTCACCGGCGACGATGATCGGCTCGCCAAGGCGTTCATCACCGAACGCTTCGAGACGTCGCTGCTCGCCTTCGACACCCGCGACTGGCAGCGCACGCTTCGCGCAATCGCGGCGCCGCCGAGCGGACTGCGAAGCACGTTCGACCTGATGCCCCGCAACAGCACGGAGGCGTGGGAGAACATCGCCGCTCGCCTCGACGCCATCCCCGAAGCCCTCGACCGGCTGCGCAGCACCTACGACCTCGGCCGCGCGGAAGGACGAGTCGCCGCCCGCCGACAGGTGGAGGCCACCGCAGAGCAGTGCGGCACCTGGGCGAGCGATCGTTGGTTCGATTCCCTCGCCGACGAGGCGGCGGCCAACGCGTCGCTGCCGCCGACGCTGATGGCGCACGTCCGAGACGGCGCTGCGCTCGCCAACGAGGCCTACGGCGCGTTCGCCACTTACCTCCGCGAGGTATATCTGCCCGATGCGGACCCGGCCGACGGCTGCGGGCCCGAGCGCTACCGGGTGGGCGTTCGCCAGATGCTCGGCGCCGACCTCGATCCCGCGGAGATGTACGAGTGGGCCTGGGGCGACTTCCATCACCTCCGTGCCGAGATCGCAACGACGTGCGAGCGCATCGCCCCCGGCGCCGGCTTCGCAGAGGTCATCCACCTCCTCGACAACGATCCCGACCGGGCGGTTCACGGCGTCGATGCCTACCAGGCCTGGCTGCAGGAGCTCACCGACGAAGCGATCGCGCGCAGTCACGAGCACTTCGAGATCCCGCCCGAGATCGACCGCTGCGAGGCCCTCATCCCGCCGGCGGGATCCGCGGCCGCGGCCTACTACACCGATCCCTCCGAGGACTTCTCCCGCCCGGGGCGTACTTGGTATCCCACACTCGGCCGCACGATGTTCCCGAAGTGGGGCGACGTCACCACCTGCTATCACGAGTCCGTCCCGGGGCACCACCTCCAGTTGGGCTACGCCAAGGTGCAGGCGTCGTCGCTCACCCGCATCCAGCGCAACGCGTTCATCAGCGGGCACGGCGAGGGTTGGGCCCTGTACGCCGAGCGTCTGTGCGACGAGTTCGGCTGGTTCGAGAACCCGGACCATCGACTGGGTTTCCTGGGTGGTCAGATCCTCCGGACGGTTCGGGTCATCATCGACATCGGGATGCACCTCGGCATGACGATCCCCGAGGGCACGACCCTCAACGACGGCACACCGTTCCACGGTGGCGAGGTGTGGGACGCCGACCTGGCGTTCGAGTTCGCGGTGAAGGAGACCGGCAACACCGAGACGTTCATGCGGAGCGAGATCAACCGCTACCTCGGGTGGCCGGCGCAGGCGATCAGCTACAAGATCGGCGAGCGTGAGTGGCTTCGGGCGCGAGAGGACGCCAGGACCCGCGAGGGCGAGGCATTCGACCTGCGCGCCTGGCACACCCGGGCACTGAAGCTCGGCGCGATCGGCCTCGACCAACTTCGCGCCGAACTCGCCCGCTGACGCCGATCAGGCCGGCCGGGCACCGCCCGCCCGTCCTCCTTCCCGCCCAGCCGCCCGCCCGCCCGGCTTCTGGGTCGGATGCTTCCCGGATCCCGGGAAGATCGCTGGCCAGAAGCCCGAGCGGGAAGATCCCTGACCAGAAGCCGATCGCCTCGTGCGGCGTACGATCGAACTCGAACGCGCCGCTCACGTCGACGGGGCCATCAGTCAAGGGAAGGTCACCGAGCAGCATGCGCCCGAACGTACTCTTCATCACCCTCGACCAGTTCCGGGGCGACTCGTTGTCGTGCGCCGGCCACCCGCTGGTCCGCACTCCGAACCTCGATGCGCTCGCCGTCGAGGGTGTGCGGTTCGCACGTCACTATGCGCAGGCAGCTCCGTGTGCGCCCGGCCGCGCCGCGCTCTACACCGGCACCTATCAGATGAACAACCGCGTGGTCGCCAACGGCACACCGCTGGATCACCGTTTCGACAACGTCGCGCGGGTCGGCCTCCGCGCCGGCTACCACCCGGTGATGTTCGGGTACACCGACCAGGGGGCGGACCCGCGGCGCATCAGCGACCCGGCCGACCCTCGGCTGTCGAACTGGGAAGGCGTGCTCCCGGGGTTCGACGAACTGCTCTGCCTCGACGAGCGCCACGCGCCGTGGCTCGAGTGGTTGCGTTCGCTCGGTTACGACGCGACCGATCCGGACCTCATGCTGGAGACCGAACACGAGCGGCCCGCAGAGCACTCCGTCACCACGTTCCTCACCGACCACTTCCTCGACTGGCTCGGGGAGCAGGACGAGCCGTGGTTCGCCCACACGTCCTACATCCGACCCCACCCCCCGTACGACGCGGCGGGCGACTACGCAACGATGTACGACCCCGCGGACTGCCCGCCGCCGCTCCCGATTCCCGAGGACCGCCACCCCATGCACGACATGTTCCTGTCGTATCCCGGGGTCGCTGCGCCGTCCGACGCCGAAGGCATCGCGCACCTCCGCTCGCAGTACTACGGGATGATCAGCGAGGTCGACCATCACCTCGGTCGCATCTGGCAGGCGCTCCGCGATCGCGGCGAGTGGGAGAACACGGTCGTCATCATCACCGCCGACCACGGCGAGCAACTCTGCGACCAGGGCCTGGTCCAGAAGCTGGGGTTCTTCGAGTCCAGCTATCACATCATCGGGCTCGTCCGCGACCCACGCCATCGGCAGGGGTTCGGCACCGTCGTCACCGACTTCACCGAGAACGTCGACATCATGCCCACGCTCTGCGACGCGATCGGCGAACCCGTTCCGCTGCAGTGCGACGGATTCCCGCTGACGCCGTTCCTGCGCGGCGAGCGACCCTCGACGTGGCGCACCGAAGCCCACTACGAGTGGGACTGGCGCGACGTCTACATCACCCAGGGGGCGCACGAGTGGCCCTGGGACCGACGCCTCGAACGGCAGAACCTGGCGATGCTGCGGACCGACCGGTACGCATACGTGCAGTTCGGCGACGGCGACTGGCTGTGCTTCGATCTCGAGGCGGATCCGACCTGGCAGACCAAGGTGACCGATCCGGCGGTCGTGCTCCCATTGGCACAGAAGATGCTGACCTGGCGCCAGCAGCACCTCGATCGTCAACTCACCGGCATGTTGTTGCGCAACGGCGGCGTCGGCCGGATGCCGGACCCGCTCCTCGCCTGACGTTGTCCACCTAGCGGACGAAGCCGGCCATCACGTTGATCGTCAGTCCGACGATGACGGCGCCGAACAGGTACGAGAGCAGTGCGTGACGTGTCGCCGTACGACGAATCGGGCGCGCTGACAGGTCGGTGTCGCTGACGGCGAACGCCATCCCGATCGTGAACGACAGGTAGGCGAAGTCGTGGTAGTCGGGTGGCTCCTCCGTGTGGAAGTCGACACCGCCGACGGGATCTCCGTAGTACAGCCGTGCATAGCGGAGCGTGTACATCGTGTGCACGACGCACCACGACAGCACCACGGTGAGGACCGCGAACACCGTCAGCAGCGTCTCCATCGGCTGGTCGACGTGGCGGGCCTTGGCGAGGCCCAGCGCCATGCCGACGAGGCTGATGAGGCTGGCGGTGACCATCACCATCACCGCCGCTGCGTGACTGCTGTCCTCACTCGTGGAGCGCGTGCGCGTCTCGGTGGGATCCAGCGGCCAGATCTCCGACCAGATCCACCCGAGCAAAACGGCGGCAACGACGTCCCAGCCGAGCAGCGCGGAGAACTGCCACGGCGCGACGAAGGCAACTGCACCGCCCGCGATCGCACCGACAACGGCGCAGAGGTTGACGCGGGTTCGAGCGGACACCTGGCTGCGACGGGACGGACTCATGTCATCGGATTCTCTCGTACAGGAGGTCCGTCGCGATGCGACCCTCCGCGAGACCCCGACGTTCGAACCTGGTGACCGGCCGCCAGTCCGGTCGGGCGACGATGCCGCCCGCGAGTCGCGGCTCGTGCGCAATGACGTCCGCCGAGTGGCGTGCGTACTCGTCGATGTCCGTGGCGACGTGGAGCGTGCCGCCGACCGTCAGCCGGTCGGTGAGGGTGCGCACCACGTCGTCGCGAACGATCCGCCGGTGGCGCTGCTTGTTCTTGAGCCAGGGGTCCGGGAACCAGATCCGGATCCCGGCGAGGCAGTCGGGCGCGAGCCGGGGCAGGAAGTCGAGCACGTCGTCCTCGACGATGCGAACGTGCTGCCATCCGTTGGCCTCGATCGCCTCGACCACCTTGGCGACGCCCGGCGTGTGCACCTCGGCGCCGATGATGCACTCCTCCGGTCGAGCGGAGGCCATGTCGATCAGCCCTTCACCGCCGCCGAACCCGACGTCCAACACCACTGGGGCGCCACGGCCGAACACCTCATCGAGGTCCAGCACCGGTCCGTCGGCTGCCATTCGCCACCGCGGCGCTGCGTCCGCGAATGCCGCGGCGCGCGCCGGACTGAGCCGCCGCCGACGGGGCTGAAAGCTGCGCGGGATGGGGTGCGTCGGGTCCACTTCGGCATTCCTAGCGGACCGGGGTCACCGACGAACAGCAGAACCCGCTCGGTGGAACGGTCGTACCACTAATGTCGCCGCAGCATGGACCAGCAGCGTCTTCCCGTGGTGGCGTCCTCGATGGCTGTCGGCGCGGGGATCGTGTGGAGCTTCGGCGCGATCGCAAGCAGGAAGGCCGACCGCAGCGATGCCTTCCAATACATGATCTGGCGCTCGATCGGGATCATCGTGGTCATCGAGATCGCGGCCGCGATCCAGCGCCGTCCGGGTCCCACGTTCCGGGCATGGCGGAGCGGTCGGGTGATGGTGTACGCCAACCTCGGGCTGTTCCTCGCGTCCATCGCGTTCGTCTACGCGGTGAAGACCACCACCCCGGCCAACGCGGCATTCCTCGGTTCGCTGACCCCGCTGGTCGCCGTCGTGTTCTCACGCGTCCTCGGCGAGCACCTGTCCCGCTCCACGATCGTCGCACTCTGCATCGGCATGGTGGGACTCGTCATCACCGTCGTCAGCGACCTCGATGCCGGCGACATGATGGGCAACGTCTCAGCCATGCTCGCATCCGTCGGCTTCGCGGTCTACACGGTCTGCCTGCGCACCGACACCGAGCGGGACTGGTCACCGGTGCTGCCCGGCTACGGACTGTTGATGATCGTCGTCTGTGGCGCGGTCACCCTCGCCCACGGCAAGACCCTCGTCCCGCCGGCGCCGAACATCGCCCTCGCCCTGCTGCACGGCGCGGTGTTCATCGTGGTCGGCACAGCGATGTTCAACGCCGCATCCAAGCACCTGCCCGCAGTCCCGATGACCGTGTTCGCCCAGACCGAGATGGTGTTCGTGCCGATCTGGGGCTTCATCGTGCTCGGCCTGCACCCCAAGCCGCTCACGCTCGTCGGAGGAGCCATCATCTTCTTCGCCGTCGTCGGCAAGGCCCTGTACGACGCATCGAGGGGCGAGCCCACCGAGTTCACGACTGCCCCCGACCTGCCGCTGCTCTGACCCCTGGAACGTGCCAATCTGGATGGATGACCCGTGAGTGTTGGCTGGTGAGCAACGGCACTGTGCTCGCCAGCGCGGAACAGGCCGAGACACACCAGGAGCGCAGCAAGGGATTGCTCGGCCGCCACGGCGCCGAGGGTGCGATGGTCCTGCCCAGGACGCGCTGGGTGCACACGCTCGGGATGAAGTTCGCGATCGACGTCGCCCACCTCGACGGCAAGGGCGTCGTACTCCGGATCAGCCACATGGCGCCCCACCGGATCGGGCCGATCGTGTGGAGTGCTCGTTCTGTCGTCGAGGGCGAGGCAGGGTCGTTCGAACGCTGGGGACTGCACGTCGGCGATGTCGTGGAGTTGCGCGAGTGACGGGTCGGCTCGTGCTCGTCAGCACACCGATCGGCAACCTCGGCGACCTCACCGCTCGGGCCGTGGAGGAGCTCCGGCGCTGCTCGCTCATCTGCTGCGAGGACACCCGCCACAGCGGCAAACTGCTCTCCCACGCCGGCATCAGCGGCGTCCGCCTCGCGATCGCCAACGAGCACACCGAGTCCGCTCGCACCGACGAGGTGCTGGGTCTCCTCGCGACCGGTGCCGATGTCGCCGTCGTCACCGATGCCGGAACACCAGGTATCAGCGACCCGGGGATGCGGCTCGTGCGCGCTGCCATCGATGCCGGCCACGTCGTGTCGGCCGTGCCCGGCCCGGCCGCGCTGGTGATGGCGATCGTCGTCAGTGGGTTCGACACCACGCGGTTCGTGTTCGAGGGCTTCCTCCCCCGCAGCGGGCGCGAGCGCACCGAACGGCTGGCCGAGATCGCGACCGAACGGCGAACGACCGTGCTCTACGAGGCCCCGCACCGTGTGGTTCGCACCGTTCGCGATCTCGGTACCTCCTGCGGCGCGTTGCGTCGGGTCGCGCTCGCCCGCGAACTGACCAAGCTCCACGAGGAGGTGTGGCGAGGAACCTTGGAGCGCGCTGCCGCTCACGTCGACGAGGTCGCACCACGCGGCGAGTACGTGATCGTCATCGAGGGCGCAGCAGCACCTCTCGACGCAACGGACGAAGCGATCCTCGACGCGTTACACATGGCACTCTCCGCCGGCGACGATCGTCGGACGGCGATCGCTACGGTGATGGAGGCGACCGGCGCGGCGAAGCGCCGGGTGTACGACCTCGCACTGACGATTCCACGATGACCGAACTCCCGATCTACTCCAGCGGGCCGAGCGCCGCCTTCTTCGACCTCGACCGCACCCTCATCAGCGGCTCCAGCGCGTTCGTCCTCGGCGTGGCCGCATGGCGCGGCAAGCTCGTCCCCACCCGTCAGTTCGTTCGCGACGCAGCCAGCGCGCTCAGCTTCCTCATGTCCGGTGCCGACGACGACACCTCTCACGGCGTGCGCGACCGCATCCTCGGCGCCGTGAAGGGAGTCCACGTCGACGATCTGGTCGCCCTCAACGCCGAGATCGTCCCGAAGCTGATGGACCGGGTCCGGCCGGAGTCGCAGCGACTCATCGAGCAACACCGCCAGGCCCACCGCGCCACCTACATCGTCTCGGCATCTCCGATCGAGCTCGTCGAACCGCTGGCGAAGGCGCTGGGCATGACCGCCGGCATCGGCACCCGCAGTGAGATCGTCGACGGCATGTACACGGGCGAGCTGGCGGGGCCGTTCTGCTACGCCGAGGGCAAGGTGGAAGCCATGGAGGAGTTGGCCCGCTGGGAGGGGTTCGACCTCGATCAGTGCTGGGCGTACAGCGACTCGGCCAGCGACTTGCCGATGCTGCAGGCGGTCGGTCATCCGGTGGCGGTCAATCCCGACGCCAAGCTCGAGCGCGTCGCCGGCCAGAACGGCTGGCCGATCGTGGAGTTCCGCAAGCGGAGCAAGGCCGTGATCCGCCGTACCACCCAGACGGTGGGCGCCGCCGGACTCGCCATGGGCGGGTTCGCGGGCGGCGTGCGCTGGGCCCGCAACCGCTGACTCGTCCCGAGCTCGTCAGCTCAGTGGCGTCAGGCCGAGTTGCCGGGACTGCGCGACCAGTCGGCCGGCCGAGTCCCAGACCTCGCCGTCCTCGTTGAGGAAGCCTCCCTGCACGAACTGCGAGCGGAACACGCAACGCACCGGTCCGGGCGCAGGAATGCCTCGCACGTGCACCGTGTACTCGACGGTCGGCACCCAGCCCGGGGGCATGTCGAGGTGGAACACCGCGGGCGGGAACGCATCGCACACCATCAGCAGCGCGAGCGTGTCGATCGGACGCCCGTCCTTGAACGCGAACCAACCCGCCATCTCAGCGACACCACTGCGGTCGGCGTGGACCCATCCCGCATAATCGGGGTGGAGGCGCACGGCGAGCCGCTCCATCATCCCCACCATCACGGTGCCCTGCTGCGGGCTGCGCGGCGAGCACTCCTCGAACGGCGGCAGGTCCGGCGGGCCGACCGCCAGATGCTCGTAGGCCGACGACGGCGTCGACAGATCGCCGAACGCACCCACGAGCTGAAGCAGCGGGACCCCATCGCGTGTCATCTGCCCGGCCACGGTGGCGAACCGACGCCCGGACTTCGCCACAACACCATCGATGCGGACCGGTCCTGGCTTGCCCGGTGCGAGGTAGTGGGCGGTGACACTGATGGGGTCGGGGCGACCGGCGAGCTGCCGGAGTCCCCTCGCAGCCAGCGCCATCAGGTACCCGCCGTTGGCGTTGCCGTTGATGTCCCAGCCGTCGTGGATCGCACACGAACCATCGGCGGCGACGTCGGTTGCGTCATCGAACTCACTCATGACTGACCATCTTTGCCGCCCGCGCAGCTACTGTGCGCTGTCGAGCGACAGGTGACGGGGGTGTGTGGATGCTGAGGGCCGCGTTGCGGGACCTGCAGTGGCGGAGAAAGCGATTCATCATCACCATCGTGGGCACGGCACTCGTGTTCGCGATGAGCTTGTTGATGAGCGGTCTCAGCAACTCGTTCAGCGTCGAGATCGATCGCACCCTCGACACGCAGGGCGCGGATTGGTGGATCACCCGCAACGACGCCGCGGGAGCGTTCAGCCCCGGCAGCTTCCTCACCCCGGCAGATGTCGCCGCGGTGACCACCGGGTTCACGGCGGCTGCGCCGATGCTCTACGGCTCCGCCACGGCCGAATCCAACCCTGGCCAGGACGACAACGAGCTCCTCAACGTGACCATCTTCGGTGTCATCCCCGACGAGGTGGGCGCCCCCACCGACGTCGTCGACGGCACCACGATGATCCACGACGGGGAGGTGATCGTGCCCCGCGGGCTCGGCATGTCGGTGGGCGACACCATCCGGATCGCCGGGCACGAACTGATCGTCGTCGGCGTGCTCGACAAGGCATCGCTGCTCGCCGGCACACCGACCGTCACCGTCACCCTGGCCGACGCGCAACGCATGCTGCTCGGCGGCCAACCGCTCGCGTCGATGGTGGTCGCCCGTGGCACGACCGCCGTGGCCGACGGCTTCCGCGCGTTCACCCGAGCCGAGGCCAGAAGCGACCTGATGCGGCCCATGGAGAACCCGGCGAAGTCGATCGACTTCGTGAAGTTCCTCCTCTGGATCGTCGCCGGGCTGATCATCGCCTCGGTCGTCTACCTCACCGTGCTCGAGCGGACTCGTGACATCGCCGTCTTCAAGGCGACCGGCGTCGGCACCGCTGCGATCGGCGCGGGGATCTGTCTGCAGGCCGTGATCCTGGCGGTCGTCGCTTCGCTGTTGGGGATCGTCCTGGCGAAGCTCCTCTCGCCGGTGTTCCCGATGGATGTCGAGATCTCCGTCCGTTCCATGATCGAGTTGCCGCTCCTGGCCATCGTCGTCGGCATCGCCGCTGGGCTCGTCGGCGTGCGACGCACGACCAAGGTCGCGCCGGCGACGGCATTCGGAGGTCCGTGACATGAGCGAACCCGTCGACGTCGAGATCGACGACTTGGTGGTCGAGTACCACCGGGGCGGCTATCCCATCCGGCCCCTGGACGGTTTCTCCATGCGGGTCGAGCCTGGCACGCTCGCGCTCCTCCTCGGCCCATCGGGGTGCGGCAAGACGACGCTGCTGTCCTGCCTCGCCGGAATCCAACGGCCGGCATCGGGCCGTATCGCAGTGAACGGAGTGAGTGTCACCGAGCTCACCTCGGCCGAGCTCACCTCGTACCGGCGCAATCAGGTCGGTGTCGTGTTCCAGGCGTTCAACCTGGTTCCCAGCCTGACCGCACTCGAGAACGTGATGATCCCCCTGCGCGCCGCGGGGTGGGCACGAGGTGACGCGGAGCAGCGGGCAAAGGAACTGCTGCGCGACGTCGGGCTGCACGAACGAGGCGATCACCGACCGGGCTCGCTCAGCGGCGGACAGATGCAGCGCGTCGCCATCGCCCGGGCCCTCGCCCTCGACCCACCGCTGATCGTGGCCGACGAGCCGACGGCCAACCTCGACCACGTCCAGGTCGAGACGGTGCTGCGCATCCTTCGAGGCCTGACCAAGCGTGGACGAACCGTCGTGGTGAGCACCCACGACCAGCGTCTCCTCCCGCTCGCCGACCAGGTCGTGGAGATGGCACCCGAGCACAGCTCCGACCTCACCCCGTCGCTCGTCGTCACGTGCGCCACCGGTGACGAGCTCTTCGCCGAGGGCGCCGAGGGGAACCGGCTCTACCGCATCGAGTCGGGTTCGATCGAGCTCACCCGGGGCGGCGAGCACCTGCACACCGCCGGTCCGGGCGAAGTGTTCGGCGAGATGGCGCCGCTGTTCAGCCTCCCCCGCTCGGCACGTGCCGTGGCGGCGCAGACCACCACGTTGACCGGGTACACCGTCGACGGGTTCACGGCAGAGTTCGGCGGCGAGGAGTTGCGCCGGCTGGTCAGCCGCTTCGAAGAGCAGTGACCGTCAGATCTCCTGCCAGTCGCCTGCCGCCCACTGCTCGCGCAGCTTGAACTTCTGGATCTTGCCGGATCCGGTGAGCGGCCAGGCGTCGACCACGAACCACTGCTTCGGCGTCTTGTGCGGTGCAAGATGCGCACGCACGTAGGTGAACAACTCCGCCTTGTCGATCGTGCACCCCGGCGCCGGACGGACGAACGCAGCAACGGTCTCACCCCACTTGTCGTCGGGCAGCCCGACCACCGCGACCTCACCGACGGAGGGGTGGGCGAACAGCAGATCCTCCAACTCGCGGGGATAGATGTTCTCGCCGCCACGGATGATCATGTCCTTGAGGCGACCCTCGACGGTGCAGTACCCGCGAGCGTCCATCGCGCACAGGTCACCGGTGTGCAGCCAGCCGTCGGCGTCGATCGTGCGAGCAGTGGCCTCGGGGTTCTCGAAGTACTCGTGCATCACGTGATAGCCGCGAGTGCAGTACTCGCCCACGACGCCGATGGGCACGGTCTCGGCGGAATCGGGATCGACGATCTTCACCTCGACCGACGGCATCGGCCCGCCGATCGTGCCGGCCTTGTCCTCGATGCTGTCGTCGCGGCGGGTCATCTGCGCGACGGGCGAGCACTCGGTCTGACCGAACACGATCGTGAAGGGCGCTCCCAGCTCCTCCTCGAGACGGCGCACCATGGGCGCTGGGACGAGCGAGCCGCCCGAACAGATGCCACGAACGTTCGACAGATCCGCTGCGCCGAAGTCCGGGTGCTCCATCATGGCCACGAGCATCGTCGGCACACCCATCATCGCGGTGCCCTTGTAGGTGGTGAACAACTCGAGCGCCAGGCCCGGGTCGAAGGCCTCGACGAGCACCAACGTGCTGGAGGTGGACACCGCTCCGAGCGCGGTGAGCACACAGCCACCGGTGTGGAACAACGGCATCACGCCGATCCACACGCCGCCGTCGCCCAAGCCCATCCGATCCGACATGTGTGCGCCGTTGTTGACCAGACCCCGGTGGTGCAGCAGCGCCCCCTTCGGGAAGCCGGTGGTGCCCGAGGTGTACTGGATCATCACCGGGTCGAACGGGTGCGGATCGACCATCTCACCGTCGAATCGGCTTCCCGACTCGACGAACTCCTCCCACTGGTCGAAGCGGATGACCTCTCGCAGTTCGGGGCAGGTCGCCTGGATCTCCTCGATGGTTGCCAGCATCGGGTTGCCACGAAAATCGGTGGCGGTCACGATGCCGGCCGACCGCGACTGGGTGAGCACGTACTGGACCTCCGCCGCACGGAACGCGGGGTTGACGGTGACCAGCACGACCCCGGCGATGGCACAGGCGAACTCGAGGATGATCCATTCCGGATAGTTCGGAGCCCACACGGCGACGCGCTCGCCCGGCTCGAACCGCACACGGAGCGCCGCGGCGGCCCGGGTCGCCTCGTCGAGGAGCTCGGCATAGGTCCACTGGCGTCGCAGCGACGGATCGGCGACACCGGCGACGAGTGCGACACGTCCGGGGTGGTGTTCGGCGGCCTCGCGCAACAGCCCGCCGATGGTGATCTCCCGAACCTCTGGCGAACTCGGCCCCACGGCATACGACTCGGTCAGCGTCATCGCGCCAGCGTAGGTGACCGAATCCGGCCGCCCGACCGGCCCGACCGCTGTATCCTGCCCACATGACGTCCCAGGCTTCCACTCGTCGAATGCGCACCGGCTCGTAGTCCAGCCGTTGTTCGCCATTCCCCGAAAGGACCTGCAATGACCCGTTACTTCCTCACGACGCCCATCTACTACGTCACCGCCAAGCCGCACCTCGGCCACGCCTACACCACGATCATCGGCGACGCACTGGCCCGCTGGCACCGTCTCCTCGGCGAGGAGGTCCACTTCCTCACGGGCACCGACGAGCACGGCCAGAAGGTGCAGGAGTACGCCGACGCCGCCGGCAAAGAGCCCCAGGAGTTCGTCGACGAGATCGCCCCGCTGTACGAGCAGGCCTGGCAGCGCCTGAACATCAGCAACGACGATTTCATCCGCACCACCGAGGAGCGTCACAAGCTCGGAGTCGCCGAGCTGCTCCAGCGTTGCTACGACGCCGGCGACATCGAGCTCGATGTCTACGCCGGCAAGTACTGCGTCGCGTGCGAGGAGTACTACACCGACGACGAACTCGACCCAGGTGATCTCTGCAGGATCCACAAGCGCCCGGTCGAGTACTACGAGGAGGAGAACTACTTCTTCCGCCTCAGCCGCTTCCAGCAGCGGCTCCTCGACTGGTACGAGGCCCATCCCGACGCCATCGTGCCCGACTTCCGCGGCAACGAAGCGCTCGGTCTCATCCGCGGCGGCCTGCGCGACTTCTCCGTCAGCAGAACCAGCCTCAAGTGGGGCATCCCCCTGCCGTGGGACAGCAAGCACGTCGCCTATGTCTGGTTCGACGCACTCGCCAACTACATCACCGCGATCGGGTTCGGCACGGACCAGGAGCGGTTCGAATCGTGGTGGCCCGGCCGTCACCTCATCGGCAAGGACATCATCCGCCACCACTGCGTCTACTGGCCGGCGATGCTGATGAGTGCCGGCATCGAACCGCCGGCCGGATACGCCGTCGGTGGGTGGTTGCTCGTCGGTGGCGAGAAGATGAGCAAGACCAGTGGCAACGTGGTGAACCCGTTGGAACTCGTCGACGAGATCGGTGTCGACGGCTTCCGCTACTACGTGCTCGCCGAGACGCCCTACGGCCAGGACGGTGACTTCACCTACGAGGGCCTCGTGGCGAAGTACAACAGCGACCTCGCCAACAACCTCGGCAACCTGCTCGCCCGCGTCGCCACCGTGGTCGCCAAGAAGTGCGACGGCGTGGGGCCCGCGCCCTCGCCCGATTCACCCTTGGCCGCCATCGCCTCGTCGGCGTTCGCCGCGACCGCCGCCGCGTGGGCCGAGGTCCAGCCGAGTCGAGCCCTCGACGCCACGTGGAGCCTGATCCGGGCGACCAACGCGTACCTCGAGGCGAACGAGCCGTGGAAGGCCGAGCCAGGCGCCGCGGTCGACGTCGTGATGGGCGATGCGCTCGAAGCGCTGCGCATCGTTGCCCTCCTCGCATCACCCGCGGTGCCGACCGCGAGCCAGGCCATCTGGGAACGCATCGGGCTGCCCGGCTTGGTCGCGGACCAGCGACTTCCCGAGGCCGCCGCATGGGGCGGCTACCCGGGCGGCGCGATGGTGGTCAAGGGCGAGAGCCTCTTCCCCCGTCAGGCGTAGCCTCGCACCGTGCAGGACACACCTTCGGGCGACTACGTCGACACCCACTGCCACCTCTACGACACGCGCGGGGTTCCGGTCGATGATGTCATCGGCGCCGCCCGCGCCGCAGGGGTGACCACGATGATCAACGTCGGGTGCGACGCGGCCACCACCGCGGCTGCGATCCAGATCGCGGCGACGCACGACGGCATCCACGCGACCGCCGGCCTGCACCCGCACGAGGCGATCCACGGAGTGGAGTCGATCCTGCATCTGCTCGACGACCCGAACGTGATCGCGATCGGCGAGTGCGGGCTCGACTACTTCTACGAGCACTCTCCTCGCGACGTCCAACGCACCGCGTTCGCGGCCCAGATCCAACTCGCCCACGAGCGGGGCCTGCCCTTGGTGATCCACTCCCGTGACGCGTGGAGCGACACGTTCGACGTCCTGCGCGCCGAGGGTGTCCCTGAGCGGACCATCTTCCACTGCTTCACCGGAGGGCCCGACGAGGCCGACGAGTGCCTCCGCCTGGGAGCGTTCTTGAGCTTCAGCGGCATCGTCACCTTCCCCTCGGCGACCGACCTGAAGGAAGCGGCGCGACGCTGCCCCCTCGACCGGATGCTCGCCGAGACCGACAGCCCGTACCTCGCTCCGGTGCCCCGACGCGGCCGGACGAACGAGCCTGCATACGTCACCCACGTCGTACAGCACCTCGCCGACCTCCGCGATCTGCCCACGGAGCGTGTTCGAGACGTCACTGCCGCCAACGCCTGCCTTGCGTTCCCGGCGCTGCATCCGTAGCCTTTTCCTGCGGACGGTCGGCTGGTGCCGATGCGCACGCATCACCACGCCCATGAACACCATCGATCGTCGCCGCGTTGTCGTCGCCTCCGTCTTCACGTTGGTGGCACTGCCCGCACTCTGGGCGCTCAACCGCGACTCGGCGGCATCGAGCGTGTCGCCCGCCGTCGGCGCTGCGGGCATCGACGTCGGCGACGCCAGGGTGCAGACCGCCCCGAGCACCACGGCCTACGAGCCGGAGCCGCCGCTGTTCGTGGGCGGCGACGACGCCCCCATTCCTCCCGCCGCGATCAACGTCGCCGTGCCACCCGCACCCGGCGCCACCGAGACGCTCGCCCATGCCACGTTCCGCCGCTACGGCACTGCGGCTCGACAGTGCACCACGCTCCTCGCTCCGGACGGTGCGACGCTCACGGTCGTCAACCTCGACAACGGGCAGAAGACCACCTGCACCAACACGCTCGGCATGCCGATGCCGTCGGGTGCCGACCTCGTGCTCGACACCTCGGTGTTCTCGGAGATCGGCGATCTCGCCGACGCCCCGGTGCCGGTGCGTGTGAGCTGGTAACGGTGCACAACCGCGGTGACATCAACGAACTCCTGAGCAGTCACGGACTCGCTCCCCGCCGCGATCTCGGCCAGAACTTCGTGGCCGACGCCAACACCGTGCGTCGTATCGCTCGGCTCGCCGAGGTCGGGCCCGACGACCGCGTGGTCGAGATCGGCGCCGGGCTCGGATCCCTCACGCTCGCGCTCGCCGAGACCGGGGCGCAGGTCATCGCCGTCGAGGTCGACCGCGGTGTGGTCCCGGTGTTGCGTGAGATCACGGCCGACCACGCCAACGTCACCGTCGTCGAAGCCGACGCGATGCACCTCGACTGGGGCGAACTGCTGGGCGACGCAACCGGGTGGGTGCTCGTCGCCAACCTTCCCTACAACGTCGCCACTCCCCTCGTCTGCGACCTGCTCGACGACGTGCCGCAGATCGAACGGATGCTCGTGATGGTCCAGCGAGAGGCCGCCGAGCGGTTCTGTGCCGCGGCGCGAACCGAGCACTACGGCGCGGTGAGTGTCAAGATCGCGTATTGGGCGACCGCCAAGATCGCCGGGTTGGTGCCCGCGAGCGTGTTCGTGCCCCGACCCAACGTCGAGTCTGCGCTGGCCGACATCCGCCGCCGGTCACACCCGGCCGTCGACGCACCGTCTGCGGACCTGTTCCACCTGATGCGCACCGCATTCGGCCAGCGCCGCAAGATGCTTCGCCGATCGCTCGCCGACGTCGTCACCCCCGACGCCTTCGCAGCTGCGGGCATCGACAGCCAACGACGCCCGGAGGAACTCGACGTGCAGGAGTGGGGTGCGCTCGCACTCGCCTGGAGGGCCGCGCAGTGACCGAGCCCGTCCGACTGTCGGCGCCGGCCAAGTTGACACTCTCGCTGCGCATCACCGGCGTTCGCGACGACGGCTACCACCTCATCGATGCCGAGATGGTGACGTTGGACTGGGCGGACACGGTCACCATCACGGCCGGAGGAAGCGGGCTCACCGCCGACGGACCGTTCGCGCACGGGATGCCGCTCGATCGCACCAACCTGGTGGCGAAGGCGTTGCTCCTGGCGGATCGAACCGCTGCGGTACACCTCCACAAGGTGATTCCTGGCGGCGGTGGGCTGGGCGGCGGGTCGGCCGACGCCGCAGCCGTGCTGCGATGGGCCGGCTACGACGACCTCGTCGGCGCATCGCGACTCGGCGCCGATGTGAGCTTCTGTCTCGTCGGGGGCCGGGCGCGGGTCACGGGCATCGGCGAGATCGTGGAGCCGTTGCCGTTCGAGCACGAGGACATCACGCTGGTGATCCCACCGTTGTCGGTGAGCACGCCCGCCGCCTATCGGGCGTGGGACGCACTCGACGTCCCCCACGCAGACGGACCGAACGACCTGGAGCCGGCGGCGCTCGCCGTGGCACCGGAGCTTGCCCGATGGAGAGACCGGATCCGAGCCGTCAGTGGTACGGCGCCAACGCTGGCCGGCAGTGGCGCGACATGGTTCCTGCGGGGCCATCAGCACGATCTCGCGGCGGCACTTCCCGATGCGTTCGTGGTGCTGACGCGCACCGACCGCCCGCGGTGAACGCGGGCGGTCGGTGACAGCGAACTGAATTGCGTGTGGAGAAGCGTTACTTCTTGCCGCGCTGGCGCGCGTGCCGCGTACGGCGGAGCATCTTCTTGTGCTTCTTCTTGCGCATGCGCTTACGGCGCTTCTTGATCAATGAACCCATAGCTCGTGAGACGCTATCGGGCGCGACCCCCCGGCCCAAACCCCAGTGTCAGCAAACGGCGTCGCCGCTAGCCTCGGCACCGTCTGTCCGGGGTCGTTCAATGGTAGGACAGCGGTTTTTGGTGCCGCTTATAGGGGTTCGAGCCCTCTCCCCGGAACTGCGCCCGTCACGCGTGGGTCGTATGATCGGTTCGTGCCGTACGACGTGCTGTCCCCGTCCGACGACGAGCCCGAGATCCTCGACATCGCCGCGCAGCGCGCCCACCGCAAGGTGCGCCTCGCGTTGGCCTACCGGGTGTTCGGGTCGCAGCGATGGGGATCACTCGGCGACGGGCACATCTCGGCGCGTGATCCGGAGCGACTCGACCACTTCTGGCTGGCCCGCTATGGAGTGCCGTTCCACCAGGTGACCGTCGACGACCTGGTCCTCGTCGGTCCCGATGGATCGGTCGTGGACGGCGACGGCGAGATCAACCGGGCGGCGTACCACATCCACTGGCCCATCCACGAGGCTCGCCCCGACGTGATCAGCGCGGCCCACACCCACACACCGTCCGGCACGCCGTTCTCGGCGCTGGTCGAGCGGCTGCGGCCGATCACCCAGGAGGCGTGCGCGTTCTACGACGACCACGAGCTCTTCGACGACGAGGAGGTCGACGTCATGTCGACCGACGGCGGGAAGCGGATCGCCGTGGCACTCGGTGGCGCCAAGGCCGTGATCCTGCGCAACCACGGACTGCTCACCGTCGGTCGATCCGTCGACGAGGCCGTGGGCTTCTTCGTCATGATGGAGCGCACCGCCGAGGCTCACATCAAGGCGCCCGGTGGTCGGCCGATCGGTCACGAGGCGGCGATGGCGGCCCGCGGCAGCGTGGGGACGCATCAGTCAGGCTGGCATGCGTTCCAATGGCTGCTGCGCAGTGGCGTGCCGGACCCGTCGGTCGCGTCGGAGTCCTCCACCTCGCGTGTTCAGTGACCGACCCGGTCCACCAACCCGTACGAGGTCGTGCGCTGCTGCAAGCGGCGGCCCAGCGGACCCACCATGTCGGCGAAGGTCGACTCGGTCATCCCCTGTCCGTGGGCGGCACCTGCGGCGCGTGAGATGTTCTCGTCCATCAGCGTCCCGCCAAGATCGTTGCATCCGGCCTGCAGCAACTGCAGCGCCCCGGCGCCGCCGATCTTGACCCACGACAGTTGGATGTTGTCGATGATGCCTCGGTAGGCGATGCGGGCGACGGCATGCATCAGCAGCGTCTCGCGGAAGGTGGGCCCGCGACGCGACGCCCGCTGCAGGTAGATCGGCGACGCCATGTGGACGAACGGCAGGCCGACGAACTCGGTGAACCCGCCGGTGACCTTCTGGAGCGCACGGGTACGCAAAAGGTGGCGCGCCCACGACTCGGGATGCTCGATCGACCCGAACATGATGGTGACGTTCGAACCGAGCCCGACGTCGTGTGCCGCCGCATGACAGTCGAGCCATTCGTCGGTGGTGATCTTGTCGGGGCACAGCACGGCGCGAACCTCGTCGTCGAGGATCTCGGCGGCCGTACCGGGGAGCGACGCGAGGCCGGCATCCTTCAACCGACGCAGATAGGTGGCCAGGTCCTCACCCAGCCGCTTGGCACCCTCGGTGACCTCGAGCGCCGTGAAGCCGTGCACGTGCATGTCGGGCACCGCGTCCTTCACGGCGCGGGTGACGTCGATGTAGTACTCGCCGTCGAAGTTGGGATGGATCCCACCCTGCAGGGTCACCTCGGTGGCACCGAGGTCCCAGGCCTCGCGGGTGCGTTGGGCGATGTCGTCGAGCGTCAACAGGTACGGCGTGCCGCGCAGGTTCAATGCGAGCGGGCCTTTGGAGAACCCACAGAAGCGGCACTTGAACGTGCACACGTTCGTGTAGTTGATGTTGCGGTTGTGGACCCATGTGATCGCGTCGCCGACCGCGGCACGGCGGAGTTCATCGGCCAGTTCGGCGACCGCCGTCACCTCGGGCCCGCGGGCTCGGAACAGCGCGACGATCTCGTCGAACCCGACCTCCTGACCAGAGCGGACCCCGGCCAGCACCTCGGCCACCGGGCCTCGTCCCTCGGCGCGGCGGGGTGCGGGCAGCAGCACCGGCGGGGGCTGTGTGGCACCGGAGTACCACTGCGTCGAGCGGTGGCCCACGAGCACCACTTCGGCGCCGTCGAGGACCACATCGGCTGCGGTCACCTTCTCCGGCCAGCACGACCCAGGGTCGTCGCGGCCGAGACCTTCTGCGTCGCTGCGGTCCATCACGGCGAAACGCACCGACGGACGCAGCCAGCGCTGCGGGTCGCGTACGAACTCGGGGTGGACCGTCAGCCTCGGGGCCAGTGCATGCCCCTTCGCCTCGGTGACCTCGCGCAACCGATCGAGTGCCGGCCACGGTCGCTCGGGGTTCACGTGGTCGGCCGTCACCGGGGACACGCCTCCCCAGTCGTCGATGCCGGCGTCGAGCAGCACGCCGAAGTCGTCGCTGAGGTTGGGCGGCGCCTGCAGGTGGATCTCGGGAGGGAGGATCAGCCGCGCGGCCGCGATCGACCACAGGTACTCGTCCTCGGGGCAGGCCGACTCGTGCTGCATCCCGGTGCCCGGCTTGGGGAGAAAGTTCTGGACGATCACCTCCTGCACGTGACCGTGCCTGAGGTGTGACGCGGCGATCGCCTCCAGCGCGGCGATCCGATCGATCCGGTCCTCGCCGACCCCAACCAGGATCCCGGTCGTGAACGGGATCTGAAGTCGGCCCGCCAGCTCCAAGGTGTCCAGGCGGCGCGCAGGCACCTTGTCCGGCGCACCGCGGTGGCACGGCAGGTCGTCGCGGAGCGTTTCGATCATCATGCCCTGGCTCGGTGACACGTCCGCGAGCAGGCGCAGTTCGTCCTCGTACAGCGCCCCTGCGTTGGCATGCGGCAGCAACCCGGTCTCGGTGAGCACGAGGGCGGCCATCGCGTGCAGGTAGTGCACCGTGCTGTCGTATCCGTTCGCGGTGAGCCAGTCGCGGGCGACGTCGTAGCGGTCCTCGGGGCGCTCGCCGAGCGTGAACAAGGCTTCATGGCAACCGGCGCGGGCGCCATCGGACGCGATGCGCAGGACCTGGTCAGGTGTCAGATAGGGCGAGACCAACCGCGCCGGCGGTTGGGCGAACGTGCAGTAGCCGCAACGGTCCCGGCACAGCATCGTGAGCGGGATGAACACCTTGGGCGAGTAGGTGACCCGAGCACCGTACGCGGCGTCGCGCACGACTCGGGCTCGGTGCATGAGGTCGTCGAGCGGCCATGTGGTCAGTTCCATTTCAGAACCTTACCTCAGTCAGTTTCGAACCAGAACCCAGATGAGAGCAGTACAGTCCGGGAGTGATGACCACGACGCTCGAACGCACGCTCAAGCTGGTGGGCGACCGGTGGAGCATCCTCATCATCCGCGCTGCGCTGCGGGGGGTGCGTCGATTCGACGACTTCTGTGCCGACCTCGGCATCGCTCGCCCGATCCTCACCAACCGGCTCCGCCGCCTCGTCGACGGCGGCGTGATGGCCAAGGAGCAGTACCAGGCGCATCCGCCTCGCTTCGAGTATCGGCTGACCCCCGCCGGCATCGCACTCTCGCCGGCACTGGTGGCCATCATCCGTTGGGGCGAGCACCACCTCGCCGACGGTGAGGCCGACATCGTGCTGGTCCACGCGGCGTGCGGCACCGAACTCGAGCAGGGGTTCTGGTGCCGTCATTGCTCCACGACGTTCGGCCCGACAGCCATCCGCGGAGTCCCCGCGCGCGATAGAACGGGACCATGACAGTCTCCGCGATCGTCCTGGCCGCCGGCGAGGGGTCTCGCATGCGGTCCACTCGGCCCAAGCCGCTCCACCTCATCTGCGGTCGACCGATGGTGATGCACGTCATCCACGCACTCGAAGCCGTCACGCCGGAACGCACCGTCATCGTCGTCGGGCACGGTGCCGAGCGCGTCACCAAGAAGGTGCAGGAGCAATCGCCCGACTGGGCGCACGTCACCTTCGTCGAACAGACCGTGCAGCGGGGCACGGGCGACGCGGCGATGGTCGGTCTCGGTGCGTTCCCCGGCGACGACCTCGACGACAACTCCACCGTGATCGTGCTGCCCGGCGACACTCCCCTGCTGCAGGCGCCGTCGCTCGACCTGTTGGTCGCCGCACACAACGCCAACGAGTACGCGGCCACGCTCATCACCAGCGTGCTCGAGGACCCGACCGGATATGGGCGGGTGATCCGCGCTCCGTCCAAGGACGGCGACGGTCGCGTGCTGCGCATCGTCGAGGAGCGAGACGCCTCGCCCGACGAGCGCGCCGTTCGCGAGGTCTGCACCAGCATGTACGCGTTCCGACGAGATCTGCTCGGCCCCGCCCTGCGACACCTCAGCCCCGACAACTCCCAAGGCGAGTACTACCTCACCGACGTGATCGGATCACTGGCTGCGATGGGTCACCGCATCGGCTGCGTCCAGGCCCCCGAAGCCGAGACTCGCGGCGTCAATGATCGCTGGCAGCTCGCGCTCGCCGAGCGCGAACTGCGCGCTCGCACCAACCGGCGCTGGCTCCTCAACGGTGTCACCATGCTCGACCCGCGCCAGACGTTCGTCGACGTCACCGTCCGCCTCGGGCGCGACGTCACCATCTACCCCGGCAGCATCCTCCAGGGCGACACCGTCATCGGCGACGGATGCGAGATCGGCCCCGACACCCGCCTGGTCGACTGCACGGTCGGCGACGGGGCGATCGTCGAGCACGCCGTCGGCCACGACAGCGAGATCGGACCCGATGCCCGGGTCGGCCCGTACGCGTTTCTTCCGCCCGGCAGCACGGTGGCTGCTGGCTCGGTCACCGGCGCCTTCTACACTGCGCCTGCCGACTGAAAACACCGCACCCCGGGAGCAGCATGGAGAAGGTCACCACCAAGAGGATGTCGCTCTACTCGGGGCGCACCCATCCTGCACTCGCTCAGGAGGTGGCCGCCCATCTCGGCACCGACCTGGGCAATCCGGGCATCGTGCAGTTCGCCAACGGCGAGATCCGCGTGAGGTTCGGCGAAAGCATCCGCGGGTCGGACGTCTTCATCATGCAGACCCACTGCGGCCACGACGGACGCAGCATCAACGACTCGATCATGGAGCAGTTGATCATGATCGACGCGGCCTACCGGGCGTCCGCCAAGCGAATCACCGCGGTCTGCCCGTTCTACGGGTACGCCCGCCAGGACCGCAAGGCCGAAGGGCGCGAGCCGATCACGGCGCGCATGGTCGCTGACCTCTTCAAGGCCGCCGGCGCCAAGCGGATGGTGAGCATCGACCTGCACAGCGGCCAGATCCAAGGCTTCTTCGAAGGTCCGGTCGACCACCTCACGGCGATGCCGGTGCTGGAGAACTACGTGCGCACCCATGCCGAGGCACCCGTGATCGTGGCGCCCGATGCCGGGCGGATCAAGGTCGCCGAGCGGATGGCCTCGCACCTCAGCGACGTCGGCTCCGACCTCGCCTTCATCTACAAGCGGCGCCCGAAGGGCACCACCAACGTGGCCGAGGCCAAGGAGGTCATGGGCGACGTCTCCGGCCGTCTGTGCATCCTCAACGACGACATGATCGATTCCGGCGGCACCATCGTGTCGGCCGCCGAGGTCCTCATGGCCCGCGGTGCGACCGAGGTGTGGGCCATGGCCACGCACGCAGTGCTCAGCGGACCGGCGATCGACCGGCTGAAGAACTCCGTGATCACCAAGGTGGTGCTCACCAACACCCTGCCGCTGCCGCCCGAGAAGCAGATCGACAAGATCGAGGTCCTGTCGATCGCCCCGCTCATCGCCGACGCCCTCAACGCCGTCTTCGACGACACCAGCGTCAGCGAGATCTTCGGCGGGGAAAATCAGGCCTGACCGCCCAATTGTCGCTGGGGGATCCCCCCGATAGGCTCACAGGCTGTTCTGTCACGCCATTGATCGAGGCTCCGTCATGTCCGCTAGCAAGCTCGTCGCCCAATCCCGCACTGCCACCGGTTCGTCCGCCGCTCGTCGGCTTCGCGCCGAGGGGCACATCCCGGGCACGCTGTACGGCCAGGGCATCACCCCCATCAGCGTCTCCGTCGAGCGTCGTGAGCTGCGGCTCGCCCTCAGCGGCGCCGCCGGCGTGAACACCGTGCTGTCGCTCGAGGTCGCCGGGAAGATCTACCCGGCCGTGGTCAAGGACGTCCAGCGCCACCCGGTGCGCCGCAGCGTGAGCCACATCGACTTCCTCACCGTCGACATGAACCAGGAGATCACCGTCCACGTGCCGCTGCGCATCGAGGGCGAGGCCAAGGCCGTGGCGGCCGAGGGCGGCCTGGTCGACCCGTCGGTCGACTCCATCGAGGTCTCCTGCACCCCGGGCAACATCCCGGCCGAGTTCATCATCGACGTCACCGAGATGCAGCCCCACGACGTCATCCGCCTGGCCGACGTGCCGATGCCCAAGGGCGTCACCGCACTGGGCGACCCCGACATGCCGGTCGTCACCGTGCTCGTCACCGCCGCTGCCGAGGCCGAGGCCGACGCCGCGACCGACGAGGCCGAGGGCGCTGCTGACGGCGAGGACGCGGCTCCCGCCGCTGAGTGATCCTGCCGTCGGCGTGATCGATGCGCTGATCGTCGGACTGGGCAATCCGGGGCGTGAATACACCCGGACGCGCCACAACATGGGCGAGGAGGTCGTTCGCCTCCTCGTCGAGCGCCTCGGCGAGAAGATGAAGGCCGGGCGTGACCGCGCCGCCGTGTGCGAGACGCGTATGGGCGCCAAGCGCGTGGTACTCGCCTTCCCCACGACGTACATGAACGAGAGCGGGCAGGCGGTCGGCGCACTGATGCGTCGCCACCAGTTGACCGACCCGACGCAACTCGTGGTCGTCCACGACGAACTCGATCTGCAGCCCGGTGTCGTGCGAGTGAAGGTCGGCGGCGGCCTCGCCGGCAACAACGGCCTGCGCAGCATCACCCAACACCTCCACACCCAGGACTACCTGCGGGTACGCATCGGTATCGGCAAGCCTCCGTCCAAGGAACGCGGCGCCGACCATGTCCTGTCGAGGATGTCGGCGGGCGAGCGTGAGCTGCTCGACATCGCCGTGCAACGCGCCGCCGATGCGGTCGAGGTCATCGTCGCCGAGGGCGTCGACGCAGCGATGCTCAAGTTCAACGGGCTGTGACGCCGGCCGTGACGTCGAGGGCTGGCTAGCGGTCGGCGTCGATCGTGACGGTGCCACCGGGGAACGGGGTGGTCATCCGGAGCGAGGTCTGGGTGCAGTCGGTCACGGTGAACACACCGAGGCCGGTGTCGTCCAGCATCATCGACTCGCCCAGCTCCTGCAGCGTGGCATCGAAGATCGGCGGGGCGGTGGTGCCCAACGTGAACGACGCGGCGGCACGGACCGTACCGAGATCGTCGACCGTGGCGAAGATGTGGCCGGCATCGTCGACCGACCAATGACCGGAGCCGACGCCGGACCAACGCACCGAGAGCGCACCGATCTGCCCTCCCGACTCGAACGAACTCAGTGCGGGCTGCATCGGCCCGAAGTCGGCGAGAAAGCCGCCATCGGGGTCGAGACGGATCGCGATGCCATCGCCGCCCCCGGTCGGCACCACCGCACCCAGGGCCGCCTGGGTGGGCACGACCATCGAGGTCGACACCCATTCGCCGACCTCGCAGGTGTTGTCGCCACCATCGTGATTGCTGCTCGATCCGCAGCCGGCCACGAGCAGCATCGCCGCTGCCCACACCACCATCGCCCGCCGCATCACGACACCATGTTCGACCACGCCCCATGCTCGCAGCCGCGCCGATACCATGCCCAGCCGGATGTCGCTCGCATCGCTCCCCCGCTTGCTCCGCAACGAACCCGCGCTCACCCAGGCCATCGGCGCGGCGAGCGGGCTGGTAGCCGTCCCCGAGTCGGCGCGGGCGATCAGCATCGCCGCCCTGGCGCAGCTCAGCGATCGGCGCCCGTTGGTGATCGCCTGCCCGACTGGCACCGACGCCGGGCAGTTGTTCGACGACGTCGCGCAGTACATGCCCGAGGGCGACGTGGTGCTGTTCCCCGCGTGGGAGACGCTGCCGTTCGAACGGATCAGCCCCAGCGTCGAGACGATGGGTCGTCGTCTCGAAGTGTTGTGGCGTCTGCGCACCCCGGACCGCACTCCCGCGATCGTCGTGGCCGGCGTCCGGGCACTCCTGCAACACCTCGGCCCTGGGGCCGAGGAGATCGAACCCATTCGAGTGCAACGCAACGCGATCATCGATCCGGAGGAACTGCTCGAGGAGCTCATCCGGTTCGGCTATCGGCGCGAAGCGCTGGTCGAGCACCGAGGCGAGGTCGCCCGGCGCGGTGCGATCATCGACGTGTTCCCCTCCACCGCCGACGCTCCCATCCGCATCGACCTGTGGGGCGACGAGGTGGATCGCCTCACCGAGTTCGGTGTGAACGATCAACGCAGCACGGTCGACCTCGACGAGACCCACATCTTTCCCGCACGCGAACTGATCCCCACCGATGCCGTTCGCGAACGTGCGGCAGCACTGGTCGGCCGCGAGCCGTGGGGTCGCGAGCAGTGGGAGCGCCTGGCGGAGGGAACACTGTTCGACGGCATGGAGAGCTGGCTGCCGTGGCTCGTCGATCGCGAGACGTTGCTCACCGACGTGCTCCCGTCGACGGCGAAGGTCGTGCTGGTCGAGCCGCGTCGGATGCGCGACCGAGCCAACGATCTATTGGCCGAGGAGGACGACCTTGCCCGCGCGCTGGCCAGCACCTGGGGTCGCGATCCGGCACTGGGCTTCCCTCGCCTGCACGCCGAGTCCGACCGCCTGTTGGCCGCCGGTCAGGCGGTGTGGACCATCAGCAGCACCCCCGAGTCGCCCGACTCGCCGATGGTCAACGCCAGTGGTTGGGGACCGGTCGTGGGCGACGGCGAGGGACTGGCCAACCGACTGCGCGACCTTCTTGTCGACGGATTCCGGGTGGTGGTGGCCGCCGACGGTGACGGCTCGGCGAACCGGCTCGCCAGCCTGCTGCTCGATCGTGGACTCGACTTCTCGATGGCGTCCGCCGACACCGACCTCACCAGACCAGGTGGCTACATCGCCGTTGCACCGCTCCATCGTGGGTGCACCGTGCCCGGGGCGAAGGTCGCGGTCGTCGCCGAGGCGGACCTCACCGGTCGCCGACGGGCCCACCGTGTCTCGCGCCCGCGCAAACGCCAGGGCACCGGGTTGTTCGAGGATCTCAAGCCCGGTAACTACGTGGTGCACTACCAGCACGGCGTCGGCCAGTACCAGGGCATGACCAAACGCACCATCGGCGGCGCCGAGCGCGACTACCTCCTGCTCGCGTACAAGGGCGGCGACAAGCTCTACGTCCCGAGCGACCAGATCGACACCCTCCGCCAGTACGTCGGTGGCGAGGCACCCACGCTGCACCGCCTCGGTGGGACGGACTTCGCCAAATCGAAGTCGCGAGTCCGCAGCGCGGTGCGCGAGATCGCGCAAGAGCTCGTCGTGCTCTACCAGCAGCGGGTGCACGCGGTCGGCCACGCGTTCGGCCAGGACACGCCGTGGCAGCACGAGATGGAGCAGGCGTTCCCCTACGTCGAGACGCCCGACCAGCGGACGGCCATCGACGACATCAAGGTCGACATGGAGCGCGCCTTCCCGATGGATCGCCTGGTGTGTGGCGACGTCGGGTTCGGCAAGACCGAGGTCGCCATCCGCGCGGCGTTCAAGGCCATCCAGGACGGCAAGCAGGTCGCCGTGCTGGCGCCCACCACGTTGCTGGCCACACAGCACGGCAACACGTTCGCCGATCGATTCGCCGGCTACCCGATCCGTGTCGAAGTGCTCAGCCGCTTCCTCACCGCGAAGGAGGCCAAGCAGGTCATCGAGGGCCTGCGCACCGGCGACATCGACTGTGTGATCGGCACCCATCGCCTACTGCAGGACGGGGTCGTCTTCAAGGATCTGGGGCTGCTCGTCGTCGACGAGGAGCAACGGTTCGGCGTGCAGGCAAAGGAGTCGATGAAGAAGCTGAAGCACAACGTCGACGTGCTCACGCTGTCGGCGACACCGATCCCACGCACGCTCGAGATGAGCCTGGTGGGCATCCGCGATCTGTCGCTGCTGCAGACGCCTCCTGCCGACCGGCAACCGATCCTGACGTTCGTCGGCGGGTACGACGAGCGCGTCGCGGTCGAGGCGATCCGCCGTGAACTGCTGCGTGAGGGTCAGGTGTTCTGGGTCCACAACCGCGTGCAGTCCATCGACATGGCAGCGGCGCGTCTGCGCGAGCTCGTCCCCGAAGCGCGCATCGCGATCGCTCACGGGAAGATGGACGAGGGCTCTCTGGAACAGGTGGTGGTCGACTTCTGGGAGGGCAGGTTCGATGTCCTCGTTTGCACGACCATCATCGAGAGCGGCATCGACATGCCCACGGTGAACACCCTCGTGGTCGAACGAGCCGACCTGTTGGGGCTGGGCCAGATGCATCAGCTCCGAGGTCGCGTCGGTCGCAGCGGTTCACGTGCCTACGCCTATCTGTTCCACCCGCCCGACGCACGTCTGAGCGAGGAGGCGTACGAACGGTTGAAGACCATCGGGGAGGCGACCGAGCTGGGCAGCGGGTTCAAGATCGCGATGCGCGATCTCGAGATCCGCGGCGCCGGCAACCTGCTCGGCGAATCGCAGAGCGGGCACATCGCCGCGGTCGGATACGACCTGTACTGCCAGATGGTGAACGAGGCCGTGTCGGAGATGAAGGGCGAGACCACCGCCCCACCGTCGGAGGTGAAGCTCGACGTCCCCACCGATGCGTTCCTGCCGGTCGAGTACGTCCCGAAGGAAGAGCTGCGACTCGAGGCCTACCGACGTCTTGCCGCCGTCACGACTGCCGAGGAGATCGACGACATCCGCAACGAATGGGAGGACCGCTACGGCCCCGTGCCGGACTCCGCCGCCGCCCTCCTCACCGTGGGGTCGTTGCGCGCCGAGTGCCACCGACTCGGACTCCACGACGTGCAGATCGTCGGCAACCAGGCGCGTCTGGGCCCGATCGACCTGAAGACCAGCGAGGAACTGCGCCTGCGCCGGCTCAGCCGCGACGCGCTCTACAAGCCGGACCAGCAGCAGCTGGTGGTGCCCCTGCGCCGCAACGTGGAGCCGGCGACGTTCCTCGTCGGCTTCCTCCGCGAGCTCGTGCCCGCCTGACCCGCTTCACGGTGATCGTGGCGGAGCGTCGGCCCAGCGCAAGCAGGGAGCGCATATCGCCGTCACGACAAAATGCGAAGTCCGAGCCGCTCCGCAGCTCTGGACAGGGCGTGGGCGGATCCAAAGGCGACGCCTGCGTCGCTCACTCTGGCCGCGGCCGTCGCGAGGATCTCATCGAGGAGGTCCCGGTTCTCGGTGCGGCTGTTCAAAGAGACCAGCATGGCTACTGAACCGTCGATGACTGCAGCCTGATAGTTGAAGCTGTCCGGACGATCGCGACTCGTGACGAGGAACACCCGGCCGCTGTCAACCCCCGCCGGTGGCGACAGGCGTTCGGTGTGCCAGCCGGATCCGTCGGCGGACTCGAAGTCACACGGCACAACGAGCTGCTCGTCCAGGACGGACAGCGCGGCGCCTGGGTCGGCGAAGCGTTCGATGCGTTCACCAACGATCGGGCCGTTATCGGGATCGACCGCCCAGGCCGTCGACGCTGAGTCCACGGGCGGTGGCTCCGACTCGGCCAGGGCCTCGCCACACAGGTCCGACTTCGGCCGAGGACCCGACGTGAACGACGTCCACTCACCGGGAAGGTCAGCGGCGCGGAGCAGGCCCGCCGAGAGCGACGGCGTCGCACCCCCTGTCCCGCAACCGACACACGCGAGCAGCACGACAACAAACGCCCCGACCCTTACGGCCCGCCAACTCACGAAGCGAACTGTGCCCGGTAGTGGCGCGTTTGGCAAGGGGTTCTGGGCGCGCGGGATGTGCGCCTTCGTTTCTACCGCGGGACATCGACGAACGTCCTACCAGTGCTCTCTCGACGACGGACCGCAGTCGGTCGATGGCTGGACTCCTCCGGCGTGCTGGTGCGTGAGTCCGTGGCCGCGCGTCCGAGCAGTGCCCGGCGCGTCAGGCGGCTCGTGCTCGTGGGGGTGCGTGGATGTGGGTGGTGCCGTCGGGGGCGATGGCGGTGAGGGCGCGGTCGGGGGCGAGGTGGAGGGTCCAGCCGCCTTCGTGGACGAGGTGGTGGTGGCCGCCGCACAGCGGGATCAGGTTGTCGATGTCGGTGGTGCCGTGGTCGCGTCCGTACCAGGTGATGTGGTGGGCTTGGGTGTGTTCGAACGGGACGTCGCACAGGGCGCAGGTGCGGTAGAGCACGCGGAGGGCACGGCGTTGGGCCCGGTTCGCCAACCGTGTTTCGCGTCCGAGGAACAGGCGGACGCCGTCGGCGGCGACCACGACCGGAGTGACGCTGCCCAGGCACGCCCAGCGGCGGATCGTTTCGATGGGGAGCCCGAACCGTCCGAGGCCGGCATCGATCACGCTGTGCTCGTGACGGCAGCCCTCCAGAAGGGTTCGTTCGTCGATCAGCACCGTCACATCCGGCCCGGTGCCAGTGCCGGCCGTGCCGCCTTCGCAGAGTGCGATCAACGCGAGCGCGGCGAGGTGGTCCTGGCGTTCCAACGGGTCCGTGGGTGTGTCGTCGGGGGTGGTGTCGTGGAACAGGGCTTCGATGGTGTGCCGCAGGCGTGCTTCCAACTCGGCACCGCGTACGGGGTCGAAG
>JBBQTC010000032.1:0-42834 GCA_038234785.1 Acidimicrobiales bacterium
CCAGTAGCACGCCGTGTCCGGGAAGGATCGCCGCCGGAGTGATCCGCGGCTTGGCGCGCTTCGAGGCCAACTTGGCGATGAACTTGCTGGTGCCACCGCCCACCGAGCTGGCGAGGTGCAACTCGTCGGCGATGCGGCCACGAACTCGGTCGGCGATCGCTCGGGCCGATCCGAACAGACCGATCGAGCCGGTCACGTCGAGGAACGCCTCGTCGAGCGCGAGCGGTTCGATGGCGGGTGTGACCGAACGGAAGATCTCGTGCACCTCGGCGCTCACCTGGCCGTAGAGCTCGTGATCACCGGGTAGGAAGACGGCGTGCGGGCACAGTCGGCGTGCCCGTGTCGACGGCATCGCGGAGAACACTCCATAACGCCGGGCCTCGTAGGAGGCGGCGGCGATCACCCCGCGGGCACCCGTGCCACCCACGACGACCGGGCGGCCGACCAGATCGGGGCGCCGCCGCAACTCGACGCTGACGTAGAAGGCGTCCATGTCGACGTGCAGGATCGAGCGCACCGGGCGCTTCATTCCATCCGCTCGATCCGGCCGGCGCCGCGCTGGGTTCCGTGCAGCGTGTACCGGTAGCGCGCCGCCGCTGACCCTGTCAGCCATTCGCCCACCGGTCCGTGCACCCACGGGGGACTCGCCTGCAGCAGGGTCGGCGCCTCGACGGCGTTCACGTGTCGAACCTGTTCGACGATCCCGTCCGGGTCGGCGATGACCACCTCACCCTCGACCCCGAGGGTCTCCCATGCCTCGACGGTGAGCTGCCACCCCATGTCCGGGGCGTCGACGGTGACCGTGTAGCAGCGGTGGGACCACCCCGACACGACGAGTCCGGTCTCCTCGAACACCTCGCGGGCGAGTCCCTCCAGCACGGTCTCCCCCGGGTCGATGACGCCGCCGGGAGGCGTCCACTCCACCGAGCGGTCGCGGCGCCGGTTGCACACCAGCACCAGCCCGTCGTCATGACGGATCAGGGCACCACCGACCAGCCAGCGTCGCACCTCGATCAGCCTCCCTCACGGCGTCGACGTCGACGACCGTTGAAGTCGCTGATCCACAACTTGGCCACCAGTACCAGCGCCTCGCTGATGATGCTGCCCGACATCTTCGACACACCTTCGGTGCGATCCTGGAAGCTGATCGGGAACTCGACGACCTTGCCTCCTGCGCTCACGAGGCGATAGGTCATCTCGATCTGGAACCCGTACCCCTCGGCCTGGACCTGCTCGAACTCCATCCGCTCCAGCGCCGCCGCGCTGTAGGCGCGGTATCCAGCGGTGGCGTCGTTGATGGCCAGGCCGAGCACGCCGGCTGCATATCGGTTTCCCCACCGCGACAGCCATCGGCGGCGGCGCGGCCAGTTCACCGTGCGGCCACCCGGCACATATCGACTTCCGATGGCCAGGTCCGCCCCGTTCTCGACGTTACCGATCAGGGCCGGCAGCACCGACGGGTCGTGGGAGAGGTCGGCGTCCATCTGCACACAGATCTCGGCACCGTCGTCGATGGCCATGCGGAGCCCTGCGCGGTAGGCGTTGCCCAACCCGTTCTTCTCCGCACGACGAAGGACCGAGATCTGTCCGAGCGTCTCCCCCAACGCCTCGGCCCGATCGGCAGTGCCGTCCGGGCTGCCGTCGTCGACGATCAGGATCCGGGCTTCGGGCGCGACGGCGCGCACGGCCCGGAGGAGGCGATCGATGTTGTCGATCTCGTTGAACGTGGGGATGACCACCGTGGCGCGCACGATGGACGAGCCTACGCTGGAAGGGTGACCGACGAACAACGGCCCCTGTCCGCGCTTCCCTCGCCCGCGGCCCGCGCAATGGCGTTCGCCGCGATCCTCATCAGCGGGTTCGCAGGTGGGCTCATCGGCTACACCCTGGTGAAGCTGCAGTGCACCGGATCGTGCGACACCCCCAAGGGCATCGGCATCCTCACGGGTTCACTGATCGCAGCGGGCGGCATGAGCGTCGTCGCCGTGCTGGTGCTCCGTGCGGTGGGCGAATGGCGCCAGATCGAGCAGCGCGAGCGCTCGGATCGGCCGTGACGGTCGCTCACGACGAACTGCTCGCGCTCGCGGCCCGACTCGCGACCGCGGCCGGACGGATGGTGCGAGACGGCAGGGCCGCCGACGGCATCGGTGACACGGTCACCAAGTCGTCGTCCACCGACGTGGTCACCGCGTTCGACCGCGCCAGCGAAGCCATGATCGTGCAGGGCATCCTCGCTGTTCGCCCCGACGACGGCATCGTCGGCGAAGAGGGCACCGACACTCCGGGCAGGTCGGGGCTGCGATGGCTGATCGATCCCATCGACGGCACCACCAACTTCCTCTACGGCCTCCCGGGCTACGCGGTCTCGATCGCCGCGAGCACCGACGACGGCACCGAGATCGGCGCGGTGTACGTCCCGGCGACCGACGAACTGTTCACCGGCGCGCGCGGCCACGGCTCTCGGCTCAACGGCGTTCCGATCCGTTGCAGCGCGACCACCGACCTCTCGCTTGCGCTGGTGGCCTCCGGATTCAGCTATCTGCCCGACCGTCGACGGCACCAGGCCCGGCGCATGGCGGCGCTGCTGCCCCGTGTTCGGGACCTGCGGCGCTTCGGCGCGGCCGCTGCGGATCTGTGTTACGCCGCCGCGGGTCGGGTCGACGTGTACTTCGAGGAGCACCTCGGACCGTGGGACCTGGCCGCCGGCGAGCTCATCGCCCGCGAGGCCGGATGCCGGACGGGCGACCTCGAGGGCGGACCGGTTCGCCCTGCGTCGGTGCTCGTCGCCAACCCCGCGTTGTTCGATGCGATGCGACAACTCATCGTCGACGTGGACACCGACATCGGCCACCCCGCCTCTGATTGAATCGCGCCCACACACCGCTGGACCCTTCGGGCCTGGCATCATGGGACCCGTGGGAACCCGCATCCTGTCCGTTGAGGACGACGAACGCATCCGGACAGCCGTAAAGCTGGCTCTGGAGGACGAGGGCTGGACGGTCGACGAGGCCGGAAGCGGCGAGGAAGCGATCGAGCTCTTCAACCGCGAGACGCCCGACGTGGTGCTCATCGACATCATGCTGCCCGGGATCGACGGCTTCGAACTGTGCCGCACGCTGCGCCGCAACAGCGACGTACCGATCGTGATGGTCACGGCCCGCAACGACACCCACGACGTGGTCGCCGGGTTGGAGGCCGGTGCCGACGACTACCTCACGAAGCCATTCGCGCCCAAGGAGCTCTCCGCTCGCATCCGTGCGCTGCTGCGCCGCATCCGGCCGATCAGCCCCGGTCACGCGAAGCTCGTGTTCGGCGACCTCGAGATCATCCCCGACGAGGGCAAGGTCATGCGCTCGGGAACCGAACTGCACCTCACCAAGACCGAGTTCCGATTGCTGTGTGAGCTCGCCCAGAACCCCGGCCGGGTGTTCAGCCGGGAGAGCCTGCTCGACAAGGTGTGGGGGTACGACTACTTCGGTGACGGTCGGCTGGTCGACGTGCACGTCCGTCGTCTGCGCACCAAGGTCGAGATCGACGCGGCGAATCCGCGCCACGTGGTCACGGTCCGGGGTCTCGGCTACCGCCTGCAGTCGTGACCGACACCCCCGTCGACGTCACCACCGAACTGCGGTTGCAACCCGCCGGGCAGTGGCGACGGCTCACGAACAGGGTGGGGCTGATGCGGCCTCGCCACCTCGGGCTGCGCACCCGAATCCTGCTGATGTTCGGCTTCGGCGCGCTGTTCCTCGCCGCGTTCCTCGCCACCGCCGCCTACAGCTTCACCCGCAGCAGCGTGGTCAACCAGCGCGACAAGGCCGGCATCTACCAGGCCTACCGGAATGCCCAGGTGGCACAGAACGAACTGAGTACGAACAATCCGTCGGCCGCTGCCGCGATCGATCGGTTGCAGTCGCTGGGCGTGAGCAGATTCGCGATCATCTATCGCGGGGTGTGGAGCGCACCCACGGCGCAGTACGGGCCGGACAACATTCCCAAGTCCCTCCAGGACCGCGTGATCAGCCAGGCGACACCGGCGAGGATGATCACCCGCATCAACGACGAACCGGTGCTGATCGTGGGCGTCCCGCTCAGCGGGCCGGACGCGAACTACTTCGAGTTCGTCCCCATGGCGGACGCGGCATCGACGTTGAACAGCGTGCTCTTGAGCCTGATGTTCGCAGGCTTCATCACCACGCTGGCGGGCGCGCTCCTCGGCACCCTGGTGGCGAGCAGAGCCGTACGGCCGCTGGGTGACGCGGCGCAGGCCGCGCAGGCGATCGCGGGCGGACGGCTCGACACACGCCTCGAGCCGACCGAGGACCCGGACCTTCGCCTGCTCGCCAACGCGTTCAACGACATGGCGGCGGCCCTCCAGGCGCGAGTCGAACGAGACGCCAGGTTCGCGAGCGACGTCAGCCACGAGCTCCGGTCACCGTTGATGACGCTGGCCGCGAGCGTGGAGGTCATGCAGGCTCGCCGCGACGACATGCCGGAGCGAGCTCAGTCGGCGCTGGATCTCCTCGTCGGCGACGTCACCCGCTTCCAGGGCTTGGTGGAGGACCTGTTGGAGATCTCCCGCTTCGACGCCGGCGCGATCCGACTCAACCTCGAGGATCTGCTGGTCGCCGAATTCGTCCGCCAGGCGGTGGCCGTGAGCAGCGTGCGCTCCACTCCTGTCACCGTCACGGACCGCGCCGAGCGGGTCGTCATCCGCGGCGACCGTCGACGGCTGGCCCGTGTCGTCGCCAACCTCATCGACAACGCCCGACTGCACGGCGGCGGCGACGCCGCGATCTGTGTGACCGAGCCGGAGGGCGAGGGCGAACCGCTCGGCCATGTCTGGATCACGGTCGAGGATCACGGCGCCGGTGTCCCCATCGAGGAGCGCGAGCTCGTCTTCGAGCGATTCGCCAGAGGCGCTGTCGCCGGGCGGCGCAGCAGCAGCGACGGTGCCGGGCTGGGCCTGTCGCTCGTCGACGAACACGTGCGGATGCACGGCGGGCGGGTCTGGGTGGAGGACCGCACCGACGGTGAGCCTGGAGCTCGGTTCGTGCTCGAACTCCCGGCCGAGGAGGTGGGGATATGAACCGGACGACCTCGTTCGTCGCGATCGTGATCGCCGCCACGATCATCGGCGGCTGCAGCATCCGCAACGACGAGACCCCTCGCGACATCCCTGCTGCCGACCAACGCCCGCTGGGAATCGACACCGAGCGTCTCGCAGGCGCCGCCCAGGGCACCTCGCGCATCTATCTGCTGTCACCGACGATCAGCGGTGAAACCGCCAAGCTGCAAGCGGTGGCCCGCGACGCCAGCCAGACGCCGACCGCACTCGTCCAGTCACTGCTGTCCGGCGCGAACGCCGAAGAACTCGCCAAGCAGTACCGGTCCGCCGTCCCCGCTGGCACCCGGCTGCTCTCGGCGAAGCTGCAGGCGGGCATCCTCCGCCTCGACATGTCCGAGGAACTGTTGCAGCTGTCGGGCAGCGACCTCGTCGACGCGTTGGCCCAGATCGTGTTCACCGCATCCGAGCTCGACGGAGTACGCGGCGTGAAGATCCTCGTCGCCGGGGCGGACCAGCAGTGGCCCGCCGGCAACGGTGCGCTGCAGAGCTCGGCGCTGACCGTCTACGACTATCCCGGCCGGGTGGCGTCGGCACAACCGGCGTTCCCGGCGATCCCGTCCCCCACCGAACCCTGACCTCTCGGGTCCCTCGCCGCTCCTGGACCGGATGCTTCTCGGATTCCGAGAAGCATCCTTCCCAGAAGCCGAGTTGGGAAGATCCCTGGCCAGAAGCCGATCAGCCGAAGAAGACCTCGGCGACCTCGTGGTAGAGGTGCATGTCGACCGGGCGGCTCTTGCCGACGGTCTCGGTGAGCGGGATCGGCAGCACCTCGCCGTTGCGCAGCGCCACCATGTGTCCCCACGCTCCCATGTGCACGGCGTCGATGGCGGCGACGCCGTACCGGGTGGACAGGACCCGATCGAAGGCCGTCGGCGTGCCGCCGCGCTGGATGTGGCCGAGCAGCACCATCCGGGTCTCGAACCCGGTGCGCTCCTCGATCGCGTGAGCGATGGTCTCGGCCATTCCTCCGAGGCGCACGTGACCGAACTGGTCGTACACCTTGTCGCGGCCCGCCATCGTGCCCTCCTTGGGCTCGGCGCCCTCGGCGACGACCACGATCGACGCGTAGCGACCACGTTCGTGGCGACCGCGGAGCAGCTCGCACACCTGGTCGATGTCGAATGGCTGTTCGGGGATGAGAATTGCGGTGGCCCCACCGGCGATCCCGGCGTGGGTGGCGATCCAGCCGCTGTGCCGGCCCATCACCTCGACCACCATCACCCGGTCGTGGCTCTCCGCAGTGGTGTGGAGGCGATCGATCGCATCCGTCGCGATCTGCACGGCCGTGTTGAAGCCGAAGGTGACATCGGTGCCGACGACGTCGTTGTCGATCGTCTTCGGAATGCCGAGGATCGGCAGGCCGAGGTCGGAGTACAGCTTGCACGCCACCGACAGCGAGCCGTTACCGCCGATGACGATGAGGGCGTCGAGCCCCATGTCGCGGAACGTGGCTTGCACTTCTTCGAGACCGTCGACGTGGTCGTACGGGCTCCCTCGGCGGGTTCCCAGCAGCGTGCCCCCGCGCGGCAGCATGCCCCGCAGCGACGACACATCGAGCTTCATCGTGCGCCGCTCGCGCACGCCGTCCCACGCGTCGAGGAAGCCGATCAGCTCATCGCCATAGACCAGCTCGCCCTTGCGCACGATTGCCCTGATCACCGCATTGAGGCCAGGACAATCGCCGCCACCTGTCAGAATGCCGACACGCACGTGTGCACAGGGTAGAGGCAAAACCGACACGAGGAGTGGACAAGAACTATGGCGTGGGATTCCTCCCGGCCCGTACCGTGGAAGCGGTTGTTGATCGAATGGGCGGTGATCAGTGTCGTCGTCATCGTCGTTTCCGTGACCATCACCAAGAACACCAAGCCGGAGAGCTTCATCGCCATCCTGCTCGCCGGTGGCGTCTACCTGGGCTTCGGCGCGATCCTCGCCAAGATGGGGTACGCCCGCAAGACACTCAAGCAAATGCGCACGGAAGCCGCCGCCGCTCCCCCTCGGATCGCCGGCACGGGTTCGGGTACTTCGACCCGAGCGAAGCCCGCACCGACGTCACGCACCTCCACCGGCCCGAGCAATCGTCCCCAGAAGAAGAAGCGCTGACGAGGTCGGCACCCGTGACCGCATCCACCCCGACCCCCCGCTGTGTCATCGCGATCGATGCCGGCACCACCGGCGTGCGCAGCCGTGCGATCTTCCCCGCCGGACCCGACACACCGGCAACGGTGTCGCAGTACCGCGAGTTCACCCAACACTTCCCTGCGCCGGGCCTCGTCGAGCACGACGCCGTCGAGATCTGGGAGGCCGTTCGGGCGACGCTGCAGCACGTCATCTCCGCAGTGGGTGTGGAGCACGTGGCTGCGATCGGCATCACCAACCAGCGAGAGACCGTCCTCGCCTGGAACCGCCGCACCGGCGAACCCTATGGAACGGCGATCGTCTGGCAGGATCGTCGCACCGCGGCGCGGTGTGACCAACTCGCCGCCGAGGGCGCGCTGACCAAGGTTCGCGAGATCACTGGCTTGGTCCTCGATCCCTACTTCAGCGGCTCCAAGGTCGAGTGGTTGCTGACCAACCGTGCGATCCCTGTCGACGACGATCTCGCCGTGGGCACCATCGACGCGTGGCTGCTGTGGAACCTCACCGGCGGCACCGTCCACGCAACGGATCCGAGCAACGCCAGTCGCACGATGCTGTTCGACATCCGCACCCTCGCATGGAGCACGGAGATGTGCGAATTGTTCGGGGTTCCCATGCGGGCCCTGCCGGAGGTGAGGCCGTCCAGCGGCCGATTCGGCGTCACGAGCGACCGCTGCGGCGTGCCCGTCGGCATTCCCATCTCGGGCATCGCCGGCGATCAACAGGCGGCGTTGTTCGGCCAGGCGTGCTTCGTACCCGGGATGGCCAAGAACACCTACGGCACGGGCAGCTTCGTCCTGCTCAACGTCGGCCCACAGTGCCCGACCCCCACCGACGGCATGCTCACGACGGTCGCCTGGACACTGGCCGACGGCACCGTTGCGTATGCACTCGAGGGGGCGATCTTCGTCACCGGAGCCGCCGTGCAGTGGCTGCGCGATGGGCTGCAGGTCATCGAAAGTGCTGCGGAGCTCGGTCCGTTGGCCGCGACGGTCGACGACAACGGTGGCGTCTACGTCGTGCCCGCATTCACCGGCCTGGGCAGCCCATGGTGGGATCCGTATGCGAGGGGCACGATCGTGGGCATCACGCGAGGCACGACGAAGGCCCACCTCGCCCGCGCGGTCCTCGAGGCCATGACGTTCCAGACCCGTGACGCGGTCGAGGCGATGACCGCCGCCGCCGGAGTCGAAGTGAAGGATCTGAGAGTGGACGGGGGCGCATCAGCCATGGATCAGATGTTGCAGATGCAATCGGACCAGCTCGGGGTGCCGGTCCGGCGCCCCGTCGACCAGGAGACGACGGCACTCGGTGCGGCCTACCTCGCCGGCCTGGCAGAGGGTGTGTGGCCGACGCTGCAGGCAGTTGCCGACGAGTGGTCGGTCGACGAGGTCTTCATGCCCGGGCCGGACCGCACGATCGCCGACCTGGGCCATCAGAGTTGGCTCCGAGCGGTCGAGCGTTCCCGCGACTGGGTCGCCCGATGACCGGCGAACACGTCCTCGTCCCGTCGGCGACGGCCGATGCGGTGCTCGAGCACATTCGCCCCCACGGCCATCTGATCGTGCCGCTCGCAAACGGCGAACCTTCGATGCTCCTGGACGCGGTCGAAGCCGCCGCTGCGGCCGGGCAGATCGAGGGCGTGACGGTTCATCAGATGCACGCACTGCGCGATCGCCCGTACCTCCACGGCGCGTACGGCGACCGACTCCGCCACGTCTCGTACTTCCTCTCCCACGTCACACGGCCCTGCTTCCAAGCGGGCACCGTCGACCTCGTGCCGAACCACTTCAGCGAAGTCTTCAGCCACATGCAGCGGCGCGCGCACGACCCGTTGGTGATCGCAGCGGCCGCCCCGCCCGATCGTCACGGCTACTTCAGCCTCGGTGTGAGTGCCGACTACACGAGCAGCTTCATCGGCCGCGCCCGATTCTTCCTCGAAGTCAACGAGCACATGCCGAGAACGTTCGGTCGCAATCAGATCCACGTCAGCCAGGTCGCTGGGTGGGTGCGCAACGACCATCCGCTCGTCGAGGTTCCGCCGCCGGAGATGGACGCCGACGATCACACGATCGCCGCCTTCGTCGCCGACCGCATCCCCGACGGTGCCTGCCTCCAGACCGGTATCGGCGCGATTCCGAACGCGATCATGACGGCGCTGTCGCAGCACCGCGATCTGGGCGTCCACACCGAGTTGCTCAGCGACGGCCTCGTCGACCTCGTCGAGCTCGGCGTCGTCAACGGGGTGCGCAAGCTGCACAACCGCACCAAGGTCGTCGGCACGTTCGCCCTCGGCACCCAACGTCTCTACGACTTCCTCCACGAGAACACTGCGATCGAACTGTGGAGTGCCCGATACGTGAACGACCCCCGATTGCTCAGCCGCGAGCGCAACTTCGTCTCGATCAACGCGACGTTGTCCGTCGACTTCTTCGGGCAGTGCGCGTCGGAGACACTCGCCGGCCACTACTACTCGTCGTCGGGAGGGCAGGTCGACTTCGCTCGTGGTGCGATGTACTCCGAGGGCGGTCAGGGCTTCATCGTGCTCCACTCCACCGCCGCCCGAGGCACGGTCAGCCGCATCGTGCCCCAGTTCGGCACCGGCGAGGTGGTGACCAACTCGAAGAACACCGTCGACAAGGTGGTCACCGAATTCGGCGTCGCCGAGCTGCGGGCCAAGACCATTCGCGAGCGCACGACGGCGCTCATCGGCGTGGCCCATCCCGACCACCGCGACCATCTCACCCACGAGGCGCGCCGACTCGGTTTCCTGTGAGTCGCGTCCTGGAATCGATCTGCCCGGCGCGCCTGGGCAGGAGCTTCCGCTGGCTGCTCGCTTCCTCGTGGATCAGCAACATCGGCGACGGCATCGCGCTGGCCGCGGGCCCGCTCCTGGTGGCGTCGCAGACCAACGACCCGCTCCTCGTCGCGATGGCTGCGCTGCTCCAACGCGTACCGTGGCTGCTCTTCGGCCTGTATGCCGGCGTGGTCGCCGACCGGCACGATCGTCGACTCGTGGTGATCCTCGCCGACTCCACCCGCGCGGTGCTCCTCGTCCTGCTCTCGCTGAGCATCATGACGGGTGTCGTCAACGTCGGTGTGGTCCTCGTGTCGATGTTCCTCCTCGGCACCGCGGAGGCCTTCGCCGACGTCACCACGAACACCCTGATGCCGATGATCGTCGAGCCCGAGGACCTCGGCGTCGGCAACGCCCGGCTGATGTTCGGTCAGATCACCGCGAACCAACTGGCCGGTCCGCCGATCGGGGCACTGCTGTTCGCGTTGGCGATGGCGGTGCCGTTCGTCACCCAGGCCGTTTTCGTCGGCCTCGGGGCGGTCCTGATGGCGCGGATCGTCGCCCCCAAACCGACGCGCCACGACGGCGAAGCGTCGATCCGTCGACAGATCACCGACGGTCTGCAGTGGCTGTGGCGGCATCCGGCCGTGCGCACGCTCACCATCACCATCGTCACCTTCAACGTCACCTTCGGCGCGGCCTGGTCGGTACTGGTGCTGTATGCGCGCGATCACCTCGGCCTCAGCGATGTCGGCTTCGGACTGCTCACCACCATGAGCGCCGTCGGTGGGGTCGTCGGATCCTGGTCGTACGGGTGGATCGAACGTCGAGTGAGCCTCGCCGACCTGATGCGGGCCGGGCTGATCATCGAGACCCTGACCCATCTCGCGCTCGCGCTCACGACCACCGCATGGGTCGCGTTCGCGATCTTCTTCGTGTTCGGCATCCACATCGCGGTGTGGGGCACCACCGCGACCAGCATCCGCCACCGAGCGGTGCCGACGGAGTTCCAGGGACGAGTCGGCAGCGTGTACATGGTCGGCGTCCACGGCGGGATCGTCATCGGCGCGGCCATCGGTGGGCTCATCGCCCGCAAGTGGGGCCTCACCGCCCCGTTCTGGTTCGCGTTCGTCGGCTCGGCGCTGATCCTCGCTGCGATCTGGAGATCCCTGCGCCACATCGCCCACATCGATGGCAACGGGCGCCGTGAGCCCGATGCCGTCTTCGCCGACCCCCGTCTGGCCCGGGTGTACGACCCCCTCGATCCCGATCGTTCCGACCTCGAGGTGTACCGGGCGATCGTGCACGAGTTGGGTGCGCGTTCCGTGCTCGACGTGGGCTGCGGGACCGGGACGTTCGCGTGCATGCTCGCCCTCGACGGCGTCGAGGTCACCGCTGTCGACCCGGCGCTCGCATCCCTCGACGTCGCGCGCGCGAAGCCGGGCGCGGAGTCGGTGCGATGGGTGCACGGCGACGCGACCACCCTCCCCCGGCTTCATGTCGACGCGGCGTTCATGACGGCCAACGTCGCGCAGGTCTTCGTCACCGACGAGGAGTGGAACGCAACGCTACGCGGGATCCGTGCCGCCCTCGATCCCCGGGGGGTGCTGGTGTTCGAGACCCGCGATCCTGCGCGGCGCGCGTGGGAGGAGTGGACGCCGGAGCGAACCCACACCGAGGTCGCCGTGCCCGACGTGGGTCTCGTCTCCTCGTGGGAGGAGGTCACCTCGGTCGAAGGGCAGCTCGTGGCCTTCCGATCGATGACCGCCTTCCATCGCGACGATGTCGTCATCGAATCCGTGTCGACGCTGCGCTTCCGTCCCCGCGACGAGATCGAACGGGCACTGGTCGCCGCCGGCTACGAGGTGGTCGAGGTTCGTGACGCCCCCGACCGCCCCGGACGCGAGTTCGTCTTCCTCTGCCGGCCGGTCGCCGGTCAGGGAAGCTGAAGGGCGACCTCGAGCACCGGATCGGCTCCGGCGAGAAGGTCGGCGAGCGTCTGCGTGGCCGGGACATCGGGCTGGATCGAGTCGCGCACGTCGTCGGGGCCACCGAACTCGTAGTACTTCGACGCGACCTCGACCACGATCCGACTGTTGGGCAAGGTCTGCGGGCGCACACTGCCGTAGAGATTCGGGCGGCCCCCGGTGGACTCACCGACGAACACGACACCCGTCATGTGATCGAGGTCGGTGGCGAACAGCACGGCCGCCGAGAACGTCTGGCGACCGATGATCACGACCAGCGACCCACGGCGCTCGAGCGCCGGGTTGTCGGTCAGTACCGTCAGCAACGGCGCGTACGTGCGGTCGTTGCCGCCGGGGTTGTAGCGAAGGTCGACCACCAGTCGATCGACCTCGCCTGAGGTGAGCGCCGCGTCGATCCGCTGCGCGATCTCTGCGAGCGTGATCGTGTCGCTGTGCGAGACGACCGAGTTGTACTGCAGGTACATCGTGGGCCCCATCACCTCGGTCCAGAACGGCTCGTCGATTCGAGCCAGCGACGGGGGCGCCGCGCGCATGGCCAGCCCGATCGGTGAGGTGTCGACTCGTGTGCCGTACTCCGCCCAGGTGAACTGCTCAGGGTCGAGCGTTCGCTCACTGCCGTCCGCAAGCCGGAGCACGAACTGCGGGGCAGCCACATCCTCGACCACGCCGGCCGCGTGCAGGACCTCCGGTGTGACGAGGAGCATCGGGACGACATCGAGAATCGTCGAGGCGTTGTCATAGGAGGCGTAGGGCGTGACCGCTGCGATGGCCTCCGCGATCGACGCATCTCCGATCCGTTGCACCGTCGCTCCGATCAGCGACGGATCTTCGGCACCGATCACGTCGATGTCGCCGTCGAAGTCGTACAGATGGAGCCCGTACAGGTGGAAACCCACCTCGGGCGGATACACGCCGGTGTGCCCGTCGATCCTGGCGGTGAGCCGCATCACCTCGGCCGTCGCGTCGCCCTCCGCCAGCGACGCGAGGTACTCGGGTGCGGCGGCCAGCCATTCGTCGAACTCGGCTTCGGGCTGACGCCAGAACGGATCAGGATGAACCCGTTGCACGTCCTCCTGCAGCGCCCGCATGTCCTCGGCCCAGGCGGCGACCCGAGGATCGATCGCCACCGCGGTGGAAGTGGTCACTGCGTGGGTGACCGGACTGGTCGTCGAGTCCGGAGCGGCGGTCGGACCGGCGCAGGCACCGACGAGGAACGCCCCGGCGACCGACAGCGCGAGCAGTGCCGACGGTCGAGGATCCATCGGCAGAAACTATCACGCCTCCGTGCTATCTCGGGTCGATCAGCCGGCCAGTGTCCCCCGTCGGGCGCGCACGTCGGTGAGGCCGGTCAGCGCCGCATCCTTCAGCGCGATCAGGGATGCGACGACGTCGGCTCGGCCCTCGCCGAGGCGCGCCGCCAGGCGTGTCGCAGCCTCCTCGAACAGCACGCCGGTCTCGTCGTGCATCCGGTCGCCATCGTCGGTGAGGCGCACCAGGTAGGACCGGCCGTCTCGCGGGTTGCCGAGGCGGGCCACCTGCCCGCGACGCTGCATCGCGGCAAGCGTGTCGAGCACGGTGGTCACCGGCATGCCGAGGTGGCGGGCGAGGTCCGTGGGCGTCGTCGGCTGCGTCTCACGCACGGCACTGAAGAACGCGTACGCCCCAGCATCCAGAGGAGCATCGGCCAGCGCCTCGGCCAACAGCGCTCCCACCTGCTGCGACGCCGCGAACAGGTGATACATCGGCGACAGGGTGTCGGGAGCCGGCAGACGGCGGGTCACGCCGACCATCGTAGGAGCTGGCTCACATCACCTGCGTCGACCGAGCCAGGCATCCAACCTCCCGAGCACGTCGTCGAACGCATCATCGTCGCCGGCAGAGGCGGCGGCCTCGACTCGCACCTCCTCGCCGGAGACGGTCTCGATGACGACGGTCCGCAGCTCGCCGAGCGGGTTGCCGGACGAACCGATGTCCACCGAACGGACGTCGCGGCGAGCGATCCGGGTGGAGTGGACGAGGTTGGCGACGACCAACTCATCGGGCGCGATCACCAGACGGACCCTGGTGGCGCGAACGGCGACCCACAGCACGGCGACGACTCCCAGTCCTCCGATCACGACCAGGGGCCAGGCCCCGAGCGTCGCGAACATGACCAGCACCCCTGCGCCGGCGATCGACCACAGCACGGCGAAGACCACGGCTGCCGTCCGCCACGACCGTCGCAGGGCGATCACTTGGTGCGCGGCCACCGGTTCAGGCGTGACGCTTGCGGTAGCCGGCCAGGAATCGCTCGATGCGGACCAGCGCCTCGCTGAGGTCGTCCGAGCTGGGGAGGAACACCAGCCGGAAGTGATCCGGCGTCGGCCAGTTGAACCCGGTGCCCTGCACGATGAGCAGCTTCTCCTCGGCCAGCAGCTCGTACGCGAAGTCCTGGTCGTCCTCGATCGGATAGACCTTCGGGTCCAGCCGCGGGAACATGTAGAGCGCCGCCTTCGGCTTCACGCAGGTGACGCCAGGGATCTGGGTCAGCATCTCGTGGGCGATGTCGCGCTGGCGACACAGGCGGCCGGTGGGGGCGACGAGATCGGCGATGCTCTGGTAGCCGCCGAGCGCGGTCTGGATGGCGAGCTGCCCCGGGGTGTTGGAGCACAACCGCATCGATGCGAGCATGTCGAGCCCCTCGATGTAGTCGGCGGCATGTCGCTTCTCGCCCGAGACGACCATCCATCCGGCGCGATACCCGCAGGACCGATAGTTCTTCGAGAGCCCGTTGAACGTCACGAACAGCACGTCGTCGGCGAGCGAGGCGATGCTGGTGTGCACGTTGCCGTCGTACAGGGTCTTGTCGTAGATCTCGTCGGCCATCACGATGAGCTCGTGTTCGCGGGCCACCTGGACGATCTGCTCCAGCACCTCGGCGGGGTACAGCGCACCGGTGGGGTTGTTGGGGTTGATGACGACGATCGCCTTCGTCCGGTCGGTGATCTTGGCCCTGATGTCGTCGATGTCGGGATACCACTCCGACTGCTCGTCGCACATGTAGTGCACCGGGCGCCCACCACTGAGCGACACGGCGGCGGTCCACAGCGGATAGTCGGGCGCCGGAACCAGCACCTCGTCGCCGTCGTCGAGCAACCCCTGAAGGCTCATCACGATCAGTTCCGAGGCACCATTGCCCAGGTACACGTCGTCGACCGAGACGCCCGCGATGTGCTTCTCCTGCGTGTAGTGCACGATCGACTTGCGTGGGGCGAACAGGCCCTTGCTGTCGGTGTACCCGGCGGCATGGGGCAGGTTGCGGATCATGTCCTGCACGATCTCGTCGGGCGGGTCGAGCCCGAACACGGCAAGGTTGCCGATGTTGAGCTTGATGATCTTGTGACCCTCTTCTTCCATCAGACGTGCTCGGTCCAGCACCGGCCCCCGGATGTCGTAACAGACGTTGGCGAGTTTGCTGGATTTCTCGACAGGCTTCACAGAGCGGTCATGCTACGCGACGAGCGCACCGCGTGGCCGGTCGTTTACCCCAGCGCGTCCAGGATGCGGCCGAGAACGTGCACCTCGTGACGCTCGCGAGCATGGAACACGCGAGCGGATCGACCGGCCGCCAACGCCATCCCGAGCCGTGGCAGGCGAGTCCAGACCAGATCCCCGGGAGTGTGGTCGAGGTCGTTGCCGAGGTGCTCGCTGCCGTTGAGGAACGCCGCCAGCCATTCGACGTCGACCGGCTGACCGCACTGGCCCATCGGCGCGCCGTCAGCCGGTCGCAGGATCATCGCCCACTCCCCCTCCACGAGAGTGCGCAGCGCGCAACAGGTCGTGGCGAACCGCTCGGAGGGGGCCGCGCCCACGATCGACTCGGCCGCGATCAGCGCCGCCATGCCGCCCTCTGGCCGATCGGGCGACACCGGCCGCACGTCCTCGACGGCGACCCCGTCGACCTGTCGAATCTCGGTGACGAGCAGGTCCACGAGCCCCGCTTCGGGCAGGGCGACGGTGAGTTCATCGATCGCGCTGCCACCGCCGCGCTCGAGGATCTCGATCCCGATGACGTCGCCGTGCACGGCACCAATCCTGCTGGCCACCTGGCCCAGGGCACCGGGACGGTCGGGCAGCCAGACTCGAACGACGAAGGTGTGCATTGCGGGGCGACGCTACCCACGGAGCGCGCGTGCTACGTCACGAATACGTGACGTCTGTGTGAATGGCTGGTTGGCGGGGTCCGAACCGGGTCCGGACGCCTTCGGAGAACAGCACGCTGTCGGGAGGGCGGCCGGCGAGGCCCGCGAAGCCGGCGGCGTCGAGCAGGTGATCATCGATCGTTTCGATCGTCGCGGCCCTCAGTGCCCAGGAGGGATGCTCGTTCGGCCAGAAGCGGGTGCGACCCGATCGATCGGCCAGGAAGAGCCCCCAACGAGCGGTCAGGAAGTGCTCCAACGGGCCGGCGACCACCGGCGCACCGATGCGCACGACCGCACGCGACGACGCCCCTCGCGGCCCGGGCCAACGGCGACAGGTCGTGTACTCGATGCGATCGCCCTCGCGCTCCAGGCTCATCCGCGCCCACAGGTAGTTCAACCCGGTCGTCCAGCGGGTGATCGCCACGGTGGCCAGCCGGGCGGCCTCGAGGGAGCTGAACACGACGCCACGACGACCGCGATCGTCGACGCCGTACAGGCGGACGTTGGTCTCCAGGAACGTGCCGAAGTAGGGGACGCCCGGAAGGCCGAAGAGCCCGATGCGACGCATCGAGAACGGCACCAGCCCCACGTAGGTGAAGCCGTCGATGACGTCGGGCCGCACGCCCTCGGGCAGCATCGGCGCGACGAGCGCCGGGTCGACCGCCCAGTGGATGAACGACAACTGCATCCAGTCCTGGGTGAACACCGTCCGCCCCGCGGGCCGTGGCGCCGTGGGTGTGATCGGCTCGGCCTCCATCACCCGCAGCGTACGGGGCGGTCAGGCGACGGCCACCGGCACCGCCGATGGCCCGCCGACGGACTCGGTGAAACCCGGTCGGAACAGTCGCGTGGCCAGCATGACGCCAGCAACGACGACACCGGACGCGACGGTGACCGTGCGCAGCCCGATCTGATCCCCCAACGTCCCCTGCAGGATGGCTCCCGCCGGGTAGAGCACACCGAGCGTCGCGTTGTTGATCGCCATCACCCTCCCCCGCGACGAATCGGGCGCCTTCGTCTGGCCGATGGTGGAGAACGTCGACAGGCTGCCCATGTAGCAGCCACCCAGGAGCCCGAGCGCCGGGACCATCACCCACAGATTCGGCGCCAACCCGTACAGCACGAGCGCCGGCGAGAGCATCGCCATCATTCGAACCATCGTCGATCGGAGACCCCAGCGCGTGACGAGCGAACCGAGGAGCACGCCGGCAGTGACGGCGCCGATGCCCTGAGCCGTGACCAGCGCCGAGTTCGCGGCCCGCCCGGCGTGCAACACCTGGTCGACCATCGCAGGGATCAACGCGATGAACGGCGCCGCGACGAAGAAGCACAGGCACATCGAGGCGGTCATGGCGCGCAGTGCGGGCACGGTGCGAACGGTCCGCCACCCGTCGGCGACCGTCTGCAAGATGCTCGCCCGTTCGGGGGCGTTGCGCATGGGGATGCTGACAACCGAGGCCGCAACGGTGACGGCGAAGAAGCTGACCACGTTGCACATCAGTGCGGCGCTGATCCCCCACAACGACATGACCACGCCGGCGATCGCGGGGCCGACCACACGGCCCAGGTTCCACTGCACCGAACTGAGTCCGATCGCATCCGGGACCTCGTCCGGCGGCACCATGTCGGGCACGGCCGTCTGCCAGGCGGGAAATCCGATCGCGCCGCCGCACCCGTTGAGGAGCACCAGCAGGGTGATCCATCCCGGCGTCGCCCGTCCGCTGGCGACCATCCAGGTCAGCACCGCTGCGATCGACGCCTGGAACAGCGACGCGGCGACGATCAGTCGCTGGCGCTTGACGCGGTCGGCGAGGGCTCCGCCGAGGAGACCGACCACGGCGGTGGGGAGAAACCCCGCCGCAGCCACCAGTCCGGCCCACTTGGCCTCCCCCGTGCGTTCCTGCACGTAGCGACCCAACGCAACGGTCTCCATCCAGGTCCCGACGTTCGACACCAGCGATCCGCTCCACAGGATCGCGAACTGTCCGTGCCGGAACACTCGGAAGGATTGCGGCGCGCGCATCGCACCGTTCTACCCGCGCCGACCGCCCGGTGGGCGCGTGTGCCGGGAACGGCGTCGATGTGCGAGCATGCGGGCATGGAGAAGGAACTGCCCCCCGATTGCATCCACGTGGTGATCGAGATCCCCCGTGGCAGCCGCAACAAGTACGAGATCGACCACAACACGGGCAAGGTGTTCCTGGATCGGCGCCTCTTCACGGCGACCACCTATCCCGCGGACTACGGCTTCATCCCCGAGACCCTGGGCGGCGACGGCGACCCGCTCGACGCCCTGGTGCTGCTCGAAGACCCGGTCTACCCGGGCGTGTGGGTGCAGGCGCGGCCGGTCGGGGTGCTCTTCATGCACGACGAGGCCGGCGAGGACGCCAAGCTCATCTGCGTGCCACCCAACGAACCGCGCTGGGAGAACGTCCACGACCTGGCCGACCTCACCCCGCAGTTGGTCAACGAGATCCAGCACTTCTTCGAGGTCTACAAGGCGCTCGAGCCGGGCAAGACCTCGTCCACCGCGGGCCTGGCCGGACGCGAGGCGGCGTGGGAAGAGATCCGCCAGTCGCGGGCCAACTACGTGCCGCACCACTGACCGCGGTTCGAGGAGGGCGGTCGCGGCATGAGCAGTCGAACACCTCCCGTCCGGGCTGCCACGCCGACCATGGACGACGTCGCCGCCGCGGCCGGCGTGTCTCGAGCACTCGTGTCGTTGGTCATGCGCGACTCGCCACGGGCGAGCGCCTCCGCGCGGGCGACCGTGCTCGAAGCGGCCACCCGGCTCGGCTACCGCCGCAACCTCGCCGCCAGCAATCTCGCCGCTCGCCGCACGATGACCCTCGGACTGCTGCTCGACGACCTCCACAACCCCTGGTACGCAGAGATCTCCGACGGCATCCATTCCATCGCCGAGCCGCGCGGCTACCAGGTCATCCTGGCCACCGGCCGACGGTCGGCAGCGGTGGAGTCGCGCGCGGTCGACACCTTCCTCGCCTCACGAGTCGACGGCATCGTCGTCGCCGGGTGCCGGCTGCCACTCCCTCGGCTGAAGGAGGTGTCGCGCGAGGTGCCGCTCGTGTCGGCCGGGCGCTCCCTCACCGGCTCGACGGTCGGTTCGGTCAGCGCCGACGACGCCGAGGGTGCTCGACTTGCGGTGCAGCACCTGTACGACCTGGGCCACCGACGGATCGCCCACGTCGACGGCGGGCGTGGCGCGAGCAGTGCGACGAGGCGAGCGGGCTACGTGTCAGCAATGCGTTCCATCGGACTCGGCGACCACGTCCAGGTGCTCAGCGGCGACTTCACCGAGGACGCCGGTCAGCGGGCGGTGCAACCGCTGGTGCTGGGCACGCGGGTACCGACGGCGTTCTTCGCTTCCAACGACCTCTCCGCGGTCGGCGTGATCGACGCGCTCGACGACGCAGGGCTCGCCGTGCCCGGTGAGGTGTCGGTGGTCGGCTACGACAACACGGCGTTCGCCGCGCTCAACCACATCGGGCTCTCCACCATCGACCAGCCACGAATGCACATGGGTCAACTGGCGGCGACCATGTTGGTCGACGCGCTCGCGGGCGAGCGGTCGCTGGCACATGTCCTGCTCCGGCCACGGCTGGTCGTTCGATCGACGACGGGACCCTGCCGTGACCGCTGATCGGTCTCGATGCCTCGCGCTCGGTGCGGTCCTCCTGCTGTGCGGTGTCGGCTGCTCGCGCGGCCCACAGCATCGCTCCGACAGCGAGATCGCACTGGATTCGGCGGTCCGCGTCGAGGCCGAGGGCTGCCGCACCCAGCCGTCGGTCGGCGGCGGCTCGTTCGTCGGGCCGAACCGGGTGCTCACGGTGGCACACGTGATCGCCGGAGCAACGGAGGTCGACATCGTCCTGAACGATGGCACCGAGCACTCGGCGACCGTCGTCGCCATCGACCGCAAGAAGGATCTGGCGGTCCTGGCCGTGAATGCCGACGTCCCCTCGCTCGTGCGCGGCTCGATGCGATCGGGCGCCAAGGGTGAGTTCGTTGTCTGGCGCAGCGGCAGCGCCACCGCCGTGCCGTTCCAGGCTCGCGCCTTCGTCGACATCAACGCCTCCGACATCGATCACGTGGAAGTGGGCCTGCGGCGCGGGTACGAGATCGTCGCCAACATCGAGCCGGGCGACTCCGGCAGCGTCCTCGTCGCCGACGGCAAGGCCGTCGCCATCGTCTTCGCTCGCAGCACTCGCCAACCGGACCGGGCCTGGGCGACCGACATCGCCGAGGCGAAGGTGCTGATGGCCGAGGCGGGCGACACCGAGGTCGACGTCGGCGCGTGCGCCTGACCGGCGATCAGTGCACGTCGGTGAGCAGCGCCGCCCCGACCGCGCCGGCGTGCTCGCCGAGTTGGGCGAACGTCAGCGCCGGATGTGGCCGCAGGTGCGGCGCGTAGAGCAGCCGTGTGAACCACTCCTGGATCGGGGCGAGATAGAGATCCGACGAGGCGGCCAGCCCGCCGCCGAGCACGAACGCCGCAGGATCGATGAGGTTCGTGAGGTTCACCAGGCCCAACGCGACCCAGCGCCCGAACTCGTCGATCACGGCCAGCGCCTCCGCATCGCCCTCTCGAGCTGCCGCCTGGACGTGCTCGCCGCGCACCTGCTCGGCGTCGCCACCGGCGATCTCGACGACCCGCTGCAACTGCCGGGCCACGGCCGCCTCGCGAGCGATACGGCCCAGGCCCGTGCCCGACGCGTACCGCTCCCAGCATCCGCGGCGTCCGCACGGGCACGCAGGTCCATCGGGGTCCACGACCATGTGCCCGATCTCGCCGCCGAATCCGTTGACCCCGCGGACCAGCTGCCCACCGGCGATGATGCCGCCACCGATTCCGGTGCCCAACGTGACCATCACGAAATCGCTCAGCCCGACCGCGGCACCGACCTTCCATTCGGCGGCCGCCGCGCACGTCGCGTCGTTGTCGACGTGCACCTGATGCCCGAGCCGTTCGGCGAGCAGCGCGCCGACACGGAAGTTGCTGATGTCGACGAGATTCGGCGCCGCCGAGAGCACGCCGTCGCGGGTGACGAGTCCGGGAACCCCGACACCGAGCGAGTCGTAGGGCGCGAGGACGCGGGCGATCTCGGCCAGGGCGTCGACGATGTTGTCGGGACCCTTGGGAGTCGCCAACCGATGTTCCGCGATCACCTCACCGTGCTCGTCGAGGACGACACCGAGGCACTTGGTGCCGCCGACATCGATGCCGGCGCGCCGCGCGAGGGTCATGCTTCGGCGCGCGTCTTCAGTTCACGCACCGTGTTGAGGATGCGGACCTCGGCCCGGCGCTTGACGAAGCCGGGCAGCGGGACGACCAGTTCGATGGCCAGGTCGTAGCGAACCTCGGTACCTCCGTCGGATGAGGGGGTGAAGTGGTACGCACCGTCGATGGTGCGCATGATGTCGCCGCGCAGCATCCGCCAGGTGAGCACTGCCGGTGCCTCGGCGTAGTCGTAGGAGAGGGTGTAATGCGTACTCCGGCCCAGCGCGGATGCACGGTATTCCACCTCGACCGGGCGGCCGTCTTCGTCGCGAACGCGGACGATGACATCCTTGACGTCCTTCGCCCATTCCGGATAGCGGTCGAATTCGGTCGCGATCGACCACACGCGCTCAGGCGCGGCGGCGATGGTGATGGTCTGGGACGCCGTTTCAGCCATGACGTTGTTCTACTCGATCCTGCTGGAAGGTTTCGCTGCGGTGTTGACCCGCGGCCCGTACGAACCGTACCGCGCGGCCCATGCGCCATTCATGCCAATCCCGAACATCGGCACCAGCACACCGAACGCCAATGCGTTCACCTGATTGTCGTTCAGTCCGGCGACTCCGATGGCTGCACCCGTGAAGGCGGCGACGATCTGGATCGTGAGCATCGCCGACATCAGCCGCTTGACAGACTTCGGCGCCGTGGGTCCGGTGAGCAGGAACAGGTTGGCGACACCCACCTCCTCGACCCGCGACCGCTCGAGCGCAGACGTGTAGGCCCACAGCGACGTCGCGATGCCGACGGCGAACAGCACCATCGACACGACGGCGATGAGCACCTGTCCGATGCGATGTGAACGCAACGGGATCGCCACCGCGAGCGTGACCACGAACAGCGCAGTGCCGACGACGTTTGCGCGAACGAGACGAGACTGCATCGTGATCATTCTGCCAGCGCTCCGAGCGACACACCCAGACGGTGCGAGAGGACGTCGTAGGAGAACTGGCTCACGGCCCGGTCGCGTCCTGCCAACGCCATCCGCGCCCGGGTGAGCGGATCGTCGAGGAGCCGCTCGAACGCCGCGGCCACTTCGCGTGGGTCGTCGGGATGGCGAACGACCAGACCGGTGACGCCATCGTCGACCGCCTCGGCCGCGCCGCCGGAATCGCCCGCGACCTGCGGCACCCCGCAGGCGGCGGCTTCGAGGAAGACGATGCCGAAGCCCTCCTGCTCGAGCCCCGCCCAGCGGTTCCGGCAGAGCATCGCGTACACGTCGGCGCACCCGTACAGGCGCGGAAGGTCGTCGTTGCTCACCCTGCCGAGGAATCGAACCGGGGCATCGAGTTGTGCCGCCAGCTGACGCAGCCGCCCTTCGTCGCGGCCGCCGCCGGCAATCGCCAGCACGAGGTTCGGCCGCGAGGTGTGGAGGAGGGCAGCTGCGCGGATCGCCGTGTCGAAGCCTTTGCGGGGCACGAGCCGGCTGATGCTCACCACGACCTCGGCGTTGTCCGCCAACCCGAAGTGGCGTCGGGCGTCGAGCCGACCGGTCTCGGTGAGGGGAACGAAGCGCTCGGTGTCGACGCCGGGCGGGACCACGGTGATCGGCAGCGTCTGGCCGGCCGCGTGTTCGGCCTCGGCCGCGGGATAGCCGCCGGCGGCCACGATGTGGCGGGCACGACGCAACACGTAGCCGAGGGTCTGCTTGGAACCGGGGATCCGGCCCGGAACCGTCACCTCGGCCCCGTGAAGGACGACGTCGTAGGGCAGGTCGAGCGACGGGCCGATGAGGCCGAGGGGCAGCGCCGGGTCGAGCACGATCAAGTCCGCACCGACCTCGCGGGCCATCGAATTCACTCGCTGCACCATCCAGGGATGGGGCAGCAGCACCGGCTCACGGGTGCGTTCGATGTGGAACGGCTGCGCCGCGTCGAACTCCTCCGATCCGGCATACGGGCTGGTGAGCACGGCGAACGACTCGGGTGGAAGTCGGCGCCACCACTCCCACAGCAGCGATTGGATGCCACCGATCTTGGGAGGGAAGTCGTTCGTGACGAGCAGGTGCTTCACGTCGTCTCCAACTCGCGTCGGACATCGGGATCGGGGTCGGAGGCAGGCATGAGGTGATGGAGACCCAACCGGCGAGCGGCCCACACGGCGTGGACGCGCAGCACGGGGTCGTGGTGAGCAACGTACTCCCCCACCACTCGCTGCACCGCTGCATCGGCGCCATCGCCGATGTTGCCGAGGACGACCAGTGCGTTGCGTCGGATCCAGCGAGGATCGCGGTCGGCGAGGTACCAGCGTCCCCAGGCCGCCAGAACATCGGCGTCGGATCCGTGGAGGAGCTCGAGGACGGGCGCCCAGGCACGGACCGGCTGTCCCGGTTCGGCGCGGCCCCGGAACCTCGGCCCGAGCCGCACCGTGGGTGGACACACGTCCTGACATTCATCGCAGCCGTAGATCCGATCCCCGACGGCTGTCCGCATCGCCACCGGCACGATGCCGGGCTTCTGCATCACCCATGCCAGGCACCGTGCCGCGTCGATGACACCGGGTTCGATGATGGCTCCCGTCGGGCAGCTGTCGAGACACCGCCGACAGGTGCCGCACCCGTCAGGCACCGGCTCGGAGGCGATGGGCAGCGGTGCGGTGGTGACCACGCAACCCAGGACGAACCAGCTGCCGGCTCCCGGGAGCAACAGGTTGGCGTTCTTCCCGAACCAGCCGATTCCCGCGCGGTGAGCGATCTCGCGGTCGACGATGCTGTTGTCGTCGGCGAACGGCACCGCCTTCCACCCGTCGGCCCGCAACCGGTGGGCAACGGCCCACAGCGCGGAGCGCAAGGGCGCGTAGTGGTCCACCCACGCATACCGGCCGACCCTGCCGTGTGGTCCCGCGGGACGGTCCGGCTCGTCGAGCAGGTACGGGCGGGCGGCCACGAACACCGACCGGGCGCCCTCGACCGCCTGGTTCGGGTCGGTGGAGCGCTCGGGGTTCTTGAACGTGAACTTCATCCCGTCGACCAGTCCGGCGTCGATGCGGTCGTGGATGGCCCCGCGTGCCCGCAACATGACATCGGCTGCGGCCACCCCTGTGTGGGTGACCCCGAACGGCGTGGTCAACGCCGTCAGGTCGGCGACGTACTCTCCGTCGGGCCGGGGTGGATCAGACGGCCTCACGGTGTCGCAGCGTAGGCACCATTCCGGCCGCAGCGAGCAACCGCACTGCCGTGAGCTCGGCCTCGTCGAAGTCGAGTGGTTCGCGATGCGCGGGGGCGAGCAGGTGAGTGACGACGCAGTCGGCACATGCGGCCGACCCGTCCATGACACAGGTGTCGCAGGAGATGACGAAGTGGAGCATGCGCTGAGCCTGACAGGAGGGTGTGACAACGTTCCTCGGCTTCTGGTCAGGATCGTTCCCACCTCGGCTCCTGGGGAGGATGCTTCCCGGATTCCGGGAACGATCCTGACCAGAAACCGCCATTCCGACCTGGTCAGTGGCGGGCGAGGGACAGGAAGGTGTCGCTGGCGACGGTGTTCGCCCCCGCGGCGCGGACGTCGGTCAGCACGGCCTGGTCGTTGGTGACCACGACCACGGGCCGCGCTGTGTCGAGCGCCCGCACCTCGGCTCGCAGCACGTCGTCGGCGAGCACACCACTGGGCGAGTAGCTGACCCGTACGAGGCGCCGCGCCGACGTGTGGGCACCGACGATGTCGGCGCCGTCGAACACGATGTGGATCGAGACTCCCCAACGACGCGCCAGCCGCTCGGCGGCTTCGACGCACAACTCGCGTTGGTGCGCGAGCTCGACGTCAGGCCAACCGAGCTTGGCGACGTTGTAGCCGTCGACGAGCACCGTCACCCCGAGTGACCGCAGGAGGTGCTCGGCGGCCGCGTCGCTGTCGCCGTAGACACCGCCCGGAATCGCCAGTGGTCGGCGGGCAGGGGCGCGCCGCTTCCTGGCGGGGGGCGAGCCGCGCTCCCCGGTCAGCGAGAGCGCCTCCAGCAGCAGCGCTCTCATCCGGTCGAGGTCGACGGATGCCGGCTCCGCCGCTCGACCCGACAGTGCGGCGTCGCGAGCGGCGATCGCCGCGTCGAGTTCGGCTCGCAGGGCAACGATCTCGTCCTGCGCGGCCTCGGCCTGAGTGGTGGCAGCGCTTGCCCCGGCAGCTCGCCGCCTCACGCCAGACTCGAGCTCGCGGACTCGCGCACGCGCGGTCGCGAGCTCCTTGGCGAGCCGGTCGCGTTCCTGGGACAGCACTCGCAGCGCTTCGGATTCCCTGGCGAACGCCTCGCGGACTTCCGCGACCTCCAACCGCGCCCGAGCAGCCGCCGTCTCGGCCGCCTCGCGTCGACGTTGCTCGCGGCGGACCTCACCGGCGTCGTCGATCACCTCACGCTCGTGCTCGGCGATCGCCACGAGACCGAGCGCGGACTCCACCCATCCGTCCGGCCGGGTGATCCACAGCATCCCTATCTCGTCGATCAGTTCATCGGTGGCCACCATCGCGAGCCGACCGAGGTACTCCGCATCGCCTTCGATCGCCGTGCGCGCCGCAGACAGCGCCGTCGCGGGCAGCTTGTGGAACTTGAGGAACGGCTTCAGCCCTGACGGGTACGGAAGTGCCGGCCGCAGCTTGGCACCGACGGCCGCGATGCCAACGGCGAACTCGAGCGCTGACTGGAGTGCCCGGTCCGGGATCTCGGCGGCGTCGGGCACGCGATCCAGGCTACCCAGTCGCCGTCGCGGGTGGCTGATAGCGGGTGAGCACGTCGGCGGCGATCGTCGACGCGACTGCTTGCATGTCGGCATCGACGACGCCGGTCGCGGCGAACACCTTCACCGCCACTTCCTCGGTACCGATCCGGATGTGCAGCTTGCCGCCAGACCACACCGCGGCATCACCCAGTCCTTCGACCGGCGCTGCATCAGGCGCCGTCGCGGCATCGTCGAACGACGAGGCCGGGCCGGCTGCGACCGCGACCAGATTCTCGCCCTGGCCATCGACGACGAAGCACGTGATCGTGTCCCCACGGGACGCCTCGGACGCCGATGTCGCATCCGCGCCAGTCGCGGCACGGACTTCGTCGACGGACACCATCATGCACACGCGGGGAAGGGGCAACGTGTCGAAGCCCGCCAGTTCGGACGGCGTCGGTGGACCGATGCCCTGGTCGTCGTCGTCGACCGGCCCCGACGGGGGCAGCGTGAACGGCGACCCGCCGGTGAAGTCCGGAGCGCGGGCCGTCGTTCCCGTGGCCGTCCCCTCGCCTCCAGAACTGCAGGCACCGACGAACGTCAACGCGAGCACACACACGGCCAAGCGACCTTTCACTCGCGGAACCGTCATCGCGGAAGTCACGCGAGCAGATCCACCCGGTGCGAGGCAGCTTCGACGACGGCCGGCTCGTGGGTGGCCACCAGGACCGCGGACCCGCTGCCGGCGACCTCCTGCAGCACCTCGAGCAGTGCCCGCACGTGGTGAGGATCCTGGTGACTCGTCGGCTCGTCGGCGAGCAGCAGCATCGGCGCCGCGACGGCTGCTCGAGCGACCGCGGTTCGCTGCTGCTGCCCCAGCGATGTCTCATCGGGAAAGCGGTCGTGCAGATCCATCAGGTCCAGCCGTTGGAGAATCGCATCGACCTCGTGGACCGCGTCCGGTCCGACCGCGGACTCGATGTTCTCGCGCACCGTCAGCTCCGGCACGAGGGCGAGCACCTGTGGGACGACGGCGATTCCCGTCCATCGGTCCGCTACCGCAGCCAACTCCGGTGCCCACGTCAGGCTGCCGCCGTCGGGCTGCGTCCAACCGGCCAGCAGCGACAGCAACGTGGACTTGCCGCTCCCCGAGCGACCTCGCACGACCACCACCTCGCCCGCGGAGAGGCTGAAGGTCACCGGCCGCAACCCGGACTCGGGCGACCACCACTTCTCCACGGCGTCCGCCAACAGGACCGTGCTCATGTCCGCCTCCCGTGGTCGAGGTGAATGACGGCGTCGGCAGCGGCGATGACGTCGGCGTCGTGTGTCGCGACGAGCACGCTCTGGCCTGCGTCGGCAGCAGTCCGCAGGGCGCGGATCACGTCACCGGCGCTGGCTCGGTCGAGCGACGCCGTCGGTTCGTCGCACACGAGCAGCACCGGGGCTCCCGCGAGTGCGCATGCGAGTGCCACCCGTTGCTGCTCGCCGCCGCTGAGCTCGCGGACCTGGCGATGCAGCGCGGAGGAGAGACCGAGCGAGCCGAGCACCGGCTCCACGTCGTGTGCCGCATCGGTCCCCCGCAGACGGCTCACCCACGCGACGTTGCCGGCTGCGTCGAGACGATCGAGGAGGTTGTCGCTCGGCTGAGGCAGCACGATGCCGAGTGTTTCGCGACGCACACGGCGCCGCTGACGTCGACCGAGGATGCCGATGTCGGCGCCGTTCAGTTCGACCCGCCCTTCGTCGGGACGGTCGAGGCACGCGACGAGACCGAGCAGCGTGGATTTCCCCGAGCCCGAAGGGCCGGACACGACCGTGAACGCTCCCCGGACGACATCGAGGTCCACCGCATCGAGCGCGGTCACGGACCCGGTCGGCGTGGAGAAGCGCCGCGTGACGCCGACGCACCGGGCGACGAGGTCAGACGGTTCCACGCATCACCTCCAGCGGCTCGGCACGGGTCGTCGAGACGACGGTGAGCAGCGTGAGGAGCGCAACGGCGACGACGGTGCCGATGGCAACAGCGACGATCGAGCCGACATCGACCACGACGACGGACGGCGGGCGGAGCTGGCGCAACGTGTCGAGCCTGCGAACGGACGCCTCCGCAACGGTGACGCCCATCAGCACACCGAAGGCGACACCGAGGATCAGCGGGATGCTGACCTCGACCAGTCCGGCGACGATGAGGCGACGTCGGCCGAAGCCCATTCGGCGCATCAACACGTGCGCAGCCTGGCGGCGCTGGCGACGAGCATCGATGGCCAGGATCTGCATCATGAACACGACGAACGCGACGAACACGCCGAAGGCTCCGAGCGCCGAGTACGACCACCGCACTGCTCGGAAGCTGGTGACGTCGAAGACGTCCTCGACGCGAAGTGCCTCGTTCGTGATCCGGGCCCCAGCGTCGCGCAGCAACTGGACGGCATCGGCGGGCGGGTCGCGGACCCACACTGTGGTCCCGAAGGGGCCGAGGTCGCCGGCTTCCGCGACCGATCGGTCGATGACGACCATCGGCGTGCCGTTGGTGAATCCGGGGAAGTGATCGAGGCGGGCGATGACGTCGACGGGTACCGACACACCACGCGTGCGGCCGACGAGGTCGAACGATTCCGGGACGTCGCCGACGACGATCACACCTGCCCGGTCGCCCGACGCGCCCAAACGTTCGACGAGTGCTGGGAGGTCGGCGAGCTCCGGATCCGCCTTCCAGTGGACCGCCCCGGTGAACGTCGCCGGGTCGATCGCGAGGATCGACACCGGCATCCCGTCGACGGTGCCGGTCACTCGACCGACGATCGTGGCGCGATCCGCCAATCCGGCCGGCATCTCGATGTCGTCGATGATGCGAACGGACAGATCCGAACCGACGAACGTCGTCGCCTTGTCGACGAGTTGCTGTTCGGCGCTGACCAGCAACGTGGTGGACAGCACCAGACAACCGGCAGCGAATGCGCTCGCCAGGACCACCATCGCCGCCATCAGGGGCTCGGCGACGGCCCGTCGCAGACCGAGTCGGGGCGCGTCGGGAAGCCGACGACCGAGGTGTCGCATGCGGCGCACCAGTGCTCGCAATGGACGAACCAGGATCGCGACCGGAGTGGCGAGCGCCAGGAGGGGGAACGACTGCGCCATCAGATCGCCACCGCGGGCCTTGGTGCCGACGAGGCGCACGCCGCCGACCTGATCCAGCCGCACCCAGGCCGCGACCGCGAGTGCAGGCACGATCAATTCGAACGGCACATGGCGCCAGGCGATACGTCGAGGCCGAGCATCGACCTCGCGATCACCGGCGAGTGCGGTGACCGCTGTGACCACCGCGAGCGCCACCAGGCCGCCGACCACCGCTGACAGCACCGCGAACCGGAGCGGACCGGTCTCCATCTCCGGCGTGGGCCCGAGCGTCCGAACTCCCAGCACGGCCAGGCCGAGTCCGACGATGGCGCCGCCGATGGTGGGCAGAGCCATCGACCTCACCAGCGCGGGCATCGACGCCGCTGGCCCGCCACCTCGGATCGCGATCAGCCGCAACTCGCGCCGCCGCTCGCGGGCGACCATCACGCCCGACGCACAGAGGACGAGCAGCGACACCGCCACCCCGGCCAGCCGCACCGGCGCCATCGTCTTTCCCACCAGGTCCGAGACGGTGTCCGCGCGATCGGCCAGGATGCCCATTCCGCTCAGCGGCGCGAACTGCTGCCGGAACGCCACGAGGTCCGGGACTCCGAGTTCGGTGGCGAACTGATCGACGGCTGCGTCCTGACGTCGTTGGAACGCGTGCGCGTCGTCGCGGGTCATCCCGTCGGGAGCCGGCTGCACCTCCCAGTCCCCCGACGCGAAGTTGAACTGACTGATGGTCGCCACGTTGGCGAAGACCACCGGGGGCGGCAGATCGCCACGCGAGTTCGGACGGAGCTCCTTGCGCCAGCCGCACCAGAATGCCGGCTCAGGACGAACCGGGATCGTCGGGTAGGTGCCAACCATCAGCATCGACACCGGCGCCGGATCGGGCAGCGGTTCCATCTGGCCATCGCTCCCGATCTGGAATGCGGGCGGTTCCTGGATCATCAGCTCGGTGGAGCCAGGGGTGTACTCGCCCGTCGTCAACAGGTAATCGGGCATGAGGACGGTGTTGTCGGCCAGCGTCGGCAGCGTCGGATCGAACTGTTCCGCCTGTCCCTGTCGATTGATGAGCACGAGTTTGCGTCGGACCTTCGGGGTCTCGGCGAGGCTGTACGTCGCCGTCACCGACGCGGTGACGATCGGATCCTGCACCTGGCGCAGCGTCGCATAGGCGTGGTCGAGCGCAGCGACGACGAATGGATCCGGACCATACGGCAGGTGCACGGCGACGTCCGACAGGCAGATGTCGGCCAGCTGCAGCTGCACGGACTCGGTCGCCGCTGACGACACGTACAACGGCCCACCGGCGACGCACACGCCGAGCAGCGCGCATGAGGCTGCCACGGCAACCCGACCACCAACCCCTTGGCGTGCCATGACCGGCGACCGTACCACCGCCCGCCACTCCGCCGATCCATAGAACGCCTGTTCTTGACGGCGAACATCCGTTCGTGCTGGACTGATGCGCTGTGCAGCGCTCCTTCGACGATCTCGGTACCCCGCTGTCCGACGTCACCTTCTGCGTCCTCGACATCGAGACCACCGGCAGCGACCGCGGCGGCGACACCATCACCGAGATCGGTGTCGTCAAGGTTCGCGGCGGCGAGTGCCTGGGCACCATGGCCACGCTCGTCAACCCCGGCCGATCGATCGTGCCGATGATCACCGTGCTCACCGGCATCTCGGACCACATGGTGTCCGCTGCGCCGCGGATCGAGACCGTGCTGCCGTCCCTGCAGGAGTTCGTCGGCGACGCCGTCATCGTCGGGCACAACGTCGGCTTCGACATGGCGTTCATCAACACCGCGCTCCGTCGCAGCGGTCGCGAGCCGTTTCGCGGCACGGTGATCGACACGCTGCCCCTCGCTCGCCGACTCGTGCGCGACGAGGTGCCCGACTGCAAGCTCGGCACCCTCGCCAGTCGTCTCCGTCTTGACCATCGACCCACCCACCGAGCGCTCGACGACGCGCTCGCCACCACCGATCTGCTGCACCTGTTGCTCGAACGTGCGGCCGGGCTGGGCGTCCTCGGGCTCGACGACCTGATCGCGCTGCCCACGATGGGCGGGCACCCTCAGGCCGGCAAGCTCAAGCTCACGCACCAACTGCCGCGCTCCCCCGGCGTCTATCGCTTCCTCGACGGACAGGATCGCGTGCTCTACGTGGGCAAGGCGACGAACCTGCGCCAACGTGTGCGCAGCTACTTCTCCAGCGACGATCGTCGCAAGATCGGCCCACTGTTGCGCGAGACGCAGCGGTTGGCGCACACGACGACTCCCGATGCGCTCTCGGCGGAGGTGCTCGAGCTCCGTTACCTGCATCGCCTGGCGCCTCGGTACAACCGGGCGGGCACCACCTGGCAGAAGTACTGCTACGTCCGGCTCACCACCGACGAGGCGTGGCCACGGCTGGTCGTCACCAACGAGCCGGCGGCCTCCGGTGTGCACCTCGGGCCGTTGTCGTCGAAGACGATGGCTTCCACCGTGATCGAAGCGATCCAGAGCGCGCTCCCCATCCGTCGGTGCAACACCCGCATCGGCCGCAACCACCGTCCGACCGTCAATGCCGTACCGTGCCGTGGCGCGCAGCTGGGCGTTGCGATGTGCCCGTGCGCGGGCGGCGCCGACGAGGCCGCGTATTGGCGAGTGGTCGCACAGGCCGTCGCCGCACTCACGACGTCCCCGGAGATCGTGCTCACGCCGCTCTGGCACCGAGTCGAGCACCTTGCGCTCACGCAGCGCTACGAGGAAGCGGCGCTCGCCCGCGACCGCGCGCAAGCGTTCGCCAACGCGATCGGACGGCAGCGGCTGATGGACCAGCTCCGCTCCGCCGGCGACCTCGGCGTCCAACTACACGACGCCGTGCTCCACATCCGCGACGGGATCCTCGTCGATGCATCGATCGAGGGCCAGCTCCCCACCGGCCTCGAGCTCCCGTCGCCCGAGACCGTCCCGTTCCCCGACGTGCTCCCTCGCCACGCGGCCGACGAGGTGCTGTGTCTTGCGCGGGCGATCGAGCGCGCCAGCTTCCACGCCCGTCTGCTCTGGTGCAGCGGCGAGTGGACGTGGCCGTCGACTCAGCTCCCCGAGGTCACACGGCTGCCATCGGCGGCGTGACCGGTCTGGCGACGCCTCAGGCGCTCTCGATCTCCGCACCCACGTGATCGATGCGCAGGATCTTGGTGTGGCCCTCGGAGGGCAACGCCGCGGCCAGGGCGTCCGCCTCGTCGACGGCGCACATCGCCGCGATCGTCGGGCCGGAACCGCTCAGCCAGGCACCCCACGCGCCTGCATCCAACGCCGCCGCCATCGCCGCCGCCGATGCGCTCGCGGATGCCAGACGGACGCGCTGGTGAAGGCGATCGCGAGTCGCTTCGCGCAGCGCATCCACCTCACCGGATGCCAATGCGGCCACCAGGAGCGCCGTGCGCCCGACGTTGAACACCGCGTCCTCCATCGACACCTCGTTGGGCAGCTTCGTGCGGGACTCGTCGGTGGAAGTGACCGTGCTCGGCACCCACATCACCATCGCCGGGTCGAAGTTCATTGGAACGCGAACGGCACGGCCACCCGCGGTGGCGACGATCCCGCCGTACAGCGAGGCGGCGACGTTGTCGGCGTGCCCCTCCAGTTCGGTGGCCAGTGCCAACAGCTCGTGGCGGGCGGCGATCAATGCGTCGTGGTCGCCTCCGTGTCGCTGTGCGTGCGCGGCGACGAGCCCACCGACTCGCACCGCCCCGCTGAACCCCATCCCACGGCCGACCGGGATCGGCGATCGGAGCCACAGCTGCCCTTCGCCGCCGTGACGGCGAAAGGCGATCGTCGCCGGATGGTGTTCATCGAGCTGCAGCGCCCCGTCGGGGGCATCGCCGGCACCGATCTCGGCGTGCACGGTCAGCGCCATTCCCAACGTGTCGAAGCCAGGTCCCAGGTTCGCCGACGACGCCGGCACCCGAACGATCATCAGTGACCGAACTCCTCGGCCGCCGCCTGGGAGACCGCGGCGAAGCGCAGCAACGTCGCCTCGGCCTTGCCGGAGTCGATGGCGTCCTGGGCCACGAGCAGACCCTGCTCGAGCGAGTCGGCCACACCGGCCACGACGAGCGCGGCAGCTGCATTGAGAACGACGATGTTGCGATGGGCGCCGTGCTGCCCGGCGAACACCCTGCGGACGTACTCGGCGTTGACGTCGGGGGTCCCGCCCACCAGTTCGTCGGGAATCGCCGGCGCGAGCCCGAGCTCCACGGGGTCGACGGTGAAGGTGCGCACGTTGTCGTCGTCGAGCGCCAGCACCGTGGAAACTCCAGTGGTGGTGAGCTCGTCGAGCCCGTTGCCGTGCACCACCCAGGCGCGGTGCGAGCCGTGGAGCCGCAACGACGCCAGCATCCGCTCGGCCACAGCCGGATTGGCGACGCCGATCAACTGACGCCGGACACGGCCGGGGTTGGCCATCGGGCCGAGGAGGTTGAACACCGTCGGCACGCCGATCTCACGGCGGCTGGGTGCAGCGAACCGAAACGCCGGGTGGTACCGGGGAGCGAGACAGAAGCCGATGCCCGCTTCCTCGACGCACCGCAGCACCCCGGCAGGCGACAGTTCGATGGCGACGCCGAGCGCCTCGAGCACATCAGCGGTGCCGCACTGCGAGCTCGCCGCCCGAGCGCCGTGCTTGCACACCGGCACTCCTGCAGCGGCGGTGACGACGGCGGCCATCGTGCTGACGTTGACGCTGTGGCTGCGATCGCCACCGGTGCCGACGATGTCGACGGCCCGATTGCGCAGCTCCTCCGAGAGCGGCACCTGCTCACTGGCCTCGAGCACGGCGTCGAGCAGGCCCGAGATCTCCTCGGGCGTCTCACCTTTGGCTCTCAGGGCAACCACGAAACCGATCAGCTGTGCTGCGGTGGCATCCCCGGACAGGATCGTGGCCATGGCAGCGCGGGCGTGGGCGGCGGGAAGGTCGCGACGCTCGAGCAGTTCAGTGAGGAGCGCGGGCCATCCACCCAGTTCGTCGATCGGACTCATGAGTGATGAGGCTAGGCAGTGCGACGACGTTGACGGATCATCCGCCGACGTTCGCGCTCGGTGGCGCCACCCCATACGCCCGATTTCTCGCGGACCTGGAGCGAGTATTCGAGGCAAGCGACGCGTACCCCGCATTGCGCGCACACGCTCTTCGCCTCGAGTGCCTCGTCCTCGTCGTCGGGATAGAACACGCTTGGTTCCAGACCCCGACACGCTCCGAGTTGCCGCCACATGATTTCTTTGGCCGACACGACTGAAATGTCCCCCGTTTGGTGTCGCTGCAGGTATTCCCGACAGCGATCACGAATCTAGGGTCGCGCGCGGCACCAGCGCCAGCCCCAATTTGTATCTTTTTTTGCGCGCCCGCGGCGGCTTCTGGACACGATCGTTCCCGGAGTCCGGGAACGACCCGACCCAGAACACGGGATGGGAAGGATCCGACCCAGAATCCGAACGACCCGGAAACCGAACGACCCAGAAGCCGAACGACCTGCGCACCGGCGGGGTCAGGGGGAGGCGGCGAGGTCGGCTTGCAGTTCGGCCAGGGTGACCGGGGCCAATTCGACCGCTTCGAGGTACTCGGGGTGGTCGATCGCCAACACGGTGCCCTCTCCGAATGCGGCCACCTGGTCGGGAGTGAAGCGGAATTCGATGAAATGGACCGCCGCAGTGGTGTGCTCACGGGTGAGCTGCCGGGCATGGGATGCCTCGACCGTGCAGCGGACCTCGGACCCGTCGGTGAGCCGGAACAGCAGACTGCGCTCGACGCCGACCAGCTTCGGCAACCACTCCCGCACCTGCTCGTCGGTGGTCAATTCCAGGAACAGCGTGGCGCACAACTGCCCGGGATCGGGAATGAGGGGGTTGTAGACGTCGAGCTCTTCCTGGATGCCTTCGTCGGTGAAGATCCGCTCGACGCGAGCCATCTCCTGCACCTGGAATCGCATGGTGTCGCGGTTCTCGAACACCAGCGTCACGACCGTGCCGAGATGGACGCGACGGCGACGCTTCAGCTCGATCACGTGGGTGCGGAACGTCTCGCGCTCACGCTCGTAGGCCCGGGCGTCGGCGATGTCGGCCAGGGACAGCTTGCGGGGTGACAGGTCGGTGCTCACGGTCGTTCTCCCTCCTCGGGGATGCCGTATGCGCGGGCGATCAACTGCAGCGGGTGCATCGGGGTTTCGCCCGTCTGCTCCGCGATCGCCGTGTTGGCGAGGTGACAGTCGCCGGCAACCACATCTCCGTCGGCCTTGCGGATCTCGGCGGCGAGCTTTCCGGCGATGGGGATGCTGATGTCGGTGTTCTCCGCACGCAGGCCCCACATGCCGTCGATGCCGCTGCACTGTTGGACCAGCTTCACCTTGGCCCCGGTGAGCTTGATCAGATCACGGCTCTTGAGCCCTGCGTTCTGGGCCTTCAGGTGGCACGGCGTGTGGTAGGTCACCGTTGCGGGGACGAACCCGGTGAAGTCGGTGTCGAGCGTCATGCCATCGGTCTTGTGCACCTTCATCAGGTACTCGGTCGCGTCGTAGGTGTGTTCGGCCACCAGCGTCGCATCGGCGCCGCCTACGTAGTCGACGTAGTCCTGCTTCAGCACGTACCCGCAGGTGGGCTGGGGCACGACGATGTCACGACCCTTGCGCACGGACGCGGCCAGGGCCTTCACGTTCTTCTCGGCGACCTTGGTGAACTCGTCGACGTCGCCGCTGTGCAGCCAGGGTGCGCCGCAGCACGACACGCCTTCGGCCAGCGAGCACTCGATGCCGTTGCGCTCGTAGACCTTGACCAGGTCGTGACCGATCTGGGGTTGCTGGTACTCGACCAGACAGGTGGGGAACACCGCGACGCGCCCCTGCCGCTTGGCGATGCGGACCTTGGGACGCTGCTTGAACCAGGTGCTGAAGCGTTGGCGGGCGTACGGCGGCAGCAGCCGCACGGAGGACACGCCCGTGGTCTTCTCGATGAACTTGCGGACCAGTGATCCCGGCTTCGCCCCGATCATCCGGTTGGCGATCGGAGACGCCATCGTGGCCGCCTTGCCCATGAGGTCGGTGTGCCCCATCACCGCATCGGTCACCTGATCTCGCAACGACACCTGATGGTTGGCGTGATGCATGGCATCGGCGCGCAGCATCAGCCGGGGGAAGTCGAGCGCCCACTCGTGCAGGTCAGGGATGTAGGGACAGTTGACGTAACAGAGCTTGCACTGGAAGCACTCGCTGATGACCTGGTCCTGCTGGGCGGGGGTGAGCCGGCCCGCGTCCTGGTCGTCGTGCTGGTCGATCATGTCGAACAGGGTCGGAAACGACGTGCAGTACTTGAAGCACAACCGGCATCCGTGGCAGAGGTCGAAGACGCGGGTGAGTTCGTCGCGAACGTCGGCCTCGTCGGTGTACATCGGGTGCTTTGGGTCGTAGATCGTCGTCATTCGGGAGGTCCTGTCGGCGTGCGTCGGCGTGCGTCGGTTCGCCGCGACCACGGGGGCCACGACGAACCGATGCTGCGTGAACTCAGAGGGCTTCGAGGCCCTGGGCGAACCGCCCCGCGTGGCTCTTCTCGGCGCGAGCAAGCGTCTCGAACCACTCCGCGATCTCGATGAGGCCCTCGTCGCGGGCGGTGGCCGCGAAGCCCGGGTACATCTGGGTGTACTCGTAGGTCTCACCGGCGACGGCCGACTTGTAGTTCTGCTCGGTCTCACCGATCGGCTCGCCGGTCGCGGGATCGCCCACCTGGGCGAGGAACTCGAGGTGGCCGTGCGCGTGGCCGGTCTCACCCTCGGCAACGGAGCGGAACAGGGCGGCGGCGTCGGGGTAGCCCTCGACATCGGCCTTCTGGGCGAACCACAGGTAGCGGCGGTTGGCCTGGCTCTCACCGGCGAACGCTTCCTTCAGGTTCTCGTGGGTCTTGGTGCCGTTGAGGCTCATGTGGTGTGACTCCCTTGTGATGGGTGGGTTGTTGCTGGATGGGTGGGACCGAGGTGCGGAGCATCTGTCGAGCAGTCGATGCACACGCCGTGGAACACGACGCTGGTGGCGTGCCGTTGGAAGCCGTCGAGCCCCTGGACCGGCACCTGGTCGAGGTCGCCGAGGTAGACGTCGCGCAATCCTCCGCACGACATGCATTCGGCATGGTGATGGTCGTCGGTGTTGGGGTCGAAGCGGTTCGAGCCGGTCGTGAAGTTGATGACCCGCAACTCGCCCATCGCGACCAGATCGTTCAGCGTTTGATACACGGTGCGCAGCGAGATGCCCGGCATGTGCGACGAGGCCGTCGCGAACAGACCTTCGGCGCTCGGGTGACCGAGATTGCCGTGCAGCAGCCGGAACAGCAGTTGCCGCTGCGGGGTGATCTTCATGCCCTGCTCACGGAACGCAACGGTGAGCTCAGCAGGTGCACGCACGACTCCGACGGTACCGAGTCGGGTCCCTGATCTGCAATTCGTGCAGATTTGCATCGAGTGCGATCGAGCGCCTCACCCGACCCCACTCCCACCGGTTCCCTAGGATGTCGCCGATGCCGTCCGACCAGTCGTTCCAGCGCGCCGCGATGCTGCAGCGACTGGAGTCCGAAACGTTCGACGTGCTGGTCATCGGCGCCGGGATCACCGGGGCCGGGGCAGCGCTCGACGCGGCGAGTCGGGGTCTGCGCACCGCTCTCGTCGAGCGCGACGACTTCGCATCCGGCACGTCCTCGAAGAGTTCCAAGATGGTCCACGGCGGGTTGCGTTACCTCCAGCAGGGCGAGGTCCGCCTCGTCTACGAGGCGTTGCGGGAGCGGCAACGACTCCGTCGGAACGCGCCCCACCTGGTCAAGGTGCTGCCGTTCATGATCCCGATCCTCACCAAGGACGGCGTGGTGTCGCGCAAGATCGCCCGAGCGCTCGGCTCGGCGATGTGGATGTACGACGCCACGGGCGGATGGCGGATCGGCAAGCTCCACCGCCGCCTGAAGCGGCAAGCGGCCATCGCTCACCTGCCGACGATGGTGGCCGAGCGACTGGCGTCGGCGTACCTGTACTACGACGCGGCGGTCGACGACGCGCGACTGGTGCTCACGGTCGCCCGTACCGCCGCCGCCCACGGTGCCGCGGTCGCCAACCGATGCGGCGTCGTGGAGTTGCTCAAAGCTGCCGACGGCACGGTCGAAGGTGCGCTCGTCGAGGCCGACGGGCGTCGGATCGCGGTGCGTGCGACCGTGGTGGTCAATGCCGCCGGCGTCTGGTCCGACGACGTGCGCGCACTCGACGAGGACGCCCACCCCGACTCGATCCGACCGGCGAAGGGTGTGCACGTCACGGTGCCGTGGGACAAGGTGCGCAACGACATCGCCGTCATCATCCCGGTGCCGAAGGACCGGCGGAGCTTGTTCCTGGTGCCGTGGGGTCCCAAGCCCGACGGCACGTTCGAACACGTCTACATCGGCACCACCGACACGGACTACGACGGCCCGATCGACGATCCGCAGTGCACCCAGGATGACATCGACTACGTCCTGCGGGCCGTGAACGCATCGCTCACCACCGGGATCACCAGCGACGACATCACCGGGGTGTGGGCAGGTCTGCGACCCTTGGTGAAGGCCGCCGACGCGGGCCGCACCGCCGACCTCTCGCGCAACCACCAGATCCACGATCACCCGAACGGCGTGATCAGCGTGACGGGCGGCAAGCTCACGACCTACCGCAAGATGGCCGAAGACACCGTCGATACCGCCGTCCGACGGCTGGGTCGGCGCTCGAGGTCTCGCACGAGGCACCTGCCGCTGCTCGGGGCGAGCGGGTTCGTGTCGGCGCCGATCGGGTCCCCGGAGGGCCACCTCGCCGACCGCTTCGGCGGCCACGCCCCACAGGTGAGAGCGTTGATCGAAGCCGACCCGACGCTGGCCGCACCGCTGGTTCCGGGCCTGCCGTACCAGCGGGCCGAAGCGGTGTACGCAGCGCAGCACGAGATGGTCGGCACGCTCGACGACGTGCTCACCCGCCGAACGAGGGCTCGACTCTTCGATCGCCCCGCCACCGTCGCCGCCGCGCCCGCGGTGGCAGCCCTCATCGCACCCCACCTCGGTTGGGACGAGCGGGAGACGCAGCGCCAGCTCGGCGAGTTCCTCGCGTCGTGCGCCGCCGAGGACCTCGCTGCGCACACGACGACCCCAACGACAACCCCAACGACGACCCCAACGACCGGGAGCATCACCCAGTGACCGCACCGACCCAACCCATCGAACTCACCGGCACCTCGACGCGACTCGGCGACGCTCCAGCGCTTCCCGCCGGCTTCGTCGAGGCGCTCGCGGCCGCATGCCCGATCGTCACCGACGAGATCGAGGTCGCCGACGCAAGCCGTGACTGGTGGCCGCTGGCGATGCACTGGGCGTTGCGCGGTGAGGTGCTCCAACGCGCCGCGGTCGTCGCTCGCCCCACCACGACCGAACGGGTGGCAGAGGTGCTGCGCCGATGCAACGATGCGGGGGTCCCCGTCACCGCTGCCGGCGGCCGCAGCGGTGTCCTGGGCGCTTCGATCCCTGCCTTCGGCGGAGTCCTGCTCGACATGTCCGCCCTTCAGGGTGTCGTCGCCGTCGACGAGATCTCGGGCATCGTGGAGACGTGGGCCGGCACATTCGGTCCGGACCTCGAACGCGAACTGCGAGAGCACCACTCGCTCACGGTCGGGCACTTCCCACAGAGCTTCGACATCGCGACGGTCGGTGGTTGGGTCGCCTGTCGGGGCGCCGGCCAGTACAGCACCCGCTACGGCAAGATCGAACAGATCGTGGCCGGGCTCGAAGTGGTCATGGCCGACGGTTCGGTGATCCGCACCGGCGGGTTTCCCGCGGGTGCGCAGGGCCCCGATCTGACGCAGCTCTTCGTGGGGAGCGAAGGCACCCTCGGGGTGGTCACCCGCGTCTGGCTCAAGGCCCACCCCGTGCCCTCTGCCGAGCGCCGCGCCGCGTATGCGTTCGCGCGCTTCGAGGACGGACTCGAGGCCTGTCGACGCACCCTCCGCAGGGGCGCCACCCCCGCGGTGCTCCGGCTCTACGACGCGGCGGAGAGCCAACGCGGCCAGGGTGCCGACGGCAGCTATTGCGTCGTTCTCGTGCTCGACGAAGGCGACGCGACGATCGTCGACGCGACCATGGCCGTCGTTGCCGACGAATGCGCGGACGCTCGACCCCTCGGCGACGACCTCGTCGAGCAGTGGATGCACCACCGCAACGACACCAGCGCCCTCCAGGCACTCACTCGCAAGGGGTTCGTGGTCGACACGATGGAGATCGCTGCGCCGTGGGCTGCGCTCCCCCACATCTTCGACTCGGTGCGAGCGGCGATGCTGGCGGTTCCCCACGCTCGTGCGGCCACCTGTCACCTGTCCCACAGCTACCTCGACGGGGCGTGCCTCTACTTCACGTTCGCCGCCACGCCGCCGGCCGACGAGATCGACGCCACCTACATCGCACTGTGGGACGCAGGTCAGCGGGCGGTGCTGTCCGCCGGCGGCAACCTCTCACATCACCATGGCGTGGGGCTCAACCGCGCCCGCTTCGTGCCCGCCGCACTCGGTTCGGCGCTGCCCGTGTTGCAGGCGGTGAAGGACGCAATGGACCCGAAGGGGATCCTCAACCCCGGCAAGATGGGCCTGTCCTCGCCGTTCGGAGAGGTGCGCTGGCCATGACGACCGCACTCGATCGCGCGGCATTGCGCCAGGGGGGCTCGGTGGCGTTGGTGTTTGCCGTCCCGTTCTCGATCGGCGCTCGGCTGCTCGCCGATCACGACTCGCACTCCCCCTTCGTCTCGGTCCTCTGGCTGGCCGCGCTCGGCGGCTTCACCCTCGGTGCGGGCATCGCAGCGTGGACACAGGATCGCAGGCTGCCGCTGCTCCATGGGATGGTCTGTGCCGGCGGCACCTACCTCGCCGCCCAGACCGTCTTCGTGGTTGTCAAGTTGTTCCGTGGCGGCGACGTGCGCTGGCTCGGCATCTTCTTCACGTTCACCGCCGTATTGTTCGCGGGGCTGGTGGGCGGAGGGCTCGGCAGCATCTTGCGCAAGCGCGGCTTCGTGCCGAGCGGAAAGGGCCGAACATGAGCGTGCTCGTCATCGACGTCGGCACCTCGGGACTGCGAGCGGGCGTCGCTCGCCCCGACGGCGAGATCACCGGGCTCCACTACCGAGCGTTCCCGCCGGTCACGCCGTTCCCCGGTCTCGTCGAGTTCGACGCAACGGCGATGGCCGCGGCCGTGCTCGAGGTCGCTCAACGCGCCCTGGCCGACTCCGGCCCGGTCGAGGCGGTGGGTGTCACCGCCCAGCGGGCCAGCACCATCGTCTGGGACCGGGCGACGGGCGAGCCGATCGGCCCAGGCCTCGGCTGGCAGGACCTTCGGACCGTGCTCGACTGCATCACCGCCAAGGCGCAGCACGGTCTGGCGCTCGCGCCCAACCAGTCGGCCACCAAGGCGGCATGGCTGCTCAACACCTTCGACCCGGACCGTTCCCGCGACCTGTGCTTCGGCACGGTCGACTCCTGGATCGCGTGGATTCTCACCAACGGCACCGTCCACGCCACCGATCACTCCAACGCGGCCGTCACCGGACTCCTCCGCCACGATGCGACCGGATGGTCGTCCACGGCGTGCGACGCGCTCGGCGTCCCGATGTCCATGTTGCCCACGCTCGTCGACACCTCCGGCGTCATCGGTGAAGCCACGGCGCTGCCGGGCGCACCGCCGCTCGCTGCGCTCGTCGGCGACCAGCAGGGCAGCCTCATCGGTCAGAGCTGTGTGCGCCCCGGGCAGGCGAAGATCACCTTCGGAACCGGCGGCATGCTCGACATGTGCACCGACCGAGGCGCACCCGACACCGGCCACCGCACGTCCGAGGGCACGTTCCCGATCGTGTGCTGGAGCCGTGACGGCCGGCTCACGTGGGGTGCAGAAGCGATCATGCTGTCGGCGGGTACGAACGTGGAATGGCTGGTCACCGACCTCGGTGTGCTCGCCGACCCCGCCGAGAGCCACGACGTGGCCGCCCAGTGCGAGACCAGCGACGGCGTGGTCTACGTGCCCGCCCTGATGGGTCTGGGCACACCGTTCTGGGACTACGGCGCCCGCGGCACGCTGCTCGGGCTCACTCGCGGAAGTGGCCGTCCGCAGATCACGCGGGCGGTGCTCGAAGGCGTTGCCCATCGTGGGGCCGACCTCGTCGCCGCCGCCGAGGCCGACACCGGACAGGTCGTGCCGGTGCTGCGCATCGACGGCGGGATGAGCGAGAACCCCACGTTCGTCCAGGCACTCGCCAACGCCACGGGGAAGCCGGTCGAGGTGTCTCGCCACACCGAGGCCACCACCGTCGGCGCCGCCTACCTCGCCGGCCTGGCCGTGGGCGTCTGGAGCTCGTTCGACGACATCGCCGATGCGTGGCAGCCTCGGGCCGCCGTGGAACCCACCACCCGACTCGATCGCGACCAGTGGGCCGAGGCCGTGTCACGATCCAGGGGTTGGATACCCGACCTGTCGGCTCT
>JBBQTC010000033.1:0-42369 GCA_038234785.1 Acidimicrobiales bacterium
GACCTGTCCGTGCACACCCAAGACGAACTCGACGAGATCGCCGCCCTCTTGAACGGGCGCCCCCGCAAAACCCTCATGTGGGATACTCCAGCCGAACGATTCGCAGAGCTTGTCGCGGCCACCGCTTGAATTCGCCGGGAAAATCTCTGCCCAGATGCGGCCGCTCCGGGTTCAGTCGCCGGAGTCCAGGGGCGAGCCTCGAACCAAACAACGCAAAGCAACACCAGATGGACAGAAACCGCTAGCTGAACAGCTTCTTGGCGATCACCATGCGCTGAATCTGGTTGGTGCCTTCGTAGATCTGGGTGATCTTCGCGTCACGCATCATCCGCTCGACGGGGAACTCACTGGTGAAGCCGTAGCCACCGAGGAACTGCACGCAGTCGGTCGTGACCTGCATGGCCACATCGCTGGCGAAGCACTTGGCCATCGCCCCCGCCATCGACAGCTCTCCACGGGGATCGCCCTCGTCGGCGATCGCGCAGGCTCGGTACACGAGCCCCCGCGCAGCCTCGATCCGCATCGCACAGTCCGCCGCCATCCACTGCAAGCCCTGATTGTCCGAGAGCGGCCGCCCGAAGGTCCGCCGATCCTTCATGTAGCCGACGGAGTAGTCCAGAGCGCCCTGCGCCACGCCGACCGCCTGCGCGCCGATGGTCGGTCGGCTGCGGTCGAGGGTGTGCATCGCGATCGGGAAACCCTCGCCGACCTCGCCGATCCGGTTGCGATCGGGAACCCGAACCCCGTCGAGACGGATCACTCCGGTCGGCGAGCCCTTGATGCCGAGCTTGTGCTCGAGCTTGTCGATCTGCACACCCCACTCGGCCTCCACGAGGAACGCCGTGATGCCCTTGTGACGATCGTCGGAGGTGCGGGCGAACACGGTGTAGAGATCGCTGATGCCGGCGTTGGTGATCCAGCACTTCGTCCCCGAGATCACCCAGTCGTCACCGTCGCGATGGGCCTTCGTCGTCATCGAGGCGACGTCGCTGCCCGCATCAGGTTCGCTCAGCGCATAACTGCACTGGCTCTCGCCGCTGCAGATCCGAGGAATGTAGGTCGACTTCAGCTCGTGACTGCCGAAGTTGATGACCGGCAGCATGCCCAACTTGGAGATGAGGAACGACAGGCTCGTCGAGACGCAGACCCGAGAGATCTCCTCGGCCACGATCGCCTGATCGACGATCGATGCACCGGCGCCCCCGTACTCGACCGGGTAGCTCAACGAGGTGAGCTCCATCGACTTCAGCGCTTCGAAGTTCTCCCAGGAGAACTCGGCGTTGCGATCGACCTCGGCCGCGTTCGGTGCGATCTTGTCCTCGCAGAACTGGCGCATGACCCTGCGGAACTCGTGCTGCTCCTCGGTGAGGGTGATGGGCTGCGCGCCGCCGCCGCTCACAGTCCGACGAGTTCCTGCCACTGGGCGGGGAATGCCGCGGCGACCTGCGCCGGGGTCATCCGGAGCGTGGCCGCGGGCACCAGGTCGACGAGTCGCCGGGCCTCGGTGTAGTGCTGACCGTGTCCGAGGCCGGCGAACAACGGCAGTCGCGCGGCCACCAGCGCCGCAGGAGGTGCCGGGTCGAGGAACCCGAAGATCGTGAACGCGATGGTGAAGTCGTGGACGACGGGCGCCCGGCTGAACATCGACGCCCGGCGCAGACCCACTCCGATGCACCCCTTGAGCACGTCGCTCGCGTGCTCACCCGGCTGCAACTGAAGGCGGTCGGCGAAGCCGTTGGCGATCTTGATGCCGAAGCCCTGGTCGGGGCCCTGGTAGCCGAGCTGATCACCGCTGGGCTGGAAGCCATCGAGGTCACCGGGCCGGTTCGGAGTCCATGATTCGGGGACCACTTCGGGCGAGGAGTAGGCACGAGCATCGTCGAGCGCGGGTGTGGGAGCGAACTTCGGAGCAGCCATAGCCCGCTCAGTCTGGCATTCAGGCGGCCGCGTGCAACAGCCCGTACACGAGGCCCTCCTCCAGGGCACGCCACGACGCCTCGATGATGTTGCTGCTGACGCCGATGGTGGTCCAGCTGCGCTCACCGTTGGTGAAGTCGATGAGGACCCGCGTGATGGCTCCGGTCGCCGTGGCACCGTCGAGGATCCGGACCTTGTAGTCCGTGAGGTGCACTCGATCGAGCTGCGGATACGCCTCGGCGAGCGAGGACCTCAGCGCGGTGTCGATCGCGTTCACCGGACCGTTGCCCTCCGCCGTGTGCACCTGACGGAGCTCGCCGACCCACGCTTTGACGGTGGCCTCTGTGGTGAACTCGCCGTTGGGGAGCTCGTCGGTGATGACCCGCATGCTCTCCACTCGGAAGAACTTCTGCTCCCACCCGGCAGCGCGGCGCATCAACAGTTCGAGCGACGCGTCGGCAGCCTCGAAGTGATAACCCTCGTGTTCGAGACGCTTGAGGTCGTCGATGACCTGGTTGACAGCGGGACCGTCCATCGGAAGACCGAGCTCGTCGGCCTTCATTTCGATCGTGGCCCGCCCGGCCATCTCGCTGACGACGAACCGGGTGCCGTTGCCGACGAGCTCCGGATCGACGTGCTCATAGGCGTCCTTGGCCCGCTTGATCGCGCTCACGTGCAACCCGGCCTTGTGGGCGAACGCGGACGAGCCGACGTACGGGGCCTGCGGATTGAGCGGGCGGTTGAGCACCTCGGCGACGTGGTTGCTCACCGCCGTGAGACGCTCGATGCGCCCCTCGGGCAGACAGGGCATCCCGAGCTTGATCTGCAGGTTGGGGATCACCGTGGTGAGGTTGCAGTTTCCCGTGCGTTCGCCAAGCCCGTTCAGCGTCCCCTGCACGTGTCGAGCGCCGGCCAGCACCGCCGCCATCGAGTTGGCGACCGCGCAGCCGGTGTCGTCGTGGCAATGGATCCCGATGATCGCGTCGCCGCCCACGTGACGGCGAACATCGGCCACGATCGCGGACACCTCGTGGGGCAGCGACCCGCCGTTGGTGTCGCAGAGCACGAGGTGGCTCGCACCCTTCACGACGGCAGCCTCGATCGCCCGCAGGCTGAACTCGGGGTTGCGCTTGTATCCGTCGAAGAAGTGCTCGAGGTCGACCATCACCATTCGCCCCGCCCCGTGCAGGAACTCGACGGAATCGGCGATCATCGCGGCGCCCTCGTCGAGCGTCGTCTGCAACGCCTCGAGCACGTGGTAATCCCAGCTCTTGGCGACGATGCAGACGGCGCTGGTGTTGGCATCGAGCAGGTTGCGCAGCGTGGCGTCGTCGTCGACCTTGCCACGCGGCCGCCGCGTGCTGCCGAACGCGACCATCGTCGACGAGGTGAGGCGCAACTCGGTGGCGGCACGGGCGAAGAACTCCACGTCCTTCGGGTTGGCACCCGGCCAGCCGCCCTCGATGAAGTGCACACCGAGGTGATCGAGCTGCTCGGCGATGCGCAGCTTGTCGTCGACCGTCGCCGACACGCCCTCCACCTGGAGTCCGTCGCGCAAGGTCGTGTCGAACACCTCGACCGGGTCGTGCCCGAGTCCGTGCTCGCCGAGTTCGTCCTGATTCGTGTTCACGTGGGGATCGCCTTTCCGGAGAAATGAAAGAGCCGCCCGAAGGGGCGGCTCGGAGCGCACATCGGCATGGGGCCGAGGTGCGCTAGCAAATGATGATGATCGCAGATGCGAAAGGGAGGATGTCGCGCGACGTCACGGGCGTCATTCAACCTGCAAATCTCGGCCGCGTCAACGTGTTGCCTGTGCACAACCTGTGTGCGAACGGTGGATGAACAAGAAACTTCTGGGGGTAACCGGGTTTCTCTGTGGTTAACCCTGTGAGTTCGAAAAAAGCCTCTTGACCTGGTGAAACGGCGGGTGCAGAGTGAGCTCCGTACCGGCAAGCGCAACGCCAACCGGAACCCGAGGAACGGTGCCGAGGAACCGAAGCAGCCAGCAATGGCGGTGGAGGGGAGTCGGAGGGCCAACCGGGTTCACGAGGTGGAAAGCGGTGTTGGTCGGAGGATGATCCTGATCCGAGCTGCGAACCTTCGGGGGAGCCAGTGAGGGGCTGGGGAGGCCAGTCGGGCAACCGAGGACGCCGAGCCAGCGGTCGGGGCGTCGGAGCTGCCAGCCGGGCAACCGGAGGGCGGCGAAGCGCAACGGCTTCACGTCGGAGGACGAACCGGGCAACCGGGGAAGACGAGGACAAAAGGGATCGCCCGCCAGAGCGCAAGCTCTGACGGGCGATGACATTGGTCGAGCGGAAGGCTAACGCCCCAAGATCGATCGATGGTGGATCACCCTCCATCCCAGAAGTCGCCCCGGGCGGCGCGCAGGCCTCGGCCAGCAGCGCAGCCCGGGGCGCTTCGCTTTTTGGCCCCGCTGGGCCTTTGGCCCCGTGGCCCCGAGCGGTCGAGTCCCCGCTGACGGCCGGAGCGGTCGAGTCGTCGAGTCGAGTCGAGTCGAGTCGAGTCGAGTCCTCCCCGGGTCCCCCTCCAGTCCCCCTCCCCACCCATGGGCGCGGGACCATGTCACACACGCACCATTTCAGGCCCATGGGCGCGAAATGGTGTCACGAACGCCCATTTTCGCGCCCTTGGGTCCGCTGAGCGGCCAGCAGGAGCGGCCAGCATGAGCGGCGGGCGGCATGGTTTCGCGCCTGATTAGGGTGAGTGGATGAGCCGGAGCCGGATGTCGCACGACGACGAGTCGGGGCGCTGAAGGATGTCCTCACAGACACGCATGCTCGATCGGGCCGGTCGCCTCGCGGACGAGCCCGTGGTCGATGCGATCTTCATCGTCCGCCGCAAGCCGTGGCACTGGCCCGCCGTCGCCATCGGCACCGTCATCGGGTTCCTGATCGGATTCGGGGCCACGGGGCAACCCGGATTCTTCGCATTCGCGGGAGCGCTCGTCGGGTTCGGTCTGGGCATGAACATCGGCACCGACTTCCGGTTCATCGCCCGGACCCCCACTCGCGTGCTCCTGCTCGACTCGAGCCGGGTCATCGCCAAGCCGACTCACCTCGTCGCTGCAGTCCAGCCCGACGCAGTCGTCGCCACTCCCCGCATCGTCTCGGCCGACCTCACCATCGACGGCGAACGCCACGTCATGGCCCGACACCAGATGCCGCGCCTGGAGCGGATGCTGGTCGCCTGATCGAGCGGCGACGACACCGACCGGGTCACACGGCCAGTTCGCACCAATCGGTGTAGCGCTCGTCCTGACCGCGCACGGCCGCGGCGTACACCTCGGCAATGGCCGTCGTGGCGGGTCCCGGGCACGGAACGACGCGATCGTCGACCGAATTCACCGAGCTCACTTCGGCCGCGGTGCCACACACGAAGATCTCGTCGGCGATGTACAGGTCGCTGCGGGCGATGTTGCCGACCTGCACGTCGAGGCCGAGATCCCGAGCGATGCGCGAGACCGAGCTCTGCGTGATGCCCTCCAGCGCGCCGGCCGACAGCGGCGGGGTGAACAGCGTGCCGTGGCGGGACACGAAGATGTTCTCGCCGGTGCACTCGGCGACGAGTCCGTTGGGAGCGAGCATGATCGCCTCGTCGTACCCGGCGCGCAGCGCCTCCACCTTGGCGAGCGAGCTGTTCACGTAGTTGCCGACCGTCTTCGCCGCGGGCGGCATGGTGTTGTGGTCGTGACGGGTCCACGAGGAGATCTTCATCCGGACACCCTTGGCGACCGCGTCGTCGCCCAGGTAGGCGCCCCACGGCCAGCAGGCGATGGCGACGTCGACACGACACGGCAGGGTGTTCAGCCCCATCTCTCCGTAGCCGTAGTAAGCGATCGGACGGATGTAGCAACTCGGCAGCCCGGTACTGGCGACGGTGTCCTTCGTGGCCTGGACCAGCTCGTCGACCGTGTACGGGATCTCCATCCCCAGGATCTTCGCCGAGTCGTGCAAGCGAACGATGTGGTCGGTGAGACGGAACACCGCCGGTCCGTCGGCGGTCTCGTAGGCCCGGATGCCCTCAAAAACACCCGTGCCGTAGTGCAGGGTGTGGGTGAGCACGTGGATCTGGGCCTTGTCCCAGTCGACGAGTTCCCCGTTCATCCAGATCTTGGGAGTGGTGGTGATCGGCATCAGTGCCCTTTCGAGAGGTCGACGAACTGTAATGGCGCGGCGCAGACGGCTCCGGAGCCGAGGTTCGAAGGGATCAGGGTGCCACAGCTGCGGCGAGTTGGGAACCGATCTCCCGGGTGGTGCCGCCAACAGGCACGGCGCACGCGGCCCGAATGCGGTCGGCCGCTGCGGACTCACCCAGGAAGTCGAGCATCAGCGCCGCCGACAGCACCGCTGCGGTCGGGTTGGCCTTGCCCGTACCGACGATGTCGGGAGCGGATCCGTGGACGGGCTCGAACATGCTCGGACCGGTTCGGGCCGGATTGAGGTTGGCCGACGAGGCCAGACCGATCCCACCGCTCACCGCGCCGCCGAGGTCGGTGAGGATGTCACCGAACAGGTTGTCGGTCACGATCACGTCGTAGCGGTGCGGGTCCTGCACGAAGTAGATGCACGCCGCGTCGACGTGGTTGTACGCGGTGGTCACCTCCGGGTACTCGGCCGCGACGTCGTTGAACGCTCGCTGCCAGAGGTCGCCCGAGAACGTGAGCACGTTGGTCTTGTGCACCAACGTGAGGTGCTTGCGACGCGTCATCGTCAGCTCGAACGCATAGCGGATGGCCCGCTCGGCACCCATTCGCGTGTTGACCGACCCCTGCGTGGCGACCTCATGTGGCGTGCCCTTGCGGAGCAGTCCGCCCTCGCCGGCGTACGAACCTTCGGTGTTCTCGCGGATGACCACGAAGTCGTGGGGCACGCTGCCGCCCGGCGCGGTCCCGACGAAGGGCCGCTGGTTCACGTAGAGGTCGAGGTCGAAGCGCATCTTGAGGAGCAGGCCGCGCTCGATGATCCCCGGCGGCACCTCCGGCGTGCCGACAGCACCGAGCAGGATCGCATCGAAGCCGCGCAGCTCCTGCAGCACCTCGTCACTGAGGATCTCGCCGTCGCGGAGGTACCGGCTCCCGCCGAGATCGAACTCGACAGTCTCGATCTCCACGCCGGCGGCGCGCACGACGTTGAGGGCTTCCCTGGTGACCTCGGGGCCGATCCCGTCGCCACCGATGACTGCAATGCGATGTGCCATAAGGGTCCCAAACGTACCGTCCGTGACCGTCAGTCGAGCAAACGTCCGTGTCGGTGGCGAGTGTGGCTGATCGCCTGCTCGCGCACCCACCGGCGCAGTTCCACCATCGCGTCGGCGACCGGTTGCACCAGGTCGACCTCCACCTCGAGTGCACGACAGGCGGCGAACTGTTCGTCGGTCAGCGACCCGATGACGCGCACGCGATCGAGGCCGGCGGTGTCCGGTCTGGCCACATCGTGGCGGAGCCGCCCCATCGTGCGCAGTGCTCGGTCGACGATGGCCACTGCGGCCGGATCCGCATCGGGCGCGACGTAGATGCCGATTGCGGGGAGCGGACGGTACCGAAGGGTGTTGCGCTCGCAGGCAAGCCCGGAGGGGTCGTGTTCAACAAGGAAGTGCTCGCGCCAGACGCTGGCGAACACGTCATCGTCGTCCTCCACCGCGTCGGGACCGAGGCGCCATGTCCCGAACGCCTCGACGTAGAACGGCCCACCGGCCTTCGGACCGCACCCGACCGACGAACGCTTCCAGCCCCCGAACGGCTGGCGCTGCACGATGGCTCCCGTGATGTGCCGATTGACGTAGGCGTTCCCGACCTCCACGCGATCGAGCCAGTGCGCGACCTCATGCTCGTCGAGTGAGTGGATGCCGCCGGTCAGGCCGTACTCGACGCCGTTCTGCAGTTCGATCGCGTGGTCGAGATCTCGGGCGCGAACGAGGCCGAGCACGGGACCGAAGCACTCGGTCCGATGGAACCACGAACCGGGGGCCACACCCAGGCGGACACCGGGGGACCACAGGTGGCGCTCGGAGTCGACGCATCGAGGCTCGACGAGCCACCGCTCCCCTGTGTCCAGGGTCGCCAGCGCCCGCTCCAACTTCGGCGACGGCGCACCCACGATCGGTCCCATCATGGTGGCCAGTTCCGTGGCGACCCCGACGCGCACACTGCGGACGGCATCAGCGAGGCGGCGCAGGAAGTTCGTATCGTCGTACACCGACGCCTCGACGATTGCCAGGCTCGCCGCCGAGCACTTCTGTCCCGCATGGCCGAACGCCGAACGAACAAGATCCCGGATCGCGGCATCCTCGTCGGCAGCGGCCGTGATCACGAGCGCGTTCTTCCCGCTCGTCTCCCCCATCACACGGATCGAAGGCTTCCACGAGCGGAACAGTTGAGCCGTCTCCCACGCCCCGGTGAGCACGACCGTGTCGACACCTTCGTGGGTGACCAGATGACGCCCGATTTCGTCATCCGCACACGCGACGAACTGGACGAGGTGACGGGGCACACCCGCCCGCCACAGCTGCGAGGCCAACTCGTACGCGACCTCGCGAACCTCAGGTGCGGGCTTCAGGATGACGGCGTTGCCGGCGGCGAGCGCGGCGAACACCCCACCGGCCGGGATCGCGTAGGGGAAGTTCCAGGGCGAGGCGACCAGGACGACACCGTGAGGGGTGAACTGACGGCCGCGCTCGATGCGGGCACCGAGGTCGCGTGTGCACCATCCGTAGTAGCGGGCGAAGTCGACCGCCTCGGAGACCTCCGGGTCCCCTTCGGCGACGGTCTTGCACGCCGTCTGCGCCATCACCGCGAGTGTTCGGCCGCGGCGCTCCTCCATCTCGTCGGCGATCGCGGCCAGCAGCTTGCGACGATCATCGAGCGATGACATCGCCCACTCGGCCGCGGCCTGGCGAGCGTCAGCGACGACGGCGTCGATGCCGGCGACGGAGTCCACGAAGTCGAACGACGGAAGTTCCACGTCGTCCATCGCGGCCAGGATCCAGCGCCGGTTGACCGCTCGTGTCCAGTCCGTGTCGGGGGCGTTCTCGAACACGTCGAGCTCGCCCCCATCTGCGTCCACCCGTCGCGATCGGTCTTGGAGCCGACGGCTGGTGACGTCCACGGCGTCGATCGCAGCGACTGCGGCCACGAACCGGTCACGTTGGTCGAACCAATCCGCCGAACCCGGGCGCAGCGTGAACAGCGAGCGAAGGAAGTTGTCGGAGGAGGTGTTCTCGTCGAGACGTCGTGACAGGTACGCGATGCTCGCGGCGAGCTCATCGTGTCGCACCACCGGTGCGTAGAGCAGCACGGCGCCGACTTGCGCGCGAAGGGCGCGGGCCTGGGCGGGTGCCATTCCCTCGAGCATCTCGAACTCCACCCGGTCGATCTCGGGGAGCCCCATCGCCCAGGCGACGTCGAACAAGTTGTGGCTGGCCAATCCGACGGTGATGGCCGACGCCCATCGGACGTCGAGCGCCGAGGTGACCAGCCGCTTGAAGCTGGCGTCCACCTCGGCCTTGGTGGCATAGGGGGCCTGCGGCCACCCGTGCAGCTCCGCCTCCACCCGCTCCATCGCGAGGTTGGCCCCCTTCACGATGCGGATCTTCAGTCGACCACCACCGCGGGCGCGACGAGCGGTCGCCCATTCGCACAGCCGCTCGCACGCGCCGTGCGAGTCGGGCAGGTACGCCTGCAGCACGACACCGGCATCGACGTTCGAGAACTCCGGTTCGTCGAGCACGTGCTGCAGCGCCGCCAGTGTCAGTGGCAGATCGCGGTACTCCTCCATGTCGAGGTTGACGAAGGTGCGCGGGACAGCGGATGTCGCGTCGCGGTAGAGGACGCGCAGTCGATCGGAGATGCGTCGAACGGAGTCGTCGAACGCGAGCACGTCGAGGTTGGCCACCACGGCCGAGATCTTCAGCGACACGTACGTGACATCGGTTCGACGGATCCGCTCGCGGACCTGTCGCATCCGCTCGTCGGCCTCTGCGTCGCCGAGGATCGCCTCCCCCAGCACGTTCACGTTCAGCGCGAAGCCGGCGGTCTCACGCCGAGCCACGTGCCGGGCGAATGCGGGATCGTCCGCGCTCAGCACGACGCCGTTGCTCTCCCGCACGATGCGCGAGCGCAGGAGGGGCATCACCACCCGCGGCAGCGGCTTCGACAGCCATGCACCGACGCGGAGCTGTAGGCGATCCAGGACCCCGAGCGTGTCCGGCACGCCCACCTCGTCGACGATCGCCCGAAAGCGCGACGCGGCGCGATGGTCGTCGTCGAACCGCAAGACCTCGTCGGTGAGGGCGAACGTGAGGGACCGCAGTTGCTCGTCGTCGACGACCGGCGCCAGCCGACGCTGTCGTCGGCGCTCGAGGATGGTGGCCCCTTCCAACGAGGCGGACAGGAGTTGGTCGGCGCGACGGATCGCCGCGGCGACGGCGGATGGAGGCGCGGGATCGGTCACACCTCCACTCAACTCCCCGGGGTCTTGCATCGATCGCGCCGACCGTGCGTCGCAGAAGTACAACGCGGGCAAGATGGGGCGGTGAACCCCGTGGTCGCCGCGCTCGCCGATGTCTTCGCCGGGGTGCCCCACGTCATGTTCTGCGTCAAGGATCCGGGTGGCCGGTACCTGGCCATCAACCAGGCGTTCGCCGAACGCGCGGGTCGTCCGGTGGCAGCGGTGCTCGGTCGCACCGCCGCCGAATTCTTCCCCGACGACCTCGCCGCCACCTACGAGGCGCAGGATGCGCTCCTGCTGGCCACGGGCCAGCCCATTCGCAACGAGCTGGAGATGATCCTCCGACCCGACGGCAGCCGAGGGTGGTACGTGACCAGCAAGACCCGCCTCGCCGACGAAGCGGGGGCGGTCATCGGCATCGTCGCGGTCAGCTACGACCTGCACACCGGCGAATCCGTCGACCGCCACCATGCGAACCTCCAGGCGGCCATCGACGTCGCTCGTCGCCGGTACGCGGAACCGCTGAAAGTCGTGGATCTCGCCGCGGCGGCAGGTCTGTCGGCCACCCAGCTCGAGCGGGCGCTCCGTCGCGTCGTGGGCATGTCCCCCAAGCAGCTGCTCATACGCACCCGTCTCGATGAGGCCGTTCGCCGGCTCGACGACACCGACCTCTCTCTCGTTGCGATCGCCGGCGAGTGCGGGTTCTACGACCAGAGCTCGTTCACCCGGCAGTTCCAACGCGCCGTGGGCATGACCCCGGGCGCATATCGAGCCCGCGCGGACCGCCGCTAGGCTCGGCCTCCCTATGGCGAGTCACCAACTGTCCCGCGCCGCCTTCGAACGGCTGCAGGCCGAGCACTACGACCTCAGCACCCGCGGCCGCATCGAGGTCGCGAACAAGATCGAGACGGCACGTCTCATGGGCGACCTGTCCGAGAACGGCGATTACCACGCGGCCAAGGACGAGCAGGGCCACATGGAGGGCCGAATCCGCCAGCTCGAGCACCTCATCGAGAACGCCGAGATCATCGAATCCGGCGACGACGGCACGGTCGCCGCCGGGACCGTCGTCACCCTCATGTACGAAGGCGACACACCCGACCTCGCAGAGCGCTACCTGGTCGGCCACCCCGAAGAGCGGGTCGGCGACCTCGACGTCGTCAGCCCCAGCTCGCCGCTCGGGGCCGCCCTCCTCGGCGCGGCCGAGGGCAATTGGGTCGAGTACCAGGCACCCAACGGCGTCTTGCGCGTCCAGGTGCTGAAGGTGGAGCTCGCCGAGTGACGGCACCTGCCGACCCGGCCGCCGGCGTCGCACCGCCGCCGCTGCCGCACGGCGCGGCGTTGGAGCTGCCCGGTCGCGGCACCACGTTCGTCCGCACGATGCAGGGGCCTCCCGGTGCACCCACGGTGCTGCTGCTGCACGGCTGGACCGCGACGTCGGATCTCAACTGGTTCACCTGCTACCAGCCCCTTTCGCAGCACTACCGCGTCGTCGCGCTCGATCACCGCGGCCACGGACGCGGGATCCGCTCCAAGAAGACGTTCCGGCTCGAGGACTGCGCCGACGACGCCATCGCCGCATGCGACGAACTGGGGATCGGACAGGTCATCCCCATCGGCTACTCCATGGGCGGACCGATCGCCCAACTCGTCTGGCGGCGACACGCGGCACGCGTCGACGGCCTGGTGCTGTGCGCGACCGCGCCGTACTTCCTCACCTCACGCGAGGAGAAGCTCGGCTTCATCGGGCTGTCCGGCATGGCGGCGCTCGCCCGACTGACCCCGGTGCAGACCCGTCAGTGGTTGACCGAGCAGTTCTACCTCCAGCGCAAGAGCGACGAATGGGAGCCGTGGGCGATCCAGGAGGCGTCGCTGCACGACTGGCGCACGGTGCTCCAGGCCGGACGCTCGATCGGCAAGTTCAACTCACGAGAGTGGATCGACGAGATCGACGTACCGACCTCGGTGGTGATCACCATGCGCGACCGCGTGGTGCCGGTCCGCCGCCAGGTGCGCCTGTTCGAAGGCATCCACCGGGCGGAGGCCTACCGCGTCGACGGCGACCACGACTCGGTCGCGGCCAACCCGGACCGGTTCGTGCCGACGCTGCTCCGAGCCGTCGGCTCCGTGGTCGAACGCATCGGCAACCGCGTATGACCGGTCGCCGTTGGGCGGGTCTGGTCGCGCTCGTGACCACGACCGGTCTCGGACTCGTCGCGTTCCTCCTCCGCCGCCGAGCCACCCACCACCTGCGCACCAGCCGCACCCAGCGCAACGCTGACGTCGTTCGTCTCGGCGCGACGGTGGGAGCCAACTATGCGGGCACTGCGGCTCGCAAGCTGTTCGCCGGCGCCGAGCGCCGCGTCGAGCTCGATCGCGCCCGCGAACTGAAGACCGCCGAGGCCGTGGCCGAGCGACTCGGCAACATGAAGGGCGCGCTGATGAAGCTCGGTCAGATGGCGAGCTACATCGACGAGGGCCTGCCGGCACCGGTGCGGGCTGCTCTCGCCCAACTGCAGTCCGACGCTCCGCCGATGAGCGGCGAACTGGCCGCCCAGGTCATCGAACGCGAGCTCGGTGCCCGCCCCGAGGTGCTGTTCGTCGAATGGGATCCGGATCCGATCGCCTCGGCCAGCATCGGGCAGGTGCATCGCGCCGTCGTCATCGATCCGGCCACCGGCCTGGAGCGTGCGGTGGCGGTGAAGGTGCAGTACCCCGGCGTCGCGGAGGCGGTCGCCACGGATCTCAAGAACGCCGACCTGTTGGGCCTGATCCTCAAGCAGGGTTTCGGCGGACTTGATCCCGACGAGATGGTCGCCGAGATCAACGAGCGTCTCACCGAGGAGCTCGACTACCGGCTCGAGGCCACCAACCAGCAGCGCTTCGCCGATCACTACCGGGGCCACCCGTTCATCCACGTTCCCGACGTGCTACCGCAGCTGAGCAGCAGCCACGTCATCACCAGCGAACTCGTCGCCGGCGCCACCTGGCAGGAGATGCTGGCGTGGCCACAGGACGAGCGCGACCTCGTGGCCGAATGCCTGTTCCGCTTCGTGTTCCGCAGCCTGTACGGGATGCACTCCTTCAACGGAGACCCGCATCCGGGCAACTACCTGTTCCACGGCGGCGGCAGGGTGACGTTCCTCGACTTCGGTCTGGTCAAGCACTTCAGCGACGACGAGATGGCCACCTTCATCGGAATGGTCAAGGCCGCCGCCTACGACCACGACGGGCCTGAGTTCCGTCGCATCCTCGAGCGCGCCGGGATGCTCCGTCCCGGATGCCCCGCACCCGACGAGGAAGTGGCCGACTACTTCAGCCAGTTCTACGAGAGCGTCCGCGAGGACAAACCCGTCACCTGGAGCAGCGAGTACTCCAGCCGTATCGTGCGCCACACGTTCGACCGCTCCAGTCCGATCGCGCAGTACGCCACCGTGCCCAAGGCGTTCGTGTTCATCCAGCGCATCAACCTCGGCCTGTACGCCCTGCTCGGCGACCTCCGCGCGACCGGCAACTACCGCCGCATCGCCGAGGAGCTGTGGCCGTTCGTCGGCGGGCCGCCGAGCACGCCCATGGCCGAGGCGGAGCAGGACTGGTTGCGGACCACACGCTCGCACCAACACCCTCCCCTGCCCACACCTCCCCGCTAGCGGTGTGTCGCCGAGATGGTCGGACCGACGGTGTGTGGCAGCACCGGTCCGAGTGCCACAGTGCCGTCCGAGTGCCACAGTGCCGTCCGAGTGGGTACTCCTACCCCGGGGTGCGAGTGCTCACTCGCACAAATGGCAGACACTCGCACTGGCGGCGTTCGTGGGGTGTGGGGGGTGCCATGTCACCCTCCCCAGCGACCTCATCACAACTGCGACGGACCACGAGCGTCTTCCCGATGCGCTGAGTCCTCGCCATCGCTCTTCCATCACCCGGCTGGCGTCACCGGGATGGCCGACGGCATGAAGGTCGGCGGCCGTCGGCAGGCCCAGGTCCCGTTCGCGACGATCTTCGACGGGCAGGGCAGCGCACCGCTGAACCTCCCGGCGCAGACCGATGTCGTCATCGTGATGGACCTCGTCGCGATCTACTGATCGATCACGCCGCCGAGCTCAGCACCACCACTTCAGGATCGTCGTCGAAGCGGGCGACCAGCGCCGTTCCCTCGACCATCACGACCGACACCACTCGGGCCCGTCGCCGGGCCGCGAATGCGCCGGGACGCACCGAGGGCCTGCCCACCGCGAGCCATCGGTGAGCGACGATCGCTCCGGCGTCGAAGTCGGACACACGCAGCGCGTCGTCGTACTCGAACAACGCCGACTCGACGTGGGCGTCGCGCAGGAACGTCACCCGTGCCGCCGATGGAAGGCGATCGTCGAGCCCGGCGGGATCGACGACCTCCAGGCCGTAGAGACGCGGCCGGAGCAAGGGCGCGTCGAGGGTCTCGTTCAGTCGCGCCTCGAACCAGTGGGCGAGACGGAGCGGCAGGGAAGCAGTGGGCGGGTCACAGGAGGGGTGCACACCCACTCTGGGCACCGCCGACGGAGAAGATCGGCAAGATCTGCCTCAGCGGGCGATGGCAGCCGACACCTCGTGCGCGGCAGCCTCGACGAGGGCGCCGAAGCGAGCAGCCGGCGTCCGGCTGAGGCGTTCGACCGGCCCGCTGATGCTCACGGCTGCGACCACCACACCCTGGCGATCGCGGACCGCCGCGCTGACGGATGCCACGCCGGGCTCACGCTCCTCCACGCTCTCGGCGAGGTTCGGGGCAGCCTCGGTACCCGAGAGCACCCGGCCCGCGGACCCGAACTCCAGTGGGAGCAGTGCACCGATCGGGACGATCCATTGCAGCGCATGGGTGCTGCGCAACGACACGACGCAGCGACGGGCTTCCTGCTCCCGGACATACAGCTGCACGCTCTCGCCCGTGCGATCGCGCAGCGCGGACAGTGCCGGCGTCGCCAGCTCGGCCATCGGGAACTCCTCGGCGGCCAGGCGACCCAACCGGATCAGCTCGAAGCCGAGGCAGAAGCGTCCCTGCGCATCACGGCGAACGAGGTGGTGTGCCTCGAGCGCCACGGCCAGACGGTGTGCCGTCGCCCGCGGGAGGTCGGTGGCCGACTGGAGTCCGGCGAGATCCAGCGGACCCGACGCCAACGCATGGAGGATCGCGACCCCTTTGTCCAACACGCCGACCTGCGTGACGGAAGTTCGGCCTACACTGTCCATGAACGGGAATGCTATCTCAGGAAGTGAGACGCCGATGACCAGCCCTCCGAGAACTCTGGCGCAGAAGGTGTGGGACCGACACGTGGTGCACGCCGCGCCCGACGAGCCCGACCTGATCTACATCGACCTGCACCTCGTCCACGAGGTGACCAGCCCGCAGGCCTTCGACGGGCTCCGGCTCACCGGCCGCACGGTTCGACGTCCCGATCTGACCGTGGCGACCGAGGACCACAACGTGCCCACAGCGAACATCGACCAACCGATCGCCGACCCGATCTCGGCCCGCCAAGTGGAAGTGCTGCGCGAGAACACCGCCGAGTTCGGCATCGTCAACTTCCCGATGGGCGACCCCGGCCAGGGCATCGTCCACGTCATCGCGCCCGAGCAGGGGCGCACCCTGCCCGGCATGACCGTGGTGTGCGGCGACAGCCACACGGCGACCCACGGCGCATTCGGTGCGCTGGCATTCGGCATCGGCACGAGCGAGGTCGAACACGTCCTCGCCACCCAGACCCTGCCGCAATCCCGTCCCAAGTGGATGGCCGTCACGATCGACGGCGACGCACCCGCCGACGTCACGGCAAAGGACATCGTGCTCGCCATCATCGGCCACATCGGCACCGGCGGCGGCATCGGCCACGTGATCGAGTATCGCGGTGCAGCGATCCGGGCGCTCTCCATGGAGGGCCGGATGACGCTGTGCAACATGAGCATCGAGGCCGGCGCGAAGGCCGGTCTCGTCGCCCCCGACGACACGACGTTCGAGTACCTGAAGGGACGCGAGCACGCACCCAAGGGCGACCAGTGGGATGCGGCCGTGTCCGATTGGCGTTCGCTCGTCACCGACCACGGCGCGACCTTCGACAAGGAGGTCGTCATCGACGCGACGACGCTCCGCCCGCAGGTCAGTTGGGGCACCAACCCCGGACAGGTCATCTCGATCGACGGCGTCGTGCCCTCACCCGACAGCGTCGACGACCCCACCGCACGCGACGCCATCGCCCGTGCGCTCGAGTACATGGGTCTCGAGGGCGGCACCGCCATCCGCGACATCAAGGTCGACACCGTCTTCATCGGGTCCTGCACCAACAGCCGCATCGAGGACCTCCGGGCTGCCGCCGCGGTGATGAAGGGTCGCACGGTCACCGTCCCCCGCGTGATGGTGGTCCCGGGCAGCCACGCCGTGAAGGCACAGGCAGAAGCCGAAGGACTGCACGAAGTGTTCCGAGCGGCCGGTGCGGACTGGCGAGAGCCCGGCTGCAGCATGTGCCTCGCCATGAACCCCGACAAGCTGGCACAGGGCGAACGCTCGGCCAGCACGAGCAACCGGAACTTCGAGGGTCGTCAGGGCCGCGGCGGCCGGACCCATCTCGTCTCGCCCGCCGTCGCCGCCGCAACCGCAGTGGCCGGGCACTTCGCAACTCCGGAGGATGTGTGATGAAGGCAGTTCATGTCATCTCGGGCCGCGGCGTCCCACTGAAGCGCAGCGACGTCGACACGGATCAGATCATTCCCGCCGAATGGCTCAAGCGGGTGGAGCGAACCGGCTTCGAGAAGGGTCTGTTCGCAACCTGGCGCGACGACCGCAACTTCGTGCTCAACGACGAGCGCTACACCGGTGCGAGCGTGCTGGTCGCTGGACCCTCGTTCGGCGTCGGGTCGTCGCGCGAGCACGCGGTGTGGGCCATCCAGCAGGGCGGTTTCGACGCCGTGGTCGCACCGAGCTTCAGCGACATCTTCCGCAACAACTGCACGAAGAACGGGCTCGTCCCGGTCGTGGTGCCCGAGGCCGTCGTCCAGCAGATCTGGGCCGCGATCGAAGCGGACCACACCGTCGAGATCACCATCGATGTGGAGCGGCTCACGATCGAGGTGCCCGCCGCGGGCATCGTCGCATCGTTCCCGATGGACCCCCAGACGCAGCATCGCTTCCTCGGCGGACTCGACGACATCGGCATCACGCTCTCCCACGCCAGCGCCATCGACACGTACGAAACCTCGCGCCCGGCCTGGCTCGCCTGATCTGGCCCCTCTGCTAGACCTGACGGGGTGATCGTCGATCTGCGCCTCGTGCAGCGCATCGAGTGGTCGGCGGCGCGCCTCGGCGAGCTCCAGACCGCAGCAGTCCCCGGAGGGACGTGGGAGGAGATCGACGGCGGCGCGCTGCTGGCGATGGGTCCGAAACGGTACGTGAATCGAGCGATCGGGGTCGGTCTCGGCCCAACCGACCCCATCGAACTCCTCGACCGTACGGAGGCGTTCTACGCCGAGCACGCGCAGCCGGCATCCCTCGAAGTGAGCCCTTGGGTGCCACAGGCGCTCGTCGACGCGCTCCGTTCGCGTGGCTACTCGGTCGATTGGTTCCGCAACGTGTATGCCCGCGAACTGCACGATCTTCCCCCGCTCGCCCATGAGTTCCCGATCGAGCTCGTGGACACTCCACGGATGGACGAGTGGCGCGGCATCCTCGGGCAGTCGTCGGCACTGGGAACTCCCGAGCGGGCGATCTCGGACGAGTTCTGCGACGCAGCGCACCGGGTGGCTGGCACCGTCGACCTCGCCGCGGTCGTCGACGGGCGGGCCGTCGCCTGCGGGTCGCTCAGCGTCGTCGACGCGGTCGGCTGGTTGGGCGGCGCCGCCACGCTCGTCGAGCATCGCGGACGTGGCGCGCAACAGGCCCTGCTCGTCGATCGGCTGCATCGCGCGCAGCGTGCCGGCTGCGACCTCGCTGCGGTCACCGCCTTGCCCGGTGGCGCGTCAGCGCGGAACCTCACTCGCGTGGGCTTCCAGTTGCTCCACACCCAGGCCGTGATCACCCGACCCATCACCTGACCCGTCACCTGACCCGTCGCCGACCCGTCAACCCACCCCGCACCAACGGTTCATGTCATGCCGTATGGCAGGTTTTCCGCCTCCAGCGATGACATGAACGGAGAAATGCGGGCGCGGTGAGATGCGCCGGAGAACGGGTGAGTCAGGCGGACTCGAAGAGGGGGAGGTCTTTCAGCATCGGGTTGTTGCTGAACACCTCGACAGGCAGCGAGGGCTCGAGCCGCATCGCCCGTTGCAGGATGCGCACCTGCGTGTGCTGGTTGTACTCGGCGAGCGTGACGGCCCAGCCGTCGCGACCCGCTCGCGCGGTGCGTCCACTGCGGTGGAGATAGTCCTTCACGTCGCCGGCCGGCTCGTAGTGGATGACCGAGCCGATGTCGTCGACGTCGATGCCACGGGCCGCCACGTCGGTGGCGACGAGCACCGCCAGCTCACCATCGGTGAACCGCTTCAACGCCCGCTCACGCGCGGCCTGCGCCAGGTCGCCGTGGATGGCGGCGGCACGGACACCGAGCTCCTGCAGGTTGCGCTCGACGCGGTCGCACGTGCGCTTGGTCTGGCAGAAGACGATGGTCTTGGCCATGCCGCTGGCGATCGCCGCGACGACCTTGTCCTTGTCCATGTGGTGCACCGCGAGGAACAGGTGATGCATCGTGCCCACCGTGTCGGTGGCGGCATCGACGGCCACTTCCTCGGGGTCGTTCATGTAGCGAGCGACGAGGTGCCCGACATCGCCGTCGAGGGTTGCGGAGAACAGCATCGTCTGGTGCGGAGCGGTGATCTTGCGCATGATCCACTCGACCTGCGGGGTGAACCCGTCGTCGGCCATGCGGTCGGCCTCGTCGAGCACCAGGATCTCGACCGCATCGAGCTGCAGCTCGTTCTCCTTCAACAGGTCGATCAGCCGGAGCGGGGTGGCGACGACCACGTCGACACCGACGCGCAGGGCGTCGATCTGCTGCTGGCGGGAGGCGCCTCCGTACACGGCGAGCACAGAGCGACCGCAGGCGATGGCGACGGGCGACAGCACCTCGGCCACCTGCAACGCCAACTCCCGGGTGGGGACCAGCACGAGCGCCGCCGGGCGGCGAGGCTCGCCCTCCTTCGACAGCCGTGCCAGCAGCGGCACGCCGAAGGCGAGTGTCTTGCCGGACCCGGTCTTGGCCCGACCGCAGACATCGCGGCCGGTCAACGCCACCGGGATGGCCATGGTCTGGATCTCGAACGGCGTCGTGAAACCGGCGGCGGCCAGCCCGAGGTCCACGTTCTGGGGCACACCGAGCTCCACGAAGCCGGTGGGGACGTAGTCCTCGAGGGTGAGTGTGAGTGCCGGCGGAGGGGCGGGAGTGCGGTGCTCGGCAGGTTTGGAGGGGCGTCGGGACCGACGCGGTGCGCCCGACGGGCGTGAGTGATCAGACATGTCAGGAGCCAGGGTATCGGCCCAGGGGCCGTCCGACGGGGTACCCAGGGGCTCGGCGGACGGGCCGCATCGCAGGTGGCGCGCCGGATTCGGCAACAATGGACGAATGAAGGTCGCACTCACCGTCAACGACTTCCTCCGCCGCGCCGAGGAGATCTACCCGCACCGCATCGCCGTCGTCGACGAGCCCGAACAACCGGCGGCCTCATGGGGTGAGTTCACCTACGCCGAGATGGCGGCCAAGGCACGTGCTCAAGCGGCGGCACTCGACGCACTCGGCATCGGCGTCGGCGAGCGTGTCGCCATCGTCAGCCACAACTCGGCGCGGCTGCTCACCGCCCTGTTCGGCGTCAGCGGGTCGGGCCGCGTGTTGGTACCGGTCAACTTCCGTCTCCACGCCGAGGAGGTCCGTTACATCGTGGGTCACAGCGGCGCTCGGGTCCTGATGGTCGATCCGGAGCTGGCCGATGCGCTCGCCGACGTGGAGTGCGAGTACAAGTTCGTCATCGGCAGCGAGAACGACGCGCCGACGGTCCACGCCGACCCGGCGCCATGGACCTACGACGAGGACGCGACGGCGACGATCAACTACACCAGCGGGACCACCGCACGCCCCAAGGGCGTCCAACTCACCCATCGCAACATCTGGCTGAACGCGACGACCTTCGGCTGGCAGTTGGGGATCAACGACCGCGACGTGTATCTCCACACGCTGCCGCAGTTCCACTGCAACGGCTGGGGCGTGCTCTACGCCGTCACGGGCATGGGCGCCCGGCACATCATCATCCGCAAGATCGACGGGGCCGAGATCCTCCGCCGTGTCGAGCAGCACGGCGTCACCGTGATGTGCGGCGCTCCGGCAGTGGCGAACATGATCCTCGACGCGGCCGCGACGTGGGATGGCCCGATCCCGGGGCGGGGCACGGTGCGCATCGTCTGCGCCGGCGCACCGCCGCCCACCAAGACGATCGAACGCATCGAGACCGAGCTCGGCTGGGAGTTCATCCAGATCTACGGACTCACCGAGACGACCCCGCTGCTCACGATGAACCGCACACGAGCGGAGTTCGACTCGCTGACCACGAGCGAGCAAGCCGTGAAGCTCAGCCGCGCCGGGGCCCCCGCCATCGGTGTGCAGGTGCGGATCAGCCCCGACGGCGAGGTCCTGGCCCGCGGCAATCACATCATGGCCGGCTACTGGGAGCAGCCCGACGCCACGGCCGACTCCATCCACACCGTCAAGGACGACCCCGACGGGCTCGAGTGGTTCCACACGGGCGACGGCGGGTTCATCGACGACGACCACTACGTCACGATCAGCGATCGCAAGAAGGACGTCATCATCACCGGCGGCGAGAACGTGAGCTCCATCGAGGTCGAGGATGCGATCTTCAGCCACCCCGAGGTCGCCGAGGTCGCCGTGATCGGCGTGCCCGACGAGAAGTGGGGCGAGCTCGTGATGGCACTCGTGGTCGCCGCCGACGGCTCGTCGGTGACCGAGGCCGACATCATCACCTACACCAAGAGCAAGCTCGCCGGCTACAAGTGCCCGAAGCGCATCGAGTTCCGCGAAACGCTGGCCCGCACCGCGACCGGCAAGTTGCAGAAGTTCAAGCTGCGCGAGCCGTACTGGGCGGAGATCGACCGCAAGGTGAACTGATCGGGCCCGCTGATCGACGCGTCGGTCAGGCTGACTCTCCGATCAGTCCGACTATCAGTCGCAACAGTTCGTAGCAATGGGGATCGCGGGGTGGTTATGGTCACCCGGCCTTCTCCATCAGCGTCGAAAGAGGCAGCAATGAACCGCATCTCCGAGTCCACCATCGTGAGCACACAGCAGGGCCGCAAGGGCATCGCCTACGACTGGCAGAGCCTGTACGCAGCCGCCGAGGCCGCGACCCTCGACAGCGAGTTCGCCTCGCTGACTCCCGCACTGGCCGAATGAGCCTCGCACCCCAACGGGTGCTCGTTCTCGGCTGTGGTTCGGTCGCCCAGTGCACCGTGCCGCTGCTCGTCCGCGATCTCGGCATCGAGCGGGACCGGGTCACACCCGAGAACCTCGACGAGTTCCTGGGCGCCCGCCTCGGCGAGGGCGATCTGCTGATCGATCTTGCCTGGAACATCGACAACCCGACGGTGCTCCAGTGGTGTCGAGACCACGGAGTCCGATACCTGAACACCAGCGTGGAGCTGTGGAACCCGTACGACGCCCTCGTCGAGACGCCTCCGCTCGAGCGCACCCTGTACGTGCGCCACATGAGCCTTCGGCGCATGATCGCCTCCTGGCCGCACAACAAGGGCGCCACCGCGGTCGTCGAACACGGCGCCAACCCCGGTCTCGTCAGCCACTGGGCCAAGCAGGCGCTCGTCGAGATCGCGACGCGGATGCTCGTCGACGGCCGCACCGCCGACCGCACCGCCGACATCGAAGCTGCCCTCGCCGACCGAGCGCACGCACGACTGGCCATGCTCACCGGCACCAAGGTCATCCACATCGCCGAGCGCGACACGCAGATCACCGACGTACCCAAGCGGCCGGGCGAATTCGTCAACACGTGGTCGGTGGAGGGGTTCTACGAAGAAGGCGTCGCACCCGCCGAGATGGGGTGGGGCACACATGAACGGCGACTCCCTCCCAACTCGATGGTGCACACGGGCGAGGGCCCGTGCAACCAGATCTGCATCGCTCGTCCCGGCATGGAGACCTGGGTGCGCAGTTGGGTGCCGAGTGGGGAGACCAGGGGGATGGTGATCCGACACGGCGAGGCCTTCACCATGTGCGAGCACCTCACCGTGCACGACGAGTTCGGGACGGCGATCTACCGTCCGACGGTCCACTACGCGTACCACCCCGCCGACGCCGCCATCAACAGCGTGCTCGAACTGCGCATGCGTGGCTGGGAGATGCAGACCGAGCAACGAATCCTCAACGACGAGATCATCTCGGGTCGCGACGAGTTGGGTGTTCTCCTCATGGGCCACCCGTACCGGGCATGGTGGACGGGCTCGCTGCTCTCCATCGACGAGGCACGAGCCGTGCTCCCGGGCCAGAGCGCCACGACCTTGCAGGTTGCAGGCTCGATCTTGGGTGCCGTCTCGTGGATGCTCGAGCACCCCAACGAGGGCGTGTGCGTTCCCGACGACCTCCCGTGGGACGAGGTCCTGTCGGTGGCGAACCGGTACCTGGGCACGCTCCACTCCGGCCCGGCGGACTGGGACCCCGTGTCGAGTCGACGCGATCTGTTCGCGAAGTTCAGCGACGAGGCCCACCACGTGGACCACGACGACCCGTGGCAGTTCACGAACTTCCTCGTCGGCTAGTGCTCCCCGGATAGCCTCGGCACTCAGCCATGGCCTCTCGCGCGCTCATCAACGAATCGATCAGCATCATCCGCGAGGCGGTCGCCGAGTTCGAGCGCCCGGTCCTGCTGTTCAGCGGCGGCAAGGACTCCGTCGTCATGCTGCACCTGGCGATGGCCGCGTTCCGGCCCGCTCCGCTCCCGTTCCCAGTGATGCACATCGACACGGGCCACAACTTCGACGAAGTCATCGAGTTCCGCGACCGCATCGTGGATCGGTACGGGCTGCGGCTCATCACGGCGTCCGTCCAGGAATCCATCGACTCCGGTCGGGTGGCCGATGTGAGCGGCGTGCGATCGAGCCGCAACGTGCTGCAGACGGTGACCCTTCTGGACGCGATCGCGGAGCATCGCTTCGACGTCATCTTCGGAGGCGCCCGCCGCGACGAGGAACGGGCGCGAGCCAAGGAGCGAGTGTTCTCGCACCGCGACGAGTTCGGGCAGTGGGACCCGAAGCAGCAGCGACCAGAGTTGTGGGGTCTGTACAACGCCCGGCACCACCGGGGCGAGCACTTCCGAGTCTTCCCGCTCAGCAACTGGACCGAGCTCGACATCTGGCGCTTCGTCCAGGAGCGCGACATCGACCTGCCATCGATCTACTACGCGCACCGTCGACGGGTGTTCCGCCGCGACGGGATGCTGATGGCGGCATCGCCGTTCATCGAGATGATGCCCGACGAGGAGCTCTTCGAGACGACCGTCCGTTTCCGCACGGTGGGCGACGCCACGTGCACGGCGGCGATCGAGTCCGACGCTGCAACCGTGGAAGCGGTGGTGGCCGAGACGTCCGTGGCCCGCATCACCGAACGCGGCGCCACCCGCGCCGACGACCGGATCAGCGAGGCCGGAATGGAAGACCGCAAACGGAAGGGGTACTTCTGATGGCGGTGATCTCCACCCTGAAGTTCGCCACCGTCGGGTCCGTCGACGACGGCAAGAGCACACTGATCGGCCGACTGCTGCTGGACAGCAAGGCTATTTTCGACGACCAGATGGATCACATCGAGGAGGTCAGCCGGAGGCGTGGCAGCGATTTCACCGATCTCGCGCTGCTCACCGACGGGCTCCGGGCCGAACGCGAGCAGGGCATCACCATCGACGTCGCCTACCGCTACTTCGCCACCCCTCGGCGCAGCTTCGTGATCGCCGACTGCCCCGGACACATCCAGTACACGCGCAACATGGTCACCGGCGCTTCGACGGTCGACCTCGCGATCGTGTTGGTCGATGCCCGCCACGGTGTCGTCGAACAGACTCGCCGGCACACGTTGCTCACGTCCCTGCTGGGCGTGCCGCACCTGGTGATCTGCGTGAACAAGATGGACCTCGTCGGCTACGACGAGCTCGCCTTTCAACACGTGATCGACGAGTTCACCGAGTTCGCCGGCAAGCTCGAGCTCCGCGACGTCACCTTCATCCCGATCAGCGCATTGGCGGGCGACAACGTGGTCGAGCGCAGTCCGCGGATGCCGTGGTACCAGGGGACCTCACTGCTCCACCATCTGGAGACGGTGTACACGGCCAGCGACCACAACCTGATCGACCTCCGGTTCCCGGTGCAGTACGTGATCCGTCCGCACACCACCGAGCATCACGACTTCCGCGGGTACGCGGGCACACTGGCCGGGGGTTCGCTGCGCGTCGGCGACGAGGTGGTGGTGTTGCCGAGCGGGCTCCCTGCGACGGTTTCGGCGATCGACGGTTTCGACGGTCCGCTCACCGACGCCGACGAGGGTGACTCGGTGGTCGTTCGCCTCACCGAGCACATCGACATCTCGCGGGGCGACATGTTGTGCCGACCGAAGAACCGCCCCACTGTCACCCAGGACCTCGACGCGATGGTCTGCTGGATGGACGACCGTGCCCCGCTACGAGTGCGCGGCATGTACATCTTGAAGCACACGACGCGCAGCGTGCGGGCGATGGTGACGGACCTCCGCTACGAGCTCGACATCTCCACGCTCCATCGCACCACCGAGGCCACGACACTCGCATTGAACTCGATCGGCCGGATCGCGCTGCGCACCACCGCTCCGCTGTTCGTCGACGACTACCACCGCAACCGCACGACCGGCAGCTTCATCCTGATCGACGAGTCGACCAATGCGACGGTGGCCGGCGGCATGATCATCGAGCGCGGCGCGTGAGCCGTCCGGGGTGCACGGTGTGGATCACCGGCCTGTCGGGGTCGGGCAAGACCACGCTCGCCGACGCCGTCGCCCGACGGCTCCGCGACGCCGGCGTCGCGGTGTACACGCTCGATGGCGACGTCATGCGCACTGGCCTCAACGCCGACCTCGGATTAGCCCGCGAGGACCGGCGGGAGAACGTTCGCAGGGTCGGCGAAGTGGCGCGCCTGTTCGCCGACGAAGGCTTCGTGGTGCTGGTGCCGCTGATCAGCCCCTACCGCGACGACCGCGAAGCGGTCCGGGCCCGACATGCCGACGCCGGCCACCGGTTCGTCGAGGTGTACCTCGACGTGCCGCTCTCGGTGTGCGAAGCGAGGGACCCGAAGGGTTTGTACGCCCGGGTACGAGCGGGCCAGCTGGCCCACTTCACAGGTGTCGACGACCCGTACGAGCCACCGCTGCAAGCGGACCTCGTCCTGCCACCCCACGACACGGCTGACGCCGACGCCGATCGGGTGATCGAGATGTTGCGTTGACAATCGCACGCGATGTCGGCAGACTTGGACCCGATGACTCGCACCCGTGGCCTCCTGCTTCTTACGTAGGGCAAGCGCCACATACCCGCGCTTGCCCACAGCCCCAGCCCGAGCGGCCGGGGCTTCTTGCTTTTTCCAGCCGGATCTCGTCACGTCCCACCTCGCGAAAGAAACCCACTCATGCCTCCGCAACCCGTCACCCCCAAGAAGATGCCCTTCGAGAAGTACGAGCGCTTCCTGCCGGTCGTCCTCCACGACCGCACATGGCCCGACCGGGTCGTCGAGCAAGCGCCTCGCTGGTGCAGCGTCGATCTTCGTGACGGGAACCAGGCACTCATCGACCCGATGGATCCGCAACGCAAGCGCCGCATGTTCGACGCGTTGGTGAAGATGGGTTTCAAGGAGATCGAGGTCGGTTTCCCGTCGGCGAGTCAGCCCGACTTCGACTTCGTCCGCCAGCTCATCGAGGACGACCTGATCCCCGACGACGTCACCATCCAGGTGCTCGTGCAGTGCCGGCAGGAACTGATCGAGCGCACGTACGAGTGCATCAGCGGTGCCAAGCAGGCCATCGTGCACTTCTACAACTCGACCAACCCCCTGCAGCGCGAGGTGGTGTTCGGGCTCGACAAGCAGGGCATCATCGACATCGCGGTGAACGGGGCCAAGCTCTGCAAGAAGCTGGAGCAGACCGTGCCGGACACGGCGATCCGCTATGAGTACTCGCCGGAGAGCTTCACGCTGACCGAGCCGGAGTTCGCGATCGAGATCTGTCACGCCGTGATGGACGTCGTCGAGCCCACGCCGGACCAGCCGTTGATCCTCAACCTGCCGGCCACCGTCGAGTGCTACACGCCCAACGTGTACGGCGATGTCATCGAGTGGTTCGGCCGCCACATCCGCCAGCGCGACAGCGTGGTCATCAGCCTGCATCCGCACAACGATCGCGGGACGGGTACGGCGGCGGCCGAGATGGGCATGTTGGCCGGCGCGGATCGAGTCGAGGGCACGCTGTTCGGTAACGGCGAGCGCACGGGCAACGTCGACATCGTCAACCTGGCGATCAACCTGTTCGTCAACGGGGTCGACCCCGAACTGGACATCACCGACATCGACGCCTTGCGCCGTACGGCGGAGTACTGCAACCGCCTGCCCGTGCACCCGCGGCACCCGTGGGTGGGAGACCTGGTGTACACGGCGTTCAGCGGTAGCCACCAGGATGCGATCAAGAAGGGCTTCGACGCGCTCAACCGCTCCGCCGAGGCCAACGGTGGCGAGTATCCGGTGTGGGGCGTCCCCTACCTGCCGCTCGACCCCAAGCACCTCGGGCGCAGCTACGAGGCCGTCATCCGCGTCAACAGCCAGAGCGGCAAGGGCGGTGTCGCCTACGTGATGAAGGGTGAGCACGGATTCGACCTTCCGCGCCGCCTGCAGATCGAGTTCTCCAAGACCATCCAGCACATCACCGAGGACACCGGCACCGAGATCAGCCCCTTGGTGATGTGGGACGCGTTCCAGACCGAGTACCTCCCCACCGAACCGCGCTGCAGGTTGATCAGCCACGAACTACGCAGTGACAGTGCGGGCGGCACCACGGAGATCACCGCTCAGCTGGTCGTCGACGACGACCACGTCACCGTCAAGGGCGTGGGGAACGGCCCCATCGACGCGTTCGTGCACGCACTGCGCTCCGGAGTCGGCAGCACCATCGACGTGCTCGACTACGCGGAGCACGCGATGGGACAGGGCTCGCAGGCAACCGCCGTCGCGTACGTCGAGACGAGCGTGCAGGGTGGCTCGGTGAAGTGGGGCGTCGGCTCGGATCCGAGCACCATCACCGCGGCGCTGCGCGCCGTGCTCAACGCACACGAGCGCCAGCAAGGCTGAGCCGACTACCATCGGCGTATGGCACGCCGTTGGACCATTCGCCTCGCGTCCGTCGGACTGCTGGCGTTCGCTGCATGGTGGTGGCGACAGCGCGCTGCCGCCATGGCGGTCACGCCGACGACCACACCACCAGCACCCGCCGCCCCGCCACCGCCTCGCTGGCTTCCTCCGGTCGACGGCGACTGTCCTGCCGGGTATCCGGTGAAAGTCAACGAGAGCTCCGGGATCATCCATGTTCCCGGGGGCCGCTTCTACGCACGGACCATTCCGGAGCGCTGCTACGCCAACGCAGAAGACGCGGAGGCCGACGGCTACCGTCGCGCCAAGGCGTGAGTCATCAAGGAGATCAGCGATGAAGGTGAATGTCGACTTCGACGTGTGTGCCAGCACCGGCGCATGCATGCAGGTGTGCCCCGAGGTGTTCGAGGTCCGCAGCGACGGCTACCTCTACGTCCTGCAGGAGTCGCCGCCCGAGGAGCTGCGCGACAAGGTACGGACGGCCGCCGACATGTGCCCCACCGCCGCCATCACCGTCGAGGGCTGACACCCGGCAATCGCTGCACCACCCAGCGGTCCTCGGCGTGCGCCAAGCGCTCCACCGACGGCCACGGCAGCTCGGCGTGAATCGTCAAGCGACCTTGCCGAATCCTGGGATCGCCACCCTACAAATCTTGACCGTTCCTTGGTTCTAGTACCTGCGGACTACGACCGATCAGAGATCCATGAGGTTCTCATTCCCGTCCTTCCCAAGGGAACCTCGACTCGCCGGGAACGAAACACAAATGGGTGGAACATGGAGCGACGTCTAGCGCTGGCAACCGCGTTCGCGGGTGCGGCAACGCTCGGGATCGGCACCGTCTGCATGGCGGCCGTCGGCGGAGTGGGAATCCTTGGATTCGGGTCCGCCGACGCGTCGAACGTGGCGAGCGTCATCACACAGGTGGAGAACATCGACCGGATCGTGGTGATCGCGTCGGGCACGGTTCCAGGCACCGATGCGACGGCAGCCGATCCGCTCGCGCCCCCGGCCGCCGAGCCGGGGTCCCCGATCGCCCAGACACCAGCGACGCCGCGGGCCACCCTCCCGGGCGGCACACCCGCTCCCACGCCGGCACCGACACCGGGGCCGACCGAGGGGCCGGCTCCGACACCGGGGCCGACACCGACAACACCGACAACACCGACAACACCCACAACACCCACAACACCGACGACACCGACCACGATCAAGACGACGACGACCAATGCGCCGGTGACCACGGCAACGCCGACCACCGCCAAGGCGACCACCACGACGGTGAAGGCCACGACCACCACGGCGGCACCGACGAGCACGCTCCCCAAAGGTGTGCCGTCGAACTGGCCAGCCGGAAAGCCCATCCCACCCAAGCCCGCCAACTGCGTGAAGGGTCAACTCGAAGACAACGGAGTGTGGAACTGTGAGCACTGACCTCGAGGCCGAACAGGCCGCCCGCGTCGCCCGCCTGGCACAGCGTCGCGGCGCAACAGGCGCCAAGACTCCTGCCGCCCCGCCGGCGCCGGCTGGCCCGCCGCCGGCCCCCTACGCCACCGTGGCACCCAAGCCGCGTGTGTCGTGGGCGCCGCCGACCCACCCGACGGCCGTGGCGCCGCCGGTGGTCGCAATGGCGACACCGGAGGTGCCACTGGTCGACAGGCAGACCAACATCACGGTCACCAGGAACCGCCGTCGGCACGCAGCAGCGGCAGGTCGTGTGTTGGCCACCGGTCTCGCGACGTCGGGGTTCTTCGGGACGATCACCGCTCTCGCCCAGGCCGACATGACCCACGATCAGCAGGCGGCGGACACCCCCGACTCGAACGTGGTCGTGCGCACGATACAGCGCACGATCTACGTCGACGAGTTCGGCAACCCCGTCGCGCCGCCGACCTCGTTGCCCGGTGACACGGTGCCGGGCGAGGTCGTGGTCGACCCCAACGCCGACCCCAACACCACTGTTCCCGCAGAGATCATCCTGGTGCCGGCCGAGACGCTGCCTCCCGGCGTCACTCTGGCGCCCGGTGTGACCCTGGCTCCGGCCGTGACGGCCAAGCCCGCCGCACCCGTGCCCGGGCAGCCCGCCCCCGCTCCCGCTCCGGCACCCGTTCCAGGTGCCCCGGTGACCACGGCCAAGCCCGGTTCACCGGCTCCCGCACCGACGCCCACCGCCGCCCCGGCACCGACGCCGGCACCGGCACCGGCACCCGGCGTGACGCAGCCCCCGGCCCCGGTCACCACGGCCGCACCGCCGCCCCCGCCCGTGACGACCGCTCCGCCGCCTCCCCCTACCACTGCAAAGCCGGCACCCCCTACCACTGTAAAGCCGGCACCCACCACCACGGCCCCGCCGGCATGCACCGGAAGCAAGTGTCCCTGACGTGGCCTACACCCTCGTCGACACGCGAACGTGGCATCGGTCCGTTGCGCAGATCATGGGGACCACTGCCGAGTTGCTGTTCGAGGGCTCGGCGTCGCTCACCCCCCGAGCATTCGACCGACTCCGTGAACTCGAACGAGCATGGAGTCGCTTCCTTCCCGGCAGCGAGCTCAATCGCCTCCACGAACGAACCGGCGAGTGGGTCCACGTGAGCCATGAGCTCTTCGTCGGCCTGCGCTGGTGCGCCCGCCTACACGAGGAGACCGACGGACGCTTCGACCCGTCGGTCCGCACCGCTCTGGAGGAGTGGGGGTACGACCGCACGTTCCGGGACATCGACGAATCCCGTCCCTCACCGGCGCAGCTCACCCCTGCGCCAGGGATGCGCGGTCTGGAACTCCGCCGACACGACGAGGCTGTCCGGCTTGCTCCCGGACTGCGCTTGGACCTCGGTGGCGTGGGCAAAGGTCTGGCGGCGGATCTCCTCGCGGGTGAGTTGTTGTTGATGGGCGCGTCCGGCGTGTACATCTGCCTCGGCGGCGACATCGCCGTGGCGGGCAACCCACCCGACGACGGGTGGGACGTGCCGCTGCTGCACCCCGTCACCGACATCCCGTTCGCCTCACATCGGCTGGACGCAGGCGGACTCGTGATGAGCACGGTCTGCATGCGTCGCTGGCAGCGAAGTGACGGCCGGACAGCTCACCACCTCATCGACCCGCGCACCGGCGCACCGGCCGATACCGACGTGCTCGCCGTCGCGGTCGCCGCGATGAGCGCGGCCCGAGCCGAGGCGCTCGCCAAGGCGGCGCTGGTCGCCGGGGCCGCCGGCGGGGCACGACTGCTCGAGGACGCCGGCGTGAAGGCCTGGATCCTCACCACGGACGGGGTGGCTCCAGTAGGTTTCGCGGTGTGATCGCCGTCACCCAGAAACTCTCGTGGTACGTCAGTAGAGCAAGCGGGCTCATCGCCTGGGCACTCGTCGCCGCGGCCATCGTGTGGGGGGTCACCCTGTCGAGTCGGCTCGTGCGCCGCCGTGGCATCCCGGCGTGGCTGCTCGACCTCCACCGCTACCTCGGCACCCTTGCCCTCGTCTTCACCGTGGTGCACCTCATCGGACTCGTCGCCGACAACTTCGTCTACTTCGGGTGGAAGGAACTGTTCGTGCCGATGGGCACGAAATGGAACCCCGGCGCCACCGCGTGGGGAATCGTCGCGTTCTACATGCTGATCGCCGTCCAGATCACTTCGTGGATGATGCGCAAGATGCCCCGCAAGATCTGGCACTCCGTGCACCTGTTGAGCTTCCCGCTGTTCATCGCCGGCACCATCCACGGCTTCCAGTCCGGCGCCGACGCCGACAACAAGATCGTGCAATGGGTTGCGCTCGGTGTGATCGTGCTGGTCGTCGGTCTGACCACCTTCCGGGCCCTCACGTTCACACCCCGCAAGAAGCGCGGCGGTGCCGGCAAGTCGTCGAAGGGCACATCGACGCCCGCTGCCGCCGACGCCACCGCGGCGCCGGCGACCGCAACTCACTAGCATCGGACGCATGGCCTTCCATCAGCAGCTACGGCGCGCCTGGGCGACCTCCGCGTCGATGCTCTGCGTCGGACTCGACCCCGACCCTGATCGATTCCCCGCCGCCGTCCACGGCTCCGTGTTCGACTTCTGCGCCGCCATCGTGGAGGCCACCGCTTCCAGCGTGTGTGCGTTCAAGCCGCAGATCGCCCACTTCGCCGCGCTGGGCGCGGAGGGTGAGCTGGAACGACTGTGCGCGCACATCCGCGACCGTCACCCGGATGTCCTGCTCGTCCTCGACGCCAAGCGCGGCGACATCGGCAGCACGGCCGAGCGGTACGCCCAAGAGGCGTTCGATCGGTACGGCGCCCACGTCGTGACCGTCAACCCATATCTCGGCACCGACTCGGTCGAGCCCTTCCTCCGCCACCCCGACGGTGGCGTCTTCGTGCTGTGTCGCACCAGCAATCCCGGCAGCGGCGACTTCCAATCACTGCAGTCGGGCGACGAGCCGATCTATCTCCACGTCGCCCGTCGGGTGGCCGACGAGTGGAACTCGATCGGTGATTGCGGACTGGTCGTGGGTGCGACGTATCCGGACGAACTCGCACGGGTCCGTGCGGTGGTGGGCGATCTCCCGGTGCTGGTTCCGGGCGTGGGCGCGCAGGGGGGCGACGTTGGCGCGACCGTCGCGGCCGGCAGCGACAGCGGTGGTCTCGGCATGGTGATCAACTCGTCACGAGCGATCCTCTACGCATCGGCCGGCGACGACTTCGAACAGGCGGCCGCCCGCGAGGCGGCCGCCACACGCGACGCGATCAACGCCGCGGCCACCACCGACGCAATGCCCTGACGGCTCAGCCCGCGAGCTGCGCCACCGAGATAATCCCCGGAGCACGCCGGAGGTCCGCGATGACTTCGTCGGGGACCATCGCCGTCGGGGCGATGAGCATCACAGCGGTGCCGGGAGACGCTGCGCGTCCCACGTCCATGTCGGCGATGTTGACGCCGGCGAGGCCGAGCAACGTGCCGACCGTGCCGATGACCCCGGGGCGGTCGTCGTTCTTCACCATCAGCATGTGCTCCGACGGAGGCACGTCGAAGTGGTGGCCGTCGACCATCACGATGCGCTGTTCGCTGCGTCGCCCGACGAGCGTGCCGGAGATGTTGTGCCCGCCGCCGCGCAGCGTGACGAGGTTGACGAAGTCCGGCGAGGTCGCGCACGCCGTGTCACGCACCTCCAGGCCCGCCTGCTTGGCGAGCTGCGGCGCGTTCACGAAGGTGACCTGTTCCTCGGTGACGGCGCTGAAGAACCCCTTGATCGCGGCGAGGCTCAGGATGCGGGTGTCGTAGCCGGCGATGTCGCCCTCGGTGCACACCTCGAGCGAGTCGGGGGCGCCCTGCACGAGCGATGCGAAGAGGCGGCCCAATGATTCGGCGAGCGGCAGGAACGGACGAAGTGTCTCGTTGGCCTCGGCAGCATCGACGTTGACGGCGAACGGCACGAACTCACCTTCCAGCGCGAGCAACACCATGTCGGCGATCGTGTCGCCGGCCTTGTCCTGCGCTTCACGCGTGCTCGCGCCCAGATGGGGGGTGACCACGATGCTGTCGAGTTCGAACAGCGGCGACGAGGTGGTCGGCTCGGTGGCGAACACATCGACCGCGGCACCGGCGATGATGCCGTCGCGCACACAGTCGGCCAACGCCTGCTCGTCGACGATGCCACCGCGAGCGACGTTGATGACACGCAGCGACGGCTTCGCCTTCAGCAGGAGATCCCGATTGATGAGGCCGGTGGTCTCCTTGGTCTTGGGGAGGTGCACCGTGAGGAAGTCGGCCTCGGCGACGGCGTGGTCGAGCGGGAGAAGTTCGACCCCCATCTGCCGCGCTCGCTCCGCAGACACGAACGGGTCGTAGGCGACGAGTCGCATGCCGAACGCCTTGGCCCGATCGGCCACCAGCTTGCCGATCCGGCCGAGGCCGATGATGGCGAGCGTCTTGTCCGCGAGCTCGACGCCTTCCCACCTCGCCCGCTCCCACCGACCGGCGGTGAGCGCAGCATGCGCCTGGGGGACGTTGCGCGCTTGCGAGAGGAGCAGCGCCATCGTGTGCTCGGCGGCAGAGATGATGTTGCTCTGCGGCGCATTGACGACCATCACGCCGCGCCGGGTGGCCGCCTCGACGTCGACGTTGTCGAGACCGATGCCTGCCCGGCCGACCACCACCAGCTCCGACCCGGCGGCCAGGACTTCCTCGGTGACCTGGGTGGCGGATCGGATGATGAGCGCATTGGCTCCCTGCACCACCTCGAGGAGGCGAGACAGGTCGAGCGACACCTGCACCTCGTGTCCTGCGGCGCGGAGACGGTCCAACCCGCCCTCGGCGATTTCCTCGGTGACCAGAATGCGTGCCATTGGTCCCATCGTTACCGGTCGAGCCAACGGATCAGCACCGGATTGACGATCTGTTCACGCCGGTTTCGCCCCGCTTCCCTCGCGGTGCTGGCCACGGGGTACATTCGGTGAACTGTTCCGTGTGTTCCGAGGAGATCCCCATGACCTATCCGTTCCTTTCCGACGAGTGGATGACCGCAGCCAAGGCCATTCGGGAGAAGTACGCCGACCAGGCGACGAAGGTCACGAGCAGCATCCGGATGAACCAGGTGATCACCGATGTGCCCTTCGGTGACGGCACGGTCGCCAGCTACCTCGACACGTCGTCCGGCGACGTCGTCATGGAGCTCGGAGAACTGGACGGACCCGACCTCACCCTCACCACCGACTACGAGACGGCCCGCAAGGTGTTCGTGGACGGCGACCAGGCCGCCGGGATGCAGGCGTTCATGGCGGGCAAGATCAAGGTGCAGGGCGACATGATGAAGATGATGGCCATGCAGACCTCCATGCCCCAGGACGACGTCGCCAAGCAGATCGCGCAGGAGATCAAAGACATCACCGCGTGAGCACCGGCCGCTGATCCCGAACGGTTCAGCGAGGCGTGCTCCGCACGAAGACGGCGGCCACGCATCCGCACGCCGCAACGACCGCTCCCACCATGAAGGCTGCGTGGAACGGTCCGAAGTTGTCGTGGTTGGCGGTGACGCTCACCGTGGCGAGCACCGCAGACCCCAGCACGGCTCCGAGCTGTGTGGCGAGCTGCTGCATCGCACCGGCGACGCCGAGGTCCTTCTCGTCGACGGCGTTCGCCATCAGCGAGGTGAGCGCAGGCGACGCGATACCGAGACCGACGCCGCTGAGCGCGGTCGCGATGACGATGATCGGGTAGCCCGAGGTGATGCCGATCGTCGCCCACAGCAACATCGACGCGACCACGCCGAGCGCTCCCACGACGCCGGCGATGCGTTCGCCGACCCTGATCGTGATCATCGCCGCAAGCGGTGCGGTGATCGAGAACGCCAACGGCCGCGAGATCACGAGGTTGCCCACGGTGGCGGTGTCGAAGCCGAAGCCTCTGGGGCGACCGAGCACCTGCGGGATCAGGAAGAAACCGCCCATGTACGCGAAGTTGGTGAACAGCTGACTGGTGACCGGGAACGCGAAGTTGCGTGTCTTGAACCACGACAGCACCACGAGTGGCGCGGCGGCGCGCTGCTCGACCTTCACGAACAGCACCAGCATCAGCACCGATGCCAACAAGCAGCCGGTCGTCGCTGCGCTCCCCCACCCCCACGACCGTCCCTGGCTGATCGCGGCGAGCAGGAGCGACGCGCCGGCACCGAGGGTGACCGATCCCCACAGGTCGAACTTCACACCCTCGATGCGCTCCGTGCCGGGCAACAGCCAGAGGGCGATCACGAACCCGATGAAGCAGAGTGGCGCCTGGATGGCAAAGATCGCCCGCCAGCCGATCGAATCCACGAGTGGCGCTCCGATCACCACCCCGATCACCGGCGCACCGGCCGTGACGAAGCTCCAGTAACTCAGGGGTTTGACGCGTTCGCCGGGTTCGAACATCCGGTTGATGTACGCCATCGCCGATGGGCCACAGGCGGAGCCGGCCGTTGCCGACAACGTGCGAAACAGGATGAGCGAGGCTGCGCTCCAGGCGAGTGCCGATGCGATGGCGAACACGCCCGCGAAGAAGAGTCCACTGACGAAGATCCGCTTGTGCCCCCACAGATCGCCAGCCTTTCCGAAGGCCGGTCCGACGACGCCGAAGGCAAGCATCGGCGCGGTGATCGCCCAGGTGAGCACGACCGTGTTGGTGTGAACGTCGCCGGCGATCCGCTCGAGTGAGACGACGAGCAACGTGATCGTGAACCCGGTGGTGAACAGACCCCCGAGGACGACCCACAGCACGGCCCAGCTGCGATCGATGCCGACCTTGCGCGCCAGTTGTCGGCGCAGCACGATCGGCCACGGGACGATCCCCAACTCGTCGACGCCACCCGCGAGGATGGGGACGGTCGGCTCCCCGCGAGTCTGGACGTTGTCCTTGCTCGCGGTCACCGCGACGGGCTCACGGGTGGGCGAGCGGCGCCAACGCCTCCGCCAGCTCGCTGACCGTCCACTTCGAGTCGCGCTCGACGCCGGCACCGCGCTTCCAGCTCTCGATCATCGTGACGACGCCGCCCTGGACCAGGAACGTCTCACCGGTGAACGCGCAGTCGGCCGATGCGAGGTAGGCGACGAGCGGCGAGATGTTCGCCGGGTCCCACGGGTCGAACGCCCCCTCCAGGGGCTTCATGATGTCGCCGAGCCCGGGCGTCGCCAGTGTCAATCGAGTGCGGGCGCCGGGCGCAATGGTGTTGCTCTTCACGTTGTAGCGAGAGAGCTCCTTGGCGATGATCTGGCTGAACGTGGCGATGCCGGTCTTCGCTGCGCCGTAGTTGCTCTGCCCCGGGTTCGAGAACAGGCCGGAGGTGCTGCTCGTGTGCACGATGTTACGTGGCTTGGTGACACCGGCCTTGTGCTGCTCGCGCCAGTAGCTGGCGGCCCAGCGGCTGGGCGCGAAGTGACCCTTGAGGTGCACGGCGATGACGGCGTCCCACTCCTGCTCGGTCATGTTGACGAGCACCCGATCGCGAAGGATGCCGGCGTTGTTGACGAGGATGTCCAGGTCTCCGAACGTCTCGACGGCTTGATTGACCAGTCGCTGAGCACCTTCCCAGTCGGCCACGTTGTCGCCGTTGACCACGGCCTCGCCGCCCATCGCGCGGATCTCCTCGGCGACCTGTTGGGCAGGAGTGATGTCGGCGCCGGTGCCGTCGTTGGTCCCGCCGAGATCGTTCACCACGATCTTGGCTCCTTCGCCGGCGAAGTACAGCGCGTGCTCGCGACCGATGCCACGGCCAGCTCCGGTGATGATCGCCACGCGCCCGTCGAGAGAACCCATCTCGTGTACCTCCTGTGTCACGCCGTCGGCTCGATGCCCCTGCGGGCGAACGTTACCGAGCGAAGGGCGCGACGGCAGAACCCGGACCGCGCCGGGTCAGAAGAAGAACAGCTCGACGGCGGTGCCGCGCGGGTACAGATAGCCCTCGAGCGCCAACTTGCCGTCAACGTGCAGTCCACGGAACGGTTGGGTGGTGTCGCCGTTGACGACCCCGATGGTGAAACCGGCGGCGACGAGACGGGCGCCGATCTGTGACGCATCGAGGCCATCGAGGTTGGGAATCGCGACGAGGTCGGGGCCCTTGGAGACGACCACCGTGACGGTGGCACCACGTTCCACGCTGGTTCCCGGCGCCGGATCCTGGCGCAGCACGGTGCCGGCCGGGACGGTGGGGCTGAACTCGTCGGGACCCTGGGCGATGACGAGACCGATCGAGGTCAGACCGGCCGTGGCGTCGGGCAGGGTGACGTTGGTGAGATCGGGTACGGCACGCGGCGCCGGTCCTGCGGAAGGAACGATGCGCACCGCGGTGCCTTTGGTGACCGTGCCGCCGGCAACGAGCGTCGGCGAGTCGGGCACCACCCACGAGACGACGACGCCGACCGCGACGTCCTCGTCGTAGGCGGCATCGGCAACCTCGACGACGAGTCCCATGCCCTCCAGTTTCGCCGTGGCGGATGCCACGGTCTGCCCGACGAGCTCGGGCAGCGTGCGCGGCGCAGGACCCGTGGAGACGTACAGCGTGAGCGCGGAGTTCTTCTCCAGCGACGTTCCCGACACCGGGTCCGTGCGGATCACGACACCGACCGGCGCGGTCTCGTCGGCCTCCTCGGCGACGGTGGCCTTGAAGTCGCCGGCGACCGCGTTGAGCGCGACGCCCTGCGCCATTCCTGCGAGGTCGGGCACGGTGCGCCGCTCGGGTCGGGCGCTGTACCACGCGAGTGCGCCACCGACGGCAGCCATCACCACCAGCAGCGCGAGGAACCACCGCCGACCGCCCGCCACCGTCGGCGGGCGGTCAGGAAAGTCGTCATCAGGATCGTCGTCATCAGGATCGTCGTCATCAGGATCGTCGTCGTGGGCTTCGTCGTCGTGGACGCCGTCATCCGGGACGCTGTCGATCAGCACCGTCGCGGGAACGTCGGGCACGGGTGCGACGGCGCCAGCGATCGGCGCCGTCGGCTCGACCGGGATGGCGATCACGGGCGGCGGCGCGTCGACGGCGGGAGTGGTCGGCGCCGGCAACGGTCCTGAGTCGTCGGCGGACCTCACCACCTCGGCGACGATGGGGACGATGGGGACGATGGGGACGATGGGGATCGCTACCACGGCTGGTCCGGAAATCGGTTCAGGCGCCGGTCCGGCCGGCCGCACCAACGGCCCTGTCGGCTCCACCGGCTGATCGGGACCACCCGGGTCCGCACCGAAGAGCGAGTTCACCAGAATGGGAAGGGGGGCGGGCCGCGGCAAGCGCTCGGCCGCCTGCACCAGCGCACGCCCGAACTCGGCGGCGGAGTAGCGATCGGCAGCGATGGGCCTGCCCGCTCGTTCGAGCACCGAGGCCAGCGCACCCATGTCGGCCGACACCGGCATCAGCTTGTCGACGCGGTTGGCGAGCGTCGCCACCGTGGAATCGCCCACGAACGGCACCGCTCCGGTGACGCTCTCCAGCAACGTGAGGCACAGCGAGTAGACGTCGCTCCTGGGCTCCAGGGGGCCACCGACGGCTTCCTCGGGGGAGGTGTACTTGGCGAGATCGTTGATCCGGCTGGTGGGTCCGCCCGCGGCCTGCGACAACACCTGCGACAGCCCGGCATCGACGACACGGAGTCGGCGATCCTCCCCGAACACCAGCGTCCCAGGGCGCATGTCGCCGTGCATGAGGCCACGACGATGCATCGCATCGAGCGCCTTGCACGCATCGAGGCCGACCAGCAACGCCTGTGACGGCGCCAGCATCCGGCCCCGATCGAGCATGTCGCGCAAGCTGCCGCCGGTGAGCTGCTCGCTGACCACGTACAGCACCTTGCGGCCGTTCCAGTCGGTGCTTCCCCATGCGTGCGCCACCGCGATGTTCGGGTGGTGCAGCGAGCCGGCGAGATCCATCGCATCGCGAAAGGCCGCCTGCACATCGGGCAGGTCGCTGATCTCCGGGTGGACCATCTTGATGACGACGGGTCGTTGCAGATCGTCGTCGAACGCCTCGAACAGGGCCGCGTCGATCGAGCTGCCACGGCGCGGACCGAGACGGTACCGTCCCGCCACCATCCGCGAAGCGGAGGGTGCCATCGGTTGATCGTCGTCGGCCACCATGGAGAGAGTTGAACCTAGCCCCGCAGGGTCGAGCGTGGCACGCGCGGTGCGAATTCGATCGGCACCAGCGAGAATGGCGGCCGTGCGACTTCGGCGCCCCCAACCTTCGATCCTGATCGTCAGCTTCATCATCGCCCTGTGCCTGGTGGGCATCGGCTACGCCCTCAACCTGGCGGTCACCGGCCGTGAGGCCCTGAAGCTGCCCGAGGTGATCGAGAACATCGATCCCGTCCCTGCTGCCGTCCGGGTGCCGTCGCAGACCTCGGTGTTCGTCGATCTCCAGAGTGGTTTCACCGGCGTGCTGGTGGTCGACGGTCTCGAACTGGAGACGGTGAACATCGAGGATCTCCAGGACAAGAACAAGCCGGGGCAACAGATCACACTCCCGCCCACCACGATCTACGAACCCGGCAACGCCACCCTGACCTTCGATCCGAGCGACGGCGCCGAGATCGAGGACTTCAGCCAGGGCGAGCACACCGTCAAGGTGATCTATTGGAAGGTGATCGAGGGCCGCGCCTCCGCGCGATCGTTCACCTGGACCTTCAACGTCTTCTGACGTCACCCGTCCGATCGGGAACTCGGTCCGCTCGCGCGGATCAGCGAGAACGCGTCCATCGACCACCACGCCCACGCAACGAGAACGGGCTGGAAGAACAGGCGGTTGCGTCGGGCGCTGTCGGAGTTCAAGCCGAAGGCATCGTGGCCGTCGAGGAACTGGCTGATGTTGCCGGGGAACACGGCGACGAAGAAGAGGCCCACTGCGAGGCCGAGGAGTGCGCGATGTCGGCGCACGACGATCACGGCGCATCCGAGCGCGATCTCGACGAGGCCGGAGAGGACGACCACAAGGTTCTTGTCGATCCCGACCCAATCGGGAACCTGTGCCTGGAAGTCGGTGCGAGCGAACGTGAGGTGACCGATGCCGGCGAGGACGAGAGCGCCACCGAGGACGACCCGTGCAGCGGAGCGGACGCGACTCGATCGAGTGGTGGTCATCGTCCCTACGGTACGCCCTCTCACCCCGCCCATCCCCGTTCTCACGTTCTGTGTCCCGCTCGGACCACCAAGGTTCGACGTACCGGCGGGACACGGAGCGAAGCAGGGCGGGGGCGTCACGAGTATGCGCGTGCCATATGGCGTGATATGGTTCGCCATATGGCAGCTCATGACTCGCCGGTCACCGCCCTCACGGAGCACGATGTGCGCGCCGGGGTGCCGGTCACCACCGTCACCTCCGTCGCCCGGTCGTTGGAGCTGCCGGTGTCCGACATCCTCGACTGGCTCAGCATCTCGCCTCGGACGTGGGCGCGGCGCAAGCAGGGCGGCGTGCTCGACACGCTCGAGAGCGACCGGCTCGCCCGCCTCACCCGCCTGGTCCGACGCGCGACCAAGGTGGTCGGCGGGAGCGACGAGGCCCGGGTTTGGCTCACCACCGCCAGCCGGGCGTTCGATCGGAGGACCCCGTTCGAGGTCGCGTCCACGGAGGTCGGCGCCGAGGAAGTCTTCCAACTCCTCGGCCGAATCGAACACGGCGTCTTCAGCTGACCATGCAGATCTGGCGGCTCGTGGCGGCCAGGCATGCCGCCGGGGCAATGAGTGGTGAGGGAGCAGCCCGTTACGGCGGCCGGTGGAACCCACTGGGCCGGCGGATGGTCTACACGGCCGACTCGCTCGCGTTGGCCACGCTCGAGATGTCGGTGCACCTCACCGGCGGCCGGGTGAAGTACACCGCAATGCAGTTCGAGGTCACCGACGAGTTCGTCGACGTGCTCGACCCATCGACCCTGAAACGGGCGTGGGCCACCGACACACGGTCGACCGAGCGAGTCGGGGAGGCATGGGCGGTGTCGGGGCGCTCGCTCGCCCTTGCCGTGCCCAGCGCGCTGGTCGATGCGCGCAGCGGCGAGCGCAACGTGCTGCTCAATCCGGTGCATGCGTCCGCTGCGTCACTGGTCGAGATCCAACGCTTCGACGTGGTGCTCGACGAGCGCCTGTGATCGCTACGCCGGCGGCAGTTCTCCCGTGTCGAGCAGGTACTGGAATCCGGATTCGTCGAGCACCGGTACGCCGAGCGACTCGGCCTTGGTGAGCTTGCTGGCGCCCGGGTCGGCTCCTGTCACGACTGCGAAGGTCTTCGCGCTGACACTCCCGGGGCTCTTCCCGCCACGATCCTTGATCGCCGCCTCCGCCTCCTCGCGGCTGAACCCCTCCAGCGACCCCGTCACCACGACCGCCTTGCCGGCCAGCACCGGAGGCAGCACGCTGACATCGACCCGCCCGAACTCGACGCCGGCGGACCTCAGCTTCTCCACCATCGCCCGGTTGGGTTCTCTGGCGAACCAACGAACGATCGAGCCGGCGATCGTGGGGCCGACGCCGTCGGTCGTCGCCAGCTCCACCTCGGAAGCAGTCATGATCGCGTCGAGCGTGCCGAATCGACGAGCCAACCCCTCGCTCGCCGACGGACCGAGTCCCTTCGCCCCCAACGCGGTGAGCACTCGCGGCAACGGCCGAGACTTCGAGCCCTCGATCGCCGCAAGCAGGTTGTCAGCCTTGGTCGAGCCCCACTTGTCGAGGCTCATCAATTGTTCCCGGGTCAGCGAGTAGACGTCCGCAGGGTCCGTCACGAGCCCGGCCTCGCTGAGCTGCATCACGGTCTGGTCCCCGAGTCCCTCGATGTCCATCGCTCCGCGGGACCCGAAGTAGATGATCCGCTGGTCGCGCTGGAACGGGCACTCCGGCTCGACGCAGCGCGTGTCCGCCTCGCCCTCGGGTCGGACGAGTTCGGTCTTGAGCGGGCACGGACAGAGCTTGGGGAACTGCCACGGTTGCGCGTCCGGCGGCCGCAGGGCGAGCACCGGACCGACCACTTCGGGGATGACGTCGCCGGCCTTGCGGACGACGACGGTGTCGCCCGGACGTACGTCCTTCAGTCGGACCTGGTCCTCGTTGTGCAGCGTCGACAGCCCGACGGTGGAACCCCCGACGAAGACCGGACGCAGCACGGCGAACG
>JBBQTC010000034.1:0-41845 GCA_038234785.1 Acidimicrobiales bacterium
TCGTTCTCACCACGCTCGATACCGATGCGGATCTCCTCGCGATCCTCGAGCGTCAACGCGTTCCTCCTCGGCGTTCTGTCACGTAGCACGCTCACAGCCTCCTCGGCCCAGCGTCGCTTCAGGGTGCTCTTCGACACCCCCGACAACGCCGCAGCCTCAGGCCACGTCGCACCACGAGCAACCAGCCGCAATCCCGGGAACACCACCGACAACGGCAACCTCGGCGCACCAATCCTGCCCACACCACACCCCCAACACCAGGAGATGTCGCGCTCACCCCTTGAACTCGCCCCCGAAATCCGGGAAGATTCCGGACCAGAAGCCGTTGTGAGAAGATCGCTGACCAGAATCCGATGGGGTCAGTCGCCGAGCGTGAGGACGGCGTCGAGCGGGGGCATCAGGTCGAGGCGGTGGGTCGCGATGAGGACGGTCCGACCCGGCAGGGATGCGAGCAGATCGACCACGAGCGCCCGACCGGTGGCGTCGTCGAGGTGTTCGGTCGGCTCGTCGAGGATCACCACGGCCGCCTGGGACAGCACCACTCGGGCCACGGCAAGGCGTTGCCGTTCGCCGCCCGACAGCGATCGGCCGTGCTCACCCACCGATGTGTCGAGGCCGTCGGGCAGCCCTGCGAGCCACGGGCCGAGGCCGGCCGTCAGGAGGGCGGCGCGCAGCGCGTCGTCCGTCGCGCCGGGCCGGGCGAGGCGGAGGTTCGCGGCGACGGTGGAGTCGAAGATGTGCGAGTCCTGGGCGCACCAGCCGATCACCCTGCGGACGTCGTCGCCCGCCAGATCGGTGAGGTCGACGGTGCCGTCGGCGCCGATCAACTCGATCGTTCCTGCCTCGGGTTCGATGAATCGGAGGAGCGCGGCCGCGAGCGTGCTCTTCCCGGCGCCGCTCGGGCCGACGATCGCGACCGTGGCGAGCGCGGGGATGTGCGCATCCACGTGCGACACCACGGTCGGGCCGTGCGGCCACGCCAGCGAGACGTCGCGCAGGTGCAATCCGAACGGCCCGGTCGGGACCGCCGCGGCGTGCTCGGGATCGCGGACCGGATCGGGGCTGTCGAGCACCTGCACCAGGCGTCCTGCGGCGTTGACCAGTTCGGGGACCTGCGCCGCCGCCGGGGCGAGCAGGGCGACCAGTTCGTGCACGGCCAGCGGGAGCAGCACCGCGACGGCGAACGAGGTCGACGAAAGCGAGCCGTGGCCCAGCGCTCCGGCGCCGAGCCACAGCGTCGCGGTCACTCCGGCGCCTGCCGCTACGAGGCCGAGGGCCGTGCCGATTCCCGCGCCCCATGCGGCGCGTGCCTCTCCGGCGCGGAGTTGCTCGTCGAGCCGGTCGAGTTGCGCCAGCGCGGGCCCGACGGCCCCGTACACGGTGAGCTCGGCGGCACCGTCGAGCACCCCGAGCAACTGCTGCTGGTACTCACCCTTCAGCGGAGCCACCCGCGCCGCGCTGCGGCGGGTGACCGTGGTCGCGACGGCCGGCGCGACGACGAGCGTGCACAGAAGGACCCCGGCCAGCACCAGGCCGGCGACGGGGAGGAGCACGATCATCAGCGTCACGGCGGCCATGCCGACGAGCAACGTGACCGCCGCGGGAAGAAGGACACGGACCCAGAGGTCGGCGAGGCCGTCGACGTCGCCGACGAACCGTGTCAGCAGGTCGCCCCGTGAGAGCGACCGGGTGCCACCGGGCAACAGCCGCTCGACGCGGCGGACGACGGCGACTCGAAGGTCGCCGAGCACGCGGAACGAGGCGTCGTGCGACACGAGGCGTTCGGAGTAGCGCAGGACGCCTCGACCGACGCCGAACGCACGCACGGCCACGATCGCCACCATCAGGTAGAGCACCGGTGGGTGTTCGGCGGCGCGCACGATCAGCCACGCTGAGGTGCCGGCAAGTCCGACGGCTGCCCCGGCGGCGAGCACGCCGAGTGCCACGCTCGCCAGCAGCCGACTTCGGCCGGATCGGCCGAGACGCAGGATGCGCAGGACCGCGTTCATGCGAGCACCACCACCCGATCGGCGGCGGCGATCGTGGTCGGCCGGTGGCTGGCGATGACGACGGTCGCGCCGCGGGACGCCTCGTCGCGCACGGCCCGGATCACGTCGTGTTCGGTCGCCGCGTCCAGTCCGGCGGTCGGCTCGTCGAGGATGACGAGGGATGCTCGCCGCACCAATGCCCGGGCGAGCGCGACACGTCGACGCTCTCCGGCCGACAGCGACTCGCCGCGCTCGCCGACCTCACGATCCAGTGCCATCGCCAGACCAGCGCGGGCGAGCGCGTCGTCGAGACGGGCATCGTCGGCGTCGGGGTCGGCGATGCGAAGGTTGGCGGCCAGCGTGCCGGCGAACAGGAACGGCGTCTGATCGACCCACGCGATCGCGCGATGCCATTCGCTGCGGTCGATCTCGCCCAGGTTCCGCATTGCGGCACCTTCGCCGACGGTGACCGTGCCGCCGTCGGGTGTGCGCAGACCGAGGAGCACCGCCAGCAGGGTGGTCTTGCCGCTCCCGCTCGGACCGGTGACACACACCACGTCGCCCCGTCGCAGGTCGAGATCGACGGCATCGGGAGTCGCTCTGGGCCGCTCGGGATGGCGAACCGTCACTCCTCGCAGCCGGACCGTGAACTGCTCCTGGTCGGGAACGGGGGCCGTGCCAGTGAAGATCGGCGCCGGCTGATCGAGGAGCGCGAAGGCCTGCTCTCCCGCGGCGAGGCCGGCAGCGCTGGCGTGGTACTGGGCACCGACCTGGCGGAGCGGCAGATAGGCCTCGGGCGCCAGAAGGATCGCCAGCAGTCCGGCCTGCAGCCCGAGCCCGCCGTCGACCAGTCGGAGGCCGACGCCGACCGCCACGAGCGCCACCGACAACGTGGCCAAGGTCTCGAGCACGAGCGAGGACAGGAACGCGATGCGCTGCGTTGCCATCGTGGTGACGCGGTAGCGGTCGGTGCTCTCGCGGACGAGGTCCTCCTGGGCGCGCCCGCGGCCGAAGGCCCGCAGCGTCGGCATCCCCTCGACGACGTCGAGGAAGTGATGCGACAACCGTTGGAGGGCATCCCATCGACGAGCGTTGGCCGTTTCGGTCGCCTTGCCGACCAGCACCATGAAGATCGGGATCAATGGCAACGTCAGCGCCACCGTGAGCGTCGCGGTGAGGTCGACGGTCACCATTCGCACGAGGACCACGGCCGGGACCACCACCGCCAGCACGAGTTGGGGCAGATACCTGGCGAAGTAGGCATCCAGCGCATCGAGCCCTCCGGCCGCCAACGTGCCGACTTCGGCGCGCCGACCGGCTTGGGAGGGGTCGGCGGCGCCCGTCGCCGCGGCGGCCACGAGTTGTCGACGGAGCTCGGACTTCACCGACGCCGATGCCCGCCGTGCCGCCACTTCCTGCCACCACGTGACGGCGGCGCGCAGGACCACCACGACCGCGAGTGCACCACACAGTGATGCGAGCCCGTCGGTTCCGCGCCGGTCGATCACTCGCGTGATCGCGGCGGCGAGGATGCCCGCCTGAGCGACCACGAGGATCGCGGTGACCGTGCCGAGCACCACGCTCAGCACGAGGTGCGGAACGGAACTGCGGGCGGCGCGGAGCAGCCGAGGGTCGATCGGCCTCACGTCGCGGCCGGGACTCCTGCGACGGCCGGCGTCTCGGGAATGTGCTGCACGCCGATGCGCCGTCGGAACACGTAGATGGACCAACCCTGGTAGATCAGCACGATGGGTGTGAACACGGCGGCCACCCACGTCATGATGGTCAGGGTGTGGTGCGTGGACGCCGCGTTCGTCGTCGTCAGCGACCAGGCCGGGTCGAGGGAGCTCGGCATCACCTCGGGGAACAAGACGGTGAACAGCCCGGCGACCGCGAGGGTCAGCGTTGTTGCGGTGCCGATGAACGCCCAGCCCTCACGGCCGCGGCGGTTGGCCTCCAGCGCGGCGAGCAACGACACCGCGGCCAGGGCGGCGAGGACCACGAACCAGCCGCGGTGCTCGGCGTCGGAGCGGTTCGCGTAGGTCCATCCGAGGAACGTGACGGCGAACACGGCGGCGACGACGCCCGCACGGGCGGCGATGCCCCTCGCCCGGTCGCGAACCTCACCCAGGGTCTTCAGTGAGAGGAACACCGCGCCGTGGGTGACGAACAGGCTGAGCGTGACCAGCCCGCCGAGGATCGAGTACGGGTTGAGCAGGTCCCAGAACGTTCCGACGTACTCCTTGTTGGCATCGATGGCCACACCGCGCACGATGTTGCCGAACGCGACGCCCCACAGGATCGCCGGCAGCAGCGACCCGACGAAGATGGCGATGTCCCATCGGCTGCGCCAGCCAGCGTCGTCGCGCTTGCCGCGGAACTCGAAGGCGACGTTGCGGACGATCAGCGAGATCAGGATCAGGAACAGCGCGAGATAGAAGCCGCTGAACAGCGTGGCGTACCACTCGGGGAACGCGGCGAAGGTGGCCCCGCCGGCGACGAGGAGCCAGACCTCGTTGCCGTCCCAGAGCGGACCGATGGTGTTGATGAGGACGCGTCGTTCACGCTCGTTGCGGGCGAGTACGGGGAGCAGGATGCCGACGCCGAAGTCGAAGCCCTCGAGCACGAAGTACCCGATCCAGAGCACGGCGATCAGAATGAACCAGACAGTGGTGAGTTCCATTTCTTGTCCTCCTTCTCTCGGTCAGTACGCGAACGCCAGAGGGCGGTCGTGGTCGGGTGGTCCGTCGGCGGGTTCCTCGGGGATCTCGGGGAGTCCGTGGCGGATGGTGCGCAGGAGGAGCCCGACCTCGACGACGGCGAGTGCGCCGTACACGAGCGTGAAGCCGATCATCGAGATCCAGACCTCGGTGGCGCTGACGCTCGGCGAGACGCCGGCAGCGGTCGGCATCAGACCGAAGACGATCCACGGTTGTCGACCCATCTCGGTGAAGATCCACCCGAACGAGTTCGATGCCAGCCCCATCAGGGGCAGTGTGATCGCGGCCCAGAGCATGGCCTTGCCCTTGAGCGCGCCGCCGCGTCGCATCTTCCACAGCACGAACGCCGCAACGGCGGCGGCGAGCATGCCGACACCGATCATGAACCGGAACGTCCAGTAGGTCACGGCGATGTTGGGCGTGTAGTCGCCGGGGCCGTACTTGGCCTCGTACGCGGTCTGCAGGTTGTTGATGCCCTCGACGGTGCCGTTCAAGTCGCCCGTGGCGAGGAACGACAGCATCTTCGGGATGCGGACACCGAACGTCTCCTCGCTGCCATCGGGGGTTCCGAGGCTGAAGATCGAGAAGGACGCGCCGTCCTTGCTGTAGTAGAGCGCCTCCGCCGCGGCCATCTTCATCGGCTGCACCTCGGTCATCACCTTGGCCTGGCGGTCACCGGTGACGGCCAGCGCCAAGGCGGCGATCACGATGGTGATGCCTCCGACCTTGGCGGCACCGCGGAACGCATCGGTGTCGCGGTGCCGGTGACGGATCAGGTTCCACATCGCGACACCGAGCACGAGTCCGCCTGCCGTGAGGAAGGCGCCGGCGATCGTGTGGGGGAAGGTGACCAGCACGACCTTGTTGGTGAGCACGGCGCCGAAGTCGGTGAGCTCGGCGCGACCCTTCGCGGTGTTCAGGGTGTAGCCCACAGGGTTCTGCATGAAGGAGTTGGCGGCGAGGAGGAAGTACGCCGAGAGCAACGTGCCGGTGGCGGCGATCCAGATCGTGGCGAGGTGGACGCGCTTGGACAGGCGGTCCCAGCCGAAGATCCACAGCCCGAGGAACGTCGACTCGAGGAAGAAGGCGAGAAGTCCTTCGATGGCCAGGGGCGCACCGAAGATGTCACCCACGAAGCGCGAGTAGTCGCTCCAGTTCATGCCGAACTGGAACTCCTGGACGATGCCGGTGACGACGCCCATGGCGAAGTTGATGAGGAACAGCTTGCCGAAGTACTTGGTCAGCCGCAGGTACTTGGTCTTCCCGGTGCGGTACCAAGCGGTCTGGAACCCTGCGACGAGGAACGCCATGCCGATCGTCAGCGGGACGAAGAAGAAGTGATACACGGTGGTGATCCCGAACTGCCACCTCGCAAGATTCAGGGAATCCATGGATGCTCCTCTCGACACGCGTCTCGATCATGCTCGCAGGAATACCCTCGGGGGTGTCGGGACCTTGGTCCCATCGCAGTGAGACAACCGTCACACTTCGAGCGAGGAGATCACTTTCGAGATCTTTGCAGCACTGGTGCCCCTGGTCGCGCCGAGCGACTGTGCGAACACGCTCACCCGAAGCTCTTCCAGCGCCCAACCCAGGTCGACCATCTCGGTCGTCACCTGCTCTCGGGGCGTGCGCCCGAGCAGCGCGACGTAGCGTCGCTCGAGTGCCAGGACGTCGCGCAGGTGGGACTGGTCGCGCAGCGGTGCCTCGGGCACCTTGGCCAGCCGCACGTCGATGGCCTTCACGTACCGCAGCACGTCGGGCAGACGCTCGGGCGCGGTCGCGGCCACGAACCCGCGCCGCACGAGCCGGGAGAGCTGAGCCCGGGCGTCGTCCGACGATGGGGCGACGGCCGGGGCGACGAGGCGGTCGAGTCGGGCCGTGACGGCGTTCGCGGCCACGCAGATCTCTCCGGCCAGCCGCAGGGCGGTGGCCGCGTGGTCGGCCAACCCGTCGCGGGCGGCGGTGACGAGCACTTGGAAGCCGGTCGACGTCCACACCGCGCCGCCGTGCTCGGACAGGATCCGGTCGGCGGCCGAGACGAGACAGTCGGCCTCGATCTCGTCCAAGGGCTGCACGCCGGCCCGGGCGATCGCCAACTTGGTCTGATTGGTGAGGTCGCGCTCCAGCGCCCGTTTCGACACCGGCACGGTCAGCAGCAGCAGTCGGCGCACACCTGCACGCATCACCTTGGCCTGCAGTTCGGGGCTGGTGAGCGCGCGGATGCTCACGCTGTCGCCGTCGTCGAGCAACGCGGGGTAGCCGCGAAGGACCATGCCGTCGCGAGCGGACTCGACGATGGTGGGGAGGTCCCCGAAGTCCCAGGTGACGATGCCACGGCGTTCGTCGATCGCGGTCCCGGTGGCGATCGCCGCTCGGACCTTGGGTGCCAGCAGATCGCGGAGGGGGCCGAGATCCTTGCCGATCGCCAGCGGGATGCCGTCGTCGCCGTCGACGGAGTACGTGACGCGGAGGTGATCGGGAACCTTGCTGGTGTCGAACGCTCGGGGAGGGACGCGCACACCAGCGACCTCGTGGACCGCATCGGAGAGCGCGACCACGAGTGGTCCCTGCGGCGGTCCGCCGCGGCGAAGTGCCTGGGTCGCCCGCGCGGTGGTCTCCGCCATCGGGACCAGCTCGCGTCGGTGCTCCTTGGGCAGCGACTTCATCAGTGCGGCGACGAGCTCGTCGCGAAGACCCGGCACCTGCCAGTCGAAGCCGTCGTCGCTGACCTGATTCAGCGCAGCGACCGGGAGGTGCACCGTGACCCCGTCGGACGGGTCGCCGGGGTCGAAGCGGTAGGTCACCGCCAGGTCGAGCTCGCCCTGGCGCCAGCGGCCGGGGAAATCGTCCGCGCTCAGTGCGCCGTCGCCGAGGAAGTGCTCGGTCGTCATGGTGAGCAGTTCGGGCTGCTGCGATCGGGCGGTGCGCCACCAGCGGTCGAAGTGTCGGGTCGTGACGACGTCCGTGCCGACGCGGGCGTCGTAGAACGCATGGACGGCGTCGTCGTCGACGAGGTCGCCCCGGCGGAGACGCTCGCTCATCCCGGCGAGGTCGGCGAGGAACCGCTGATTGCGCTCCCAGAACTTCTGATGGGTGCTCCAGTCGCCTTCCACGAGTGCGCAGCGGATGAACATCTGCCGGGCCTCGACAGGATCCACCTGGTCGTACCCGATGGTGCGAGTGACGATCGGGAGCCCGTACAGGGTGACGTTCTCACGGCACACCGCACCGCCGCGCCGCGGATCCCATCGCGGCTCACCATGGGAACGCTTGGCGAGTCGACCGCCGAGCGACTCTGCCCACTCGGGCTGCACCTCGGCGAGGACCCTGCCCCACAACCGGTTCGTCTCCACCAGCTCGGCGGCGATCACCCAGCGAGGCAGCGACTTGGCCAACGCCGAACCCTGCCCGATCGCGAACTTGGAGCCGTGCGCCCCCTTGTACTCCCGTGTGGTGCCGTCGCGCATGCCGAGGTGGCTGAGCAGGCCGCTGAGGAGCGCCTGATGCACGCGGTCGGGGTGTCCCTTCTCGCTGCCCTGGCGGATGTCGAGCTGGCCCGCCACCTGCCGGAGTTGGCTGAACAGGTCCTGCCACTCACGCACGCGCAGATAGTTGAGGTACTCGCTGCGGCACAGCTTGCGGAACTGGCTGCTGCCCAGCTCTTGCTGGCGTTCGCGGAGGTGGTCCCACAGCGCGACGAGCGTGAGGAAGTCGCTGCCCGGCACCACGAACCGGCGGTGGAGCTCGTCGGCTGCAGCCCGGTGTTCGGCCGGCCGCTCTCGCGGATCCTGGATGCTGAGGGCGGCCGCGATGATCAGCACCTCGCGCACGCACCCGTGGCGGTCGGCTTCCAGCACCATGCGACCCAGGCGGGGGTCGACCGGGAGGCGCGCGAGGCGGCGGCCGAGCGGCGTCAGTCGGCGCTGCCCGTCGGCAGGTTCGGGATCCATCGCCCCGAGTTCCTCGAGCAGTGCGTACCCGTCTCGCACCGCTCGCTGGTCCGGAGGGTCGAGGAAGGGGAACGCGGCGACGTCACCGAGACCCAGCGCGGTCATCTGCAGGATCACCGACGCAAGGTTGGTTCGCAGGATCTCCGGCTCGGTGAAGGCTTCTCGCGCCGCGAAGTCGTCCTCGGAGTACAGCCGCACGGCGATGCCCGGTGCGACGCGGCCGCAGCGGCCGGCGCGTTGGTTCGCCGAGGCCTGCGACACCGGCTCGATGGGCAGTCGCTGCACCTTGAGCCGGTGGCTGTAGCGGCTGATCCGGGCCGTGCCGGCGTCGACCACGTACCGAACGCCGGGCACGGTGAGCGACGTCTCGGCGACGTTCGTGCTCAACACGATGCGGCGGCCGCGGTGGGTCTGGAAGATGCGGTGCTGCTCGACTGCCGACAGCCGCGCGTAGAGAGGGAGCACCTCGACGAGGTCGCTGCGCTGTTGCGACTGCCTGCGCAACGCGTCGGCGATGTCGTGGATCTCGCGTTCGCCGCTGAGGAACACCAGCACGTCGCCGTCGCCCGCGTTCGCCAGTTCGTCGACCGCGTCGAGGACGGCGTGGACCTGATCGCGATCGTCGTCGGGATCGTCGTCGCGGGGTCCGTACGGGCGGTAGCGGACGTCCACGGGGTAGGTGCGCCCGCTGACCTCGATCACGGGCGCGCCGTCGAAGTGTTCGCTGAACCGTTGGGTGTCGATGGTCGCGGAGGTGACGATCAGCTTGAGGTCGGGTCGTCGCGGGAGGAGTTGCTTGAGGTAGCCGAGGAGGAAGTCGATGTTGAGGCTCCGCTCGTGGGCCTCGTCGATGATCAGTGTGTCGTACCGGCGCAACGTGCGATCACGCTGGATCTCGGCGAGCAGGATGCCGTCGGTCATCGCCTTGACGAGCGTGTTCGGGCCGACGTGGTCGGTGAAGCGCACCGTGTACCCGACGGCGCCCCCGAGTTCGGTGCCCAGTTCCTCGGCCACCCGTTCGGCGATCGTGCGTGCCGCGACCCGTCGCGGTTGGGTGTGTCCGATCAGCCCCTCGCCGCCGCGTCCGAGATCGAGGCACAGCTTGGGAAGTTGCGTGCTCTTCCCGGAGCCCGTCTCACCGGCGACGATGACCACCTGATGGTTGCGGATCGCGGCGAGGAGATCCTCACGTCGCTCGGCGATCGGGAGGTCCGGCGGGCAGGCGAGCGAACCCGAGGCGCGCAGGGAGGCGAGTGTCGCGGCGCGCGAATCGACCTCCATGCTGTGGGCTTTGGCCATATCGCCCGCCAGCATGGCACCATGGAGGGCGTGGTCCACACGACGATTACCCGGCGCCTGCTCCGCATCGCGCCGACAGCGTTCGTCGCAGTCGCCGCGGTGGGGGCGTCACTGGCGATCGCCGCCTGCGGCAAGGACAAGGACGAGTCGAACCTTCCAGGACTCGGTCTGGCGAGGGACTACGGCTGCATGGCGTGCCACAGCCCGACCGGCGCGGTGGGTGTCGGTCCGGCATGGAACGGCCTCTACGAATCACAGATCGAGCTCGACGACGGGTCGATCGTCACCGTCGATCGCGACTTCCTCGTGCGTGCGATCGAAGATCCGCCGGCCCAGGTCCCCAAGGGCAACCAGATCCCGATGCCGATCAACCGCGTCCCCGACGCCGACGTCCAGAAGATCGTGGACTACATCGTCAGTCTGAAGTAGCGCGTGTCGTTGAAGTAGCTCAGCCGAGCGACGGGGGCAGCAGCACCGCGCCCATGGCGTGGATCACGCCGTTGCTGGCCTGGATGTTCTGGACGGCGATGGGGTTGCCGTTGATCAGCCAGTTGCCGCTGGCGTCCTTGGTGGTGGTGAGGTCCTCACCCTGGACCGTCTTCAGCGTGCCACCGTCCTTGAACTGATCCGTGGTGATCTTGCCGGCGACGACGTGGTAGGTGAGCACGGTGGTGAGCAGGCCCGAGGGGTCGTTCAAGGCGGCGTTGAGGGTGGCGGGCGGCAGGGCTTCGAAGGCAGCATCGACCGGGGCGAAGACCGTGAACGGACCTTCGCCCTGCAAGGTCTCGACCAGCTTGGCGGCGGTCACCGCGTCGACGAGCGTGCCGAACCCGGCGTCCTTGAACGTGACGGCGACGTCGACGATGTTGCCGACGGCGGGCACGAGCACGTCACCCATGACGTACACGTAGCCGTTCGTGGCCTCGACTCCGACTCCCATCGGGTTGCCGTCGACGAAGAACTGATCGCCGACCTTGGTGACGGTGAGGGTGTCGCCGGCCAGCGTGGTCAGCTCGCCTTCCTTCATCTGATCGGGGGTGATGGTGCCGTCCACGACGTGGTGCTTCAGCACGGCGTCGAGCACGTCGGGGTTGTCCTGCACGGTGTGCAGCACGTCGAGGGGCAGCTTGGCGAAGGCGTCGTCGGTCGGGGCGAACACCGTGTACGGCCCGGCGCGCAGTGCGTCGACCAATCCGGCATCGACGACGAGGCCGGCGAGCTCGGTGAACACGTGTCCGGTGAGTGCGGTGGCGACGATGTCGCCCAACGGCAACGGAGTCTCCGTGGTGGTCGTTGCCGCGATCGGGGCGGTGGTGCCGGTCGACGATGTCGTGACCGCATCGTTCGGGTCGTTCGAGCACGCCGCTGCTCCGAAGGCAAGCAGGGTGGTGACGGCAACGACGCGGCGGATGGGGCGGCGGGGGTGAGGCAGGCGGTTCACGGACACGTGGTCGACGGTAGTGGTGGCCCCCCGAACGCTGTCAGGGGCGCGCGGCATGTAGCAGATGGGACTAAAGGCCCTACGCGACCTCGATCTACAGTGGCCAGGTGACCGGTCTCGAGGAGGAGTACTCGCCGAGCTCGCGGGTGGGCGGCAGTGCCGAGCCGTTCATGGCGCAGTACGCGATCCGCTCGTCGGCGGCCAGCGTCGATCTGGGTGATCGGGTGGTGGCGCTCTCGGGAGGCTCGCTGCTCGTCGAGTCGCACCCCGGCGCGCCCGTCGTGATCTTCGTGCACGGTGGCTACTGGCAGGCGCTGAGCGCAGCCGAGTCGATGTACCTCGCGCCCGCGGCGATGGAGCGTGGATGGTCGTTCGCCGCGGTGGAGTACACGCTGGCGCCTGTCGCCGGGATCGAACAGATGATGCGGGAGTGCGCCGCGGCGGTGACGGAGATCGTGGACCGGCTGCGGCCGTCGAAGGTCGTGCTCGTCGGTCATTCGGCGGGCGCGCACCTCGTGGCGATGATGACGCTCGTCGAGCAGGCACCGGTGCAGGTGGATCGCGTGGTGCTGGTGAGCGGCGTGTTCGACCTTCGTCCGCTCGTGCACACCTCGGTGAATCTTCCCCTGGGCCTCGATGAGGGCCGCGCCTCACGGCTGAGCCCTGCGCTGGCGCCGGTGATCGGGCAGGTGGTCGGTCGGACCGACGCCGCCGTCGTGTGGGGCGATGACGACACCGACGCATTCCGTCGGCAGAGCCGCGACTATGCAGCCCACCTACGATCTGCCGGCATGCGTGTCGTCGCCCGCGAGCATGCGGGTCGCCACCATTTCGACATCGTCGACGAGATCATGGAGTACGTGGAATGAAGGTCACAGCGGACGTGGTGGTGGTCGGCGCAGGCTCGGGCGGATGCGTGGTCGCCGGCCGATTGGCGGAGCAGGGGCGTGACGTCCTCCTGATCGAGGCGGGCCCGGACTACGGACCGGTGGACTCCGGCCGGTGGCCCGAGGAGCTGCTGAGCGCTCGAATGCTCGCCACCTCGCACGACTGGGGCTACGCATCGGGGAGGTGGCTGTTCGAGCGGGCGCGGGTGATGGGTGGCTGCAGCGCGCACAACGGCGCCATCGCCGCGGTGGGCCAGCGACAGGAGTACGACGACTGGGGTCTGCCCGGTTGGTCCGGCGACGAGGTCGCGTCGTTGTTCGCCACGGTGCTCGAGCGGATGAAGGTCCGCGCCTACGAACGCCACGAGGCGGGGCCGTTCCACGCCCGCTGTCTCGACGCGGCCACCGCGCTCGGCTGGCCGATCGCCAGCGACCTCTGCGATCTCGACGCGGGTCCCTCGTTCGGGCTCGAGACGGTGAACGTCGTCGGCTCGACGCGCTGGAACGCCGCGTTCGCGTACGTGGACCCGGCGCGCGGCGGCTCCTTGCGAATCCTCGACGAGTTGCTCGTCGACCGTCTCGAATCGACCGGAGGCGCCGTCCGACTCGTCGCCCAACGACGGGGGGAGGCCTTGGACATCGAGGCCGGCATCGTGGTGCTCGCCGCCGGCACGTATGGGACGCCGCTGATCCTGGAGCGCTCCGGAGTGGGCGACCCCGCGCTGCTCACAGCCGCCGGCATCGAGGTCCGCGTGGCACTTCCCGGGGTCGGCGCCAACCTCCACGACCATCCCCTGGTGCACGCCGACCGGGCCGTGGGGCCGCAGTTGCAACAGTGGCTCGACGACGCGGCCGCCACGGGCTTCCTGCCCGAGGAGCAGACACTCGGCAAGTTCGTGTCGTCGCACTCGTCGGACGGCCGCTACGACCTTCACCTGTTCCCGGTGTCTGCGAGCGATCAGACGAGCATGCTGCACGGCAGAGTCCACGTCGAGGTGTCGTGCGTCGACGTACACAGCCGCGGTGCGATCCATGTGGCATCAGCCGATCCGGCTGCCCACCCGGTCATCGACCACGGCTACCTCAACGACGTCGCCGGGCACGATCTCGGCGTGTTGCGCGATGGTCTCGTGCTCGCCGAGCAACTCCTCGACCAGCCCCACCTCGCAGAGGTGCTGGGCGGGCGGATCACCGACATGAGCACCGATCAGGCGATCCGCGACACGGTCGCCCACTACTACCACCCGGTCGGCACGTGTGCGATGGGCAGCGGAGCGATGGCGGTGTGCGACGCCGACGGACGGGTTCATGGGTTGACGGGAGTCGTGATCGCCGACGCATCCCTGATGCCCAAGATCACCCGGGCCAACACCAACATGCCCGTGATCATGATGGGGGAGAGGATCGCGAGGACCCTCGGCGTCAGTCCTTGAGGCCGTAGTACTGCAGTGGCGCGCCCGGGAGCGGTGCCACGTCGAACTCGATGACGAACGGCTCGCCCGCGCCGACCAGCTCGATCGATGCCGCGGTGGCCGACTCCACGTGGAGGTCGCGTATGCGCAGCGGCCCGTGTGCGGCGACCATCGCGTCGGCGGCCGCCCGTCGACGGTCCAGCGATTCGTCGAGGGCGACGTTGTCGGCGAAGAGCATCCGGGCGTCGTCGTCGTCCCAGGCGTTGAGCAGCGTCACCAGCCGCGCAGCGGTCTCGGACAGCACCGGCGAGACCAGTGTCGGTGCGTCGGGCACCGCCCCGTGTTGGTGCAGCACGTCGAGCATCTGCATGGTGACGTCCCACATCGGTGTGTAGGTGAGGTTCGCGAGCGCGATGGCGCCGATGCCGCGACCGCCGATCCATCGCATGTTGCTGCCGTATCCGGGGAGGCCACCGGAATGGGCGATCACCCTCCCCAGGGTGGGGTCATCACGCAGGTTCAGCCCGAACCCGTACCCGGCCGGGCACGACCGTCCGGCCACGGTCGTGACGCCGACGTAGGTCTGGATGCGCTGCATCTCACGGCGCGACGCGGCCGAGAGTGGTGCGTCGTTCGCCGTGCCGTTCGCCGTGTCGTTGCCGTTCGCCGCGTCGAGCCATGCGACCCACGTGGCGACGTCGGTGACCGTCGTCCACAGCCCACCCATCGGCGCGATCTCACCATCGCCGAGTGGCTCGGGTTCGTCGCCGATCGCCACGCCGTCCTGCATCCGATGAGGTCGGGCCCAGCGATCGTGCGTCGGACGGAGCCACGTCGTGTCGGTCATCCCGAGCGGACCCAGCAGACGCTCCTGGACGTGCTGCTGCACCGACACACCTGTAGCGCGCCGGACCGCACGGCCGAGCATGCCGAAGCCGAGGTTGCTGTACTCGTAGGCGTCGTTGGGGCGATGGGTGAACGTCGGGCCTGCGGCGTAGATGGCGTCGATCTCGGCCTCGGTGATGTCGAGGTGGCGGTCGGCCCAGGCATCGTCGGTGGCGAGCCCCGACGTCATCGAGAGCAGATGGCGGAGAGTGATCGCCGGTGACCCCGGCGGGCCGACGACCGTGGAGAGCTCCGGTGCATGGCGGGCGATGGGATCGTCGAGCGACCAGACACCCTCGTCGCGGAGCCCGAGCACCACGGCAGCAGTGAAGCTCTTGGTCATCGAGGCGATGCGGTAGACCGTGCGGTCGTCCGGTGGACTGCCGTCGGGGAGCGCACCGATGCCGCCCGACTCGGTGAGCCGGCCCGCCTCGAGGACACCCCACGCGATCGACGGAGCGCCTCCCGTCGTCGCTGCAGAGGCAACCAGTTCGTCGATCGCGGCGCGGCACTCGGGAGTCACGGTCGGCGACGATATCCCGCGCGTGGCTCAGAGAGCGCCGAGGAGTGCGTCGAGCAGTTCTTCGTAGGTGTGGTTCGGGGGGAACTGGGGGAACTGCGAGGTGATGTTGTCGGGAGCATGGAACCAGAAGCCGGCATCCGCAGCGGCGAGCATCGCCGCGTCGTTGTACGAATCGCCGGCCGCGACGACCCGATAGTGAAGTGCCTTGAAGGCGTTGACGGCGTGCCGCTTCTGGTCGGGCATCCGGAGTGCGTAGTCGACGACTCGGTCGTCGCGGACCACGAGTTGGTGGCACAGGATCGTGGGCATGCCGAGCTGGCGCATGAGCGGTGCCCCGAACTGCTCGAAGGTGTCGCTGAGGATCACCACCTGTGTGCGTTGCCGCAACGTGTCGAGGAACTCCTTGGCACCCTGCATCGGCTCCAGTCCGGCGATCACATCGCTGATCAGGCTCATGGTGAGGCCGTGCCGGTCGAGCAACGCGAGCCGGCCCTTCATCAACTTGTCGTAGTTCGGCTCGTCGCGGGTGGTGAGGCGGAGTTCGTCGATGCCGGTTCGCTCGGCGACGGCGATCCAGATCTCGGGGACCAACACCCCTTCGAGATCGAGCGTCACGATGGTCTGCTGGGGGGCGATGGTCTTGGTCACGGTGGCCTATTCTTCCTGACGGCCGGGTTCGGCGCGAAGAGGGGACGAGATTTCATGCTCACCAGCACGATGCAGGACGACTACCAACTGACGCTGTTGCCGGTGTTCCGCTACGGCCGCCAGGTGCACGCGCACAGCAAGATCATCACGTTCACGGGCGATGGGTACATCGAGAGCACCTTCGCCGAGGTCGCCGATCGGGCCGACCAGCTCGCGGCTGCGCTCAGCCGATTGGGCGTGCAGCCGGGCGATCGGGTGGGAACGTTCCTCTGGAACAACCAGACCCACATGGAGGCGTATCTCGCGATCCCGTGCATGGGCGCGGTGCTCCACACGCTCAACATTCGGCTGTTCCCAGAGCAGTTGGCCTACGTCATCAACCACGCCGAGGACAAGGTCATCATCGTCGACGCCTCGATCGCGCCGCTCCTCGCCCGTGTTCGCGACCAGTTGCCGAACGTGCAGCACATCATCGTCAAGGGGCCTGGCGACGCCTCCTCGCTCGGTGATGGTCTGCTCGACTACGACACGCTGCTCGCTGCCGAGGAGACCGGGTTCGACTATCCCGTAGTGCCCGAGAACACAGGTGCGGCGATGTGCTACACGAGCGGCACCACCGGAAACCCCAAGGGTGTGATGTACAGCCATCGCAGTACGTACATGCACTCGCTGATGGTCACCTCCACCTCGAACATCGCCCTCAGCGAGGCCGATCGCATGCTCGTGATCGTGCCCATGTTCCACGCCAACGCATGGGGCACCCCGTATGCGGCATGGATGATCGGCGCCGACCTGGTGTTCCCGCAGCAGTTCCTCCAGGCCGCACCCATCTCGCGCATCATCGCCGAGACCAAGCCGACGCTCACGGGAGCGGTGCCCACCGTGCTGAACGATTTGTTGAACAACGCACCCGACACCGACATGAGCTCGTTCCGGCTCGTCATGTGCGGTGGTTCGGCGGTGCCCCGTGCGCTCATCGACGGCTATCACGACCAGTTCCACGTGCCGATCGTGCAGGGCTGGGGCATGACCGAGACCAGCCCCGTCTGCGCCATCGGCCATCCTCCGAAGGAACGTGGCGATCTCAGTGAGACCGACTGGCGGGTGAAGACCGGTCGGGTGATGCCGGGGGTCGAGCTGAGGATCACCGATGACACCGGTGCCGTGCAGCCGTGGGACGGCGAAGCGGTCGGGGAGATCGAGGTGCGTGGTTCGTGGATCACGGCGAGCTATTACCACGTCGACGATCCGGACAAGTTCCACGACGGCTGGCTGCGCACCGGCGACGTCGCCAGCGTGATGCCCAACGGGTACGTCATGATCAGCGATCGCGCCAAGGACGTCATCAAGTCCGGCGGCGAGTGGGTCAGTTCGGTCGACCTGGAGAACACGCTGATGGGTCATCCGTCCGTGCTCGAGGCAGCGGTCATCGGGGTCCCCGACGACCGCTGGGACGAGCGCCCGCTCGCCTGCGTGGTCCTCAAGCCCGGCGAGTCCCTCACCGCCGACGAGCTGCGCGACTGGCTCAGTGAGCGCACGGCGAAGTTCTGCCTCCCCGAGCGGTGGGCGTTCATCACCGAGGTGCCCAAGACCAGCGTCGGCAAGTTCGACAAGAAGGTGCTGCGCGCCGCCAACGAGAAGGGCGACCTCGAGGTCCAGAAGATCGCCTGATTCGGTCTCCCGGCAGGCCTCACGCGGCCTGGGGTCTGGTTCGTGGTGGGTCATGGGTGGTGGTGAGGCCGCCCGGTCGGGTGATGGTGAGGGTCCGGTCGGGGGCGAGGTGGAGGGTCCAGCCGCCTTCGTGGACCAGGTGGTGATGACGGCCACACAGGGGCAGAAGGTTGTCGATGTTCGTCGTGCCGTGGTCGCGCCCGTACCAGGTGACGTGGTGGGCTTGGGTGTGTTCGAACGGAGCGTCGCACAGCGCACAGGTGCGGTAGAGGACGCGTAGGGCACGGCGTTGAGCCCGGTTCGCCAACCGTGTCTCGCGGCCGAGGAACAGGCGCACGCCGTCGGCGCCGACCACGACGGGGGTGATGCTCCCCAGGCAGGCCCAGCGGCGGACGGTCTCGATGGGGAGCCCGAACCGTCCCATCCCGGCATCGACGATGCTGTGCTCGTGGCGGCAGCCGTCGAGAAGGGTTCGCTCGTCGATCACCACGGTCACATCCGGTCCGGACCCGCTGCCAGCACCTCCGTCGCGGTCGCAGAGGGCGAGCAGGGCGAGCGCGGCGAGGTGGTCTTGGCGGTCCAACGGATCCGTCGGCGCGTCCGGTGGGATCGCGTCACGGAACAGGCTGTCGATGGTGTGCCGCAGGCGTGCTTCCAGTTCGGTGCCGCGTACGGGATCGAAGCTGCCCGAGAGGTGCCACATCCCGTCGGTGGAGTTCCACCACCTCAACCGGGTCGCACGGCGTTGGCGGGCCAATCGACCCAGCCCGTCGTCCTCACGTGCCTGCCCGACGACACGCTCGACGAGCTCACGGAACTGGCGGTCCGTCGCGTTCGCTGCCGCCGCGGCCAGCGACGTGCCCTGTTCGGCGACCCGCGCCAGTTCCTCGGGCGACAGACCGGCGGTGGCTTTGGCGACTGCATCGACACGTTCACCGGTGGTGCCACCGTTGGACAACGCGTCACCCAGTTCGGGGATGTCGTCACAGGCTTTGGCCCGGGCACGCACCCTGGTTGCTCTCGACAACGACGACCGGGCCGCCTTCGCGATCTCGTCCTCGGGGAAGATCCCCGGGGCGTGCGCGGTCAGCTCGTCCAACCGGGCCAGCACCTGCACCTCACGGGCATCCAACAGACCGCGACCGGCGCGGATCTCGGCGAGCTCACGACGACAGGTGTCGACATCGACCAACGACGTCCCACCGATCACGTCACGCAGCACCCCGAGATCCATGCGACCATCATGAACCAGGGGTGTCACACAGTTTCGTGGGCGTTGCTCACGTAGGGCCCGTGACGCGATCGGCGTGGCGGAGGCAGAGGTGCCACCCGTCCTCCTCGCGACGGAAGATCGTCGTGACCCGGAGGTCGAGGCGCACGAGCTCGTCGTTACCGACTCGCCGGACTCGAGCGTGTTCGATCGCCACGAGATAGCCGAGATCATCGCTCGCCCACCGCACGATCTCCTCGAACTCGGGGGAGGCTCCGTCGACGAACATCGCGGCGACGCGTGCGGATTCGGCGGCGACGAGTTCGAACCCGACGATCGGGGGACCGAGGGGGTTGGCCAACACGATGTCGTCGCCGCGTGACCACAGTTCGGTGGTCGGTCCCGAATCGCCCTTCGCCATGGCGGCGAGCGCTGCTCGGCTCGCATCCACGGCAGCGTCGAAGGTCTGGGGTGTCGTCATGTCGGGGCCGACGCTACCCGGCGCCCACATCGTCATATGCCGAAGGAGACACGGCCACGACGGCGTACATCGTGAGGTGCATCGAGAACCGATCTCGGCGCGCAGCGTCGGCGACCTTCGACACGAAGCCGTCCCGCTCTACAGGCGCCAGGTGCCCGGCCACGACGAGATCCTCGGCGAGGCTTCCCATCGAGAAGCACCCGTCGGGTGCGGGTGACGCGTCGGGGTTCCACGTGGTCCACGTGTGGGTGGCCTCCGAGCGGGCGACCGTCACCAGTCCCGACTCCACGAGCAGATCCTGCAGCCTGGATCCGATGTTCGACGGCCGTCCGCGCTCCGTCCGCATCGCGTCGCGAACCATCGCTGCGAGGCCTTCGTCGCCGATGTCGATCGCGAACGTCGACCAGTCGGTGTCGATGAGCGACACCCGTCCCCCCGGTCGCACCACGCGCGCCATCTCGGCGACGGCAGCCAGCGGGTCGGCGAGCCACTGCAGGGTGCGTTCGGATCGAACGGCGTCGAAGGAGTTGTCGAACTCGGAGAGCGAAGCGGCATCGCCGACGGTGAAGCGCACCCGACAACGGGCGCCGTCGGCCCTCGACGTGGCGGCTCGCACCATCTCGGCGGAGACGTCGACACCGACGACCTCGCCATCGTCGCCGAGGTCGTCCGCAAGGGCGAGTGCAGCCTGTCCGAGACCGCAGCCGACGTCGAGCAGTCGTTGCCCAGGGCCGACGCCGAGCTGGCCACGTTCCCATGAGCGCAGCCGACGAGTTGCCGCCCATTTCGCGGTGGTGTCCATCGTCGCGAGCAGCACGGCGACGTTCGGGTCGTCGTCGACCGTTTCGTAGCCGAGGCCGTGCGCGTCATCGATGGCCATGCGCCAACGCTACGACCCGCGGGCGGTAAGGGACTTCCGCGGTCCTCGAAGCTGGCCTCGGTACTCTGCGGTCGGTGAGCTTCGAGTCCGACCTGATTGAGCTGCGCGAGTCGCCGTCCACTGCGCCGGCACGACAGATGCGGGTGCGCCACCAAATGCGGTGGAACTCCTCTTCGTCGTTGGCACAGATGCTCGGTGGTGCGCGGTCGGCTCAGTATCAGGTGGTTGCGTTGTACGACCTGGCTGCGTCGAAGGGCTCCAGACCGGTCGTCGTCGTGGAAATCGAATCGTCGTTCGAACTGGGTGGCGTCGAGCAGGGAGCCGTCGTCACCGTGCGCGGTTGGCCGGCGGTCGGTCGTGCCGTGGTGCTCGACATCGATGGCGACACGATCGAAGCGACGCATCCGTGCGTCTCGCCGGTGTTCCGTTCGCTGCGATTCGAGTGACGGCGGATCGATCGCCGAGTTCAGGCTGGACAGCTCCCAGGGTGGGCACGACGTCCGACAGTGAACGGCCCTTCAGGCCTGCAGCACCAGCATGAACTGACCGCCGCCGGGTTCCAGGTTCGCCGTCACCTGCAGACTCGGCGCCAGACGCGACAGTCGGTCGACGACCCATGTCGCCGCCTCGTCGCCGTCGGCGCGAGTGGGGCAGCGGGCCACCACGGTCCGCCCGCCCTTGCGCAACAGCATGTCGGCGGTCTCGACCAAGGGCGCGGGATCGATCACGAACAGGTGATCCGGCCACGGCGCCACGGGTGCGACTGCGCCACGTCGGGTGTTGCACCCGCGGTGGGCGAGCCGTTCCTCGGCGACACCCTTCGACTTGCTCTTGGCCTTCGTGATCACTGCGTCGACGCTCGGACCGCGTGGATCGTTGACGGACATCTGCGGATCGACCGGCTCGTCGCACAGCCAGCACCGCCAGCCGTCACGCTCACCGACGTCGTCCACTCTGCTCATCCGGCCACCGTATCGGGACCGACTTCCCGGCGTGGTAGGCCGTGGTGATGGATGATCTGGTGTACTTGACCGAGGCCGATGTGCGTGGGCTCGTGCAGATGCCCGTGCTCCGCGACCGGTTGCGGGAGGCGTTCGCGATGTTCTCGGCCGGGGTCGCCGACGTGCCGGCGCGCATCGCCGCCCGCGCTCCCGACGGCATGCTCGCCGCGATGCCCGGCTATCTGCCCGGCGTGGGCCTCGTCGTGAAGGCGGTCAGCGTGTTCGCCGGCAACCACGGCACGGAGGTGCCCTCTCATCAAGGCCTGATCGTGCTGTGTGACGAGCACACCGGCACGCCGCTGGCGGTCATCGACGGCGCGTCCGTCACCGCCCTGCGCACCGCCGCGTCGGCCGCAGTTGCCGCTGACGTTCTCGCCCGCCCGGACGCCACGGTGCTGGCGATCATCGGTGGCGGGGTGCAGGGTCATTCCCACCTCAGCGCATTCGCCGACCTCCGCCCGTGGTCATCGGTGCGCGTCGCGTCTCGAACCCGAGGCTCCGCGCTCGCGCTCGCCGCCCGCCACCCCAAGGGCGCGGCGATGTCGTTCGAGCAGGCCGTGCGTGGCGCCGACGTGATCTGTCTCACGACCGACGCTGATGAGCCGGTGATCGACCCGGCATGGGTCTCGCCCGGCGCACACGTGGGCTCAGTCGGCAATCGCGCCGAACTCCATCCGGGGTTCACCGCGGGCACGGTCTTCGTCGAGTGGGCAGGGGCGGCCACGTCGTCGCCGCCTGCGGGCGCGGTCGACCTACAGGGCGTCGACCCGTCGCGCGTCGTCGAGATCGGCCATGTCATCGCCCGTCGTCACCCAGGTCGAACCAGCGCGAGCGAGATCACCGTGTACAAGTCGACCGGCCACGCCGTCGAGGACGCGGCGGCCGCCCGCATGGTGTTCGATGCCGCGCTGGAGAAGGGTGCCGGCATCCGCCTTCCCCGCTGACGCCGACCGGGGTCTCCGCATGGTGGCCGCCCGCCTCCGCGCGTTATGGTGCGCCCCGGAAGCCGACTCACCTACCTGGGGGAACCGTGAAGACCAAGGCAGCAATTCTCCGTGCTCGCAACACGCCGTGGAGCGTGGAAGAGATCGAACTCGACCCGCCCAAGACCGGTGAGGTGTTGGTGAAGATCGTCGCCAGCGGCTTGTGCCACAGCGACGAGCACCTGATGACCGGCGACCTCGCCGGAGCGACGCCCGAGCCGCCGCTGATCGGCGGCCACGAGGGTGCCGGTGTGGTGCTCGAGGTCGGGCCCGGCGTCTTCAGCGTTGCCCCCGGCGACCACGTCGTGTTCGGCTTCGTCCCCGCCTGCGGCCGCTGCCCGAGCTGCGCCTCGGGCCACAGCAACCTGTGCGACATGGGCGCCATCACCGCCACGGGCATGCAGCTCAGCGACGGCACGGCCCGCCACCACGACAAGGACGGCAACGACCTGGCGCTCGGCATCGGCGCACTCGGCACGTTCGCCCACCACACCGTGGTCAACGAGGCCAGCTGCATCAAGATCGACAAGGACCTCCCGCTCGACAAGGCCTGCCTGCTGGGCTGCGGCGTCGTCACCGGTTGGGGCTCGGCCGTGTACGCGGCCGACGTCCAGCCCGGCGACATGGTGGCCGTGGTGGGCTGCGGTGGCATCGGCAGCAACGCGATCCAGGGCGCCAAGCTCGCCGGTGCGGCCGTCATCGCCGCCATCGACCCGATCGAGTTCAAGCGGGAGAAGGCCATGGAGTTCGGCGCCACGCACACCCACGCGTCGATCCAGGACGCGCTCGCGGCGTTGCCCGACACCACCTGGAGCCGCGGCTTCGACAAGGTGATCATGACCTGCGGCGTCGGCAACGGCGACGTGCTCGGCGAAGCGTTCTGGCTGGGTGGCAAGCGGAGCAAGATCGTCGTCACCAACATCCATCCGGTGAGCGAGGCCAGCATCGCGATCCCGGCCGCGTTCCTCACCGTGTTCGAGAAGCAGCTCATCGGCTCGCTCTTCGGGTCGGGCAACCCGCGCAAGGACATCCCCCGCCTGCTCGAGCTGTACACGCAGGGTCAGCTCGATCTCGACGGCCTGGTCACCAAGACCTACCCGATCGAGGGCATCAACGACGGCTACGACGCGATGAACGCCGGCGAGAACATCCGCGGCGTCCTCGTCTACGAGCACTGAGGGGGTACATCTTGGGGACGACCAGGACATGTCGGGCCGCGGTACTGCGCGGGGTCGGCGAGCAGTGGCAGATCGAGGAACTGACGATCGACCCACCCAAGGCCGGCGAGGTCGTCGTGCAGTGGAAGGTCGCCGGCCTGTGCCACAGCGACGAGCACTTCGTCACCGGCGACATGGTGCCTCCGGCGGAGATGCTCGAGATGGCCGGCATGCCGCCGTTCTTCCCGGTCATCGCCGGACACGAGGGCGCCGGCGTCATCGCCGAAGTCGGCCCCGGGGTCACCAGCGTGCAGGTGGGCGACCACGTGTCCGCGAGCTTCATCCCGTCCTGCGGTCGATGCCGCTACTGCAGCAGCGGCCGCCAGAACCTGTGCGACGCGGGCATGGGAGCGATGCTCAAGGGGCAGATCTCCGACGGGACGAACCGCCACTTCCTCGACGGTGAGCCGGTCACGTTGATGGCAAAGCTCGGCACGTTCGCCGAGTACTCGTGCGTCTCGGAGGCATCGGTCATCAAGGTCGACGCCGACCTCCCCCTGGAGGCGGTCGCGCTGGTCAGCTGCGGCGTGGCCACCGGCTGGGGCTCGGCGACCAAACGCGCCGACGTGCGCCCGGGCGACACCGTCGTGGTGGTCGGCATCGGGGGCATCGGCATCAACGCCGTGCAGGGTGCGGCGATGGCCGGTGCCAAGCGCGTCATCGCCGTCGACCCGGTGGAGTTCAAGCGCGAGAAGGCGATGGAGATGGGCGCCACCCACACCTTCGCATCGATGGAGGAAGCGTTCCCGATGGTCACCGAGATGACCGAGGGCCAGATGGCCGACAAGGTCATCATGACGCCAGGTGTGATGTACGGCAGCCTCATGCAGCTCGGCACGGCGCTCGCCGGCAAGGGCGGCACCATCGTGGTCACCGCGGTCGCGCCGATCACGCAGACCGAGAGCTCGGTGAACCTGTTCGAGTTGGCGATGTACAACAAGGAGATCAAGGGCACGATCTTCGGTTCGCTCAACCCGCGCAACGACATCCCGGCGCTGCTCGGCCTCTACCGCGAAGGCCAGTTGAAGCTCGACGAGCTGATCACCCAGCGCTACTCGCTCGACCAGATCAACGAGGGTTACCAGGCGATGCGCGACGGCAAGAACATCCGCGGCGTGATCGTGTATGACTGACGCGGAACACGGCGGGCTCATCCAGCGGGTGCACACCCGCGTGGTCGGCCGTGCCCGGGAGATCGAGCTCGTCGTCGCCGCACTGGCGGCCGACCGACACGTGCTGCTGGAGGGCCCTCCCGGCACCGGTAAGAGCACGCTGCTCCGCGCTGTCGCCGGTGAGCTGGGCCTCGGGTTCGAGTTCGTCGAAGGAAACGCCGAGCTCACGCCGGCGCGACTCGTCGGCCACTTCGACCCTGCACGAGTCCTCACCGACGGGTACGACCCGGAGGTGTTCGTCGACGGCCCGCTCGTCACAGCGATGCGCGACGGGTCGCTGCTCTACGTGGAAGAGATCAACCGCATCCCGGAGGAGACGCTCAACGTCCTCATCACGGTGATGAGCGAGCGTGAGCTGCACGTACCTCGGCTCGGTCGGGTCGCTGCCGCGCACGGCTTCCGCCTCGTCGCCGCGATGAACCCGTTCGACGCGATCGGCACCGCCCGCATCAGCAGCGCCGTGTACGACCGGGTGTGCCGGCTCTCCGTGGGATATCAGGATGCTCCCGACGAGGCCGCCATCGTGCTCGGCGCGCTTCCGCTCGCCGCCGTCGATGCGGTGTGGCTCGGTCGTGTCGTCGAGGTCGTGCGCCGCACTCGCGAGCATCCCGACGTCCGGATCGGCTCCTCGGTGCGCGGAGCGATTGACACCGTCGCTGTCGCGAACTCGCTCGCCGGCCTGCGCGGACTCACGGCGCTCGACGCCGCGGTCGGGCTCGACGCCGCGCTCGTTGCGCTCAGCGGTCGCCTCCGCCTCCGCGAAGGGTGCAACCGCAGCGCCGAGGACATCGTCACCGAACTGTGGGGCGACGTGTTCGGCACACCCGAGAGTGCCGAGGGTGACGGCGGGGGAAAAGCCCACGCCCCGACGGGGGCCAGCAACGGTCGGTGAGCCCGCCGCCCTCCGTCAAGGAGGGAGACGAGGCCGACGCCGAGGTCGCGCAGAACCAGAAGCGCACCACCTCGCGGCGCGACCTGGCCCGCAACCCCCGGTTCGAGCAGGTCTCGCCCGAGGTCGGCGAGCTCGACGAGTCGGCCGTCGACGAAGGACTCCGCGACGATCCCGACGAAACGCTGGCGATGCTGGCCGACCTCGTCGGCGCCACCGATCAGCACCTGCGCGAGCTCGCCAAACGACTCGCCGGCCGGTTGTTCCTCGATGTCGCCCGCCGCGGCCCGGTACGGCCTCGAGGCATCGGCACGCTGCGCGACCTGCCGTACACGGTCGATGGCGGTGACCTCGACATGGATGCCAGCATGGAGGCGATCCTCGAGGGCCGCGCCGGCGGCATCGACGTGGAGCGGTTGCGGGTGCGGAGTTGGGTGAAGCCGGAGACGGCGCTGTGTCTGTTGGTCGACCGCAGTGGATCGATGGGCGGCAAGCCACTGGCGACCGCCGCCGTCGCGGCCGCGGCCGTCGCGACCCGTTCACCCAAGGACTACAGCGTGCTTGCGTTCGGCAAGAACGTCGTCGTCGCCAAGGGGCAGACCACACCGAAGCCCAGCGACCTCGTCGTCACCGATCTGCTCTCGCTGCGCGGCTACGGCACGACCGATCTCGCCGGTGCATTGCGGGTCGCTGCCGACCAGTTGGCCCGGAGCCGAGCCGGCCGCAAGGTGACCGTGCTGTTGAGCGATTGCCGATGGACGGTGGAGGGTGACCCCGTCGCCGCCGCGGCATGCCTCGACGAAGTGGTGGTGATCGCTCCCGAGAGCGACTCGGAGGAGGCGCGGGCGTTCGCCGCGCAGATCGGCGCGCGGCTGACGACGGTCAGCGGACCATCAGCGGTGGCCGACGCGATCGGGAGGGCACTCGACCGGACCTGACGGCAGCCCGCCCAGGACTCAGTTGCAGACCACGTTCTCCGACGGCACGATGTCGCCCTTCACGTTCTCCTGCGGCGCGAGCCCGGTGGTGGTCGGAGCGCTGTCGCCCGGGGCGGTCGTCGCCGTGGCCGTGGTCGTGGCCGTGGTCGTGGTCGTGGCCGTGCCGGCCGCCGGTTGTGACGTGGTCGTGCTCTCGAACACCTGCACCGGAGCGCCCGACAGCGACGTGACACCCTGGAAGATCTTGAGGATCGACTGCATGTTCTCGCCCCTGAGCTTCGGCTCCAACACGTCGTTGCCGCTGACGATCAGCCGGCTGCCCTCGACCTGGTAGGTGCTGATGCCCTTCGGGTCGACGTCGCGCATCACGCCGGCGAACTTGAGCATGTCGTTCAGTGTGAACCCGTCCTCGGTGACGATGTCGGTCTGCAGGGACTTGATCAGCGCTTGGGCGACGGCAGGGTCGAAGAGCCCCTTGTTCAGCGCCGACTGCAGCACCCGCCGCAGGAAGTCTTGTTGGCGCGAGATCCGCCCGAAGTCACTTGCCCGGTCCTCGTGTGCCGTGCCGTTCTGGTCGACCCACTTGAGGTGGCGCGACCGGACGTACGCGAGCGCTTCGTCGCCGGTGAACGTGTGGCACCCCGCTTCGGTGATGTTGATGCCGACGTTCTTGTCGACGATCGGAGTGTCGAACGGGACGGCGACGCCACCCACCGCGTCGACGATGCGCTTGAAGGCGCAGAAGTCGACCTGGATGTAGTGGTCGACGACGATGCCGAAGTTGTCGTACAGCGTCTGGGCGAGCAGCGAGTAGTCGTCCTTGACGTATGCGGAGTTGATCCGGTTCTTGCCCTTGCCGGGGATGCGCACCCACAGGTCGCGAGGAAAGGACAGCACGGCGGCCTGGCGACCACTCGGATCGACGCGCATCACCATGATCGTGTCGCTACGACTTCCGATGTTGACGCGCGCCGGGTCGGCGGCGCCCGCCCACGGTGAGTTCGGGTCGACGCATGCGTTGGCGTCGGAGCCGGTGATGAGGAAGTTCTGCGCTTCCGGGTCGGCAGTGGGGAACGTGCCGGGCACTCCCGTGGAGCCCGTCCCCGTGTCGATTGGACCGACGGTGCCCCCGGCCAGCACGGTGGTGTTGACGGCGAACTGCGGGGTCTGCAGCCGGTTGTCGAGCTGGCGCTTGCCGTAGAGCAGGGCGCCGGCGCCGGCGAGGCAGGCGATGACGACGACGATGTTGAACACCAGCACCGCCCGCTGGGCCATCGTGTGGCGCGGCTTGAAAGGTGCCGGCGGCGTGGGGGGCATCTCGTCGTCGTCGGTGTTCATGACCTGAGCAGGCTAGCTGCGGTGTCCTCGGCCAGGGGGTCGCCCCGGATGTGACGGATGCGACGGGACTAGGGTCGAGCCGTGCTGGCAGCCTCCTCACAACCACAATGGATCGAGCGCCTCGACGAGCTGCATCTGCTGACGCCGCTGCGCATCCTCTTCGCGGTCCTCATCGCGTACGCGCTCACCTTGCTGGTGCGTCGCGCGATCGCCCGCTTCGTCCGCCGCACCATCGGGATCCCGGGTGTCGACCCGGCCCGAGCCGATGCCCGCCAGCGAGCGCTGGGCAGCGCCTTGCGAGGCGCGCTCATCGGCGTGATCTGGTCGATGACGATCATCACGATCGTCGGCGAGGTCGGGATCAACATCGGTGCCTTCGTCGCCACCGCCACGGTCGTCGGTGGCGCCGTCGCGTTCGGCGCTCAGCAGATGGTGCGCGACTTCATCGCCGGCATCTTCGTGCTCGCCGAGGACCAGTACGGCGTGGGTGATCAGGTCGACGTCGGTCACGCGGCCGGCACGGTGGAGCGGATCACGTTGCGATCGGTGCGACTCCGCGACGGCCAGGGCGGCATCTGGCACGTGCCGCACGGCGGCGTGTTGCGGGTCGCGAACATGTCGAAGGCGTCGGCGGCGCTGCTCGACCTCGAAGTGTCACGAGGGACCCAACTCGCGGCGTTGGAGGCCGAGGCGACCGCACTCTGCGAAGCCCTCGTGGCCGACGACGACGTTGCGCCGATGCTGGCCAACTCACCCGTCGCGGTCGGCATCATCAACGTCACCGACGACCGTCTCGTCTACCGGCTGTCGGTGAACACCGCACCGGGCACGCACGACATGGTCAAGCGACGGTGGCGGTTGCTCGCGCTCCGCGCGTTCGAGGCGGGGGCCTTGGTGGCGCCGGCACTTGCAGCGCCTGTTGTGCACGTGAACACGATGGCCCCGGCCCCGGAGCGCGACGAGGATTAACCGGCCTGCTCGACCGGGGCCAGCACCACCGTGCACCCCAGTTCGCCACCCTCGACCCACTGGAACTCCGCCACTGAGCCGGCGTCGCCGAGGTCGCCTTCGGCGAGGCGCACCAGCGCCAACAGGTCGGCAGGACCGGTGATGACCGCCGTCGAGACCGCCGCCTTCTGGCTGGCCTTCGCCTCGGTCTTGGCCCGGCGGATCGCGCCGACGACCTCGCTCGTCGGATCCAGCATGGACGCGTCGCCGCTGCGGTGACCCTGCGGCCACGTCTGGGTGTGGACCGACCCGGTCTGCCACCAGTTCCACACCTCGTCGGTGACGAACGGGAGGAACGGGGCGAGCAGTCGATGGATCGTGTGCAGCGCCTCACGCAACGCCGCCAGCGCGGACGCGGCCGCTTCCGGACCGTGTCCGCTGTAGGCGCGTCCCTTCACCAGCTCGACGTAGTCGTCGCAGAACCACCAGAAGAATGCCTCGATCTGCTCCAGTGCGCGGGCGTAGTCGAAACCTTCGAACGCGACGGTGGCCTCGTCGACCGTGTGTGCGAGGCGGGCGAGCATCGCCACATCGATCGCTTCGGTCGCGCTTGCGCCCGCCGGCGGTTCGCCGAAGGAGAGGACGAACTTGGTCGCATTGAGCAGCTTGGTGGCGAGCTTGCGGCCGACCTTCATCTGTCCTTCGTCGAGCGCAGTGTCGACACCGGGGCGTCCACTCGCGGCCCAATAGCGGATGGCGTCGGTGCCGTACTTCTCGAGCAGGTCGATGGGCGTGACGACGTTGCCCTTGCTCTTGGACATCTTCTTGCGATCGGGATCGAGGATCCAACCGCTGAGCGCCGCGTTCTTCCACGGTGGGCATCCGTGCTCGTGGTGGCTGCGGACCATGGTGGCGAACAGCCACGTGCGGATGATGTCGTGACCCTGCGGCCGCATGTCCATCGGGAAGACCTGATCGAAGAGCGAGTCATGCTCCTCCCAGGCGCTCGCGATCTGCGGCGTGAGCGATGAAGTGGCCCAGGTGTCCATCACGTCGGGATCGCCGATGAACCCGCCGGGCACGCCACGCTGATCGTTGGTGAATCCGACCGGGCAGTCGGTGCTGGGATCGACGGGAAGCAGCGCTTCGTCGGGCACGAGCACGTCGTCGTAGCGGGGGTTGCCGTCGGCATCGAGTCGGTACCAGAGCGGGACCGGCACACCGAAGAACCGCTGCCGGCTGACCAGCCAGTCGCCGTTGAGTCCGCCGACCCAGTTGTCGTAGCGGTGCTCCATGTACGACGGGTGCCAGGTGACCTCCCTGCCGCGGGCGATCAGGCGATCGCGCAGCTCGGTGTCGCGGCCGCCGTTGCGGATGTACCACTGCCGAGTGGCGACGATCTCCAGCGGCCGAGTGCCGCGCTCGTAGAACTTCACCGGGTGCGAGATCGGGCGAGCGTCGCCAAGCATCTCCCCCGACGTCTGAAGGAGCTCGACCACCTTGCGCTGCGCCTGCTTGGGCGCCATCCCGGCGATCTGTGCGTAGGCCTCGCTGCCCGCCGCGGTGGTGATCCATTCGGGAGTATCCGAGGCGAACCGGCCGTCGAAGCCGATCAGCGCACGCGACGGGAGGTTGAGCTCGCGCCACCACGTGACGTCGGTGACGTCGCCGAAGGTGCAGATCATCGCGATGCCCGTGCCCTTCTCTGGGTCGGCGAGGTGGTGGGCGAGCACCGGCACTTCGACCTCGAACAGCGGCGTCCGCACGGTGGTGCCGAAGAACGGCTGGAAGCGGGGGTCGTCGGGGTGGGCGACCATGGCCACGCAGCTGGCGAGCAGCTCGGGGCGAGTGGTGTCGATGACGAGATCGCCCTGCCCGTCGAAGCGGTGGAATGCGACCTGGTGATACGCACCGGGGACGTCGCGGTCCTCCATCTCGGCCTGCGCGACCGCGGTGCGCTCATCGATGTCGTAGAGCGTGGGCGCGTCCTGTTGGTACGCCTCGCCGCGGGCCAGATTGCGCAGGAACCCACGCTGGCTGACGCGTCGGGCTCGCTCGCCGATGGTGGTGTAGAGCAGCGTCCAGTCGACACTGAGACCCAACAGCTGGATGATGTGCTCGAAGACCTGCTCGTCGAGATGGGTGATCTCGCGGCAGAGCTCGACGAAGTTGGGTCGGCTGACGGGGACGGCCCGGTGATCCTTGGGCACGTCGCCGTGGAACGGTGCGCTGAAGGCGGGGTCGAACGGCAGCGACGGGTCGCAGCGGACACCGGTGACGTTCTGGACGCGTCGCTCGGTGGCCAGCCCGTTGTCGTCCCAGCCGATGGGGTAGAAGACCTGCTTGCCACGCATGCGCTGGAACCGCGCCACGGTGTCGGTGTGGGTGTAGGAGAAGACGTGTCCGATGTGGAGCGATCCGCTGACGGTGGGCGGCGGGGTGTCGATGGCGAATACCTCGTCGCGACTCGCGGAACGGTCGAAGCGGTAGGTGCCATCGGCTTCCCACTGCTGCATCCAGCGTGTCTCGATGCCGTCGAGCGACGGCTTGTCAGGGATGTTCGCCATAGTTCGGCAAGGCTACCGAAAGACACTCGTCGGCCGTCGACCGTTACTCGTAGGCTGTCGCCCCATGCTGCACTTGTACGACACTGCGACCCGGAAGGTTCGAGAGCTCGCCCTGCGCGAGCCCGGCTCGGTGAGCATCTACCTGTGTGGCCCCACCGTCTACGGCCCGCCCCACCTCGGTCATGGGCGAGCCACCCTCGTCTACGACGTGCTCCGCCGTTACCTCGAGTGGAGCGGGTTGCAGGTCCGTCTGGTCAGCAACATCACCGACATCGACGACAGCATCATCAACCGCGCCAACCGCGAGAACCGGCCCTGGCAGGACATCACCCACAAGTGCGAAGCGGTGTGGTTCGAGGCGATGGACAAGCTCGGCGTCGCCCGTCCCACCGACGTCCCGCACGCCACCCAGTACGTCGCCGAGATGGCCACGATGATCGGTGAACTGGTCGACATCGGCCGCGCCTACATCACCGACGACGGCGTGTACCTCAATGTCGAGTCGGTGGAGGATTACGGCCTCCTCGTCAACCAGCACTTGTCCGACATGCTCGAGGGTGGTGGCGACCGCGACGTGGTGGGTGCCGGCAACAAACGGCATCCGGCCGACTTCGTGCTCTGGAAGCTGGCCAAGCCCGGCGAGCCGTGGTGGCCGTCGCCGTGGGGTGAGGGGCGGCCCGGCTGGCACAGCGAGTGCGTGGTGATGAGCCTCGATCTGCTCGGAGAGGGGTTCGACCTGCACTGCGGTGGGATGGACCTCAAGTTCCCCCACCACGAGAACGAGCGAGCCCAGGCGGTCGCGCTCGGCAAGCGGTTCGCCAACCACTGGATGCACAACGGATTCGTCGTCGACGCAGAGGGCGAGAAGATGTCCAAGAGCCTCGGCAACGTCGACAACCTGCTCGATCTGATGGACCTGTACGACCCGCGGGCGTACCGCATGCTGTTGCTGCAGTCGCACTACCGCGGTCCCGTGTCGGTCGGGCAGGACAACATCGACGCCGCGGTGAACGCGCTCGCGGGGCTCGACTCGTTCGCGGCCCGCACCGCCGAACTGCCTGCCGCAGCACCCGACCCCGACGTGCTGGCCTCGTTCCGGCTCCGGATGGACGACGACCTCGACACCCCCGCCGCAACGGCGTTGCTGTTCGACACCGTCCGCCGTGCCAACGCCGCGCTCGACGTGGGCGACAGCTCCGCTGCCGCGCTGGTCGCCGCGGTCCACGAGATCTGCACCGCGTTCGGACTGGTCCTCAACGCGGGCGGCGACGTGCCGGCCGACGTCGCCGCCAAGGCGACCGCACTCGACGCGGCTCGGGCCGCGAAGGACTTCGCCGCCGCCGACGCCCTCCGCGCCGACCTGCAGGCCGACGGCTGGACCGTCGAGACCACCAAGGACGGCACGAAGGTCCGCCGCTGACCCACTCCACCGCCATCGCAGGCCCGAAACCATGCCGAGGCGGCATCAATCCGGGCCTGCGTTCGAGTGTGGCACCCCTCGGGCATCGTTCGGCGCATGGACGCTCGCTACCGATCCATCGCGGCACTGGCCGCCGAACAGCATTCCGTGGTCTCCCTGCCACAGCTCGCCCTGGCGGGTGTGAGCCAGCCCTTGCGGTCGAAGTGGGTCGCGCAGGGTCTGCTCGAACGGTTGGGGCCGAAGTCGTTCGCCATCGGTGGCTCGGCGCCCACCTGGCTGCGCTCGCTCACCGCGGGGTGGCTCGACCTCGATGGTCTCGGGCAGATCGCCGGTCGGTCCGCCGCGCGCCTGATGGGCCTCGACGGATTCGGCGGGGACGACGTCGAACTGTTGGTACCGCGCGTGCACAGGAAACGATCGACATCCGGCCTGCTGCGCTCCACCTCCGAGCCGATCGAGGCGCGCGATGTACAGCGCATCCACGGGCTGCCGGTGGTTCGCGCGGAGCGACTCATCCTCGACGCGCCGATCTTCCGGTTCCGCCGAGCAGAGGTGGAGAACGCGATCGACTCGGCGATCCGGCTGCGATTGGTGTCCGAGCAACGTCTGCGCACCCGAGTGGTCGCCGATCATCGATCAGGTGTCAATGGCAGCCGGATGCTGCTCGACGCGCTGATCGACAGCGGCGGTGAGAGCCGGCTCGAACGGTGGTTCCTCCGCATCTGTCGCGAGGCGCGTCTCCCGCGGCCGATGCTGCAGAAGGTGTACCGCTCCGGGGGCCGCACGATCGCGCGGGTCGATGCGGAGTTCCCGGGTGGGCTCGTTGTCGAGGTCGCCGGGCACGGGACGCACGCAACCCGTCGCCAACGCCAACGCGACGCCGAACGCCAGACGGAGCTCACGCTGCGAGGCCGGAGAGTCCTGACGTTCACCTACGAAGATGTCCGCGATCGTCCGGCGTGGGTGGTGGAGCGCCTCCGGATCGCCCTGCGCATGGCCGCGTGACCCGCTCGATCCACCCCCCACCTCATCGCAGGCCCGAAACCATGCCCAGGCGGCATCATTCGGGGCCTGCGGTCAGGGGGACGGTCGGGAGGGCGGCGAGAAGGACCCCGAATCCGATAGAACGGGGGATCGTGTCGAAGGCTGAGCGCACCCCGCCCCCCAAGGGGTACTGGACCATCTGGTTCACGGTGGCGCTCGACCTGGTGGGTTTCGGGATCGTGGTGCCGATCCTGCCCCGGTACGCGGAGCGTTTCGGTGCGTCCGGCCTGATGGTCGGGCTGCTGTTCGCCAGTTTCTCGCTGGCCCAGTTCATCTGTGCGCCGCTGCTCGGCCGGTTGTCCGACCGCATCGGCCGCAAGCCGGTCATCGTCATCTCACTCGTGGGCACCGCGCTGGGCAGCTTCGTCACCGGTGCCGCGGGAGCGCTGTGGGTCCTGTTCGCCGGTCGGATCATCGACGGGGCATCCGGTGCGAGCCTCGCTGTCGCGCAAGCTGCGGTGGGCGACATGGCCACTCCCGAACAACGCCCCAAGCTGCTAGGGATGCTCGGTGCGGCCTTCGGCGTCGGGTTCGTCCTCGGGCCTGCACTCGGCGGATTGGCGTCGCTCGGAGGAGCGCACGTTCCGTTCTACGTGGCCGGTGTCCTCGCATCGGTCAACGCGGTGGCCGCCATCATCCGACTCCCCGAGACCAAGGCCGAAGGGCACGTCGCCCGTTCCACCGGTGTCCGCACGCTGCACGCGGCCACGCCGGCGTTGCGGCAACTGGCGATCATCGGGTTCGTCACCACGGTCGCGTTCACCGGTTTCGAGTCGACGTTCGCTCTGCTCGGCCACCGACGGTTCGGCTTCGGCGAACGTGGGTCGGCGTTCCTGTTCCTGGGCGTGGGACTGGTGCTCGTCGCCGTGCAGGGTGGTGGATACGGTCGGCTGGTGAAGCGCTACGGCGTCCAACGGCTGTACGTCGGCGGTGTGGTGCTGCTCGTCGCCGGTCTGAGCCTGATGAGTGTGGCCGTGGTCTGGACCGTGTTGCTCGTGGCCTTGTTCCTCCTGTCGGTCGGACAGGGCGTGGCGTCGCCGTCGATCACCACCCTGGTCACCGAGAGCGCTCCCCCGGAACGGCGCGGTGAGGCGATGGGGTTCCAGCAATCGGCGACGGCAGTGGGCCGTATCGTCGGGCCCCCGATCGCCGGCCTGATGTTCGACCACGTCGGCATCTGGAGTCCGTATGCGGCCGCCGCAGTGCTCTGTGCGGTGGCGGTGGCGCTGTTGGTCAACTGGGGGATGCACCGTCCGGTGACCTCCCCGGCCATGTGACCTCCCCGGCCCTGTGACCACCTGCGAGACTGAGACATCGTGGCCAACGTGACCCAGCACCCCGCGCTCGAGCGCCTGGTTCGCCTCGAGCGCCGCCATCCGCCGCGGGGTTCGATGGGGTATCAGCCGAGCCTCGACGGCGTGCGGGCGATGTCGGTGATCGCCGTGATCCTCTATCACGCCGGGTTCTCGTGGATGCACGGCGGGTTCTTCGGTGTCGAGGTCTTCTTCGTCGTGTCGGGGTTCCTGATCACCTCGCTGCTCATCGAGGAGCGCGATCGCACGCACCGCGTGAACCTGTGGCAGTTCTGGGTCCGCCGCTGGCGGCGCCTGTTGCCCGCCCTGTTCACGATGCTGCTCGTCATTGGTGTGTGGGCCGTGTTCTGGGGGAGTGCGGAGCAGCACACGCAGGTGCGCCGCGACTACCCGTGGGGCATCTTCTACCTCGCCAACTGGGGTCAGATCTTCAGCAAGGTCGCGTACTTCAGCGGCACGCCGACGCTGTTCCGCCACCTGTGGAGCCTGGCGGTGGAGGAGCAGTGGTACCTCATCTGGCCGCTGGTGTTCATGGTGATCGCGAAGCGCGGCGCCAACGACCGCCGACGGGGCACGACCCTCGTGCTGGTTTCGCTCGGGGTGATGGCCGCAACCGCGCTCGCCTTCGCGGCCGACTGGCCCAGCCGCTGGTTCAACCCGTTCGCGATGCAGATGCAGTCCGTCAGTTCCACGAACTTCCTCTACCTGTCGACGATCACACGCAGCAGCGGTCTGCTCCTCGGAGCGGCGATGGCGTTCCTGTGGCGTCCGTGGAAGGTCGCCGACGCACCGCGATCGGAAGCGTCCAGAACGCTCGATCTCGTCGCCGCCGGTTCGGTGCTGCTGCTCGCCGTCGCGTTCGTGTTCGGCCATGTGGAGGGCGGCGCCACGTACACGTGGATGCTGCCGATGGTGACCCTCTCGTCCGCAGCGCTCGTCGCCGTGGTGGTGCACCCGTGGGCCAATGGCGCTCGGGCCGTGTTCTCGGCGCGTCCGATGGTCGAGGTCGGCAAGCGGTCCTACGGCCTCTACCTGTGGACCTGGCCGATCAGTCGGATCCTCGACGCGTATCACGGCTCCGTGCCGCGGTTCCTGGTGGCGATGGTGATCGCGCTCCCGGTGAGCGAGGCCTGTTACCGGTGGATCGAGACGCCGATCCGCAAGGGTGCGCTCGGACGTTGGTGGAAGCAACGCGAGCGACCCGACTGGCGCCTCGTCACCGCCTGCGTCGGGGTGAGTTCGATGGTGCTGGTCGTGTCCCTGTTCGCGTTCTACCGCGCGGCACAGCCGACGTTCGACGCCGCCGTCGACCAGGGCGACCAGAACGTCGTGTTCGACCCGAACGCGGTGATCGGGGCGACCACCTCGGCGGCATCACAGGTGGTCCCCGACTCGAATCCTGCGGCTGCATCGACGGTTGCATCGACGACGACAGCAGCGGCTGTCGTGCCGGTGACGTCGGCCTCGCTCCCGCGCCACCTGGTGATCGTCGGCGACTCGATGGCGCACGCCCTCGCGGTGAACCTTCCTGCGGGGATCGACGGCACGTTCGCCGTCGGCGACGGGTCGCTCGACGGGTGCAGTGTGTACGACAGCGGCACGGCAGTGTCGTCCCGCAAGGGCTTCACCCGTGGGTTCAGCGGGTGCTCGGGTTGGCAGGACAAGTGGGCGACGAAAGCACAGCAGTCGGGCGCCGAGGTGGCGCTGGTGGTGATCGGTGCGTGGGACGTGTTCGACGTGGAAGCCGACGGCCAGACGTTGGTGTTCGGGACGCCCGCCAACGACCAACGATTCATGAACGGCGTGCAGCAAGGCATCGATGCGCTGAGCAGCGCGGGCGCCAAGGTGGCGCTGTTGGAGATCGCCTGCATGCGACCCCAGGACGTGAAGGGTGCGGGTGTGCCGGCGCTTCCCGAACGCGGCGACGACACCCGGGTCGCCCACCTCAACGATCTGCTCCGCCAGGTGGCCGCGGCGAACCCCACGACCACCACGTTCGTGACCGGGCCACCCGAGTACTGCGCGGACGAGTCCATCGCGACCTCGCTCGCGTATCGCTGGGACGGGGTACACGCGTACAAGCCCGGGGCCAAGCTCACGTTCGAGGCAGTGGCGCAGCAGTTGCTGTCGATCCCCGTGGGGTGATGTCTAGGCGCGATGGTCGGCGGTGCAGGCAGCCCCGTCGCACACGTCGATCAACGTGTCGTCGAACAGGAAGCTCGCCTTCTGCGTGCGCACGTCGGGGTCGGCGCGCGGGTCCTCGTGCGAGTCATCGCCCTCGCGAGGGGCGAGGTTCTCGATCGGCATCGGGGCCATGCCCGAGTCCCAGAAGATGATCGCCGAGCCGCTCGTCGACGGGAAGGTCGTCGCGGTGAGGCCCCAGCCGGGCTCGACCTCGGGCCAGCGCCCATCGGCGGCAAGCGGGAGGTGGATGGTGGCGCCGATGGTGCGGGCCTCGACGAGTGCCGACAACGGCGTCACCTGGTGATCCCCATAGGCGACGTCGAGCAGGACGTCTTTCACGGTGGTGCCCTCGTAGGGGTCCGAGGTGAGGTGCTGGACGTACCCGGCGCCCTCGCCTCGGTCCCACAGCATCTGGGTGACGCCGAGGATGAGGACGCGGTCGAGGTCGTTGGGGTAAGCAGGGGCGAAGATCGCCTCATAGGTGTCGAAGTCGACCGACCGGGGCAGCAACAGGCTGTAGTTCATGCCCGGCACGCCGAGGACGGCGCGCTCGATGTCGGGCGACACCGCGGCGAGCATGAGGCCCATGATGCCGCCCTGGCTGTTGCCGTCGTAGTCGAGGTGTGCACGGTCGACGATGGGTGTTCCGTCGGCCCGCTGGAAGTTCGGATCATCGGCCAGGCCGCCGGTGCGAGTCATCAACCTGCCCAGGAAGATCTGGTTGAGGACACCCTGCTGGAGGCGGTCGGCCATGGTCTTGAAGTTGCCGAACTCGGCGAGGGTGGCCGCGGCGTTGCCGATGTCGTCCTCGCTCATGCCGGCCCACTTGGTGGCGCAGTGCACGACGTTGTGCTCGTTGGACATCGCCCGCACGTTGCCGGCGTCGATCTCGTGGTGATCGCCGAGCAGACCGTGGCCGTACTCGACGAGGTGCGCCGGTTCGGTACCGGCCATGGTGGCGGCACTGATGTTGCACACGAACGGCGCCTGCACCGTGCCGTTCTGCGTGGGGAGCGCGTCGGGGTCGTCGCTGGCGTAGTTGAAGCTCTGTCCCGGGGACCCGTCGCCGGTGAGGTAGTTGGGCACGGTGAACGTGCCCTCGACCTGGAGTGCGATGTTGTCGTCGCTGTTCGGGGTGACTGCCGTGATCGTGTAGGCGGGGGCGGCCTCGCCGAGCGACGCGAGTGCCTCGTCGCGGATGTGCAGCATCCGTTCGCTGAGGCTGCGCGTGCTGGCGACCGTGAACGTCCACGCCAGTTGGAGATCGGCGCGAGGCACCTGCTCGTTCTCGAGTGCAGTGAAGGCCACCTCCATCTCGGCGCGTCGTGCCTCGATCTCGTCGATCGTGGTCGTCAGGTTGTCGCGGTAGACCTTGAACGAATCGGTGGGCTCGATCGCGGTGCCACTCGTGTCGACCATGCTGCGCAGCCCGACGACGAAGGTGTGACCCTCCGGCAGCGAGATCGCCGGACGGATGGTGAGCAGGCGGTCGTCATCGGACTTCGCATGGGCGTCGATCTCCGCCCACAGAGGTATGCGCTCGCCGCTGGTGTGGTCGATGAGCACGACGGGGGAGTCCTTCGCCAACGACGAACCGATGTCGGTCCACGACGGCAGCCCGGTCGCGTCGCCGTCGAGACCGGGGACGAAGGTCAGCAGTGGTGTGTTCGGGCTGAAGCCGTCGTTGCGGTTCCACTCCGTCGCATCGACCACCACGCCGTCGACGTTGGCCGGCATCCCGTCGGCAGGGAGCGCGACGCGCAGTCCGGTGTCGGTTGCATCGTCGTTGACGGTGTAGGTGTCGCTCGGGAACGGCAGCAGACAGCGCTTCGTGTCGAGTGGGTCACACCCCGCTGGAGCGCCGTCGATCGCCGACTGGATGGATGCGAGCATCGTCGCGTCGGCCTCGGCGGGTGGCGGCGCCGTTGTCGTGGTCGCCTCGGTGGTGTCGGGTGCCGCCGTGGTGGGGGTCGTGGTGTTCGACGACCCGCCGTTGCTACATCCGACCACCATCACCGCCGCGCTGATGACAGCCACGAACCGTGCACGCATGACAACTCCCCCTCGTGTCTTCCCCGGCGGCCACTCTGTCACAGCAGGGGATGGACGCGACGAGTTACTGGCGGGTATAGTTACCCGTCAGTAACTTCCTCCGTTCTCCCCTGTGAAGGTGACCCCATGGCAGATTTCTCCCTCAACGAAGACCAACTGCAGATCCAGAAGTGGGTGCACGACTTCTCCGAGAGCGTCATCCGGCCTGCGGGCCATGAGTGGGACGAGCGTGAAGAGTTCCCATTCCCGATCGTGCAGCAGGCCGCTGAGATCGGCCTCTACGGCTGGGAGTTCCTGCTCAACTCGTTCGGCGATCCGACCGGGCTGACGTTGCCGGTCGTCGTCGAGGAGCTGTTCTGGGGCGACGCGGGGATCGGCATGGCGATCATGGGCTCCGCCCTCGCCGCCGCCGGGATCAGCGGCAACGGGACCCCCGAGCAGGTCATGGAGTGGGTGCCGCAGTGCTACGGCGACGAGAAGAAGGTGCAGCTCGGCGCGTTCTGCGTGAGCGAGCCCGATGCCGGCAGTGACGTGTCGTCGCTGCGCACCCGTGCGGTGTACGACGAGGCCAACGACGAGTGGGTGCTCAACGGCACCAAGGCGTGGATCACCAACGGTGGCATCGCCGACGTGCACGTCGTGGTCGCCGCGGTCGATCCCGACCTGAAGGGCCGTGGGCAGGCGAGCTTCGTCGTGCCGCCCGGCACCAAGGGCATCAGCCAGGGCCAGAAGTACCTCAAGCACGGCATCCGTGCGTCGCACACCGCTGAGGTCGTGCTCGACGATTGCCGCGTGCCGGGTAGCTGCCTGCTCGGTGGCAAGGAGAAGCTCGACGCCAAGCTGGCCCGTGCCCGCGAGCGCGGTCACAGTGGCGAGAAGCAGCCAGCGATGAGCACCTTCGAGGCGACTCGCCCCACCGTGGGTGCGCAGGCGCTCGGCATCGCTCGGGCGGCCTACGAGTTCTCGCTCGAGTACGCCAAGGAGCGCAAGACCTTCGGCAAGCCGATCGTGCAGCACCAGGCCATCGCCTTCAAGCTGGCGAACATGGCCACCGAGATCGATGCTGCTCGTCTGCTGATCTGGCGTGCCGCGTGGCTCGCCCGCAACGGCGGCTTCAAGAACGGCGAAGGCTCGATGAGCAAGTACAAGGCCAGCGAAGTCGCCGTGCGAGTCACCGAGGACGCCATCCAGATCCTCGGCGGGTACGGCTACACCCGTGAGTACCCCGTCGAGCGCTGGCACCGCGATGCCAAGATCCACACGATCTTCGAAGGCACCAGTGAGATCCAGCAGCTGGTCATCGCCCGTGCGATATCGGGCCTGCGTATCGAGTGATTCCGAGTCGTTGCCGTCTGGCTCTCGGCTAGCGTCGGTCGTTCGTCCCTAGCGTTTAGCCCTAGACAATGTCACACCTACGACGTATCGTCGTGGGCATGGCGACGATCCGCGAGAAGCGACCCGGCGTGTGGGAGGTCCGTGTGTTCACGGGCTCCGACAAGCGCGGCCGCCCGACGCAGATGTCGCGAACGGTTCACGGCGGAAAGCGGGATGCGCAGCGATTGGCGGCACAGCTCGAGTCGTCGGGCGGCAAGGCCAAGCCGGCCAACCGTTCGGTGAGCGATGTGCTCGACGAGTGGGTGAAGCAGAACATCGACACGTGGGCAGCGTCGTCGGCGCGCGATCAGCAGAGCCGCGTCCGCTCGCTGAAGAAGGACCAGATCGCACGGTTGCCGTTGGCCCGCCTGACGGTGGCCGACGTCGAGCGCTGGCACACGCGTCTGCGGGCGGCCGGCATGGCCGACGCCGGCATCAAGAACCAACACGGCGTGCTGCGCGCCGCGCTGTCGCAAGCGATGCGCTGGGGATGGGTGTCGTCGAACGTCGCATCCCTGGCGCGGTTGCGGTCGACGAAGGTCGCGCAGCGCACGGTGATGTCTGTCGATGATGTCCGCGCCGTGATGGCCGCAGCAGCGTCGATCGACGCCGCCGCCGAGTTGGCGTTTCGCATCGCCGCGGTCGCTGGCGCACGCCGCGCCGAGTTGGCGTCGCTGCGATGGAGCGACGAGCACGACGGTCAGCTGCTGATCGACTCGGCGATCGAGATCACCAAGCGCGGCGATGGCGCGCCCGAGTTGCGCGAGTCGGCCACGAAGACGGCCAACGTGCGCACCGTGACGCTCGACGCCGACACGGTCGAGATGATCGACAAGCTCCGTCGAGCACGTGAGCCGTACGGCCCGTGGATGTGCGGCCTCGGCCCCGAGCTGGTCAGCCCCGACCGCATCAGCTGGTGGTGGAAGCGAGCCCGCCAGATGTCCGGCATCGACCCAAAGTGGCGACTGCACGACATGCGCCACTGGTCGGCCACGGTCGCGATCGGCCAAGGCCATGACGTGCGAACCGTCGCCGGCCGCCTCGGCCACGCCAACCCGGCCATGACGCTGCGTGTCTACGCTCACGCCTTCGCCGCCGCCGACCAAGCAGTTGCCGCCGGCCTCGGCGAGATCCTGAAGGGCAAGTCGAAGTGAAGCGCCTGCCGTTCACCGACGCATTCGTCGACGAGTCGATTCGCGGTCGCCGCTACTTGATGGCGTGCGTGATGGCCGAAGCGCGTCACCTGCCCGAGATGCGACTGGCGATGCGATCGCTGGCGGTTCACGAGCGTGTCCACTTCAACAACGAGTCTGCGCGCCGGAAGCGCCTCGTGCTGTCAACGATCGCCGAGATGCCGATCGGTGTGTCCATCGTCGTCGCGCAACGAGGGCACGGCGTCACCGAGTT
>JBBQTC010000035.1:0-41228 GCA_038234785.1 Acidimicrobiales bacterium
TCCAACAGACCGCGTCCACCACGAATCTCGGCGAGCTCACGACGACAGGTGTCGACATCGACCAACGATGTCCCACCGATCACCTCACGCAACACCACCAGATCCATCAGCTCATCATGAACCAGGGGTCTCACACAGTTCGCCAGTCCGGGCGGCGAAGCGCTAGCCGACGGTGACCGTGATGGTGCCCTTGGCGGGCGAGATCGTGTCCGTGAACGGTTGGTCGCCGTCGACCACGCGCACCCGGAGCTCGCCGAACAACGTCGACGAGATCAGGGGTGTCGTCGACTCGACCGACACGCCGGCAGTCGTACAGGTCATCGGTACGGGGGTGCCGCTGGGTGCGTCGCCCGCCGTGGTGATGACGAGCACCTGCTCGTCGTTCTCACTCGTGAGCGTGCCCATCAGGTCGATCGACTCCGTCCAACTCGCGGCCGTGCAGGTGGTCGCCATCGAACTGAACGCTCCGGACAGTTGCACCTCGGCGGTGCCCGTGTACGTCTCGTCCTCTCCGGGCACCATGTTGACGTCGAAGATGGCGCTTCCGGCCATGCCCATCATCGAGAACGTGACGTTGCCCTTCATGGCGACAGGAGGACTCGCGGCAGTGGTGAAGTCGATGGTGGCTCGAGCGATGCCGCGCTTGGAGCGGGCCTCGAGGTCGACCGTGCCGGTCTTGTTCTTCTCGTCGGGAGCGACGTAGGTGAACGCCGCGTCGGCCTTCTCCTTGGTGCCCGCGGGGGCGACGGATGCACCGCCGGCGGTGAGCGTCGCCTTCACGGTCCCCTTGGTCGGCTCGCCGTCGATCTTGCTGCGCGGTGCGGCGTTGATCGTGGCAGTGGCACCCGGATCGAGACCGGTGGGTCCTGCCGACACCGTCGGCTCCAGCTTCACGCACCGGCCGGACTCGATCGCCTGCTCGACCTGGGTGAGCATGAAGGCCCATGCGAGCAGGCCGAACACGGAGGCGAGCGCCGCGGTCTCGTCGATCAACTGCTGGGTGACCTTGCCGCCGGTGCGGTTCGTCTTCTGATCGGTGAGGTGGCCGAGCCCCACACCACCCGAGACATCCACGAACTGCTTGACGCCGTTGCCGAACTGGGCCGCCTGCATGCGAATGTCGGAGCGGGGGCTGGTGAGGTTCGCGTCGTCGTCGGTCTGCCCCTCGTATTTCACGTCGAGGGTGATCCGTTGGCCGACGCCGCCCTTGATGGCCGAGCCCTCGATGTGCGCGGTCCCCGTCGCGATGCCGTTCCCGTCGGGGCACAGATCCAGTTCGACGACGATCCTGGTCTCCATCACCAAGCCGTCCTTCTCCATCTTCACGGGCACATCGAGTGAGAGGTGCCCGAGGGTGATCTTGCCGCCGCTCCCCAACGTCGCGCTCTCGCCTTGTTTGAGCCCGTTCGTGTGCTTGGTCTCGCCGAGCAACAGGAGACCGAACAGGCCCCCCGCCAGTGCCTCCATCGCGTCGCCGCCCATTCGCCGCGCTCCGAAACCGGCAACCTCCGGCTGGATGTCGGCCATTGCCCTCAGCGCGGTGGCTCGTTCGATCGCAAGATCGCCGAACGCCGTCGCTGTCGCCGCCGGCCCACCGAGTTCGTCCTCCAGGCCGCTGATGTGCGCCAGTTGCAACTGGAGTGTCGTCTCCATGCCGCTCAACCGCGTGATCGCCGCATCCGTGGGCAGGCCGACGAACTCTTGGGCGAGTGCGTCGTTCGCTGCGACCGAGGCGTCGATCGGACCGTCGGTTCGGTCAGGAGCCGAAGAGGACGCCCCGTTCGTGTTGGCCGCGTCGCCGCCGCAGCCGGTGGACAGGGTCACAAGAGATACCAGCACGATGCACGCGCCCACCCGCCGATGGTTCATCGACGGAGCGTAGCCCGAGCACTGCGGAGGGTGCCGGTACGGAGGGGACGACGAGTTTGTTCCGGCGCGAGGCGTCACGGGCGTCCGATCCGAGCCGTCCACGACGTCGCGACATACTTGGGGGATGCAGGTCCCCACGATCTCCCGCGTCGCGACCTCATGTGGCGCGGACGTCGTCGGTCTCGACCTCGCCGACCCGTCGCCGGCGACGATCTCGACGGTCGTCGATGCGCTGACCGAGCATGCGGTGGTGTTCGTTCGCGACCAGAGCCTGACCCCCGAGCAGCAGATCGATCTCACACGGCGCTTCGGGAAGATCCTGCGGGTGCCCTACATCAAGCCGCTCGACGAGCACCCCGACATCGTCGCCGTCCTGAAGGAGGCCGACGAGCAGCGCATCTCCACCTTCGGCGGCACGTGGCACTCGGACTTCTCGTTCCTCGACGAGCCGCCCAGCTTCACGATGCTCTATGCACTGGAGCTGCCCGAGGTCGGTGGCGACACGCTCTGGTCGAGCCAGTACGCGGCGTACGACGCGCTGTCGCCGGCGATGCAGCGGTTGCTCGATCCCCTGCGCGCGGTGCAGACCGGCTGGCCGCACGGCACGAAGGGCCCGAGCAGCAGCGTTGCAGTCAGCCGATCGGTGGTGATGACGCGCAACGATCCGTCGGCCGATCGTGAGGTGACGCATCCCGTCGTGCGCGTCCACCCGGTGACGGGCCGGAAGGCGCTATTCGTGAACCCGGTCTACACGCAACGGTTCGATGGCATGACCGAGGCCGAGTCGCGTCCGTTGTTGTCGTTCCTGTTCGAGCACGCCACCAAGCCCGAGTTCACCTGCAGGCTGCGATGGACACCGGGGACCATGGCGATCTGGGACAACCGCTGCCTGCTCCACCTGGCCGTCAACGATTACGACGGCAGCCGCCGACTCTTGCACCGAACGACGGTTGCCGGCGATGTTCCGGTCGGTCCCTGGTCAGGAGACTCGCCGGCATGACCGACCTGGCCGGACTGAAGGCGGCTCACGGCTTCGGGTGAGCGAACAGGAAGTCCAGCATGTCGATCGACAGGTTTGGCGGCGCACCCGCCTGGGTGATCGCGGGGATGTGTGAGCCACCGTCGATCGTCCAGAGCTCGACCGCGATGCCGGTCGGGCAGCCGGTGAACACCCCCACGGAGGTCTCCTCGCCGTCGATCTGTCGATCGATGTCGAGCGTGCGGTCGGTGACCGTCGGCGTGGTGTCGCATCCGTTCAGCGTCGCCCACGTCGCGACCGTGTTGGGCGCGCTCGGATAGCGGCCGTCGAAGAACTGTCCGCCGTTGTAGCTGATGGTTCCATCGTCGGTGCCGTGCACCTCGAGCACGCTCACCGGCTCCGTCGGTCGGCAGTCGGACGGGTCGTCGAACGTCGCCCCGGCGAGGCTGGCGATCGCCGCCACTCGATCGGCCACGTCGCACGCCATTCGGTGCGACATGAACCCACCGTTGGAGTGGCCGAGCAGGAACACCCGCTTCGCATCGACGTTGTAGGTCGCGCTCACCTGGTCGATGATCCCCGTGATGTACCCGACGTCGTCGACATCACCGAGGAAGTCGCAGCACGCCGGCGTCGCGTTCCAGAAGTGCTTGCCGAGCGGGTTGACCGTGCCATCGGGATGCACGTAGAGGAACCCGCGCTCCTCGGCCAGCGGCTGCAGCTGGAAGTAGGTCTCCTGGATCGCGCCGTCGGCCGAGTACCCGTGGAGCAGGATCACCAACGGCATCGGGGTCGCGGCGTCGTAGCTGGAGGGTACGAACACGTCGAAGGGACGGCTGGGGTCCGGCGTGGTGGTGGGGCGGATGGTCGGCGGCGACGTCGTGGCGGGCTCGGTCGTGAGGGGCTCGGTCGTCACCGAGCCGGACGTCGGCGGCACGGACGTCGTGACTGCGGTCGACGTGTCGGGTCCGGTCGTGGGTGCCGCGCCACCTCCGCCCGAGCTGCACGAGGCGAGCACCACCAGCAGGACGAGGACACGGCGCATGCCGCCACGCTATTGGCCCCCGGCTCGTCCTACCATTCGCGCCGTGGACGTCGACCGTTACCTCAGGCGCATCGGCATGGACCCCCAGACCGGGCCCCCGACCGTGGACCTGCTCGCGACTCTCCAGCTCGCCCACCTGAACCACGTGCCGTTCGAGAACCTGCACGTGTACCACCGACGTGGACCGCGCACCGACATCGGCTGGTCCTACTCCAAGATCGTCGAGCAGGAGCGCGGTGGCTGGTGCTTCGAGCTCAACGGGTCGTTCGTCGGGCTGCTCCGAGCACTCGGCTACGACGCGGACCACGTCTCGTGCCAGGTCTTCGAAGACGACCGACAGGACTGGGGACCGGACTTCGACCACCTCGGCGGCATCGTGACGCTCGACGGGTCCCGCTGGTTCGTCGACGTCGGCTTCGGCGACGCGTGCGTCTTCCCGATCCTGCTGGAGCCGGGCCGTCGGTCCGCCGTCCCGAGGGATGTCGAGGTGGCACTGACGCCTGGTCACGCCATCCTCTCGGACCTCATGCCACGCAACGAGGGCGGCACCGTGTGGGAACCACAACTTCGCGTGTCCTACCAACCCCGAACGCTCGACGAATTCACCGCTCGCAGCGCACACCTCCAGACATTTCCGGGTTTGAACTGGCAGGAGCACCCGTTTGCCACTCGCGCACTCGGTGACGACGGATCTCGCATCACCCTGCGACGCGATGGCGCCCACGACGTCGACGGGGTCGTGTACCGCGTGCTGCGCCGTCGTAGCGGACCGAGTTCCTACGTCGACACCCCCGTGGCTCCAGACGAGTGGAGCGCGACCTTGCTCGAACACTTCGGACTGGTCGACGCATTGCGGAACTGATCGACGCGTCGGGCCTTCAGGAGCCGTCGTCGGCGGCCGCTTCCATGAACGGAACGAGGTCTTCGGCGGCCTGGCGGACCTGCCAGTCACGGTCCTCGAGTGCGGCCGCGAGTGCGGCGTCGACCTCCGGTCCGGAGAACGGTGCGAGCGCGAGGACCGCTCTCCGGCGGATCGCCGGTTTGTCGGCGCAGCCCACAAGGATCGCGGGGAGTCCACGAGGGTCCCCGATGGCACCCAATGCCGCGACCGCCGCCTCCCGCACCAACGGGTCGGTCGCCGCGCCGGCGAGTTCGACGAGGAGCTCGAGCACGTCGTCGTCAACGGACTCGTGCTCACCGGCGGCCCACGCCGCGGCCTCGACCACGGCCGTGGATGGGTCCCGGAGCATCGAGGTCAGGGACATGCCCGGCACGGTCGCGACGATCAGGGTGGCCCGGCGGCGAACGCGCTCGTCAGGATCGGCCAGCGCGGCTCGGAGTTCGGTCTCGGCGAGAGCGCCCATGCGGTGCAGCGCGCCGAGGCCGAGCTCCCGCGCAACCGCGTCGTGGTCGCTCAATGCTGCTCGGGCAGCGACTTCGTCGCGCTCATGACCGGCTGCGGCCAGGCGCCTCCAGGAGGGATTCACTTCTTCAGCATGCCGGTGAGGGTGATGACGATCCATGCGACCCCGAAGGCAACGGCGGTGGCGACGATGGCACCGACCCACAACGCCAGGACGCTGCTGGCGATCACGGCCCACAACCGACGCCACCACCGGGTCGGGGTGTCAAAGGGTGCCTTGACGGCGCTGAGTTCGACGCCGCTCGGAGGCCGGCGTGGCCATCGGGCGCGTGCCGGATCGGCCGTTGCTCTGGCAGGCTTACGCCATCCGGTCGCAATCAGCGCCACAATGGCGAGTCCGGCGATCCAGCCAGCGGCGGTGGAGACCTCAGTGATACTCACGCAATCAGACAGCGTAACGGGACCTCCTCCGGCGGTCCGCGCGCCCAGCTCCAAGCACCGTTGGTGGTCCGTGCCGTTGGCCGTGCTCGGCGTCGCCGCGATCGCGGCACCGATCGTCGCCGCGGTCACGCCGTCCAACGTGTTGGTCGAGAAGACTCGCTGCAACCAGCGCGACGCCGACGGCGTGTGCATCGAGTCCGTCACACAGAAGGTGGAATACGCGCTGATCCCGGCCGACGCCCAGCCGGTCGAGCCGCGACTCGACGTGGTCGGGACACCCACCTACGCCACTGACGGCCAGATCTACTTCGTCACGATCCGCGAGCCGAAGATCACGATGCTCGACTGGTTCGTGACTCGCAAGGAACCTGCGGCCCGGTTCCTCAGCCACGTCGACAAGTACGGCACGCAGACCGAGGAGCAGTTGCTGCAGAGCGGTCAGCGTCAGATGACCGGTGCCAAGGACCGTGCCACCTATGTCGCGCTGAAGGCCGCCGGATTCGACGTGTCGCGGCAGAACGGCGCGGCCATCGTCGACTACGTGCTGTGTCTCAAGGCCAACGAGGCGGGCACCAAGTGTCTCGAAGAGGTGCCGGCGGGCAAAGTGCTCAAGCCCGACGACGTCATCGTCGAACTCGATGACAAGCCGGTCAAGACGATCGACGACCTGCAACCGATCCTCAACGACGTCAAGGCCGGCGACTCGATCGAGATCGGCTTCGAGCGCGACGGTGTGCAGCAGAAGGGTGAGATCGAGACCATCAACGCCCCGGGCGAGGAACAGCCTCGCACCATCATCGGATTCAGCCCGGTGGACACCACCACGGTGAAGTTGCCCGAGGGCCTGTCGGTCTCCTTCGACACGGCAGGCATCGGCGGTCCGTCGGCCGGCCTCGCGTTCACGCTGACGCTGATCGACCAGGTCACCGCGGGCAGCCTCATGGGTCCCCAGCGCATTGCGGTCACCGGGGAGATCGACATCGACGGCAACGTCGGTGCGATCGGCGGCCTGAACTCCAAGGCCTCGGCCGTGCAACAGGTGGGCGTGAAGTACTTCCTCGTGCCCGCCAGCCAGCCCAAGACCGGGTTGGACAGCATCGAGGCCGCCCGGCGGGTGGTGGGCGACGACGTCGAGATCATCCCCGTTGCCACGCTCGACGAGGCGTTGGCGGTCCTGGCTCGACTGGGCGGAGACCCCCTTCCGAAGTGAGCCGAGCGCTCTGATCCCACAGTGATCGGGGCGCGTTCGCCCGGCGGGTGTCGATTGCCACCCTTTCCGGGCCCTGCACACCTACTCTTGACGGTCAATGGCCATGTTGTTCTCCCGCCCGGACCCGTCATCGCCGTCTGCGGTGTCCACCGCCACGTTCACGACGTCCCGCCGAGGGTTCGATCAGAACGAGGTGCGGGACCTGCTGCGGATGGTCGCTGCCGAATTGGCGCGTTTGCAGGAGCGCGAGAAGTTCTTGGAACGTGAGTTGCGCACGGCGCAGCGCGGCAATCCCAACGCGGCCGTCGCACTCGACGAAGAGGTGGTCACGCGCCTGCTCGGTGAGGAAGCCGCGCGCATCTTGCAGACGGCGCGCGAGGCGGCATCGCAGATCAAGATCCGTGCCGAGGAGAACTCGTCTCGGTTGCTGCGCGAGGCGACCGACGAGGCGCAGCGCCTGCGTGAGGAAGCCGAGATCGAGTCGTCGCGTCGCCGCCAGGATGCGTCGGCCGACGCCGAAGCCGAACTGCAGATGGCGAAGCAGCAGGGCCGCGACATGGTCAACGAAGCCCGCGCGTATCGCGAGCGGGTGTTGGGCGAGCTCGCCCGGCGCCGCGAGATGGCTCGCCAGCAGATCGAGCAGCTCGTGCACGGCCGCGATCGTTTGCTCCAGGCCTTCGAGCGGGCGCGGATCGCCGCCGTCGACGTGATGGCCGAGATGACCCCGCTCGGCGAACCGAACGAATACGTCAACCTCGCCCCGACCACCGGCCCGGTTCCGATCATGGTGCCCGCGCGAGACCTCGTGCCGCCGGCCCCGGTCGACGAGCCCACCGAGGTCGAGGAGCCGGCCGTCGACGAACTGGTCGACGAGGTCGTCGACGAACTCGCCGAGCTTCCTGACGTGCAGCTTGACGTGCAGCCTGACGTGCAGCCTGACGTGCAGCCTGAACCGGTCGACCACCCCGACGTCTTCGACCGCGAGCTCGACGACGAACCCGATGACCTGCACGACGATGACCTGCACGACGATGACCTGCACGACGATCGGCCGATCGCACCGGTCGTGTCGCTGTTCGCAGGAGAGATGCCCGACGCGCCCCGCGACAGCGTCGGCGACCTCTTCGCCAAGTTGCGTGCATCGCGCACCGACGCCGTCGTCGATGAGATCGTCGTCGATGAGATCGTCGTGGAGGAGATCGTCGTTACCGACGGCGTCGTCGAGACGGTCATCGTCGAAGAACTGTCGGTCTTCCAGGCGTCGCCCGAGGCTCCGATCGAGCCGATGGAGGTCGACGACTCGGCGTTCGGTCGGCGCGATGCGGCGTTGACCCCGCTGATCGTCGCCAGTGCGCGCAAGTTGAAGCGCGTCCTCGCCGACGAACAGAACGACGTGCTGCACGTGCTGCGCGGTACAAAGCCGGTGGAGTCGCTGTCGGACCTGGTTCCCGCTGAGGCCGAGCACGTACGCCTCTACGCGACCGCCATCGACGACGATCTGAAGGCGGCCGCACTGGCCGGCGCGTCCAGCGTTCACAAGGGAACTCAGCGCGAACACAACAAGGCGATCAAGCAGGGTGCGGCGCTGCAACCGGCGGTCGACGCGCTCGCCACGAGCATCGTCCAGCCGTTGCGCGAGCGGCTCGATCGCGCCGTGCACGATGCGGGCGGCGACAACCAGGAGCTCGCCAACCTGGTGCGTGCGGTCTACCGGGAGTGGAAGACGCAACGGATCGACGAACACCTCGACGACGTGGCCCGGATGGCGTTCGGCCGGGGAGCCCTCGTCGCACTCGCGCCGGGTACCCCGATCTGTTGGGCAGTCGATCCGAACGGGCCCGCCTGCCCGGATGCCGAGGACAACGCGTTGGCCGGTGTGGTCGCCGCGGGTGACCCGTTCCCGACGGATCACGTGTGCGCCCCCGCGCACGAGGGATGCCGCTGCATGCTGCAACTGGCGCCCCGGTAACCTTCGCCGCGTGCAGAACTCTGCGGATCTACCTGGCAGTGCTCGACCCCGGCGCGTGAGCGACCGAGGGCGGGCGTTCATCATCATCGCTGCCGTGGTCCTGGTCGGGCTGCTGCTCTCCGGGCGGTTCCTGGCCAGCTTCTACGTCGACTACCTCTGGCACCAGTCGGTGGGTCGCACCGACGTGTTCTGGGGCGTCTTCAACGCCAAGCTCACCATGTTCCTGATGTTCGGGATCACCTTCGTGCTCATCGCGATCCTGAACCTGATCATTGCCGACCGGCTCGCGCCCACTTCGTTCGCAGCCAACACTCATCCGCTCGTCGAGCGCTTCCACGAGTTCTTCGGACATCGCCTGCGGCTCCTCCGCTTCGGGGTCGCCATCGGGTTCGGGTTCCTCTTCGCGGCCCCCGCCATCGCCCGATGGGAGGACTGGCTGATGTTCCGCAACAGCAAGTCGTTCGGGATCAACGACGCGCAGTTCGGCAACGACGTCGGCTTCTACATGTTCAAGCTGCCGTTCGTCACGTTCGTGCTCGACTGGCTGTTCCTCGCCGTGGCCTTCATCACGCTGCTCGTGCTCGCCACCCACGTGCTCTCCGGCGGCATCGTGTTGCAGCCGCCACGTCCCAAGGTGCGCAAGGCCACCAAGGCGCACATCGCCGTGCTCCTCGCGCTGCTCGCCGTGCTCAAGGCCGGCGACTACTGGGTGACCCGCTACGAACTCACCAACGCGAACCGAGGATCGTTCACCGGTCCCAACTACACGGTCGTCAACGCCCAACTTCCGGCGGTGCTGCTCCTGGCGCTCATAGCGCTCCTCACCGCTGCATTGTTCCTCAGCACGCTGAAGACCGATCGTTGGCGGCCGGCCGTTGTCGCATCCGGGCTGTGGGCCGTGGTCGCGCTGATCGGCGGCGTCATCTACCCGGCCGTCGTGCAGTCGCTGGTGGTGAACCCGAACAAGAAGGACAAGGAAGCGACGTTCATCGCCTACAACATCGACGCGACCCGACAGGCACTCGGTCTGTCGAACGTAGAGGAGCGACAGGTCACCTTCGATCCGGTCACGACCTCGAAGGTCGAGGACAACGTCGCGGCGCTGCAGGACGTTCGGCTGCTCAAGCCCGACGACAAGATGGAGACCAGGTTCCGTACCGACGAGGGTCAGCCGGGCATGACGATCGACGATCTCGACCCCGACCGCTACAAGGTCGACGGCCGGATGCAACAGGTCATCGTCGGTGCCCGCGAGCTCGATCTTTCGCAGGTCGGCAACAAGTCCTGGCAGGGCACGCACCTCATCAACACGCACGGCTGCGGCCTGGCGATCGCTCCGGCGGCGCAGATCCAGCCCGACGGAAAGCCGGCCTACAACGATGCGATCGGCACCGTCGATCGGCCAGAGCTCTACTTCAGCCCGACACTCAGCGGGTACGCGGTGGTGGCCACGTCCGTGACCGAGCAGGCGTGCGAAGGACAGAAGGACGCCGGCCAGTACCAGGGTGCCGCAGGCGTGCAACTCAACTCGGTGTTCCGGCGGCTCGCCTTCGCCCTCAACGAGTTCGACTACAACCTGATCGGCTCGAGCGCGATCAACGACCAGTCTCGCTTCGTGTCGGTGCGCGACGTGCGCGATCGGGTCGCCAAGGTCGCTCCGTTCCTCGCCCTCGACAACGACCCGTACCCCGTGGCCGTCGGGGGCCGGATCCTGTGGGTGGTCGACGGCTACACCACCAGCAACCGCTACCCGTACGGGCAGTTCGCCGACACCAATCAGCTCGCGTCCGGCAGCGGTCTCGATCACTCCTTCAACTACGTGCGCAACAGCGTGAAGGCCACCGTCGACGCGTACGACGGGTCGGTCACGTTGTACGCGGTCGACGAGGGCGACCCGATCCTGCAGGTGTGGAAGTCCGCCTTCCCGAACCTGTTCACTCCGATGAGCGACATGTCGCCCGACCTGGTGTCCCACCTTCGTTACCCCGAGGAACTGTTCCGCATCCAGACGGCGGCGTACTCGAAGTACCGACTCGACGCGAACGACTTCTTCGACCGGCGCGGTGCGTGGTCCGTGGCGTTGGCGGCACCCGAGCAGCCGGGTGATGCGCAGATCATCATCAACTCGACGACGGCGAACACCACCGGCCAAGCCGCGCCCACCGACTTCGCCAACGAGAGCGACGCGGCCCGCTTCGTTCCCTACTACGGCATGTTCCACGCCGACGGAACCGGCGATGCCTCCTTCGAGCTCTATCGCCCGTTCCAGCCGTTCAGCACGACCGATCAACGCAAGGAGCTGATCGCGTACATGACCGCGAGCAGCGATCCCTCGACGTACGGCAAGCTCGTCGCGTACGAGTTCCCATCCACCTCGATGCCCGACGGACCGAACACGATCGGCGCGGCGATGGCCACCGATCCGCAGGTGAGCGCGGAGATCACGCTGCTCAGCCAGAAGGGCTCGACCGTTTCCTTCGGCGACCTCCAAATGGTGCCGGTGGCCGGCGGGGTCACATGGATCCGGCCGCTGTACGTGGAGAGCGACTCGGCCGGGCAGCCGCTGCTGCGCCGGATGATCGTCAACTACGAGGGCAAGGTCGCGATCGGCACATCGCTCGAGGATGCCTTCTCGCAGTTGTTCCCCGGGTTCTCGGCCGACATCGGTGATGTCGTCGGTGGAGCACCGGTGACGCCCGGCGACGGAGGTGTCCCCACCTCGGATGCCACGGCACAAGAGCTCCTCCAACAGGCAGAGCAGTTGTTCACCGATGCCGACACCGCGCTGAAGGCCGGTGACCTGGGTACCTACGCCGAGAAGGTTGCCGAGGCGCGGGTGCTGGTGCAGCGGGCGCTCGACCTCATGAACGCCTGAGCGTCAGCTCTTGGGAGGCGAGCGGCGAACGTGCTCGGCGAGCGCGGCCAGATCTTCCCTGAACGCGATCTCGTAGCGGGCCTGTTCGTTGGCCAGCTTGATCTGCCCCGTCCGCAACGCGGCGACGACTTCGTCGCTCACGGTGCCCGACGCGACATCGCCGGTGCGAGCCGCCAACCCGTCGATGTCGCGGCCGAGCTCGCTGAGCTGGTTGGCCAGTTCCGTGCCCACACTGTCGACTCGCTGTTCGAGCGCGGCGACCTGTTCGCTGGTCTGACGGTTGGCCGCGTCGGCCGCCGTGATCCGCTCGGCGAGGTGCCCGAGTTGGCCGGACAGTGCTTCGGTGACCGCGAGGCGGTCGCTGATGGCGTTGATGCGGTCGCGCGACTCGGCGTCGCCCGTGGCGGCCAACGCGGCCTCCCGACGGCCGTCGGTCTCGTTCTGCATCTCGGTGATGCGGTCGCGAAGGCTCGACAGTTGCGCGCCGAACTCGGCCTGGGCGCTGACCCGCGCGTTGAGCTGACTGAGCTGACCCGCGAGCTCGTCGACCGTCGCGACTCGTAGGGCGAAGTCCTCGAGCCGGGCGATGGTGTCGGGATCCGGTCCGCTGGGCAGCGGGGGAGGCATCAGGGGTGCCGGCGCCTCGGCCTTCGCCGTGAGGTCGGCGAGGCGGGCCTCCAGTTCGGCGAGTCGTTCGGTCGGGTCCGGCGCGGCGTCGAGGCGCTCGGCCAGCGAGTCGATCCGGGCCACGACCTCGGGGTCCATCGCGACCGCCGGTGCGGCAGTGTCGCTCTCGCTCTCGCTCTCGCCCTGCTCGGCGAGGGCCGCCTGTGCGGCGAGCACCTCGGACAACTTCGCCTCGAGTGCGTCGATCTTGGCGAGCAGCTCGGGGTCGGTGTCGGCGACGACCGTCGCTCCGTCTGTGGACACCTGGGCGCCGGCGGCCTGCTCGGCGGCGGCGCCGGCGGCCGCGGCGGATGCAGCGACCTCGTCGAGGTGGAGCTCGAGGTTCGCCAGCCGCGCCTGTAGTTCCTCGTCCGCAGCGGCTGCACTGGGATTCGTGCCGGTGATGCTGGCCATCGCCGTCGTGGTTGCATCGAGCGCCGCGAGACGCGACTCGACGATCGCGCGGCTCTGCTCGCTGGACTCCAACCGGGCGCGGACGTCGACGAGTTCATTGCGCAGGTTGAGGAAGTCGACCGGATCGATGTGGAGCTTCTTCGGTTTGGGTGGCTTGGACGGTTTGGGCGGCTTGGACGGTCTGGATGGCTTGGATGGACGTTCGGCAGCGAGCTTCTTCTCCACGCGGGCCTTCTCGGCGCGGGTCATCTCATCGAAATCGGGCGGGCGCGGGGGCTCGGCCATGACGGCCGGGTCGGCCATCGTGTCCGGCTCGGGTGCCGGCAATCCGTCGGCCGTGGGCTTCGGCTTCTTGCTGAACAGTCCCATTTGTGTCTCCACTCGCGAGGTCGGCGATCAGGAATCGCGTGCCTTCACCGTAGTTCGGGCACCGTCGCGGGGCGGGGAGGTTGGATGCGACCTGGGACGACTCAGTCCGTGGCGACTGCGTGTTGGATCATCGTCACGCCGTCGCCCATCGGGATGATGACGCACCGGACGCGCGCATCGTTGGCGACCATCGTGTTGAAGTCACGCAGGGCGACAGTGTCGCGTTCGGTCGATGCATGGTTCAGCACCTCGCCCGACCACAGCGTGTTGTCGACGAGGATCACCCCGCGTGTTCTCATGCGCGGCAGGAGCGCTTCGAAGTAGTGCGGATAGTTGGGCTTGTCGGCGTCGATGAACGCAAGGTCGAAGCGCTGATCGTCGGGGAGCTCGGCGAGGGTGTCCAGCGCCGGAGCGATGCGCAGGTCGATCCGGTCCGCGACCCCCGCCAACTCCCAGTGCTCCCGGGCGATCGCGGTCCACTCCTCGCTGACATCGCAACAGATCAGTCGGCCCCCGGGTGCCAGACCCCGAGCGATGCTGAGTGCGGAGTACCCCGTGAAGGTACCGATCTCGATCGCGTCCTCGACGCCGATGGCTCGGACCAGCATCTCGAAGAACGACCCCTGGTCGTTGCCGATCTGCATCCGCGCGGACCCGCCGGTCTTGGCCACCGTGGCAGCCATCAGCTGGCGTTGGACGTCGTCGGGTGGGGTGGAGTGGGCGGCGATGTACGCCGCCAGGTTGGGTTCGACCACAAACAGTCGTGTCTCGGGCATGCTACGACCGTACCCCTGTCCCGTAGGGTCGTCGTTCATGTGGAACGCACGATCAGGCGACGGGTTCATGCGCTGCTCCGACGGGCACGTGCGCTGGGGGATCTTCGGTGCGGCGGGCGTCCTGTTCGTGGTGAGCAACCCCGGCGAGTCGCCACTGGTGATGTTGCAGAAGCGTTCGGCGATGGCGCACGAGGGTGGCACCTGGAGTTGTGCCGGCGGTGCGATCGACGAGGGCGAGTCACCCTTCGAGGCTGCGCTGCGGGAGGCGAGCGAGGAGGTCGGTGAGATCCCGGCCGTGCACCGTGTGCTCGGCGAATATGTCTTTGCCCCGGCCACCGACTGGTCGTACACCACCATCGTGTTGGAGGTCGACCACCACTTCGGGGCTTCGATCAACTTCGAGACCGACGCGGTCGCCTGGGTGCCGCTCGACATCGTCGATCACCGCCCGCTGCATGCGGGCTTCGCCGCGGCGTGGCCTCACCTTCGGGCGATCGTCGAGTCCGCCGCCGACGCCTGATCGGTGACCGACTTCCCTACTCCGGCGGGTCGCCGGGGTGGACGATGAACTCGTGGACGAATCGACCCGCGACTCAGTGGTGTGCCCGCAACGCCATCCTTCGCTCACAGTGGCGGCCCTCACCGTCGCAGCCAGTGCGTATGCCGGCGCGTTCGGGCTGGCGACGGGGACGCTGTCGCTGGGCGATCGACTCGACGGTCGGCTGCCGCTGTCGAGCCCGGTCCTGGCCGGCGTCGCCCTGCTGTTGCTGATCGCCGTGCCGTTCACGGTGCTGGCGTCGAGAGCGTGGAGCGACGACCAGCGCGCCGGCGCGACGTCGATGGTGGCCGGGTTCGTCACCGTCGGCTGGGTCGCCGTCCAGTTGGCGTTCATCCGTGAGTTCAGCTTCTTCCAGCCCGTCTACGCCACCGTGGGCGCGGCGTTCGTCGTCGTGGGCCGACGACTCCGGGTCGATGTCGTTCCCGACGTCGACACTGCGGCCGTCGCGAGGTTCCTCGAGGGGCGGCGCATCGCGCTGATCGGGGCGTCTGACGATCCGAAGAAGTTCTCGACCACTGTGCTCCGGGAACTGGTCGCCCACGGCTACGACGTCGTGCCCGTGAACCCGAAGCGTGCCGAGGTCGCAGGGTTGCCCAGCGCCGCCGGTGGCCCTGGCGCCTTCTCGGCGGAGACGGTCGACTGGTGCCGTGAACACGATGTGGACGTGGTCGCCGGAGCGTGCCCGCTGATGTTCCTCGAACCCGTGGCCGGCCTGCATCGGGCTCACCTGGCGGTCCGCCGCTTCGCCGGCGCCGTCGACTGAAGCGCCGCGGGGCGCATACCCCTCAGGGTGTGCCGAACGACCTCGCAAACTGCCCGGCATCGTCGAGATCCACTCGATAACCTGGGGCTTCTTGTGAGCAACCACCCCTTCGTCCCACTGCGCCATCGAGCGGTGCGCTTGCTGTGGGGTGCTGCGGTCGTCAGCGACATCGGGACGTGGGTCCAGCTCATCGTGGTCGGCAGCCTCGTCGCCGCGCACACCGGCAGCGCGGTGCAGACCGGCCTGGTCGCACTCGCCACGTTCATGCCCCAGGGCATCGCCTCTCCGGTGGGTGGCCTGCTGGCCGACCGCTACGACCGGCGCAAGGTCTTCGCGTGGGCACTCGTCCTGCAGGCGATGGTCACCACCGTGCTTGCGATCGTGCTCGGGATGGGCGTGCGCTCGCCGTTGGTGCTGACGCTGCTGATCCTGGTCGGGAGCGCTGCCGGTGCTACCGGGGCACCTTCCTACGCGGCGATGCAACCCGACCTGGTGCCGCCCGAGGAACTGATGGCGATGGTGTCACTCGGGGTCTACTCGTGGAACAGCGGCCGCATCGTCGGACCGTTGCTGGGCACGGTGCTGGTCATCGCCGTCGGTCCGGCGTGGACCATCGGCTTCAACGCGTTCTCCTTCGTCGTCATGGCACTCGCCGTGTCCCTCGTCCGACGCTCGTTCCGACCCGAGAGCAGCGGCGGTACGGTCCGCGAACGCCTCGTCGACGGGTACCGCGCCCTGCGGGTCACGCCCGGCTGCTGGCACGGCGTCGTGCTGCTCATCCTGTTCAACCTCACCGTCGTGCCGTTCATGGGCCTCATCCCCATCTACGTGGTGGTCGGCTACGGCGGCGGCACCAGCATGGCCGGCCTCGTCGCCTCGGCCCAGGGCGTCGGCGCGATCCTCGGTGGCATCCTCATCACGATGTTGGCGATCCGGTTCCAACGTTCGCTCCTCGTCGGTGGAGCGGTCGTCGCCCTCTCCATCGCGCTGTCGGTGTACGCCCTCTCCCCGAACGTTGCGTGGCTGATGGCCTCGGCCACCGTGCTCGGTGCCGCGTCGTCGAGCATGTTCATCAGTTCGTCGGCGATCATCCAGCGCGACGCTCCGCCGCACAGTCGGGGTCGGGTGATGTCGATCATGCAGGCGTCGATGGGCGTGTCGTACGGCATCGGGCTGCTCTTCATCGGATCAATCGGCGATCTCGTCAACCTCCACGTCGCGTTCGGCGTCGGCGCAGCGTTGCTCCTCGTCGGCTTCGGTCTGCTCACCCGCCGCTCACGGCACTGGCGCAGGGCGATCGACGGCTCCGAAGTCGTGCGCGGCCGCCACCTCGCCTCCGCCTGAACCACGTCGCGTCTCTCACCCCCTCGCCCGACCCGTCCCGACCTCGCCCGACCCGACCCGCCCAGCCCCGCCCGCCGCCGCTCGGCCCGTCCCGAGCAGGCCGGCGCCCCCTCGGTCTGGACAGGGATTTTCCCGGTCTCCGGGAACGATCCGGACCAGAACCCGTCGTGAGACGATTCCTACCCAGAAGCCGATGGGTCAGGCGCATGCCTCGGCGAGCACCGGCGCCGGGGTCCCACCCACGGGGGCACCGGGAGTGAGCACGTTCGCGACCAGGGCACGCACGTCGGCCGCGTCCCACTTCGCCGGGTTGACGAGCGGCGGTGCGAGGTGCAGTGTGCGCACCGCCGCCAGCCCGCCGGCCTGGGAGTAGCGGTCGACCACCTGGGCGAGCTCACCGAGTCGCTCGCGAGGGATGTCGGTTCGAACCGCGTCGCCGAAGGCACTGACGAGGTCCGTCAGACCGGTCGCCAGCGTGCGGGGCGTCGCCGCTGCTGCGATACCGGCCAGCACGCATCGCTGTCGGGCCATGCGCCAGTAGTCGCTGTCGGCCTCACGGGTGCGGGCGTAGGCGAGGGCGAGGGTGCCGTCCATGTGCTGAGGGCCGATCTCGAACCACCTCGGCACCGGGTGCTTCGCGTTGGAGGGATTCTTCGCCGAAGGCACCCGCTTGGTGACGTCGACCTCGATGCCGCCCAACGCGTCGACGACATCGACGAATCCGGCCATGTCGACGAGGATGTAGTAGTTGATCGGGATGCCCAGCAGTTGGGCGATGCCCAGCTTGATGGCCTGTGAGCCGGCGTCCTCGATCCCGCCCATGAGCTCGCGGTGGCCGTTCACGTACGGGTAGACCGCGTTGGCGATGTCGCTGAAGCCGTCGGGGTACTTCTCGTTCAGCGCCGTGCCCTCCGGGAAGGGAAGCCGACGGAGGTTTCGCGGCACGGAGATCATCGCCGAGTCACCGGTGATGGGGTCGATGCTGACGACGATCATCGAGTCGGTACGCAGGCTCCATCGGCCGGGGCCGGCATCGCCGCCGAGCAGCAACACGTTCACCCGGTCCGTGCCAGGGAACGGGGGAGAGGTGGTGGTCGTCGCTGCCGTCGGCGCTGCCGTCGTCGATGCGGCGGCGGTCGTCGGGGCAGCAGTCGTGGGCGCAGCAGTCGTGGAGACGGCGGCAGCGGTGGTCGTCATTGCGCTGGTGGTGGAGGTGGTGGCGGCCAAGGTGCCCGGATTGGCAGTGGTCGCGTCGTGGTCCGAGAACACCCGCTCCACCACCCGGTCGGTCTGCCAGACGTAGTTCGCCGACGCTGCGAGCGGCGCGACGCCGATGATCGCCACCAACACGGCGGCGAACAAGGCGCCGGCCTGGAAGGAATCGTTCTCCGGCCGCGCCTGCCAGGCGGCGTCGAGTGCCGACCACAGTCGCGTGATGGCGAGTACGGCCAACCCGACGGCGAGGCCGACGAAGACGGTGCGGTCGGCGATGATGTCCGCCAGATCGGAACGACTCCGCACGGGCACGAGCACGAGGAGCAGGGCGATGGTGGCGACGGCGGCGAGCACGGTGGCGACCACCACCGCACGACGGAATCGGGCGCGGATCGCGAGGTGCCCGAGACCGGGGACGATCACCGAGGCGAGCGCGCCGACGAGGCAGAACCAGAATCCCCGTCGAGGGTGATCGACCGTCCGCATCGGCTCCAGTGTGACGGCATGGGCTGCGCGAGGGAAGGGGCGGAGGACCTGGTCCGTGTGTCGTCGGAAGTTCGCCGAAGCACCAGCCTGCGTTCACCCGATCGTTGCCGAAACGTGGGATGCCCTCGCGACGCTGTCGATGTACCTCGATCCAAGGAGAACATCGATGAAGCACGTCGTCCTCGCAGGCCTCGGCGGCCTGCTCGTGGTCGTTTCCGTCCTGCCGGCAACCGCCGATGCGGGCCGTCCACGCCCGCACCACGTCACCACGCTGGCCGTCTACGGCGACGCGCCCTACGGTGTGAACCCGACCGACGACGCACAGGTCCTGGCCACGCCGGCCTTCATCGACGCGATCAACGCCGACCCCGATGTGTCGATGGTGCTGCACGCCGGCGACATCCACTCAGGGAAGTCGTACTGCACCGCCGCATACGACCAGACCGTCGCCGGTCTCTGGAAGGCGTTCCAGGATCCGCTGATCTACACACCTGGCGACAACGAATGGACGGATTGCCACAAGGCCAAGGAAGGCGGCGGCGTCTACAACCCAACGACGGGAGCCATCGACTACGTCCTCGACGCCAACGGCGACCCGGTGGACTATGCCCGTGGCAACCCGGTCGCCAACCTTGATCTCGTTCGCTCGACGTTCTTCGCTCGCCCTGGAGTGTCGCTGGGGAAGCACCCGATGGAGGTCCGGTCCCAGGCTCGCTACTACGACCGAGCTCACCGCTCCGACTCGCAGTACGTGGAGAACGTGATGTGGGAAGAGGACGGCGTCGTGTACGTGACCGTGAACATCCCAGGTGGCTCGAACAACGACACCGACCCGTGGTACGGCGCGCCGACGATGTCCGCCGCACAGATGAACGAAGTGGCAACTCGCACCGCCGCCGACCTTCGTTGGATCGACGCCGGTTTCACGTTCGCCCGACGCAACGACGCCAAGGCCGTGGTGATCATGGAACAGGCTGACATGTGGGATCTCGACGGGAACGTGATGAGCCACATCGCCGAGTACGGACAGTTCGTGGACCGCATCGCCACTGGCACCGTCGCATTCGCAAAGCCGGTGCTGCTGATCAACGGCGACTCGCACGGCTATCGGTCGGACAATCCGCTTGCCGCATCCGATCCACTCAACTCGTTGCATCCTGGCCATGACGTCCAGAACTTCCATCGCATCGTGGTGCACGGCAGCACGACTCCGCTCGAATGGATCCGGCTGAGCATCGATCCGGGTGCTCACCAGCCGACGAGCGACACGACGTTCGGTCCGTTCAGTTGGGAGCGCGTGATCCAGGCCTGATTCCCCCCTGGGCCGTGGTGGACGGTGGGCAGGCGATGATCGCCTGCCCACTGTCGCGTCCGCGATCAGACGACGAGCACCCATCCGGGGCGAGGGCTCGCAACACCGGTACCCAGAACTCGAGTCCGGCAACGCGTGCTCCGATGACCGTCGCGTCGTCGTCGTCGTCGGCGACGCGAAGCGCGACCATCGCGGTGCAGTCGGGGTCCAGTTCGAAGGCGCCCGCCTCGTGGTTGTCCATGGGTCCGCCCTGCGACGCGAGCGCCCGAGCGCTCTCGGTGGAGAGGCGGGCGGCGTATCCGGGTGTCGTCGCGACCAGGTAGCGCTTGGCGGCGACGTGGCCCTCGATGAGGCGAGCAACCCTGTCGCCCAGGGCCAGTCTCACCGCGGTGGCCCCGAGGCGCTCGTGCCCCGGTTGCCCGGCAGCCTCCCAGCAGTGGCCGATGTCGTGGAGCAGTCCGGCGATCTGCAGTTCGCTGTCGCTCGAATCGGCGTGGCGCAGCAGCGTCGCGCAGTGGAGTCCGTGGTCGAGCAGCGCCTCGCCGTCGCGCGTCCGACCCATCACCTGCAGATGATCGATGATCTCGTCGACGGTGGCGAACGCGTGCATCGGATCCCCTCGGGTTGAGCGCGATGGGTGGCAATGTACGCGCGAATGGTGAACATCGGGTGTCGATTGATGGCCCGTGGTCCGAACAACATGCGTCAATGCTGTTGCGGCCGTGACGGTTCCCGGCCGACGCATCGGCGTCAGCGGAGGACCGACACCGCGAGTCGTTGCATCGCGCCCACCGCATCGTCCGCCGTCCGCCGCCCACGCAACGCCTCGTTGATCGCTTGCCAGCCGCCGTCCTCGAGCAGCGGGAACCGAGGGTGTGGTGGGTAGGTGATCATCGAGGTCTCGATCGTGGCGGCGGTGATCGCGCGACGTCGACGGTCGGTGTCGTCGGTGGACGGCACGGCCGCGAACGCGTCGACGTGCGCGCAGACGGTGCCTCCGCTCGCGTCGATCGACTGTGCCCGTTCGCCGATCAGCTCGCGGAGGAGCTCGGTGGCGGCGGGCACATCGGTACACGTGGTGGGGATCGCCCACGAGTGGCACCCGGCGTAACTGACGCGCCGGCGGGGACCCGCCGGGTAGGGATACGGGCCGAGCACTCCAGCGAGTCGGGACTCGCGGATCGGTCCCCAACCGCCCGGCCACGCCCCGGCGGCGTCGATCCGGCCCTCGAGCAGCGCAGCGTCGACCTGGTCGTAGTGCCAGTCGGGAAGGTCGCTCGGTGCCCGGCGAGCGAGCGCACAGAGCAGCTCGATGGCAGACACCGCCTCGGGTGAGTCGATGCACGGTTCGCCGTCGTCGGTGAAGAGCCGTCCGCCCTGGCCGACCACCAGTTCGAAGAACGTACCGAACAGTCCGCTCTCGCGCCCCGGGAACCCAAACACCGCGAGGCTCTCGGCGAGTGCTTCCCACGTGTCGGGCACCGACGTGAGCCGGTCCTCGCGGGCCCACAGGATGCGCACGTCGATGAGCCGCGGCACGCTCAACAGTGCACCGTCGAAACGGCAGAGATCGACGGCGAGCGGCGCCAGTTGGTGGGTGTCGACCAGATCGTCGAGCGGGCGCAACCACTGCGCCTGCGACGGTGCGTACTTGCTGTGCGTGGCGAGTACGTCGATCCGCTCACCGGCCTCCAGCATTTCGGCGACGGTGCGATTCAACGTCGGGTGGTCGGCATGAACGACGACGTCGACGTCGTGACCATCGAGCATCGAATAGAGGTGGTCGTACATCGGCCCCCCGACGAGTGCGACCCGCAACGTCATGGGAGCGTCCTAGCTCACGATCCGGATGCCACTGATGCCCCCGTCGAGCAGGAAGTCGGCACCGGTGGTGAAGGTGTTGTCGTCGGCGAGGAAGACGACCGCGTCGGCGACCTCTTCGCAGCTGACCATTCGTCCCATCGGCTGGCGGCGTCGCATCGATTCGAACGTGGCATCCGGATCGTCGGTGGTCGCCACCAGACGTTCGACCCACGGGCTCTGGACAGTGCCCGGCGAGACGCAGTTCACGCGGATGCCGTGCTCGATCTCGTCGGCCGCCATCGCCTTCGTCAACGCCAACACGGCACCCTTCGAGGCGCCGTACACGGCTCGCTGGGCGAGTCCGACGGTGGCCACGATCGAACAGGTGTTGACGATCGCACCGCGGCCGGCGGTGCGCATGTGAGGAATGACCACTCTCGACATGTTGGCCATCCCGAACACGTTGACGGCGAACACGCGCTGCCAGTCCTCGGGTGTGCTCTGCACGACATCACCCACTGACGCGACACCGGCGTTGTTGCACAGCACGTCGACGCGGCCGTGCGTGTCGATGATCCGCGCAACCGCGAGCTCGCACTCGCCGGGATCGGTGAGATCGAATCCGTCGGTCAGATCGAGACCGACCGTCGTGTCGCCACGGTCGCCGAAGCGCTGCATCATCGCCGCGCCGATGCCCCCTGCCGATCCGGTGATGACCACCACACGTGCACACATCGATCCTTGGCCCCCTCTGCGACTGTGTGTCGCCGAGTTGCAGTCTCGCGCCTAACGTCGGCGCGACTTCGACCCACAGACCCACAGACCCACAGACCCACGGACCCACGGACCCACACATGACCACCATCGTCTCCGTCACCACCCACGACCTACGGGCGCGAACGTCCGCGTTCATGCACGGCAGCGACGCGAACCACCCCGACCCCGACTACTCGGCCGCATACGTCGTGCTCCACACCGACGGCGAACACGAGGGGCACGGGTTGACCTTCACCATCGGCAAGGGCAACGAACTCTGTTGTGCTGCCATCGAGGCGCTGTCGGAGTTGGTGGTCGGACGCCGCCTCTCGGACCTGACGGACCAGATGGGGGCGTTCTGGCGATCGGTCACCAACCACTCGCAGTTGCGCTGGCTGGGACCCGACAAGGGCGTCATCCACCTGGCGACCGCAGCGCTCGTCAACGCCGTCTGGGATCTGTGGGCCAAGGAACGAGGCGTCCCGGTCTGGCAGTTGGTGGCGGACATGGAGCCGGCCCAGATCGTCGACTGCATCGACTTCCGGTACCTCCGGGACGAGGTCGACGAGGTGCGTGCACTCGAGATCCTCCAGCGCGCTCAGGTCGGCAAGGCGGACCGTCTGACGGAGCTTCGGCGTGACGGATACCCGGCGTACATCACCTCTGCGGGCTGGCTCGGGTACTCCGAGGAGGTGGTCCGCCAGCGATGCCGCGACGCGATGGCCTCGGGTTGGAACAGCTTCAAGACCAAGGTCGGCATCGATGTGGTCTCCGACCTTCGGCGGTGCGAGGTGATGCGCGAGGAGATCGGTGACGATCGTCAACTGATGGCCGACGCGAATCAGGTGTGGGACGTACAGGAGGCGATCGAGTGGACGAACCGTCTCCGCGAGCACCGGCTGCGCTGGATCGAGGAGCCGACCCATCCCGACGACATCCTCGGCCACGCGACCATCCGACGCGGCATCCGACCGGTCGGAGTCGCGACCGGAGAGCACGCCGCAAACCGGCTGATGTTCAAGCAACTCTTGCAGGCCGAAGCGATCGACTACTGCCAGATCGACGCCTGCCGGCTCGGCGGTCTCAACGAGGTACTGGCGGTGCTGCTCCTCGCCGCCGCACGCGGTGTGCCGGTGTGCCCCCACGCCGGTGGCATCGGGCTGTGCGAGTACGTGCAACACATCTCGGTCATCGACTACCTGTGCGTGAGCGCGTCGTTGGACGATCGGACCACCGAATACGCCGACCACCTGCACGAACACTTCCTGCACCCGGCCGAGGTCCGCAACGGCCGCTACGTGGTCCCCGAAGCTCCCGGCTACTCCGTCGAGATGCATCCGGCATCCCTCATCTCGTTGCAGTACCCCGGCGGCGCGGAGTGGCAGTGAACCTCGGGCTGGGGACAGCCCCGCTCGGCAACATGTTCGAGTCGATCAGCGACGACCAGGCCCTCGCCACGGTGGATGCCGCGTGGGATGCCGGCGTCCGGTTCTTCGACACCGCCCCGCAGTACGGCCATGGACTCGCCGAGACCCGCCTCGGCGCGGCACTCGCCGATCGGCCGCGTGACGTGTTCGTCGTTGCCTCGAAGGTGGGCAGGGTGCTGCTGCCCGCCGGTCCGCACCGGCCACCGACGATCTTTCGCGACGTGCCGCCGTTCGACCCGGTCTTCGACCTCAGTCGGGACGGCATCCTGCGATCGCTCGACGACAGCCTGACTCGGATGGGGCTTGATCGCCTCGACATCGTCCACCTCCACGACCCCGACGACTTCGAAGACGCGGCCCTTGCAACCGCCTTCCCGACCTTGATCGAGTTGCGCGATCAGGGGGTGATCGGACAGGTCGGATGCGGCATGAACCAGAGCGAGATGCTGGAGCGGTTCGTGCAGCGCGTCGATCTCGACGTCGTGCTGCTCGCCGGCCGGTACTCGCTGCTCGATCGGCGAGGCGCCGTGAGCCTGCTGCCGATGTGTGCTGAGCGCGGCGTCGATGTGGTGGTCGGCGGGGTGTTCAACAGCGGGCTGCTCGCTCGACCCGAGCCGGGTGCAATGTTCGACTACGCGAGCGCTCCACCCGAACTCGTCGCGACGGCGCGCGCCCTGCGCGACGTCTGCGACGTGTTCGACGTGACGCTTCCCGCGGCAGCGTTGCAGTTCGTGCAACGCCACCCGGCCGTGACTCGGGTGATCGTGGGCGCCCGCTCGCCCGAGGAGATCGTCGACGACGTGGCCTCCTCGAGAACGTCGTTGCCGGACGATCTGTGGCCGGCGCTGGAGTCGGTCCTCGCCTGATTCGCTGGGGGTCCGCCGAGGAGTGCGAGACTCGGGTTTCGTCCAGCACAGGAGCCCGTCATGCCGCGCGACATCGCCAACGATCCTCGAATCGATCCCCGACTGAAGGCGTTGCTCAGCGCCATGCCGGAGCTCGACATCGCTGACGTGACGGATCGAGCGGAGGCATTGGCGCGTGCCGCCCAGCCTGACGTGCAGGAGCGGGCCGGGATGTACAAGGCGATGATGGAGATGTGCGACACCGAGGCCGTGGTGTCGTCGGCCGGGCTGACGGTCGTCACCTATCACGTCACGTCGCAGCCCGACGGCAACACGATCAACATCCAGTACATCCGCCCCGACGGTGACGACGTCGTGCCGTGCGTGTACTACATCCACGGCGGCGGCATGCAGAGCCTGTCCTGCTACGACGGCAACTATCGGGCGTGGGGCAAGATCCTCGCCCACCTGGGCGTGGCCGTCGCGATGGTCGACTTCCGCAACGCGCTGTCGCCGTCGTCGGTGCCGGAGGTGGAGCCGTTCCCTGCCGGTCTGAACGACTGCGTGTCAGGCCTGAAGTGGGTGCATTCCAACGCGTCGATGTTGCACATCGACAGCTCCCGCATCGTGGTCGCCGGTGAGAGCGGCGGTGGCAACCTCACGTTGGCCACGGGGATGAAGCTGTTGAAGGACGGCGACATCGGCCTGATCACCGGGCTCTACGCGCTGTGTCCGTACATCGCCGGGCAGTGGCCGCTGCCAGAGAACCCTTCATCCACCGAGAACAACGGGATCCTGCTCGACCTGCACAACAACCAGGGCGCCATGGCGTACGGCATCGAGGCGTTCGAGGGTCGCGATCCGCTCGCGTGGCCCGGCTTCGCCACCGCTGCCGATGTCGTCGGTCTGCCCCGCGTGGTGATCAACGTCAACGAGTGCGACCCGCTGCGCGACGAGGGCATCAACTACTACCGGTTGCTGATCGCCAATGGAGTGTCCGCACGCTGTCGCCAGATGATGGGCACGATGCACGGCACCGAGATCTTCCCGCTGGTGTGCCCGGACATCAGCCACGACACCGCCCGCGACCTCGCCGCGTTCTGCATCGGCTCGTGACGACCTCACCCGCGCGCTTCGTCACCAGCGACGGTGTGGCGGTCGCGTTCCACTCGTTCCCCTCCGAAGCTCCTGTCGAGGGTCTGCCGATGGTGGTGCTGCAGCACGGGTTCGCCGCTGACACCGCTGCCAACTGGGTCCGTCCGGGCGTGGTCGCCGCGCTCAACGCGGCGGGCCGCAACGTGATCGGCGTCGACGCCCGCGGTCATGGTGCGAGCGACAAGCCCCACGACCCTGCGTCCTACGGCGAAGGTCGGATGTCTCGCGACCTCGTCGAGTTGTTCGACTCGCTCGGACTCGACTCGCTCGATCTGGTCGGCTACTCGATGGGAGCGATCGTCTCGCTGATCACAGCGACGACCGAGCGACGCATCCGCAGGCTGGTGGTCGGTGGCATCGTTGCCGGCGTCGCGGAGATGGGTGGCGTCGACCGACGTCATCTGGACACAACGGCGCTGGCCGCGGCATTGCGCGCCGATGATCTGGCGACGATCGAGAACCCGGTGGCCAGAGGGTTCCGTCGTTTCGCCGACAGCACCGGTGCCGATCGGTTCGCTCTGGCCGCGCAGGCCGAGCGCGTGTACCGCTCCGCCATTCCGTTGGGCGACATCACGGCGCAGGCGATAGTGCTGGTCGGCGCCGACGATCCACTCGCCGCTCGACCCGAGGTGCTGGCCGCCGCGATCCCCGGCGCATCGCTGCGCGTGGTGCCGGGCGATCACCTCGGCGCCGTCGCGGTGCCCGAGTTCGCGCCCGCGATCGTCGATTTCCTCGCAGGCTGACGCCCCGGCACGCGACCATTCGCGCGCCGACCGACCTTCGTGCAGCGAACCTGCGAGCGTCACGCCGCCGCGCTGGCTGTTCGGGCGCGTGGTGGGCAATGCAGCCGGGTCCCGTCGACCAGATCGAGCCGGAGGTCGTTGGCGTCGCCGTGGACCGCCACGCCGGGTCGATGCTTTTCGTGATGGTGGTGACTGCACCACATCACCAGGTTGTCGAGATCGGTCGGACCGCCCTCTGGGAACGGGACGAGGTGGTCGATCTCGCACCACGCCGCGGGGATGTGGCAACCGGGCCAGCGGCAGCCTCGATCGCGAACGAGGAGCGCCTGGTACTGCGCTTCAGTTGCGAACCGGACCCGCATCCCGAGATCGAGGATCTTCGATCCGGCGACGAGTACGCGGTGGAGATGGGCGTTCTCGGCGAGCCGTCGGACGACGTGGGCCGGAATTCGGTCACCGTGCGCCGTGACACCGGGCTCGTCGGTGTCGCCCTCGAACGCCTCGGCCGAGAAGGTGATGAGCACCGTGGGCTTCTCCCGCCCGCCGGTGACCTCGCCCTTGGCGTACGCGTCGCAGAGCAGGATCAGCCCGTCGGCCAGTCGCTGCGCGGGGGTGCGATCGTCGGCGGCGGCCGGTGCTCCAGCTGCCGCACTGATCGCCTGGTGGAACTGTCGGGACTGCAGCGTCGGCAGGGTGACCGTGGTGGTGACCAGCCCGTCGACGGGCTGCGTGGACCGCACGGCTCGAGCCCGGTAGCGGCGCTCCTCGGCGTCGGCCTCGGTCTCGGGGCTGTGCAGTTCCTTCCACCGTTCGGCCGCATCCTTGGCCTGTCGCGGGTTCGCGCCCTTGCAGGCGGCGACGAGTTCGGCGACGTCGGCGCCGTCGGGCGGGGCGAGCACTGCGTCGTGAAGTGCCTCGGCGGTGTCGGGGGAGAGCTCACCGGCAACGACGGCATCCGACAGTTCGGGCGAGGCGCCGAGCGCCGCACCCAGCTTCGCCTTCTTGCGGGCTTCGCCGAGCGAGCTGTTCGTCCTGCCGGCGAGCCAGTCGGCCATGTCGCGAGCGCCGGTGCCCTCCCACACCCGGCGTGCGTCGGCCTCGGTCATCCAGGTCGCCTGGATCACCCTGAGACGGTCGATCTGGGCCTGCAGGCCGAGGAGACCCTGTCGCAACACCTGGGCAGACTGCGCATGCGGATCGATGCGAGCGACGAGGTCGTTCGCCTGTGCACAGAGTCCGATGGCTCGATCCATGTGAGGGAGAGTATCGTACATACGTTCGAGATACAACCCAACTGGCAAGATTCCTCGATGACCGCCCTCACGCCGCTCGACGAGCTGCTCGCCCACCAGATCCCCGAGCCGATGGCGCACGTGCAGACGTTCCATCCGCACTGGCGCGAGAGCTACTTCTTCATCGCCCATCGACCTGATGCGGTCGGCGACGTCGTGATCCTCACCATGGCCACCTATCCGCAGCGGGAGGTGATGGACAGCCTGCAGATGGGGCGAGTCGGCGGCGAGCGCATCCTCGGTCACCACCAACGCGCCTTCGACGGCGACCCCCACACGCCCGACGTCGGCGCGGCCAGGGTCGAGATCGTCACACCGTTCGAGGAGATGCACCTCTGGGCGGATCCCGACCAGTGCGCGCTCGGGATGGACCTCACGTTCCGCGCCCGCACGCAGGCGTACGGGCTCCGGCGCGGCACGATGAAGGCCGGTCACGAACTGGTGTGGGACCAGAGCCACATGCTGCAGAGCGGTACCTACAACGGCACGTACACCGTGGCCGGCACCACCTACGAGGTCCACGACTGGTGGGGCCAGCGCGACCACTCGTGGGGCATCCGCGACCACGGGCGCTGTCCCCTCTGGCTGTGGTTCCAGGTCCAGTTGCCCGACGGCTTCTTCGGCGTCTGGCACTGGGAGTACGCGAACGGCGCCCGCGTCTACACCGACGGATGCTGGGCACCGACCGACGGTTCCGCGCCGATCCCGCTGATCGACTTCCAGCACGACCTCGAGTGGGTCGCCGCCGATGGAACGCCGGCGGTGTACGGCGACCACGGCGACGCAGTCGTCGGTCTGCGTGGCACTGCGACGCTCACGCTCGAAGGCGGCCGGCGAATCACGGTGACGGCCGATGGCACCTTCGATCGACCGTACGAACCCTTCCACCGTGGCGGGCTGAACCAGATGCGCGTGCAGACCGACGACGGACGCGAGGGCACCGCGATCTTCGAGGTGACCGGCTCACACCACCATCGCTACTTCCCCGACACCACGCCGGCGGGCCGGCTCCCCGAGTCTTGAACGGGGCGGGTTACTCGCGGTCGAGGGACACGGCCATGCCGGGCAACGTCACCCATGGCTGGCGGTCGGCGCACCACACCTCGACGTTCGGCAGGACCGCCGAACGGTCGTCGAGCGTTCCGGCTTTCACCGCGATCACGCCTGACGTCTTCGACAGCTCCGACACGATCGGCGAACCGCATTCGGGGCAGAAGCGGCGGCGCACGTGCACGTCGTCGCCGAGCTCACCACGCTCCTCGTAGGTCGTCAGCTCGCCGCTCAACGCGAGCTGCGATTCGTGGACGATGAGGTTCACCGAGAACGCCCCGCCGCTCTGGCGTTGGCAGTGATCGCAATGGCACACCGCGGTGGCGATGAGATCACCGGTCAGCTCGTAGGTGACCGCACCGCACAGACAACGTCCTGTTTGCATCGGCCCACCGTAGCAACGGCGATGGTCACGGTGATCAGGAGGTGAGGCGACTCAGGCCGCTCGAAGGATCTTCGTCATGGGGCGGCCTTTGGCGAGCTCGTCGATCAACTTGTCCAGGTAGCGGATCTCCTGCATCAAGGGCTCCTCGATCTGCTCCACGCGGACGCCGCACACGGTGCCGGTGATCGAGCGCCGCGCCGGATTCATCTGTGGTGCCTGCGCGAAGAACGTCGCGAAGTCCGTGCTGTCGGCCAGGAGTTCACCGAGGGCCGCGTCGTCGTAGCCGGTCAGCCAGCACAAGATCTCGTCGACTTCTTCCTTTGTTCTGCCCTTGCGTTCCGCCTTGGCCACGTAGTGCGGGTAGACGCTGGCCACGCTGGTCGTGAAGATCCGATGCTGCTGTTCCGACATGCGCCCTCCCTCGATCGAGCTCCGTGCACCACCAATCTTGGCAGCCCGCCTACGATCGACTCCGCAGTAGGAGGGGACCGATGCCGTACAACCAGTTGGGCCGAGTCATCCACGACGCCGACGCACACATCATGGAGCCACCCACGTGGTTGCGCGACCATGCCGATCCGGCGATTCGCGACCGCATCCAGCCGCTCGACCTCAGCGGCGGCAACGAGCTGAAGCAGACCGGCTCCGTCGAGGAGCAACTCGCCGACCTCGACTCGACGTTCCAGCGGCTCGTCGACCGCCACCGGTCCGACGAATACCGCGCCGAGGAAGCCGAGTCGATCATGCTCCGCAAGAACTACGCGGCGACCGGTTCGTTCCTCGCCGAGGACCGGCCGCGTGCGCTCGACCTGTTGGGGTTCGAGAGCCAGTTGCTGTTCAACACGTTCCACAACCGTCGCCTCCACGACTGGGAGCACCGCGGCGACATGGAGATGGCCTACGGCGCGGCACGCGCCCACAACCGGGGCATGGTCGAGTTCTGCTCGACCGACCCGCGTCTGCTGGCCACGTGCTACGTGCCCCTCGCCGACTTCGACCTCGCCCGCCAGATGGCCGAGGAGTCGGTGGCGATGGGAGCTGCCGCGCTGCTCGTCGCCAGTGGGTGTCCGGCGGGGCACTCGCCCTCGCACCGCTCGCTCGATCCCGTGTGGGCAGTCGCCCAGGACGCAGACCTGCCGGTGGTGTTCCACGTCGGTGGCACGGGTGACCTCATCGATCCGGCGTACTTCCAGAACGGGTTGCCGATCCCGCCCGACTTCCACGGTGGCGAGGAGAACTTTCGCTCGGTCGACTACATGGCGATTCCGTTCCCGCCGATGCAGACGCTGGCGACGATGGTGTTCGACGGGGTCTTCGACCGCTTCCCGCGCCTGCGGATCGGCGTCATCGAGCAGGGTGCGGTGTGGGTGCCGAGCTGGATGCGGCAGATGGAGAGCGCGTTCGAGGCGTTCGTGAAGCACGAGGAGCGCGTCCGCGACCTGGCGATGCGCCCGAGCGACTACGTGCGACGGTCGATGAAGTTCACGCCGTACCCGACCGAGGACGTCGGCTGGATCATCGAGCAGGCCGGTGCCGAGACGGTGATGTTCAACAGCGACTACCCGCACGTCGAAGGTGGCCGTCGGCCGATCGAGCGCTTCGAGCGCAGCCTCGGCGACGCGCCCGAGTCCGTCCGTCAGGCGTTCTTCTGCGACAACTTCCTGGCGATGATGGGTGCCGGAGCGCGCCACCTCGCCACCGTCTGAGCGGTCGCCTGGAGCGCGCCTGTCCTCAGGGTGACGGTGCGAACGTCGGCGCACTGACAGACCCGCTCGTCGTTGTCGTGCACGCTGCGTGAAGTCCCGCCGACCCAATGGCGGGCGATCCGAGGAGCAGCGAGTGCGCGGGGCGCGATCACCCAGAACCAACCGGGTCGGATCGGCAGCGGTCGTGCGTGGACTCCTGGCAGTCGCACTCGTCTGGGGCGTCGCCTCGTGCGGCAACGGGTCGCACTCGGCCACTCCACCGGCGCGCGTCTCGTCCGCCGAGGTGACGTCGTCGGTCGAGGTGTCGAGCCGGTTGCAGGGTGCGATCAGCGAGGAGCTCCAGGGCGTGCAGCTCGACGTCTACGGTGGCGGCGAACCGGCGCCGGGCGGGACGACGACGATGCTCGTGCAGCACGGTCATTGGGCGGCAGAGCTGTACTGGAAGACCGACGGGTGGTGCCTGTCACGCGTCTACCAGTGGGCGGTGTCGAACGCACTCAGCGAGTCCAGGTTCGACGTGCAGTACCTGGTGGGGCGCGAGCTCGACGACTGCGTCATGAGCTGGGGAACGCGCATGGTGCTCTCCGTCGAGCACGCTGGAGTCGTCGACGGCCGGGTGACCTGGTTCGGGACCTATCGGCTGCCCGCCGAGCAGGCGACGGTCCGCACCCAGTGCTCGTCGGACTGGCGCGACCCGGCTCCGTGCGGGTTCGCCGACGCCGCCGACCTGGTGGCCGGCATCGAACCGACGTGATGCCTGCGTCTGCTCAGAAGGTGCCGCTGCACCACACGTGGCCGGTGTCGTCCACGATCGACACGGTGGCGATGGTGGTGGTGTCGAGCGTGGTGGTGGTGGCCCAGCTGCCGTCGTCGGCGCTGAACGCGATCGGCCCGAGGTCCACGGTCGAGCCGTTGTGCAACTGCGCCTCCAGGCGGTAGTCGAGCTCGGCGTTGGCGACGACGTCCCAGTTCCGCCAACCGGGCACGGCGACGAAGATCCACGAAGGGTCACCCTGGTACTGCCAGACGTTGCCGACGTCGCGGCCGGTGGGTGTGATCATCTGTGCCTCGGCGATGTCGCTGTGGCCGCGCTCGGCGAGGCGGGCGCCGACGCCGCCGGCGGCGACGAGCGCGACCGCGGCGGCGATACCGGCGACGGCGGTGGTGACCCGCAGCCGGCGCGTGCGCACCTTGGATGCCGGGACGAACTGGTCGACGACGCCGCTCTCGAAGCCGACGGGGGGCTCGGCTTCGGGAGCGACGAGCAGCAGGTGTTCGGCGACCTCGATGAGCTGGTCGACCTGCTCGCGGCACGACCGACACGCCATGAGGTGGGTGAGGACGTCGGCCCGGGCGCGACCGCTGAGTTCGCCGAGCGCGAGGGCGACGAGTTGGTGCTCGTCGGGGCAGATGTCGTGCGAGTCAGTCATGGGTCGCCTCCGTGTCGGCGAGCAGGACGCGGAGCTTGAGCAGCCCGTCGCGGAGCCTGGTCTTGGCGGTGCCGAGGGGGATGTCCTCGGAGTCGCTGATCTCTTGAGTGGTGCGCCCGCCGATGGTTGCCAGCACGACGCAGCGACGGTGGGCCTCCGGCAGCAGTTCGAGCGCGGCCATCACCCGTCGTGCCTCCGATGCGGCGACCGCGCTGTCCTCGGGCCCGGATGGCGAGGCGAGTCGCGTGAGCGTTGCAGGGTCGACGGGGTCGGCCTGGCGAACCGCCTCCATCCGTAGCCGGTCGATCGCCAGGTTGCGTGTGATCGCGAGCAGCCACGTGGTGACGGACCCGCGACGAGGGTCGAACGAACCCGCATGACGCCACGCGCGCACGAACGCGTCCTGCGCAACCTCGGCGGCGCGGCCCTCGTCGTGCATGACCGCCATCGCGAGGCCGAACACGCGCCGTTGGAATCTGCGGACGAAGACGACGGCCGCGGTCTTGTCGCCGGCGGCAAGACCGGCGAGCAACGCGTCATCAGCGGCATCCCACACATGGAGAACCTACGTCGCGGACGACCGCATGGATTGGACGTCGGGTGCCAATCCGTCGAGCGTCGAGGGCCGTAGAGCAGTGCAACCCCCGACCGAGGAGCGCACATGCGAACCACGAAACCCGTCCTGATCCTTCTCGCCACTGCCGGCCTCGCCCTTGCGGCGTGTGGGAGCGATTCGTCCGCCTCCAGTGGCTACGGCGCCACGAATCCACCGACGACCGCGGTAACGACCACGACGGTGCCCGGGCCCGACACCACCGCCGGAGGCCCGGTGCAGGCGGCGACGGCGACTGTGTCGGTGTCGACGAGCCCGACGCTTGGTGAGTACCTGGTGGGGCCCGATGGACACACGCTGTACGTGTTCGACAAGGACCAGGGCACGACCAGTGCATGCTCGGGCGGCTGCGCGGACAACTGGCCGGCACTGACCGCCGACGCGCCGACCGCCGGCACCGGTGTCGACGCGGCGGAGTTGTCCTCCGGGGCCGGCGGCCAGGTCGTGTACCACGGACACCTGCTCTACTACTACGCCGGTGACGCTGCGCCCGGCGACGCCAATGGCGCGGGCATCCCGTCGTGGCACGCCGTGGACGGCTCGGGCACGGCGATCAGCGGCTGAACCAGTCGGCGTCAGCCGCGAGCTCGCGCCGCCTCGATCTCTGCGTAGACGTCGTCGGCGAAGTAGCCGTCGGGCTGGACCAGAGCCATGATCACCAGCGGCGGCAGCACGTCGGTGATCATCACCGTCACGGTCTGGCCCGGCTCTCCCTCTGGCGGTCCTCCGGCGGCGCGCTGGTTGACCGGCTTGACGCTGTCTTCCCCACCCCTGGCGAGCAATCCCATGTTGGTCCTCCGATGTCACATGCAGTCTCGCACGTCACCGGTCGCGACTGCCCTGCGCGAACCCGTCAGGAACGGATGTCCTTGCGCCGGAACCAGATGATCGCGGCGGCCCCGAACACGACGAGGTAGGCGAGTTGCACGAGCACGCCGGCGACCATGTCGCGAGAGAAGGTGTTCTCGGTGAACATCGATTCCCATGCGCCGAGGTAGTGGGTGGGGAAGGCGTACCGGATCTGCCCCAGCTGGCTGATGCCGTCGAGGATCTCCGACACGATGTAGACGCCGATCGTGGCGCCGATGGCGCCGGTCGGGGTGTCGGTGAGGGTGGAGAAGAGCATGCCCATGCCGAGCAGGGCGTTGAACCCGAAGGCGACGTAGGCGGTGCCGACGAGCGCTCGGGTGACGAGCGCACCTTCGCTGAGCGTGAACGAGCCGAGTCCGCCGACGCCGATCGACGGGATGGTCACCGAGTGTGCGCCGAACAAGGTGACGCCGGCGACGAGGCCGGCGAGAGCGACAAGGATGGTGGCGGCCCAGATGAGCACGGCGGCGATCGTGGCCTTGGCGACGAGCAGGCGGCCGCGGGTGATCGGGCGCATGAGCAGGTAGCGGAGGTTGCCCCACGACGCGTCGCCGGCGACGGAGTCACCGACGAAGGTGCCGGCGATGACGATCAGCAGGAATCCGCTCATGACGCTGAGGACCGCGGCGGGCACGAGGAGGCCGCTCTGCGAGGCGAGGCGGAACAGGCCGTCGCCGTGGTCGCCGCCGCGGTCGCTGGTGCCGCGACTCTTGATGGCGACGACGATGAGGGTCGGCAGACCACACAGCGCCAACGCGATGATGAGGGTGCGCGTGCGCCGGGCCGCCTTGGTGAACTCGGTGCGCAGGAGGGCGATCATGACGGCACCGCGCTCGTCGTAGTGGCGGCCATGGGCGCCGAACCTTCGGCGAGCAGATCCAGGAAGGCGTCCTCGAGTTGTTGGGTCGGCATCAGCGTGTCGAGCGCGATCCCCTCACCGACGAGCGCGGCAGCGAGGTCGGCCCGGCGACCGGTGTGCAGGTCGACCACCAGTCCGTCGCCCTGGTCGCGGACATCGGTGACACCCGGGAGCGCCGAGAGCACCCGGCGCGCCCGTTCGCGGTCGTCGACCTCGATGTAGACGCCGCCGGCGCGACCGACGAGGTCCGTCACGGTGCCGTCGGCGACGAGGCGGCCGTGGTTGATGACGAGCACATGGCTACACGTCTGCTCGACTTCGCTGAGGTGGTGGCTGGACAGCAGCACGGTCGCGCCGGCCGCGGTGAGCCGGGCGATGAGCTCGCGGATCTCACGGATCTCTCCCGGGTCGAGTCCGTTGGTCGGCTCGTCGAGCACGAGGAGCTCGGGCCGGCCGAGCAGCAGCCGGGCGAATCCGAGGCGTTGCTTCATGCCCTGGGAGTAGGTGCGCACCTTGCGGTGGATCGCATCGTCGAGCCCGGCGATCGCCAGCGCGCCGTCGAGGTCGGCATCGCGCAGTCGGGTGCCGGCGGCCTCCCACCACAGTTGGAGGTTGCGCATGCCCGACAGGTGGGGGACGAACGCAGCTTGCTCGACCATGGCCCCGACCCTGACCAGTTGGGCGCAGCTCGGAGTGACGATCTCACCGAACAGTCGAGCGGTGCCGGCCGAGGGGCGCTCGAGGCCCATGAGCATTCGCAGGATCGTGGTCTTGCCCGCCCCGTTCGGGCCGAGCAAGCCGTAGACCTCGCCCCGCGTGACCTCGAAGGAGACGTCGTCGACGGCGGTGACGGCCCCGAAATTCTTGGAGAGCCCTTCGATCGAGATGATCGGCGTGTCAACCATTCGTGCCCTCGGTTCGCGGCCACGCCCGGCGTGTGTCCGGTCGGCCTCACTGGCGAGGGTAGTTGCGGTGCGCCGGATGCGCCGGTCGGCGAGGGTGAGAGTCAGGTGTGAACGCCGGCGTCGGCGGTGTGACCCGCGTTGGGCTCAGCGCCGGGTCGGCTCGATCTCGGCGATGCGGTCCATCGCCGGCCCGAACGTCGACTCCAACCATCCGGCCGGATCGTCGCCCATCGCACCCGTCACGAGGGTCGACACGCCGAGGCGGGCGAGTCGCTCCGCACCGGCCACGACCTCGTCGACGCTCGCGCCCGGCGCGATGTCGCGGTACATCACCGAGATCTCGATCTCGGCGGGATCGCGACCGAGGTCGTCGCAGTGGCGGCGGAGCACGTCGATCTTGTGGCCGATGTCGTCCGGCGCGCCGATGATGTTGCACGCATCGGCGTACTGCGCGACGAGGCGGAGCGTCTTGCGTTCACCCGAGCCGCCGATGAGGATGCGCGGCCGCGGGGAGCTCACCGGCTGCGGGCTGCACAGCGTCTCCTCGAGCGTGTAGTGCGTGCCGTGGTACGGGCCGTTGTCATCGCTCCACATCTGCAGGCAGATCTGCAGCGCCTCCTCGAGGCGCTCGAAGCGCTCCTTGGTCGGAGGGAACGGCACGCCGAGGCCCTTGTGCTCGCGCTCGTACCAGGCGGCACCGATGCCGAGCTCGGCGCGCCCGCCCGACAGCACGTCGAGCGTGGTCACCGTCTTGGCGAGCAGGCCCGGCTGGCGGTAGGTGACGCCGGTGACGAGGAGCCGCAGGCGGAGCCGCTCGGTGCAGCCGGCCACGAATCCGAGTGCCGTGTAGCCCTCGAGCATCGGGTGCTCGGCCGGTGCCATCCAGTCCATCTGGAAGAAGTGGTCCATGAACGACATGGTGCGCACGCCGATCGCCTCGGCTCGCTGGGCCACGGTGAACGTCGCGACGTGGGCGACCTGGTCGGGGTCCTGGATGTCGCAGGTCGCGTAGATCGACGAACTGCCGGCGCGGTTCAGTCCGATGCGGCGAGCCAGAGGCGCACGGCGCGCACCCGTCGGTGCGTGTCGTGCTCGTCGGTGAGGTGGAGCTTGGCGAAGATCGTGTTGATGTGCTTCTGCACCGACTTCTCGGCGATCACGAGATGTTTGCCGATCGCCGCGTTGTTGAGCCCTTCGGCGATCAGGGCCAGCACCTCCCGTTCGCGCTCGGTCAGGGATGCGAGAGGACTCGACGCCCTCGGGCCCACCATCGCGTCGACCACCTGAGGGTCGATCGACGATCCGCCCGCGCACACGGTGGAGATCGCCCGACGGAGCCCGTCGAGATCGCCCACGTTCTCCTTGAGGAGGTAGCCGAGCCGGTCGGATCCGGACTCGAACAGTGCGGCGACGTAGTCCGACTCGACGTGGTGGCTGAGGACGAGCACCGCGACGCCAGGGTGCAGGGCCCGGATGGTGCGGGCGGCCTCGATGCCCTCGTTGGTGTTGGTGGGCGGCATCCGGATGTCGGTGATGACCACATCGGGCTCGAACTCGGCCACTGCGTCGAGCAACTCACCCTTCGATGCGCACTCGGCGACGATCTCGGTGTCGCCGAGCGCCGTGACCGCGGCGATCACGCCACGACGCATCAGCAGGTTGTCCTCGGCCACGATGACTCTGGTCATGTCGCGTCCACGGTAGCAATCGGTCGATCGGGCAGGACCATGCACACGCTCGTGCCGCGTCCTGGCTCCGACTCGAACGTGAGATCCGCGCCGAGTGCACTGGCGCGGTCGATCATGTTGACCACGCCGCGCGACCGGCCGATCTCGGCGGGGTTGCAGCCGAGACCGTCGTCCACGATCGACACGTGCAGGTCGCCGTCGCGGGCCTCCAGGGTCAGTCGCGCCGATGCGTCGGGCCCGGCGTGCTTGGCGATGTTCTGCAACGCCTCCAGGCAGATGAAGTAGATCGCGGCCGCATCGTCGGTGGGCAGGTCGACCTGGTCGTCGTACACGACCTCCACGGGGTTGGGTGATCTGCGGGCCACGCTGCGGAGCGCGTCCTCCAGGCCGCGTTCGGTCAGCACCGATGGGTAGATCCCGCGTGCAAGTTCCCGGAGCTCGGCGATCGCCTCGCGGCTCTCGGTGTGCATGGCATCGAGTTGCTCGGGGGTGATGGGGGTGCCGTTGCGGGCGAACTGTGAAGCGAGTTGGAGCTGGACCGCGAGCGCCACCAGTCGCTGCTGGGCGCCGTCGTGGATGTTCCGTTCGAGCCGCACCCTCTCTCGATCTCCCGCGGAGATGACCCGCCGTCTCGACTCCCTCAGGTCGGCGTCCGCGCTCCGCAGGGCGTCGTTGGCGTCGACGACCGCTTCGAGCGTTGCGATGCGGACGCGGTTGGCGACGCTGACCGAACCGCTCATCACCATCACATGCACGGCGAGGTAGACGATCATGATCAGCTGGAACAGCCATGCCGGGAGGGCGTTCTCGGCGCCCGTGCTCGAGGACCGGAAACCAAGCGCGCCGAGCCCGACCGCGACGACCACGCCCGCCCCGATGAGGCGCCGCATCGATCGTGCGTCGAGGTAGATCGCACCTGTGACCAACGGCCCGATGAGGTTCAGGATCATGATGGGTGTCGCGCCCGGCAGCACGGCGGCGACGATGAGCGCGATGCCCCAGGTGCCGGCGGCCGACCACCACAGCGCGCCCACGACGTCGTCGCGGTCGATCGCAGTGAAGGCCGGCAGACGCACCAGCGCCATCACTGCGATGCAGACGCCGAGCAGCAGACCCCACGGCTCGGTGAACACGACGGCGAGGAACAGGACACCGCCGCCGGCGATCCACGACGCGATCTGCTCCGTGCGGAACTGTGCACGGAGCTCTGCGATCGACTCGCGGTCAAGCCCGACTGCTCTGGTCATGTGTGCGTACGTTCCCCGATGTTGTCGGCGGTCAGCCCCCGTTGTTGGCGACGTCCCACGCACCCCGAAGTGCTCGAGTGGTGAGGAGTTCCTTCGACAGGAAGCCTGCCACACCTCGCTCGAAGGCATGACCGGGGAGGTCGGCCGGGTCGATCGTCGACATCAACACGACGGTCGTCGTGGCGCCCTCGTCGGCCCGACGTCGTGCGACCTCGACGCCGGACAGATCGGGGAGGTACACGTCGAGCAGCACCATGTCGATGTCGGACCGAGTGCGCAAGGCGGTGAGCGCCGCGCCGCCCGAGTCAGCTGTTCCCACGAGGACGAAGCCGGGAGTTGCGGCGATGACGGACTCCACCGTGCGAAGGAACGCAGGGTGGTCGTCCACCACGAAGACCCGGATCGGGTCGGTCCGCGGGACGGGTGTCGCCGGTGTGGAAGTGGCGCCGTCAGCCATCGCAGCTGACCCTCGACGAGTCGTCCAGCTCGAGCGGCAGCAGGAGCGTGCGCACACCCAACTCGCGTGCGGAGCCACACACCACGCCCGGATCGGCGAAGAAGCTCGCGGCGTACTCGGCGTTGAACACCGGTTTGTCCTGCCGGAGGAATGGTTCGTAGGCGCCGCACTCGTCGAACTCGTGGCACTGCTCGTTGACAGCGAAGTCGAACTGCTCGGCGAGCTCGGGGATCTGGTCGACGTCGTTCTTCAGCCCGACCGACAAACCTCGCTCGTGTGCCGCATCGGCGAGGAACCGATTGAAGGCGAGTTGGTCGTCGTCGGTGAGCGCGAAGCCGGTGCCATTCGTGTACCCATCGACGTTGTCGGGTTCCACGCCGTCGCATCCCTTCGTGACAGCGAGGTCGAGTCGTGCCAGGGCGACCGTGCGCACCGACGAATCGCGCACGTCGAGCCATCGTTCGTCGTCGTACCCGTCGAGGAGGTCGCCGAGAGCGGAGGTGGCAAACGTGCCCGCATCGTCGCGCCAGCTCTCGAACGACCCGGCAGAGAAGTAGCAGACCACGACACGACCGGCAGCGCGCAAGGTGTCCACCGTCGCCTCGGGCGTGTCGAAGAGGTCGACGTCGTACACGTCCACGTCGTACGAGGTGTCGAGGTCGCCCTGCAGCTGCCACTGCCATGTGCTGTCGCGTGTGAGCGGGTGTTGACCTTCGACGGTCCGACCGGCGCCTCGTTCGACGGCGCACGCCCCGACGACGAGCACGAGCGCGGCGATGGCAGCGCGTCGGGAGAGCCTGCGGGGCGAGCATCGATGTCGGGGGTCGTGCATGCGGGGAGACCCTTCTGTGGAGAGCTCCAGCGTGCACAGGTGGGTTGGCCCTTCGACAGGGTGCCATGGTGTGTCCCGCGGTGGTGCCCGCACCACCGCCGAGACGCCCCGCCGCACCCTGTCGCCGAGGAAGTCGTGGGCGCACGCTGCAGCCATGAGTACACCAGTTGCATCGAATCGCCGGCGCGTGCGCCGCGCACGCTCCGTCCGCTCCGTGTCGGCCATCTGTGCCGTCGTGATCAGCGGTGTCGTGGCCATGTCCGCCTGCGGTACCACCATCGAGAGCGCGGGTGCCGCGTCGACCTCCACGGCGGCGCCGACGAGCGCGATCGACACCACGGTTCCCGTCACCGTGCCCGAGACCGTGCCGACCACCGTGGCCGAGACGACCGCTCCGGCGACCACGCACCCGGCAACCACGGCTCCTCCTCCGCCGCCGACGCAACCGCCGGCGACCACGGCGCCGGCTCCCGTGTCGAAGGTCGTCAACTACGACTTCTTCAAGGCCCGCTACAGCCAGACCGGTGGGGGTCTCATCTCCCAGAACTACTGGTGGTGGGACACGAACGTGCCACGTGCGAAGGTCCAGACCGGTCACGGTCCCTTCGCCACGGCCGAGTCGGCCGAGGTGAAGGTCATGCTGTACTCGTCGTTCCAGCCGCAGTCGACCGATGCCACCGTGACGTGGGACGTCAGTTGGAGCGGGTACATGACCTCGTTCGTCGGCGCCGACTCGTCGGCGAAGGCGACGGTGACGATCCGGGTGTACGAGATCATCCCCGGCACCGACACCTCCACCATCGGCCCAACCGTGTTCGAACGGGTGGTCGCCGAGGACGGTGTCGGCTCCGCGCTGCAGGGCGTCGCCACGCTGCGCATGGACGATGGCGACCACCAGTCGGCCGTGTTGCCGACGCTCGATCTGCACAAGTTCTATCGACTCGAGGCCGAGCTCAAGTGCACGAGTCGCGTCGCATTCTCGGTGGGCACCACCGTGTGCGACTTCGGGGAGAACGCCAACTCGGGCCTGGTCGTGAACGCCTGGTCGATCAAGTTCGACAACGTCGTCGCCACCTGAGTCGCGGTCTGACCGTCCCCTTCGGTCGGCTCCCCGATGTTGTCGGCGAAAGGAATCAGCCGGACTCGTCGGTCGCAACCCATGGGTGACCTGGTCGAACGAGGCCGTCGCCCGCCGCACCGTACGCCACGTCGAGCGCCCTATAGCGGCTCGGTGTGGGATCGCTTCGAGGTAGCGGTTGCGATCGGCTCGGTCGGTGGCTACGGTTTGTACCTCACCCGACGCGGGGTGGAGCAGTTCGGTAGCTCGTCGGGCTCATAACACGAAGGTCGCAGGTTCAAATCCTGCCCCCGCCACTAAGAAAGCCCTGGTCAGCCACTACGGCGGGCCAGGGCTTTGTCGTCTACGCCGCTGGCCGTGCAACCCGATTGCAACCGACGTCGCGGCCAATGGTGGTCAGCCACGGATGTTCGCGGCTCAAGGGCGGCGATC
>JBBQTC010000036.1:0-41004 GCA_038234785.1 Acidimicrobiales bacterium
GCGTTGCTCAGCGCGTCCACGTCGTAGCCGCGTCCGCGGCGCCATGGGATCTCACGGAGGTCGAGGCCGTCGTGAACCCCGAAGTAGAGGAAGGGCGACAGGTGTTGTTGGTCGATCGCCTCCCACAGTCGCAGTTCGGCAGCGATGCGATCGTCGAACAATTGGAGGATCGGCAGGCCGTCGCCGCGCTCCGGTGTGGCGGTCAGGCCGAGCAGTTCGACGGGTTGGAGGTGATCGAGAATGCGGCGGTACGAGGCTGCGGCAGCGTGGTGAAACTCGTCGACGATCACGACGTCGAAGTGATCCGAAGGCAGCGCGTCGAGATCGCCGGCATGCAGGCTCTGGATCGACGCGAAGACGTGGTCGAAGCGCGTCGGTCGTGCACCGCCCACCCACTTCTCTCCGAACGACGCGTCGCGCAACGCGTACCGGAACGTGGCCAGGCTCTGATCGAGGATCTCCTCGCGGTGTGCGATGAACAGCAGTCGAGACCGACCGAGCCGTCCGGTAAGGGTGGCGTAGTCGAGTGCCGCCATGACGGTCTTGCCCGTGCCAGTAGCGGCGACGAGAAGGTTCCGGTGATGGCCACGCTGCCGGGAGAGTTCGATCAGTTCGAGCAGCCGTTCCTGGAACGGGTGCGGCCGCAGCTCGATCGGGCTGAGGATCACGGACGGGCCGCTGTCGGTGCGGCCGGCCCGCTGTCGCTCGTCGTCGAACTGGTCGGGGTCGTAAGGAATGAAGTCGCCGGCCTCCCAGTAGCTGTCGAACACGGCGCCGAACTTGGCAATGACGTCAGGGTTGCGGGCGGCCGATGCTCGAACGTTCCACTCCAGCCCGGTCACCTGTGCGGAGTGGGTGAGGTTCGATGAACCGACATAGGCAGTCGAGAAGCCGGAGTAGCGATGGAACACCCAGGCCTTTGCGTGCAGGCGTGTCGTACTCAGGTCGTAAGAGATACGGACCTCTGCACCGAGATCGACGAGCTGATCGAGGGCCCGGCGCTCCGTCGAATCGGTGTACGTGGTCGTCAGGACTCGGAGTGGCTTACCCGCTTCGCAATGACGGCGAAGGGAGTCGAGAAGCGGTCCGATGCCGCTGCGCCGGATGAACGCCATCACGACGTCGATCGCGTCGGCCGACTCGATCTCGGACCGCAACTGGCTCCACAGCGTGGGCTCGCCGGGCGCGTTCGTGAGCAGCGTCGTGTCGAGCAGCGGGATCAGCGGCCCAGCGATGGCGGCCGGTGTGCCGTCAGGGTTCCGACGAAGGATGGCATGCAGGACTGAGGCCGGGTCGGCGAGCATTGCTTGCTGGTCGACGTCGACCAGTTCGCCGAGGCGATCGAGCAGGGCGCGTGCCACTCGAAGACCGACCTTCACGCGCTGCTCGTCGCCGACATCGAGCAGCGCACGCTCGACCTGCTGACTCACGTGCCACGCGATGCGGTCTGACGCGTCCGCGCTGTTGAGCGGCCGCGCGACGACCGGCATGGTCTTGGCCAGTTCGTCGAGCTGCGCCCGGAGACCCTCGGTGACGAGTCGCTCGTAGATCCCAGGAGTCAGCTCCGTCACGACGCAACGTTACGACAAGCCCATGATCACGTCGCGCTCACTCCGTCCACAGCCCGCGCGAACGGCACCGCGTCGGTGAGTGTCCTCACCCCGAGGAGAAGGCTTCGGCGCGGGGACTGAAGAGTCCCCTACCGGCACTTCTGGGACGCTTCGGCACGAGTGATCGGCGCTGCGTTTGGGGACGGTTCGGTGCGGTCAGAACGTTGGTACGAGCGGCTGGGAGCACTGTCCGCCCAGCCTCGGTATGGCCGCCCTGGCACCCTGTTGAGCCCGGCTACGGTGTGCCGGCATGTCGATCGAGGCGCTGAGCGGCGTGGACTTCTCCGCAGCAGACCAGCCGGAAACGAATGCTGATCTTCGCGAGTTTCTCCAAGGTTGGTTTCGCTACCAACGCCATGAGTTTCTACGAAAGCTGCGTGACCTCACACCAGAGAACATGGTCGCCTGGTCTGTTCCGCCGGTGGAGCTCTCCGTGTTGGGGCTGGTACGTCACATGACTCAGATGGAACACGTATACGTCAGTTGGGGCCTCGGTGGAGGCGAACAGGCACTGATCTACGGTGACGATGACTACGCCGGGGGTTCGGTCGACACCGTTGATGACGACCTGCGCGCGTACTTCGCCGAAGTCGAGAGGTCCGACAGGGCGATCGCTGGATGCGGTTCGCTCGACACAGCGGGAGCGGGCCACGGTCGACCCCTGACGGCGGTGTTGGTCAAGATGATCGACGAGTATGCACTCCACGCTGGACAGGCTCACATGCTGCGCTTCGCCGCCCTGGGCAAGATGCTCCGTTAGTCGACGCATCAGCGGTGTGCGCAGCGTTCGAACTGGCGGTCGTACAAGCGCGGTGAAACCGAACGTCGCAAACAACTTCCACCGGTCGGCCCCGTCCCGCCACAACGCTGCCGCGTAGGCCGTCGTGGGCGACGCACGTGTCGTCGCACCGTGGCTCGTCGCGTGTGCGGCATGTCGCTCAGCCCAACACCTTTGGAGGCATCCCCAAACGCCGGATCGTCTTCCACGTCGCCTCGGCAGCGAAGCGAGCACAGGCCCTGGGCGTCCGCTCACATCGCATCGACGCCCGGCTGCGAGAATCGTGCCGTGCCGTCCAGCGAGTTCGCCGACCTCCAGCCAGCCACCGAACGGACCGGCCTCACGGAGCGCCTCGACGAAGAACGTCGCGCCATCCTCGCTCAAGCAAGGGACCTGTCTGTCGACGAGATCCACGCCCGACCTCTCGGTGCAACTGATCTGAGCATCGGCCGCATCGTCAAGCACCTCGCCTTCACCGAGGACCGCTGGTTCCAACACAAGCTTCTCGGTCTGGACCTCCCCGAACCCTGGCGATCGATCGACCCAACCGAGGCTCACGACTGGTCCTTCCGTTCCGCAGACCTCGACGCCCTCGCCGACATCGTCGACCTGTACGAGAGCGCTTGTCAGCGCAGTCGAGAAGCCACGCATGCGTGCGCATCGTTGGAGAAACTGGCCGTCCACCCCTCGTTCGGCAACAAGCCGGTCAACCTGCGATGGCTCCTCGCGCACATGATTGACGAGACCTCACGCCATTCGGGGCACATCGACCTGATACGCGACGCCCTCGGGCGACCACCCGTCCGCTGAAGCGAGGCTCGCACGCACTGCCACCGAACGCCGATTACGCGCGGTCGGGTGCTCACGTCGGCACGCGTCGCGCTGCCGCCGGATCCAGCATCGACGCCGCCATCGCTGCGGTCGCCTTCGGGCGCTCGCCCAGCGAGCGCACGTAGCCGGCGGTCGTCGCTTCGCCTTTGTGGCCGACGTATCTGGCGATGTCGCTGAGGTCGAGGCCGGCTTCGGCGTACAGAACCGTCACGGCCGTTCGTCTGCCCGTGTGCGTGGCGATTCCCTTCGGGTCGATGCCTGCTCGCGTTGCCGCTCGCGTCACCGCCTTCGCCGCCGCCTGTCGGTTCACTAGACCGCCGCGCTCGTTGGTGAACACCAGCGACACGGTCTGTCCCTCGTAGGTGTGCGTCGGCCACGGCGCTCGATTCGCGAGTCGCTCCGCGACCTGCGCCTTGCGCCGCGCCCGCAGCAACTCGACCACTCCGGCCGACAGATGGTGGGTGCCCGATGCGCCGGCGTTCTTGGTCGGGCCGAGCACCATGCCGACCTTGTGGACGTAGATGGCGGCCCGCCGCACCACAGCGATGCCGGCATCGAGGTCGAGATCCTCCCAACCGAGCCCGAGCGCCTCCGAGACCCGCCAGCCCTGCACGAACAGCAGCGCGACGACTGCGCCGAGGCGATCGTCTGTGGCTGCGCCGACCAAGCGGCGCGCATCCTCTGACACGAGCGCGCGTCGAGCCCCACGCACCACCTTCGGCGCGGCCACGCGATCGACCGGGTTGGAGGCGATCAGCTCGTGGAGGACCGCCTGCTCGAGCACCTGGTGCAACGTCACCCGCACGTCTGCGACCGTCCCCGACGCAAGCCCGGACTTCAACAGGTCGGACTGCCAACGAGCGATGCGTTCCGGCTTCAACGATCGCGCGGGCAGCTGGCCGATCGTGTTGGTGATCCGCTCGACGCGCTGGCTGTAGGTGCCCAGCGTCGACGCCCGCACGCGGTGCCGCGCAACGACGTCGAGCCACCACGCCGCCAGCTCGGCCACGGTCGCCTCGCGATGGAACGTCGACGACTGAATCTGGCAGAGCTCCTCCAACTTCACCGCCCTGCGAGCGATCGCTTCCTCACGCGTCTTGCCACGAACACGCTTCGGTCGGGCGCTGCCGGGAGCAACGAACGTCGCCCGCCACGAACCATCCGCGTCGAGGTACACCGAACCCTCGCCGTTCGACGCCTTGCCGTGCACCCGCACGCTGCCGTCGCGGCTGACACTTCGCTTGCCGGTTACCTTCCGAGCCATGGTTCGAATGCCTCCAAAACCGGGAGCAACGCCGGGAGCAACGCCCCCCAAATCGGGAGCAACCGGGAGCAACCCTGGGAGTGACACGCTACAACGTCAGTAGACGTCTACGCAACGAAAGACCTGCTCAGAGCACCTAAGTTTGTACATTGGTGGACATCCATGAACGTCCACGAACACCCTTGGCGGAACGGGAGGGATTTGAACCCCCGGGGCGTGAACCCTTCCGCTTTCAAGGCGGATGCATTTGGCCGCTCTGCCACCGTTCCGTCCGAGAATCTACCGGTAGGGCGAGAGCGCTACGGCGTCCACACCTGCTCGAACCGGGTGATCTTGCCGTTGGCGACCGTCATCAACCACGGGAACGTCACGAACCCGAACCCCGCAGGAGTGGACGCCGTGGCGCTCCCGCCGCGGATCTGGACGAGCTCGGCCGGTGTGATCCGGTAGCTCTGCATGGTGTTCGGGTCGGTCACCGTCACGATCACGTTCGATGCGAACGGCATGTCGGCGATGTCGCGGCTGGGGTCACCGACGACGTAGATGTCGTTGAGGCACTCGTCGTTGAGCTCGGCCGCCTTGCTGATGCACTCGTCGCCGAAGAACGCCTGCAGCACCGTCACTGCCGGCTTGGTCGCGTCGCCGCCGTTGTAGATCGTCCAGTAGCTGCCGTTCGCCAGGGTGCCGGCGGCCACGAACGGGTCGGTGTGGGTGGTGGGCACCGCCGGACCCGACACGGGCACGTAGAGCGGCGCAGAGGTCGTCGGCGGCGAGGTAGCCGCGACCGTGGTCGTCGTCTTCGCCACGGTGGTGGTGGCGAGCGCGGTGGTGGAGGGTGTGGTGTCGGCCACGGTGGTCGTGGCTTCCGCGACCGTGGTCGTCGAGCCGACCGCCAGCGTGCTGTCCTGAGGGACGGCCGTGCCGCTGCTGCACGCGGCCATCGTGAGGCCGGCCACGGTCATGGCGACGGCGAGTGCGGTGACGGTGCGGTGCTGCACGGTCATGGAGTTGCTCCTTCGAGGGTGCCGCGTGCGATCAACGGATCGTGCTGCGCAGCCGCCGCACCCAGTCGTCAGCTTCGCGCCAGCGGGCGTCGGCGTGCTCGCGGGTCGTGGTCGCGTGTTCGTCCGCGGCCGGGTACGAACCGAGGAACTTCACGCGGCCCTGCTTGGTGTGCAGCGACCGCATCGCATCGGCGACCAGTTCGTCGGCGACGTGACCATCGGCGTAGATCACGAAGCAGTAGTCGCCGAGCCCGCCGTCCTTGGTCGGACGCGACAGCAGGTTGGACAGGTTGATCCGGCGCGCGGCGAACTCCTGGAGGATCGAGATCAGGCTGCCGGGTTCGTCGGCCCGTTGGTAGATGACCAGCGCGGTCCGGTCGTGGCCGGTCGGAGCGGGGACACCTTCGCGGGCGACCACGACGAACCGGGTCTGGTTGCCGGGGTGTTCGGCGATGTCGGCGGCAAGGATCTCGAGCCCGTACAACTCGGCGCTCGCCCTCGGAGCGACGGCAGCCGCGCCGGGTCCGAGCTCCTCGGCGACCATGCGCGCCGCCTCCGCTGTGGAGTTCGATGCCCGCAGTTCGGCCTGGCCGACGTTGGCGCGCAAGTACGCGTGGCATTGCGCGCTGGCAACCGGGATGCTCAGCACGACCTTGACGTCGGCCATCGCCGTGCCCGCCTTGGCCATCAGACAGTGCTCGATGTCGAGCACCACCTCGCGCTGGATGAGCAGGTCGTGGCTGAACGCCAACTCGTCCTGGGTGAGGTTGACGGTTCCCTCGATCGAGTTCTCGATGGCCACGAACCCGAGGTCGACCTCGCCCGACTCGACGGCATCGAGCACGTCGGGCATCGTGCGGAAGAGCACGTGCACCCCGGCCGCGAGATCGGGCTGCGTCTTCAACGCCTGCTCCGTGAAGGTGCCCAGTGGTCCCAGGAACCCCACACGGGGGACGGCGTCGGCGGAAGTCATGGAGGCCCAGGCTATTGCCGTTGCCTCGCTCAGGAGGGGACGTTTGCGATTCAGGGCGCTCAACCTCAGCGCGCGCGGGCACAATGGGGCGTTATGGACGAGCGGGAACTCACCGAGCTGGTCGAGGGCGTGCGCTCGGGCACCGTGGCCCCCGACGACGCAGTCGCCGCGTTGCGACGGCTGCCGTTCACCCAGGTCGGCGACACCCTGGTCGACCACCATCGGGCGCTTCGTCAGGGGATGCCCGAAGCGATCTACGGCCAGGGCAAGTCCGACGAGCAATGCGTGGAGATCGTCGGTGAACTGCTCGCCAACGGCACCGGGCCGGTCCTGCTCACCCGTGTCAGCGACGCCACCGCGGCGGTCGTCCTCGCCGCCCACCCGGACGGCGACACGAAGGCAGGGTGCGTGCTCTGGCGCCGGCCTCACCCGAATCGATCGGCACGGGTGCTCGTGGTGAGTGCCGGCACCAGCGACGTGCCCGTTGTCGACGAATGCATCGTCACGTTGCACGCGTACGGGTTCAGCCCCGATCGGCTCACCGACGTGGGCGTCGCCGGGCTGCATCGGTTGCTGGCCAACCTCGACCGCGTCACGTCGGCAGATGCCGTGGTCGTCGTCGCAGGAATGGAGGGCGCGCTCGCCAGCGTGATCGGCGGCCTCACGTCGGTGCCGGTGGTGGCGGTTCCCACGAGCGTCGGTCATGGCGCCGGGCTCGACGGCATCACCGCGTTGCTGGCGATGCACGCGTCGTGCGCCAGCGGCATCACCGTGGTCGGAATCGACAACGGTTTCGGCGCAGCGTGCGCGATTGCGAGGATGTGCCCGTGACCGGTCGTACCGCGTGGTTCCACTGCTTCGCCGGCACCGCCGGCGACATGACGATGGCGGCACTCGTGCACGCCGGCGCGGACCCCGCGGCCGTCGCCGAGATCGTCGGCGGACTACCGCTCGACAGCTACGTCCTCGGGTTCGAACCGGTGATGCGCTGTGGCATCGCGGCCACCCAGGCCCACGTCGCCGTGCTCGGCGAGCACGATCACGACCACGACCACGATCACGATCACGATCACGACCACGACCACGACCACGACCACGACCAGCACGATCACGACCACGACCAGCACGATCATGCGACGCACCGGCCGTACCGAGTCATCCGTGAGCTGATCGACGCCGCCGACCTCCCGCCACGAGTCCGCGATCGTGCCCAGCGCACATTCCGTCTCCTGGCCGAGGTCGAAGGGGCGATGCACCGGATGCCCGCCGACGAGGTCGAGTTCCACGAGGTGGGAGCGGTCGACGCGATCGTCGACATCGTCGGTGCCTGCGCCGCACTCGAGGTCCTGGGGATCGACCGCATCGTCTGTAGCCCGATCACCGTCGGCCAGGGCACCGTGCTCGCCGCACACGGCGAGCTCCCCAACCCGGCACCGGCTGTGGTGGAACTGCTCGCTCGTCGCGGCGCACCCAGCCGCGGGATCGCCGATCGAAAGGAACTGGCCACGCCGACCGGGGTGGCGTTGATGACCGCGCTCGCCGACGAGTTCGGGCCGATGCCGGCGTTCACCGTGGAGTCCGTCGGGTATGGCGCGGGCGCGGCCGACATCCCCGGCCGACCCAACGTCGTCCAGGTCGTCATCGGCACCGAAGCGGTCGGTTCGCCCACCCCTGAACCCGGCCAACCGGTGCAGCTTTTCGAGACCAACGTCGACGACGCCACTGGCGAGGTCATCGCCCACACCATCGCCGCGCTGCTCACCGCCGGCGCACACGACGCCTGGGCGACGCCGATCGTGATGAAGAAGGGTCGTCCTGCCCACACGGTGCACGCGTTGTGCGATCGGTCGATGGCCGCTGTGGTCAGCGCGGTGCTGCTGAGCGAGACTGGATCACTCGGGTTGCGCGGCTCGGTCGTCCAGCGGTGGCCACAGCAGCGCACCGACATCGTCGTCGACGTGCAGGGTCACGCGGTGCGCGTGAAGTTGGCGGCCGGACGGGCCAAGGTGGAGCACGACGATGCCGTCGTGGCCGCGGCCGCGCTCGGGCTCCCGCTGCGAGAGGTGCTGCACCGAGCGGCCGAAGCCGCCGGTCCACGCGACTGACGTCTCCGTTCGCGAATGTCGGGGGTGACGGACGGATCAGGCGAGTGCCTGATCCACGACCTTCTGCAGGTCAGAGATCTGCACCTCGCCGGACAGGCGAGCCTTCACGGTGCCGTCGGCTCCGACGATCACGATGTACGGCCACCCGGTGGCCCCGTACGCCTGGGCAGCGGTGCCGGCCGCGCCGTCGCCCTGCGACTCGTCGACCATCACGGGCCAGTCCCAGCCCTTGTCGGAGAACCACTTGCCGGGCGGGAAGTTGACGCTGGTCGGCGACACGGCCGTCGCCACGCCGAACACGTCGAGGTTGGCGGGCACCTGGCCGCTGTGCTTCCAGTTCAGGAGGCGGGGAATCTCTGCGTTGCAGTGGGGGCACCAGTGCGCGAGGTACACGAGCATGTAGGGGCGACCGGTCGCCGACGCGTCGACCTTCACGGGTGCGCCGAGGAAGTTGAAACCGTCGAGTGCCGGGGCGGCCTTGCCCACCGCGGTGTCGGGGTTTGCGCCGGTGACGTACGCCGGGAGGGCGTCGCCGGTGACCACGACGGGCTGGCTGACCGGCAGGTTGCTGGTGCCACCGTCGGTCGCCGTCGGGTCGGTGGAGTTCGACGCCGCGTTGTTGTCGCTGCCGCTGCTCGCCCAGATGATGCCGCCGACGGCGAGCACCACGACGATCCCGATGGTGATCCACATCCAGGACTTCGAGCCGCCGCCGTTGGCAGCCTTGGCCGCAGCCTTGCGTCGAGCCTCAGCCCGCTGACGGTTGGCCATTTTCTTCTTCCTCCAAGGATTCGGGAGCGAGCAACAGCGCCAGGATGGCAGCAAATCCGACGAACGCCATCACCGCCAGGGTAATCGCGGGGAAACCGGCAGGGCCGAGCGTGATCGGATCGCGGTGGCCGAACGAGATCGCGTTCGGGACGGCGCACGGGATCGAGGCGAGGCATTCCTTCGACTCGGACACCACGCCCCGCTCGAGCAGCATGTGCCAGCTGCTGAGCAGGATGCCGATGCCGGCCAGCGGCACGGCGTACCACCGGACGCTGCGATCGCGTCGGACGGCAGCGATGATCAGGATGACCGCCAGCGAGTACATGAAGACTCGCTGATACCAGCAGAACCTGCAGGGGAGCCAGCCGAAGTGTTCGCTGAACCAGAGGCTGCCGAGCGTGGACACCGTCGCCACGAGTGCCGCGAGCGGGAGCTGCAGCTTGTACAGCACATCGAGGAAGCGCACGCTGGCGACCGCCGGGACGACCCGGGCGATGAGGATGAGCAGCACACCGACGGCCGCGATGATCGTGAGCACGGCGAAGAAGTCGTGCAGGGTCGTGGCGGACATTCACCCATTCTGACGCGGAATCGCCGAAATGTGATGGCAGGATGCTGGCCGTGATCGCCCCCGTAGTCGACGCGACGTTTCTCGCCGCGCACCCCGACGTCGTGCTGGCCGATGTCCGGTGGTACCTCGACGGCCGCAACGGCCGTGCCGCGTACGAGGCAGCGCACCTTCCCGGGGCCGTGTGGATCGATCTCGAGGGTGCCCTCGCGGCGACAGGACGGCCCGCGATCGAAGGGCGTCACCCGTTCCCCACACCGGTCGCGTTCGCCGCGTCGATGAGTGCACTCGGGATCGGCGACGACACGGTCGTGGTCACGTACGACGACGCCGGCGGTGTCACCGCCGGGCGCATGGTCACGATGTTGCGCATGCTCGGCCACGACGCAGCGGTGCTCGACGGTGGCCTCACTGCGTGGATCGCCGATGGCCGCGAGGTTCGCGCCGGCACCGAGCCAGCGTCACCGCCCGCACGGTTCACTCCGATCGAGTGGCCCGCCGACCGGCTCGCTACCGCCGACGAGACCGCAGCCCTCGCCGCGTCGGGCGGCATCGTCCTCGACGCCCGTGATCCGGGTCGGTTCACCGGTGAGGTCACGATGATCGATCCTCGCCATGGCCACGTGCCCGGGGCAAGGAACGCACCGTGGATGTCCGTGGTCGGCAACGACGGCCGCCTGCGTCCCGTCGAGCAGTTGCGTGATCACTTCGAGGCACTGGGCGTCGCGGACCAGGGCGACACGATCGCCTACTGCGGGTCCGGGGTCAGCGCCTGCATGAACGTCCTGGCCATGGAGCTCGCAGGGTTCACCCCGGCTCGCCTCTACGTACCCAGTTGGTCGGGATGGTCAGCGGACCCCGAGCGGCCCGCGGCACTCGGCGGCGAAGCGGACACAGGAGCCTCCCGCGGTGGCTGACGGCTCGCTGACGGCTCTGCGCGACCTGCGACGCACGCGCCAACTGCATCGTCTCGGCAACCTCGACTGGTTCGAGGCCGCGTACCGCGTGTATCTGCTCGGTGGGTTCGGCGGCGGAGCGGTGCTCTGGATCAGCAGTTCGATCAAGGACACGCCATTGGCCGAGAGTACGGCCGCCGGTGTCCTGCGCAACGGCCCGGCAGCGCTCGGACTGCTCGTCGCGATCGCCTTCATGGCCGGTATCCGCGGCGGCGCCCAGGGTGGGCCGATCGCCCTCGAAGCGCCCGACGTCGTCTACGTGATGCTCGCTCCGGTCGATCGCCGACGCGCATTGATGCGGCCCGCCGGCCAACGTCTGCGCAGCGCGATGTTCACCGGCGCCGCTTCGGGTGCCGTCATCGGTCAACTCGCGGCGCGTCGGCTGCCCGGATCACTGGTCGCATGGGCGGCAGCTGGCGCGCTCTACGGCGCCACCCTGGCTGGGGTGTGGGTCGGTGTCGCCGTGTTGGCGCACACCGTGCGCGTGCCGAGATGGCTCGCCAGCACCATCGGCCTCGTCGCCGTCGCGTGCCAGGGCGCTGCACTCGCCTGGCACATTCCCGGCCCCGCGAACCCCGCGGGCAGTCTCGGCCTGTGGGGGTGGCGCCAGCATCCGACCGACCTCATCGCCGTCGCGGTCACGGTGATCGCGGTCGTCGTCGGCCTGCTCATGCTGCGGCGGATCTCGCTCGACGCACTCGCTCGCCGTAGTGCGCTCGTCGCCCAGTTGCGCTTCGCGGTCACCATGCAGGACCTGCGCACGGTCATCCTCCTTCGCCGCCAGCTCAACCAGGAGCGCACCCGGCAGCGTCCGTACGTGCGGCTGCGACCGTCCCGATCGGGGCACCGTGGCCTCACCGGCAGCGTGTGGCGCCGAGGCTGGTCCGGCCTGCTGCGCTTCCCCGTCGCCCGACTGGTCCGCATGGCCGCGATCGCTGCCGCGATGGGCGTGCTGCAGGCCGAGGTGGTGCGCGGCACGACGCCGGCGTTCATCGGTACCGCGGTGCTCGGGTTCGTCCTCGGCCTCGAAGTCATGGAACCCCTTTCCCAGGAAGTCGATCAGGCCGACCGCGCCGATGCGTTGCCCGTCGATCGCGGCGAGCTGATGGCGCGTCATCTGCTCGCCCCCGCTGTGGCGCTGATCCCCTTCGCAGTGATCGCCGGGGTAGCGGCCATCCTCACCCTCGGCGGAGATTCCGCGGCGATCGTGCCCGTCGCGATCCTTGCGCTGCCGACGGTGCTCGGTGCGGCCGGCGGTGGCGTCGTCAGCATCGTGCGCGACATGCCCGACCCCACCAGTTCGTCCACGCAGCAGGCGTTCATGCCGCCCGAGATGGCGGGATTCACCACCACCATCCGCCTCGCCTGGCCGATCGTCGTCAGCGCGCTCACCACGTGCACGGTGCTGCTCCCTCGCACCGCCGTGCGTCTCGGTGACTCCGTCACGGCGGCCTCCATCCGTGCCGCGCTCGGGGCCACCCTGGTCGTCCTGCTCATCGGCTACTGGGTGCGGGTCCGTGACCGCCTTCGGCGCCGGATCCGCGCGTTCTTGGACGAAGGCAAGTCGTACTCGTCCCAGCAAAGGAGCTCGGCATGACCGCCGCCCTCAGTACTCACCAGCTCAGCAAGGACTACGGCGACCGTCCGGCGCTCGAACCGCTCGACCTCGAGGTTGCCCTCGGCCAACACGTGGCGCTGGTCGGGCACAACGGCAGCGGCAAGACCACCCTGCTCCGCATGGCAGCGGGTCTGCTCGATCCCAGCGACGGCGAGGTGCTCGTGATGGGGCATGTATCGGGCAGCATGGAGGCCCGCCGTTCGTTGAGCTGGCTCTCGGACTCACCGACGTTCTACGACGACCTGTCGCTGTGGGAGCACCTCGAGTACGTGGGCCGCCTCCACGACGTGGGGGACTGGCAACCCAAGGCCGAGGAGCTCCTCGATCGCCTGCAGCTCGGTACCCGTCGCGACGACGTCCCGACGACGTTCAGTCGTGGGCTCCGCCAGAAGGCGGCGATCGCGCTCGGAATGGTCCGTCCGTTCGACGTGCTGCTCGTCGACGAGCCGTTCGTCGGCCTCGACCAGAACGGGAAGACGACGCTGCTCGAATTGCTCGACGAAGCCGCTGCCGCAGGGTCCACGCTGCTGGTCGCGACCCACGAGTTGGCGTTCGTCGGCCGGGTGTCGCGCCTGCTCGCCCTCCGCGACGGGATGCTCGTCTACGACGGGCCGCCCAACGACACCGACGTGCATTCGCTCGTGCTCCCCGCCTGAAGTGCGGCTGAAGCCCGCCTGAAGCCAGTCCCCGATGGCTGCGCCGTCCGCGCTACTCTTCCTCGTCATGCAGGAATTCGCCTCCGTCAGTGCATCGTCCTACGACCCCGCAGCGCTCGCTGCCAAGCTCACCGAGAAGTCGGCCGACGGCTGGTCGGTCGTCAGCATCGTGCCCACCGGTGGCGACGTCACCGCGTTCCTGGCCCGCGACGCGTCGGCGGCACCCGCTGCCGCGGCAGTCGTCGAGCCCGTCGTCGAGCCCGTCGTCGAGCCCGTCGCCGAGGCGGCACCAGTCGTCACCGCGCTGACCGTGCTCACGCCTGAGCCGACGCCGGCCGCCGCCGAGCCCGCCGGTTGGGGTTCGGCCCCCGAACCCGCCCCCGAGCCGGCGGTCATGGCCCCGATCAGCGAGCCCCTCCCCACCTACCAACCGGCCCCCGCACCGGCCGTTCAGCAGCCGGCCGTTCAACAGCCGGCCGTTCAACAGCCCGCGGCCTACCAGCCCGCCGCTGCCGCCACGCCCGCGGTGCCCGCCGGTTGGTATGCCGACCCGGCTGGTCGCTTCGAGCTGCGCTACTGGGACGGCGGCACCTGGACCGAGCACGTCTCCCGCGCCGGCCAGCAGTTCACCGACCCGCCGGTGGCCTGAGTCCACTCGGGACCTCTGCCCCTGGGGGCCTGCGGGAGCTCCTGGGTAACCTCGCATCATGCGTGCCACGTCGATCGGTCACGCAGGCATCCTCGTCGACACCGTCGACGGTTCGATCGTCTGCGATCCTTGGTTTCTCCCGCAGTTCCACGGGTCGTGGTTCGTGTTCCCCCGCAACGACCAGCTCTCGCCGGAGCTGATGGAACGAATCTGCAACCCGACGTACCTGTACGTGTCGCACATCCACGCCGACCACCTCGACGAGGGATGGCTGGTCGAGCACATGAACAAGGACACCACCGTCCTCGTGCCCGGGTATCCCACCCACGAGCTCGAGCGCATCCTGCGCGGACTCGGCTTCTACAACATCGTGCGCACGGTCGATACGGAGGAGTTGGCACTCGGTCCGAACCTGAAGATCGCGATCCATGTCGAGACCAGCATCACCGATGGTCCCGGTGGTGATTCGGCGCTCGTCATCAGCGATGGCACGGCGCGTCTCGTCAACCAGAACGACTGCCGCACCAACGACCTGTTGGCGCTGCGCAACCACGGCCCGGTCGACCTCCACTGGCTGCAGTACAGCGGGGCGATCTGGTATCCGATGGTGTACCAGGAGACTCCCGAGCGCATGCGCGAGCTCGTCGACGCGAAGGTCGACAGCCAGTTCTCGAGGGCGATGCGTTACGTCGAGACCATCGGTGCTCGCGCCGTGGTGCCCAGCGCCGGCCCGCCCGCGTTCCTCGACCCCGACCTGTTCCAGTTCAACGTGATCGACGGCGACGAGCTCAGCATCTTCCCCGACCAGCCGAGCTTCATGTCACGGCTTGCGGCGGCAGGTCATCAGGGCATCCTCGCCATCCCCGGTACCGAGATCGTGTTCGGCACCGAGGGTCTGCTCGACGTCACCCATCCGATGCCGCAAGCGGCGGTCGACGACATCTTCACCCGCAAGCGCGAGTACCTGCTCGACTACCAGGCCGACTGGCTCCCATGGCTGGCCGCCATGAAGTCGCGGTGGCTGCCTGCATCGCCCGACCTGTTGGGCACCGTCAAGGCGTGGTTCGAGCCGTTGATGGCGATGGCCCCCACGCTCTGCGCTGCAGTCGGCGACATCGTCGTGTTCCACGCCGGCGACCTCGCGATCGCCCTCGACTTCCCCAACGGCGAGGTGCGCGAATGGAGGGGCGAGCCGCACGGTTTCTGGTTCAAGGTGCAGCGTGAACTCGTCGAGACCGTCGTCGCCGCGAAGGCCAACGACTGGAGCAACTCGCTGTTTCTCTCGTGCCGCTTCAGCGCGTGGCGCAAGGGCCAGTACAACGAGTACGTCTACAACTTCTTCAAGTCGCTCGACGTGGAGCGCATGCGCCGCACCGAGGCCGAGGCCTTGCGCAAGCTCGATCCCGAGCACGGCGCGAGTGCGAACGAGGACACTCGCATCGGTGACTGGATCGTGCAGCGAGCATGTCCGCACCGCTCGGCGGACCTGTCGGTGTTCGGCGAGATCGAGGGCGACGAACTGGTCTGCACGCTGCACGGTTGGCGGTTCGATCTCCAGACCGGCCACTGCCGCAACGCCGACGATCGCCCGCTGCGCGTTCGCCGAGCGACCCCCGACGACGACTGAGCTTGCGGCCGAGCCGGCTGTTCAGCCGTGCAGGGACAGCCGGTATGCGAACCGGAACGTGCCCGCGCGAAGCCGATACTGCGGCAGCACGTCGGGACCGCAACTGGCGGTGCCCAGGCCGCGGTGGGCGACGTCGAGGTGCACGACGAGATCCTTGCGCGGCTCCAACTCGGTCGCCGTGGTCGCCTCGAAGAGATCGTTGGCCGTGAAGTGCGTGGCCGAGCAGTGCAGGGCCGACGGCACGAGCACCTCGACTCGCAGCGTCTGCCCGCGGGCCGGATCGATGAGCTCGAACCACCGACAGTCGGTGCGCAGACCGAACTCCTGGGGCACGAGGTACGGCGAGTCGTCGGGCGCCTGCTGCCAGGTGCCGAGCAGGGCGCCGGCATTGCGATCCGGGTAGTTCTCGTGCGGGCCGCGGCCGAACCACCGCACCTGCGAGAAGCGGCCGGGCAGCCCGAACGTCGCGCCGACGCGTGGCAGGTCGACGAGCTCGGGCGGGACGACGACCGTGTGGTGGAACTCGATGCCGCCGGCGACCTCACGACGCTCGACACGGTGGTCGACCAACTCGTCGGCCGGCAGCCGATCGAGGCCGGCCTCCAGCCACGACTGCAACGCCGCGCCGCCGACGCGGATGCGTTGGCGGAGTTCGGGCATCAGCTTGAACCCGTCGTTGTCGGTCGCCGCGCGGAACAACGCCAACTCCACCGGGCGGGTGAGGACTCGCTCGACCTGGGCGGCGGTCGCGGTGCCCGAGGGGGCGGGCACGGGGCGGGTGCGCGGGGCCGACCGGAGCGTCACCTGGTCCCACGCCACGAGGTGGCCCTTCGGCGCCCACGGCTGATCGGTACGCGTGCGGAAGCGCACGGTGAGCTGCACCTCGACCGCGCCCGCGGGGACGACCGCAGGCATCGCAACGTCGACGAACGCGTGCGGCGCCACATGGGGAAGCGCGAGCCGGCCGCGGCGGGCCACTCGGCCATCGACGATGAGCTCCCATTCGGCCTGGAGCCACGCCAGGTCGGTGAACGACTGGCGGTTGCTGATCCGCAGCGTGGAGCGGCGGCCGCCGCTGACGGTGACCGGTCGGTAGACCCACGCGACCTCACGCATCGCCGGGTGCGGTTCGCCGTAGCTGCCGACCAGTCCGTCGGCGACGAAGTTGCAGTCGTTGGGAGTGTCGCCGAACTGCCCGCCGTAGGCGAGTCGGATGCTGCCGTCGGGCAGGACCTGGCGGATGCCGTGGTCCTTCCACTCCCAGATGAAGCCACCCTGCAGACCAGGTGTGGTGGTGATCGCCTCCCAGTAGTTCGAGAGCGACCCGTTGCTGTTGCCCATCGCGTGGCTGTACTCGCAGAGGATGAGCGGACGGGTCCCTCGACCCGATGCGCCGTACTCGCGTATGGCGTCGATGGTGGCGTACATCGGGCACACGATGTCGCTGGACGCGAGTCCGCCATCGATCCAGCCGGCGTGGAACACCGCGCCCTCGTAGTGCAGCGGTCGGCTCGGATCCGCGCTGCGGATCCACCCGGCGAGCGCGTCGTGGTTGGTGCCGTAGCCGCTCTCGTTGCCCAGGCTCCAAAGGATGATGCTGGGATGGTTGCGGTCGCGTTGCACCATCCGTGCGCCACGCGCCACCCAGGCACTGCGCCAACGAGGGTCGTTGCAGAGGCTCGTGTTGTACGCGTGGCTCTCGATGTTCGACTCGTCGACCACGTACATGCCGAGCTCGTCGCACAGGTCGTAGAACGCCGTGTCGTTGGGATAGTGCGACGTGCGCACGGCGGTGATGTTGTGGCGCCGCATCGTGAGGAGGTCGGCGCGCATGTCGTCGACCGTGACGGCCTTGCCACGCTCGGGGTGGTGGTCGTGTCGGTTGACGCCGAAGATCCACACCGGCCGGCCGTTGACGAGCAGTTGTCGGTCGCGCACCTCGACGTGGCGGAAGCCGACGAACTGATGCGTGCGTTCCAACACGGTGCCGGCGGTGTCGATCAGCTCGACGTCGACGCGGTATCGCGTGGGCGCCTCCGCGGACCACGCTGCCACGTGTGCCACCGAGAACTCGTGGCGGGACTCGAAGCCGGTGAACACGTACGGGATCTCGAAGCGGTGGGGCACCGGCTGGAGGGATGGCTTCCCGACCCGTCGGCCCTTCGGGTCGACCACGGTGACGCGGGTCGTGTAGCCAGGGCCGGGCTCGACGGAGAAGCCCACCGATGCGGTGACCCGTAGGCGCCCCTCGCCGGAGAGCACGTCGAGATCTGCATCACACACGACGTCGGCGACATGCACCGGAGTACGCGCCTCGATGTGGACGCTGCGGTGCAGGCCGGCCATCCACCACTGGTCCTGGTCCTCCACGTAGCTGAGTGCGCTGTAGCGGACGACCACGATCGCCAGGTGGTTGGTACCCGACACCACGGTGTCGGTGATGTCGTACTCGCTGGGCAGGCGGCTGTCGGTGCCGTAGCCGACGAAACGGCCGTTGAGGTACACGGCGTGGACGCTCTCGGCGCCGCCGACGTGGAGCACGATGCGATGGCGCTTCCATCCGCGACCGGTCGTGAAGGTCCGCCGGTACACGCCGGTGGGGTTGCGGTCGGGCAGCCGCGGCGGGGGGCCGGGGAAGGGCATCTGCACGTTCGTGTAGTGCGGCAGGTCGCCGACATCCTGCACGGTCCAGTTGCCCGGCACGGCGACGGTTCGTCCACCTCGCGGCGTGTCGCCGGTGACTGCCCGCGCCGGCACCGCGTCGGGCGTGGCGAACAACTCGAACGACCACTGGCCGTCCAACGACTTCCTGGCGTCATCGCCCAGCGGCAACGGCACGTGCATGGGGAGGCGTCCGATCGACACGACCTCGGGGTCGGCCCACGGCCGCAACTCACCCAGCAGTGGCAGCACGGGTCACTCGTGGACCCACACCGGCGTGCCGATCGGCACGAGACCGGTGTCCCAGATGAAGTCCATCGCCTGGGTGCTGACCCGCACGCAGCCGTGCGAAGCGGGGTAGTTCGGAACGCTGGTCATGCCGTGGATGGCGACGCCACCCACGAAGTACTTCGGCCGGTAGATCTTGCCGAGGTCGCCTTCCCACCAGCCCTCGGGGCGCTCCCGGGTGACCTTCCACAGTCCGTTCGGGGTGACTGCGTCGCCCGTCTCGATCTTGGTCGGGTCCTTCTTGTTGACGGCTTCGTAGGGGATGCCGCTGCCGGTGGAGGTGTTGAGCGTCCACACGGTCTTGCCGTCGACGACGATGAAGAGCAGCTGCCGGGCCTTGTCGACCTCGACGAGCGTGCCGCTGTCGGAACGACCGTGGGCGCGCTCCGGAAAGGCCTGCATGTAGGCCGCAGTCGCCTGATCAACCTTGCCGGTGGGGGGCAGGCCGAGGTACTTCTGGAACGCCATCACGGCTTGGACCGTGGCGAACCCGTACTGTCCGTCACTGCCACCGCTCCAGAACCCGAGCTGCTCGAGCCGCATCTGCACGACCTGCGTGTCGGGCCCGTTGTGGGAACCGACCGCCTTGATCTCGATGCCGAAGGCACCGACGACTTCCACGTTCGGGGCGAGCGTGGTGGTGGGCGCTTCGGTGGTGGTGGCGGGAGCTTCGGTGGTGGTGGTGGTGGGCGCCTCGGTGGTGGTGGGCGCGACGGTGGTGGTGGTGCTGGCGACGATGGTGGTGGGCGCGTCGGTGGAGGTCGACTGCGTGCCCGCGGCGGCATCGGACTTCGAAGAACACGACGCAAACCCCGCCAGCGCGATCGGCAGGCAGAGCAACGTGCAGCGGGTTCTGAGAGCGGTGTTCATCGGTGGTGGGGGCCCCGTCGATCGGCGAACGTATCGCGAAGGTTAGCCAACTCTCAGGTTAGAACGACGGCAGCTCGAACCAGATCGTGAGTCCGTACTTCACTCCGTGTTCCAGTGGCGTCGCCTGATGCGGGTGCGTGACGAGCGACGGCCACACCACGAGCTCGCCGATCGCGACGTGCTCGTTGGAGACGCCCTGGCGGGGGAAGTCGAGCATGGCACCGCGGTACCCGTCGTTGAGCTTGGCCGACGCGGAGACCTGGGCCACGTCGTGGTGCAACCGGAGGTGCTCCTGTTCGCCCTTCGCGTACTTGATGACGAAGACGTCGCGGAGCCCGTGGTAATCGATGTAGGGCCAGTTCGTCTGCAGCTGCGGCCAGATGCGCCGACCGAGATCGATCTCCACCGCTTCGAACAACCGCGGGCTGATGATCGCCAGCGACACCTCGTGACCCGGCACCGGGTCGTGGGGCTGAGGCTCGAAGGCGCCGACTGCCTCGGCCGCGCGGATCACGGTCTCGCAGAACCGCGGTGTCCAGAAGGGCAGGACGTAGATCTCGCCGGCCAACTCGCGCAGCTCTTCGCGCTCGTCGATCGCTCCCTGGTAGCCGAGGATCTGTTGCAGGTCGTCGTAGGTCTCCGCCATCACCCTGGATCGTGTCAGAGTTCGCCCGCCGTCAGCGACCATGGCGCCCGCGGTACCCGGTCGAGGTCGAAGCGGTCGACGAGCGTTGCGGTCGTGACCGGTTCGTCGCTGCCGCAGAGATCGAGACTGGCACCCAATCGGGACAGCACCGCGGCGGCGTCGATGCCCCGCGCAGCGAGGTCGGTCATCGTGACCGCACCATGCCGTTTGGCGAGGCGCGTTCCGTCGGGGGCGAGCACCATGGGCACGTGTGCGTAGACCGGCTCGGGAAGGCCCAACAGCACCTGCAGCAACCGCTGGCGCGGCGTGCTCGACAGCAGATCGTCGCCACGAAGGACGTGAGTGATGCCCTGCTCGGCGTCGTCGACCACCACGGCGAGGTTGTAGGCCGGCACGCCGTCGGCGCGCTGCAGCACCACGTCGTCGACAGCGCCCTCGTAGCGCCCGCAGACGAGGTCGTCGATCGTGAACCGCTCACCATCCGTGGCCAGCCGGAGCGCCGGGGACCGCCCCGTGGCGAGGTGCGCGGCCCGCTCGGCGGCGCTCGAGCGGCGGCAGGTTCCCGGATAGGCGCCGTCGGGAAGGTCACCGTGAGGGGCCTGGGCGGCCTCGCGGATCTCACGCCGTGTGCAGAAGCATTCGTACACCCTGCCCTGGTCGCGCAGGGTGGCGATGGCGTCCCGATACCGCTCGAATCGCTCGGACTGGCGAATGACGGGCACATCGGAGACCAGGCCGAGGGCCGCCAGCGAGGCGAGTTGATCCGTTTCGTGCACCCGAGAGCAGGTCATCAGATCGAGGTCCTCCATCCGGACCAGCCACGATCCCACCACGGAGCGCGCGTGAAGCCAGGACACCAGCGCCGTACGGAGGTTGCCCAGGTGGAGCGAACCCGTCGGTGACGGGGCGAAACGGCCGCGCATCGGCCCAAGTATCGCCCCCGGAACCTTCATGGGAGCGTCAAGTGTTCTGCACGACCTGCCGAAGAAGACTGAGAGCTCTTTTCAGGGCGACGACCAGGAGAACGACGAATGCCCGAACAGGTGGTGCACGGAGTGGAGGAGGCGAACGCCGCCTTCGTGCGGGAGCGCGCCCTGGCGATGGTCACCACCAACCTCGCGCCGACGCCGTTCCTCCTGCTGCCGTTCACCCTCCTGGTCAGTTCGCTGCTCGGCTCGAAGGAGGCGTCGGTTCGCCTCGGGTACTGGCTCATGGCGGCGGCCGTGGGCACTGCCTGCACCCTGTTCGCCCTGTACCGCTACTACATGCGAACGGAGTCGAATCACACGCCGTGGTCGACCCAGCTGTTGATCGGGCTGTCGTTCGCGTGCATCGGTGCGGTGTTCGGGATGAGCCCGTGGGTCGTGGGCAACGAGGCGACCACCGTCGTCCTGCTCTTCACGTTGTTCCCGGCGACGGCGAGTGCGGTCGGCTGCATCGTCACCGCCGGGCGCCGCGATCTGTATCTCGCGTTCATCGTCCCTCTCGTCACCCTGTGCTCGGGGACGCTGCTCAGCTCCGACGACTCGCAGCTGCGCGGCCTCGGGATCCTCTCGGCGTGCTTCGGGTTCGGATTGCTCGTGTTGCACCACGTCGTCAGCCGCAGCTCGATCGACGCGATCCGCTTGCAGTGGCGCAGCGAGCGACTGTTGCGCGACCTGGCCCACGAGCGCGGTGAGCTCACCGGTGTGAACGCACAGTTGGCGGCCACGAACAAGCGTCTCGCCCACCAGGCCACACACGACCCGCTGACGAGTCTCTACAACCGACGCGGCACGCTCGAACTCCTCGATCAGGTGTTGAACAACGCGTCGGAGGAGAACCCGGTCGGCCTGCTCTTCTGCGACCTCGACCGCTTCAAGGCCGTCAACGACGCACTCGGTCACCGCGGTGGTGACCGCTTCATCAGCATCATCGCCGACCGATTGATGCGCAGCATCGAGCCGACGTCCATCGCCGGTCGGATGGGTGGCGACGAATTCGTCGTCGTCATGCCCGGCCTCGACATGTCGGCCGCGGCCGCCGTCGCCAACCGCCTCGTCGGCGTGCTCGCCCAGCCGGTCTACGCCGAAGGTCGAGAGATGCCGTCGTCGGTGAGCATCGGGGTGGCCTCGGGGCCGTCGCACGGCGTCGCCGCCAGCGAGCTGCTGCGGCATGCCAACGCGGCGCTGTACCGAGCGAAGGCCGGCGGGCGCAACCGCGTGGAGCTCTTCGACGGTTCGATGCAACAGGAGTTGGTGCATCGTCTCGAAGGTGAGCAGGCGTTGCGACGCGCGATCGACGACGGCGAGATCGTTGCGTTCTTCCAGCCCGAGATCGACGCCTCGAACGGGCAGATCGTCGGTGCCGAGCTCCTCGCTCGATGGGTACGGCGCGACGGCAGGGTCGTCGTCGCGCAGGACTTCCTGGCGATCGCTCGCTCTGCGTCGTTGCTCGATCGGATCACCGACCGGGTCATCGGCAGTGCCCGCCCGCAGATGCGCCGTCTGGCGATGCTCGGCCTGCCCGACGGCTTCCGGTTCAGGATCAACATGGCGCCGGAGGCAACCGAGCACAGCTGGCACGAGGACGCGATCGAGAAGATGTTGCAGGGCCTCGAGCCGAACATCATCACCATCGACGTCCACGAGAGCGCCGTCAACGGCGACCTTCCCAGCGCCGCTGCCAACCTCGCCGCATTTCGTGCCCACGGAGGCCGAGTGTGCCTGGACGACTTCGCCCGCGGTGTCTCATCTCTGAGCCTCCTGCGTCGGCTCCCGCTCGACGAGGTGCGGATCGATCGGCTCTCGATCGACTCGATCGGTGCCCACCCGCACGACCGCGCGATCGTGCGCTCGATCATCGCGCTCGTCCGCGAGATCGGGCTCGCCGTCACGGCCGACGGTGTCGAGACGGGCGCCCAGGCCGATGCGTTGATCGCGCTCGGCTGTGTGCGTCAGCAGGGCCATCTGTACGCGCCGGCGCTCCCCGCCGGTGAGTTCGAGGACTACTTGCTCGCTCGGATGGCCGAGCGCTATGCGCAGGCGATCTCGCCGCTGCCCATCTGGGAGACCGACGATCTGACGTAACCTTCGGCGGTCAGCGCGAAGGGAGACGAGATGCTGTGTCCGTTGTGTGGTCACACCGCGCAAGTGGGTCAGAAGTTCTGCAACGAATGCGGTGCATCCTTGGCAGAGCTGGGTGACCCGACCGCGCCGCAGCGCACCGAGACGGTGAGCAGTGCAGCCGACCAGCCGACGGAGGCGGTCGGCACGGCGCTGCCGCCACCGCCGGCCGGTTCCGCCGGAGCTGGAACCGTTCCGACTCCCGCGCCGTATGAGGAGACCCGGTCGTTCAGCGTCGTCGAGCAGACCACGTCGCTCGACTACGCCGCCGGGGCGTTCTGGGACGCCGGTGCCACCGGTGCGTGGCCGGTAGAGGTCACCAGCGAGGGCGCAGTCGTCGCGCCGCCTCCGTCGTTCCGCGTCACCCCACTCCTCGTCGTTGCCGCGCTGGCAGCGATCGTCGCCGGGATCGCAGCGTTCGTGGAGGTGGTGAGCTACCGCATCGTGGGCGACCTCGACCAGTCGCTGTCGGTGAAGGTGAACGACTTCTCCACGAACAACGTCGTCGCCTGCCTCCTCGCCGCCGTGGTGCTCGTGGGCGGTGCCGCCCTCGGCGCGACCGGACGACGTGTTGGCAGCGGGTTGGCCGGTGGCGCCGGCCTCGCGCTGGCCGGACTCATGGGGTGGATCGCCGCGCAGGGCGTCACGGTGCTCGACACGGTCAAGCAGGGGCTCATCTCCAAAGGCGGCACCTACACCTTGACCACCACGATGTCCGCCGGATTCTGGTTGGTCGTCGTCGCCGGTGCGCTCGGTGCCATCGTGTTCTTCGCATCGCTGGCCGAGGCCGGCAACGACGGCAACCGCCCGATCAACGCCGCCGTCGGAGCGCTGGGCGCGCTCGGCACGGTTGCCGTCGTCGTCGGAACGCTGCTGCCGATGAAGTCGGCCTCGTTCGGCGACAACTTCTCCTCCGACCTCGGCGTCCCACCGCTGCAGTTCTGGAAGCTGGTCACCCACGCCACGCTGGGGATCGACCATCCGCCGGTTCCACCCATTGCGACGTACCTGCGGTTGCTGGTGCTGTTCCTCATCGCCGTCGGCGGACTGGTCGGGTTCCTCTCGAGCCGGAGGTGGGGAATCGGCCTCGCGCTGGGCACAGCGTCGATCCAGGTCTGGTTCTGGCTCACCGCGCAGGGCGCTTGGGGCGACCGACCCTGGGGGATCGCCGGCGGCAATCCTCGCGGTGTCGTCGATTGGTCGGTTCCACTGGACTTCACCCCGCACGTGTTGACCACGGTCGGCGTGATCGTGATGCTGGTGGCAGGTCTCGGTGGGGTGATGCTCGACGCGCAACGTCGGCATGCCGATCAGCACGGCGACTGATCGCGTCGGACGGCTCAGGACGTCGTGGAGGTGTCCACCCGGCGCAGGATCTTGGCGGCCACGACGTGGCCCTGACGAGCTGCGTCGATCGGGTCGAATCCGTTGGCGAGCGCCAGCAGGAATCCGGCGGCGAACGCATCGCCCGCGCCGGTGGAGTCGTGCACGTCGAAGACCTCGTCGGGGGCGACGGACGCTGTGGGCTGATCGGCGCGCATCACCGATGCCGGCGCGGCGCCGTGCTTCACGACGACGATCGCGCCACCGAGGCTCGCCGGCTGCAGACCGGGGCCGAGGACATCGGCCTCGAGTTCGTTGGCGAGCACCACGTGCGGCCGGAGGGAGGCGATCTTGGCGAGCGCGACGTCGCAACCGTCGTGCTGCAGGAGCGCGGCCGATGACGCGTCGATCGACACCCTGATCCCGAGTTCGTGCGCCCACATCGCGAGCGTGACGGAGGTCGTGGCGAGGGGCTCACCGACCAGCGAGTAGTACGGGATGTGGAGGGTGTGCAGACCGGTCAGCCATTCGCGATCCGGATGAGCGAGGTCGGTAGCGGTCGCCCGGTCGGCGAGCATCGTCCGCTCGCCGTTGGCATCGACGAGCACGACGATCGTGCCGGTGCGGCCGATCCAGCGAACACGAACGTCGGCGCCGGCGTCCTCGAGTTGCTGGGTGAGCCACTTGCCGGCGGGATCGTCGCCGACCTGACCGATGAAGCGGGCGTGCGCGCCGGCGTGACACGCGGCGGCGACCATGTTGGCCGCGCTGCCGCCACGTCGGCGAGTGACCACCGATCGGGTGTCGCTGGCGACGTTGATCGGTTCGAGCAGGTGCACGACCACGTCCTCGACCAGATCGCCCACCGATCCCAACATCGCTCAACCTCCGACCGTCATCCTGCCGCATTGCAGGAGGTGCACGTGACTCGCCTCGAGCGCGACGTAGAGCCCAGGCCGCGACGCGTCGAGCTGGAGCACCTCGGGCCACGCGGGGAAGTAGGGATCGCGACCGCAGGCGAGCACTCGCGCGCCGACCTGAAGGAAGCCGTCGGGGTCGCGCTCGAGATCGTCGGCGGTGCCCTGGACGAAGAACTCGGGATTCGAATCGACCCACGGATGGTCGGGCGCGACGTGGTTGGGCACGAGATCGAGGATCAGCCGCACGCTGCGCTGGGCCAGTGCGGCCCGGGCGATGACCAAGCCCTCGTCGCCGCCGAGGTGCGCATCGACGTGATAGTCGCGGATGCAGTACGCCGACCCGACGACGTGGCGCAGACCGTTGAGCCACACCCACGTGAAGATCTCGTGGACGGAGGGATGCGTGGGCCAGACGTTCATCGCTGCTCGGACGATCCGTCACGGTGGTGCGGTGCGGTCGGTTGCATCGTCAGATTCTCGCGCTGACCTGGTCGATCCATCACCTCCGGTGCGTGAACGATCGCACCTCTGCCGACCTTCGGGCATACTGACTCCATGGCGTCTCCACACGAGCCCGGATCCGACGAGCCCCACATCACCGACGAGAACGAACTCGCTGCGTTCGATCTCGACGGCGACGGCAAGATCTCCATCGTCGAGGAGGAGCGCGCCCGATTGGGTGTGGTCGACGCCCGTCTCGACGAGATCGCCCACGAAGGTGGGGTCAAGGGCAAGATCGCCGAGGTCGCCCACAAGGTGCTCGACAAGCTCGACAACGACTGAAGGCGGCCCTCGTGTCCGATGAATCGGTGAAGTCCCAGATGCAGGTCGCCCTCACTGCCGCGATGCGCGCCCGCGACGAGGTCGTGCTCTCCGCGCTGCGCCAGGCCTTGTCCGAGGTGGCGGTGGCGGAGACGGCCGGTGCCGAGGTGACCGTGCTGTCCGACGAGCAGGTGCTCGCGGTCCTGGCGGGTGAGGTGCGCAAGCATCACGAGACGGCCGACGCGTTCGTCACGGCCGGTCGACCGGAGAAGGTCGAGCGTGAGCGTGCCGAGGCCGCCGTTCTCGAGGCCTATCTCCCCAAGGCGCTCGGCGCCGACGAGTTGCAGGCCATCATCGCCGAGGAGATCGCCGCCGCGGCGGCCGACGGCGCCACCGGCATGAAGGCGATGGGTCGCGTCGTGTCAGCGGTGCGTGCGAAGGCCGGCCCGACTGCCGACGGCGGTTCGATCGCCGCACAGGTGAAGTCCGCGCTCAGCGCCTGAGGCGCGTGATCGGGTGCGGTAGGTCGACGTGTCGCCGTCCGTCACCCATCGCCTCGTTCTCGTGAGTACCAGAACGTGAATTCGCATTCTGGTACTCACGAAAAGCGCGGGAGCTCGCGGCGGATCGAGGTGCGCGGCGCCTGATCAGTTGCCGAAGTCCCAGCCCTCGCCCTTCGAGTACTGACCGAGGACGTTCTTGGCGATGAGGATCTTGTGCACCTCGTCCGGACCGTCGGCGATGCGGAGGGTGCGGGCGCCCTGGTACATGCCCCACAGCGGCAGGTCGTTGCTGACGCCCGCCGCGCCCCAGATCTGGATCGCCCGATCGACGACACGGGTGTACGCGTTCGGCACGTAGACCTTGATCGCCGAGATGTCGGTGCGAGCGGCCTGCAATCCCTGGTCGATCTTCTCCGCAGCGTGGATCGTGAACAGGCGCGACGTCTGGATGTCGATGTAGCTGTCGGCGATGGCACCCTGGGTGAACTGCTTGTCGGCGAGCACCCCGCCGTGCACCTCGCGGCTCGCGGCCCGCTCGACCATCATGTCGAACGCACGCCACATCTGGCCGATGCTGTTCATGCAGTGGAAGATGCGTCCGGCGCCGAGGCGGTCCTGCGCCGCCTGATGGCCCTCGCCGACGCGACCGAGCGCGTTGGTGACCGGCACCCGGACGTTCTCGTACTTCACCTCGCAGTGATCGCTCTCACGACGCCCCCACACGCCGATGCCGCGGACGATGTTCACGCCCTTGGTCGCCGTCGGCACGATGATCTGCACCATCGGTCCGCTGCGCGGGTCCGTGCTGTCCTTGTCCTGGACGCGGCACATCACGATGAAGAAGTCGGCGTCGATCCCGTTCGACGTGAACCACTTGTGACCGTTGATCACGAAGTCGTCGCCGTCGACCACGGCGGACGTGGTGATCGAGCGAGGGTCGCTTCCCGGGTTCATCGGCTCGGTCATCGAGAAGCCGGACTCCATGGTGCCGTCGATGAGCGGGAGCAGCCAGTCCTGCTTCTGTTGCTCGGTGCCGTACTTGACCAGGATCGACTGGTTGCCCGAGTTCGGCGCGACGACACCGAACAACGAGGCCGCGCCGATCGCATACGCGAGCACTTCGTTCATGTAGGCGTGGGCGAGGAAGTCGAGACCCATCCCGCCGTACTCCTTGGGAAGGTGCGGCGCCCACAGCCCCGCCTGCTTGACCTTCTCCTTGATCGCTGCCCGAAGCTCGAGGACCTCGGTGCGGTCGTGGAACGACCCGCCCTCGCGGCGCTCGGCCCACAGGCGACGCTCGTTGGGGATGATGTCGTTGTTGACGATCTCGGCGGTGCGCATGCGGATGTCGTTGATCCGGTCATCGAGCGTGGGCACGGGCTTGCAGTTCATGGCCATGCGCGAACCGTATGCCCATCGGGGTGTGCGATTCGTGGTCGAACGGTCCGCGCGCCGGTGGCTCAGCGAGGGAACAGCGCCGCGTCCAGCAGCGGCTGCAACCAGATCGCGCCGGTGGTGGAGAGGTGGTTCACGTCGCGGTAGAGCAGGATGTCGCCGAGGATCACCGGGCATGCCTCGGGCGTGCACAACCAGTCGCTCGTGTCGACGAATCGGGCGCCGTTGGCATCGGCCACCGACTGTTCGGTGGCGATGCGACCGGGTTCGACGGCCCGCTCTCGACGGTTGACGCAGCTGGTCGCGCTCGTCAGGTGTTGCGACAGGCATGTCGCCGGCACCGAGGCTGCGCCGGGGTTGTCGCCGAGGATCACGAGGTCGGAGGTGTAGGGGGTGATGCGCGCGACGGTGGCCTGCAGACCCTGTTGCCACTCCTCGTCGCTGTTCGGGTAGTACGCCGACGCCGACATCACCACCATGTCGGGCCGCAGCTCGGCGATGTGCTGCATCACCGAATCACGCCACTGCGGGCACGTGCGGGCGAGCGTGTTGGTGGGGATCGACACGGCGGCCGTCGGGCAGCCGCCCTTGGTGAACACCATCAGTCGCGCGCCGCGCGCAATGGCGATCGCCTCCAGCGCGGGGAACCAGTGGGCTGCGTGCGAGTCGCCGTAGAGCACGATCGTGGAGGAGCCTCCCGCCACGCCGTACTCGCAGTTCTTCACCTTCGCGTCGACGCCGATGGCGACGCATCCATCCGGGTACAACTGCGCCTTGTCGTCGAACGCCTTCGCCAGCGACGGCTTCAGGTTCGACGGCACGGCGTCGGTCCGCAACCCCTGCTCGAGCACCAACTGATTTGCGACGATCAAACCGGCGAGGTCGAGCGGACCAGCGGGCGCGGTGACGACGGGTGTCGAGGCCGACGGATCGACAGTGCCAGGCACCGTGGGTGAGGTGACCGGCACGAGCGACGGCGCAGCCGCGGCCTCCCCGCCGTCCAACGTCGGCAACATCGCCCATGCCAGCGTGCCGGCGAGCAGCACGACCGCGGCGAGCGCTGCGCCGAGGGTGAGGCCGCGCTTTGGGTGCGCGGCGAGAACGGGCGACCGGCGGACCGGGTCCTCCACGAGTCGCAGCGACAGGCTGGCCAGTCCCACCGACTCGGCGATGAGGAGCAGACGCGACCATCCGCTGAGCGGTCCCCACGCCGCTTCGGCGAGCACGAGCACGGGCCAGTGCCAGAGGTAGATCGCATACGAGTGGCGACCGATCCACTGCAGCGGTCGGCGGTTCAGCACGATCGACGGAGCGAAGGCATGCGCTCCCGCGCCGCCGGCGACGATGACCAGCACCGTCCCCAGCACCGGCAGCAGCGCGGCGGTGCCGGGGAACGCGACCGACTCGTCGAACCGAATCGTCGCGACTCCGATCGCGGCGATCCCGATCCATCCAGCGACGGCCCGGGCGGCCGCCGGGAAACGCAGGAGGGCAGGGCCGGCGATGGCGAGCAGCGCCCCGGCGATGAGCTCGTACATCCGCGCCGGAAGGAGATAGAACGCCCACGTCGGCCGGTTGGCGGTCATCCACACCGACGCGATGATCGAGGCGATGCCGAGGCCGCTCAACACGAGCCCGAGCAGCCGACGGAACTCGCGGGGGCGACGGGTGATCAGCAGCATCAGCGCCGGCCACACGAAGTAGAACTGCTCCTCGACGGCGAGCGACCAGAAGTGCAGAAGTGGCGACGGGCTGAGCGCGCCGAGCTGCGCGCCGAAGTAGTCGCCGAGCTGGCTGGCGAAGCGGAAGTTGACGACGAACGTCGCAGTGGCGAGCGCATCGAGCGCGAGCGATCGCTGCTGCAACGGCGCCAACGCCCAGTGACCGACGATCAACGTGACGACGACGACGAGCGCGGATGCGGGCAGCAGCCGTCGCGCTCGGCGTGCCCAGAACGCTGGCAGCGAGATGGTGCCGCTGCCGGCGAGCTCCTTCAGCAACAGCCGGGTGATGAGGAACCCGGAGAGGACGAAGAAGACGTCGACGCCGACGAATCCGCCCGTGAACGAGGCGACCTTCGCATGGAACAGCACCACCACGATCACCGCGACGGCTCGGAGTCCCTCGACGTCCGGGCGGAAGTCGTCGACGATGGTGCCCTCGAGGGAGCGTCGGACCGTCAGACGCCGCCGCTCGACGTCAGAACCCTGCGCCTCCATCGACGGCGAGTGTACGACAGCGCTGCTTTCTACGGATGGCTCGGTGCAGGTGGCGCGCCGTCGACTTCGAACGCCACCTCGTCGGAGTAGCACCACCACCAGTTCTCGCCCGGCTCGTAGGAGCGGATGATGGGGTGGTCGTGGTGTTGGTTCCAGTGTGCGGTGGCGTGCCGATTCGGCGAGCTGTCACAGCAGCCGACGTGACCGCAGCGCATGCACATGCGCAGGTGGAGCCATCGGCCACCGGTGCGCAGGCAGTCCTCGCACCCATCGCTGGACGGTTCGACCACTTCGATGGTCGACAGATGGGTGCAACTGATCTCGGGGTTGCTCATCCCGGAAATCCTGCCAGACAGGATCCGCGCCGTCATCCGAGCCCGTCGTGTTCCGTCCCCCGACTCACGGTGATGTGACCGATCGCGGGTCCGGCGCGTCTACATGTCGACGGCCCCACCGTCGAAGTCGAACAAGGAGATCCACTATGTCGTTCGCTCGTTTCATGGCCACCCCCACCGGGCGTGGCATTCGCGTCGTTGCTGGACTCGTGATGATTGTCGCCGGCCTGATCATCGGCTCCGCCGGTGGGTACGTACTGGCCGTCGTCGGAGTGGTTCCGCTCCTGGCCGGCGCGTTCAACGTGTGCATGATCGCGCCGGTGCTGAAGGCTCCGTTCAGTGGCAAGAACGCATTGTCGAACCGTCCCTGAGGGCTCGGATCGCCCCAGCGGGCAGACTGGACGGCGTGACCACTGCTGATCGGCCCGCTCCGACAGCGCCACTCGCATGGCTCGTGGAGTTGTTCCAGGCGAACGCCGACGCTGCCTTCAACGTCGCCTATCGCCTCGTCTGGAACCGGGCCGACGCCGAGGATGTCGTCCAGAGTTCCTTCGTCAAGGCCGCCCGCGGCCTCGGCCAGCTTCGTGACCCCGACAAGGCGCGGAGCTGGCTGTTGAGCATCACCTATCGAGAAGCCCTCGCGGTACTGCGCACTCACCGCGACATCGCGACCGACCCGGCCGTCCTGCGCGACACAGTCGGAGTGGGCCCCGGGCCAGAGGATCTGGCGGTGCAGCAGGAATTGGCCGTGATGATCCAGGCCGCGATCGACGGGCTCCCGACGACGTTGCGGACCGCGTTCGTGCTCCGCGATGTCGAGGAGGTGCCGATGGCGAACGTTGCCGAGATCCTCGGCATCGGGATCTCGGCGGCGAAGATGCGTGTCGCTCGGGCCCGCGAGGTGCTCAGGATCACACTGATGGGAAGGACCTGACATGGATTGCGCAGAACTGGAATCGAACCTGACCGACTTCCTCGACGGTGTCCTCGATAGCGCATCGGAGGCTGCCGCCATCGAGCACCTGGCCACCTGTGCGCAGTGTGCCGCCGTCCTCGGGCAGACCCGATCGGTCATCAGCCTCGCCAACCAGCACGGTCGCGTCACGTTGACCACCGATGAGCGCGCCCAACTCCTCCGACGAATCCTCGCCGATGACAACCTCCACCACCTCCGCAATCTCTGACAGCGCGCTTTTCTCCTCGTGTGGGGGAGCCTTTGGTGGTCGGCGGCGCCGCCTTCGGTGCGGTGAGGCGGATGTGCCCCGGCTTCGTCGGGCTCGCCCTCGCACTGGCGGTACTTCGCATCGGACTGTACGGATTGCAGCTGACGCGGCTGGCCCGCCGCAGCGGACCGCTCGGGTCCGCGGCCGCGTCGGGTCTCTGGTCCTGCTCGCAGCCACCCTGGGCTACCGCGCGGCCGCGACCCCTCGTGCCCGGGTTGATCGGCAGAGCGGCGACCGTCGCCCTTCGCAGCCGACTCCCCGCCGATCCCTCCACCGCGTCAGCCACACCCGCGACCCGTTGACGCGCCCCCTCCGGCGGTTCGTGGGCGTCGATCCTCAGGCATTCGGCCCGCAGGTGCCGCTCTCGGCGTTCATGTCATGTCGTGAGGCAGGAATTCCACCACCGGCGATGACATGAACGGGTCGAGTCGGGGCGGCTGTGTCACGATGAGCACCACTACGTGAGCGATTGGGGCGGACCATGGGCGGGCGCAGGTTGCGATGGACCGGGGCGGCGCTTGCGCTGAGTCTGGCGGTGGTGTCCTGCAGCAGCGGGGGGTCCGGCGTCACGAACACCGGGAGCGATGGATCGACCGTCACCAGTGGGTCGGTGGCGATCGACGATTCGGCCGCCACGACCGACGCTGCTGCGCAGGCGATCCTGTCGCTTCCGATGGCCGAACTGCTCACCAAGGCCAACGACGCGGAGCGCGAATTCGAGACGGAGCTCGGCGCGTTCTCGGGACTCACCGATGCGATGGGTGGTGCCGATCAACTGGCGGCAGCGTTCGACTCGACGGCACAGCAGCGCGCGGCAGCGATCTCGGCCGCGTTCCCTGCGTCGGCTCCCGCAGAATCGTCGGGTTTCGCATCGCCGACCACCGGCCGTCCCGAGGCCACGGATCCGCTCGTCGGCGGCCTGTTCGGTCTGATGCTGCTCGGAGGTCTCCTGGACAGCGTCCCGCCCGGCAAGGGCGCCGACATCAGCGCCCAGGGAATCACGGCGCAGATCGCGGACGGAGCGCTCAAGTTGGGCATCGACGTCACCCACCTCGACAATGGGCTGGAGACGAAGCTCAAGGCGGTGAGCGAGTCGAACATCTGCCCCGACTCCGATGGTCACGTCGAGGGCAAGATGCACCTCGATGCCTCGGCGACGAAGGGCGGGGTCGGGCAGAACATCACCGTCGACGTCACGTTCGCCGCGACGGTGGACGACAACGGCGAGATGACCCCGGACCAGGGTGACGTACGAATGCAGTCGGCCGAGTACGGCGGCGGCAAGCGCGAGTTCATCGATGTGCAGGGAGGGATCGCACTGGGCCACCTGACCAACATGCGGGTCAATCGCAGTGGCGGAACCGCCAACGCTCACAGCGCCGACGTGGCCGGTGCCATCGGCGCGATCTCCGGGCTGCTCGCGTGGGTACAGATGTACTCCGCAGCCGACAACTCGGTGAAGAACGGGCGCTGCGTCGAGCTGATCGTGTCGGCGTCGCCCGGTCCCAACGGTCTGGAACCGAACGAGGAATCGACCATCACGGCCCAGCCCACGAGCCGCATCGACGGACTGGCGACGGGGGGCACCGTGACCGCACTTCTCACGGCGGGTGCCGCCGGCGTCGAACCGTCGTCCACGCCGGTGAAGGCCGACACCGACGCACAGTTCACCTACACCGCACCGGGCGAAAAGGACAAGACCGGCACGGTGTCGCTCGAGGCGCGCTCGAAGCGCGGCATCGCGAAGGCGACGATCGACTTCGACACGAAGCAGCAGAGCTACACGGCCAGCTACTCCGGTGGAGGGATCACGATCACCGGCTCGATCGCCAGCCTCTCGAAGCCATTCACGACCACCGGTACGTTCCCCGGTGGCACGGCGACGTTCGTGCACACGCCGACCGACGGTTCGAGCGGGACGATCGAGATCTCGGGTGGCGGGAGCCAAGCGACCCTGACGGGCACGGGCACGTACACGATCGTGGACAACGGCGACGGCACGTTGACGATGAACGAGCAGGTGCACGCGTGTGTGAACGTGAGCGGCAGCTGCAGCGACAACGCCCACCCGGTGATCTTGACGCCTGCCTCGTGACGCGAAAAGACCCCTGCTGAGCAGGGGTCTTGCGGTGGGCGAGGGGGGACTTGAACCCCCACATCCTTTCGAATACTGGCACCTGAAGCCAGCGCGTCTGCCATTCCGCCACTCGCCCGAGTGCGATGACCAACGCTAGCAAGTCACCGGGCGGCGCCCAACCCGGATTGGGCACGTGACGAGGTGGGGCGCGCCCCCGCAAGCCTGGTCGCACCACTAGCCTGGCATCCGTCATGGGTTTGCAGTCGTTCGAACACGGTCTGGAGCGTATGGTCGAGGGCGTGTTCTCCCGCGGCTCCCGTTCCTCCATCCGACCCGTTGAACTCGGGCGTCGTCTCTTGCGTGAGATGGACGACCATCGCAGCGTCGACGTCAAGGGTCGGCGCATCGTGCCCAACGTCTTCGCCATCGCGCTCAGCCCTCGCGACCACGCCGGCTTCGCCGACATCGACGAGGCACTGAACGCGGAACTGTGCGAGACCGCCCGCGAGTACGCGCGCTCGGAGTCGTACCACTTCATGGGCAACGTCTCCGTCGAGCTCACGGTCGACAACTCGTTGAAGCCGGGTCGCTTCCACATCACCAGCCGGATGAAGGAATCCGGTGGCGGTGCAGGCGTCGGATCGCTCGTGCTGCCCAGCGGCGAGCGAATCGCTCTCGGCCAGCGCGTCGTCACCGTCGGTCGTCTCCCCGATTGCACCGTGCCGGTCAACGACTCCAACGTGAGCCGTCGCCACTGCGAGGTGCGCCCGGTCAGCACCGGCTACCTGGTGGCCGATCTGGGCAGCACCAACGGCACCAAGGTCAACGGTCTGCGCATCCAGGGCGAACAGACTCTCGAGGACGGCGACATCGTGAGCGTGGGCAGTACACACCTGCGCTTCGAGGCATCGTGAGCGAGGCGCAACTCAACATCCTCAACTACGCGTTCCTCGCGCTGCTGTACATGTTCTTCGCCCGCGTCCTGTGGGCCGTGTGGAGCGAGGTGCGCGGCCCGCGCCTGGGTAACCCGCCCCGGCCGCAACCGGTGTCGGCGCGTGTCGGGGCCCACGACACCACGGCGCCCGCTCCGCGCCCGGTGGCGCCCGTGAAGGCCAACCGCGCCAAGCGTGGTGTACCCACCAAGCTCGTCGTGTTGCAGCCCAAGGTGCGCAAGGGCGCCGGCTACCCGATCGGCGAAGAGGTCATGCTCGGCCGCGCCCACAGTTGCGGCATCGAACTGCCCGACGACACGTTCGCATCGCAGCTCCATGCTCGCGTGTTCGTGCGTGAGGCGGCGGTGTGGGTCGAGGATCTCGGCAGCACGAACGGCACCCACCTCAACGGTGCCAGGCTGACCGCGCCGATGCAGCTCACCAACGGGGATCGACTACAGGTCGGCAGCACCATCTTCGAGGCCCAGTGAGGCGGCAGTGAGCGATCGAACCAGCAATCCACCTCTGCTCGCCTGGGGTGCGGCCACCGACGCCGGCCGCGTGCGCAGCGAGAACGAGGACGCGTTCGTCGCCGAGCCGATGATCTTCGGCGTCGCCGATGGCATGGGCGGGCACCAGGCCGGCGAAGTGGCCAGTGCCATCGCGGCCACCACCCTTCGCGATCGGCTCGCAGGCGGTGCCAATTCGGTCGACGTCGCGGTCGCGGCAGTCGTCGAGGCCAACGCGGCGATCTTCCAAGGTGCCCACAACAACGCCGAGCAACGCGGGATGGGCACCACGCTCACGGCGATGGTGGTGCTGGCGAATCCCGAGGCCCCGCCCCGTTTCGCGCTCGTCAACGTCGGCGACAGCCGCACTTACGTGATGAGAGGCGGCCGCCTGCGTCGTGTCTCCATCGACCACAGCTACGTGCAGGAGTTGGTCTCCACCGGGCACATCACCGAGGCCGAGGCGCGCAATCACCCCCGCCGCAACATCGTCACCCGCGCCCTGGGCATCGAACCCAACGTGAAGGTCGACACCTGGGTCCTCCCTCTGGTGAAGGGCGACCGCTACGTGCTCTGCAGCGACGGCCTCGTCGACGAGGTCGAGGACGGCGAGATCACCTCGGTGCTCGAAGCCAACCCGCAACCGCAGGCCGCAGCCGAGGCCCTGGTCGCGGTCGCCAATGCGAACGGCGGACGCGACAACGTCACCGTCGTCGTCATCGATGTGCTCGAGGGCGATGAGCCTCCGCAGGACACGGTCGACCTCGAGATCGATCCGCAATGGGAGGACGCGCCCGACCGACTCATCGACGCCGAGGCGGGCACCGTCCCGTCCGGTCTCGCTGTTACCCCTCGGTCGGAGATGGGCCCAGCCGTCACCATGTCGGCGTCCGCGCCGACTCGTCGTCGCGGCCTTGGCACGCTGCTGTTCGTGCTCGGAGTCGGCGCCATCGTCACCCTCACCGTGACCCTGGTCCTCGTCGTGCGCCACAACTCCAACGACTCACCGACCACGACCACCACCACCGAGGTCACCACCACGACCAGTCCGGCGAGCACCACCACGAGCACCACCACGAGCACCACGGTCGTCCCGAGCTCGTCCACGGGTCCCTGAACCATGACCACCTCGCCGATCGCTGCGGCCCGCCGCAACTCCGAGCTGGGTCTGGTGATCATGGCGGCCGCCATCACGGCGGTCGCGTACACGCTCGCCGCGCTGGGCAAGAACGCGCAGATTCCGGCGCGCATCATCCCCTTCCTCATCGCGTTGTTGGGTCTGCTGCTGTCCGCACACGTGGCCACCCGGATGCTGGCGCCCGGCGCCGACAGCACGCTGCTCCCGTTGGCCGTGCTGCTCAACGGCATCGGCTACGTGATCATCGCTCGCCTCAGCGACCGCCTCGCCGGCCTGCAGACGACGTGGACCCTGATCGCGATCATCGCCTTCGTGCTGACCCTGGTGGTGGTGCAGCGACCATCGGACCTCGCCCGTTACAAGTGGACGTTCCTGTTCATCGGCGCGGGTCTGCTGATGTTGCCGCTCGTCCCCGGTGTGGGTACCACGTCGGGCGGTGCTCGCATCTGGGTCAGCATCGGCCCGATCAACTTCCAGCCCGGCGAGTTCGCCAAGATCGCACTGGCGTTGTTCTTCGCCGGCTACCTCGCCGACAACCGCGAACTGATCGCGGCCGGCACGCGTCGCATCGGCCCGTTGCGCATCCCCGAACTCCGCTTCCTCCTGCCGATCACCATCGCCTGGGCGTTCGCGGTCGCGGTGATGGTCGCCGAGAAGGACCTCGGGTCGGCGCTGCTGTTCTTCACGCTGTTCACGGTGATGATGTGGGTGGCCACCGAACGGGTCATCTACCTGATCCTCGGGGTCGGCCTGTTCTCGGCCGCTGCGTACGTGGCGTGGCGTCTGTTCGACGTCGTCCAGACGCGAGTGAGCATCTGGCTCGACCCGTGGGCGCAGTACAACGGCAAGGGCTACCAGATCGTGCAAGCGATGTTCGCCTTCGCCAACGGTGGCACCGGAGGCACGGGCCTCGGGCTCGGGAGTCCCACGAAGATCCCCGCGGCCAAGACCGACTACATCTTCGCCGCCATCGGTGAGGAGATGGGGCTCGTCGGCGCAACCGCGATACTGATCGCGTTCTTGCTCATGATCGGCGCCGGGTTGCGCATCGCGGTGCGTGCCGACCGCTCGTTCGAGAAGCTGCTCGCCACCGGTCTCACCACGATCATCGGCATGCAGGCGTTCATCATCATCGGTGGCGTCGTCCGGGTCGTCCCGCTCACGGGCATCACGCTCCCGTTCGTCAGCTACGGCGGGTCGAGCCTGCTGGCCAACTGGGTGCTGCTGGCACTGCTGATCCGCGTCAGCGACTCGGGTGCGCGACGCAGCGGCGAGGTCCCGGATCAACTGACGATCGGCGAGCAATGGGAAGCCCGTCGGCTCCGGCGCGCCGCGCGCAAGGCGGTGCGCGCATGAACAACCAGATCCGCAAGCTGGCCGCCGCCCTGCTCGTGCTCTACCTCGCGCTGTTCGTGCAGCTCAACGTGCTGCAGGTCGGCAAGAAGCAGGCGCTCGACTCGCACCCGCTCAACAACCGCCAGACCATCCGCGACTTCAACCGTCCCCGCGGTCCGATCGTCACCGCCGACGGCGTCGTCGTCGCCCGCAGCGTGCCCACCACCGGCGACGATCAGTACAAGTACCAGCGCCAATATCCGACAGGCGACCTGTTCAGCAACGTCAGCGGTTACTACACGTACAGCTTCGGCAGCACGCAACTGGAGAAGACCAAGAACGACGTGTTGATGGGCGACACCGCCGAGCAGAAGGTCGACAGCGTGTTCGGCGGCACCGACAACACCGGCAGCGTCCTGCTCACGATGCGGTCCGATGTGCAACAGGTCGCGGCCGACGCACTGGGAGATCGCGAAGGCTCGGTCGTCGTGATGGATCCGCGCACCGGTGCGATCCTGGCCATGGTGAGCTCGCCCCGCTTCGACCCCAACCTCGTTGCGACCCACGACGCCAAGGCCGCCGAGGACGTCCTCAACTTCTACAACAACTATCCCGGCAAGCCGCTCCTGGCGAACGCGTATCAGGAGAACTACATGCCGGGGTCGAGCTTCAAGATCATCACCACCAGCGTCGCCTTCGAGAACGGGGTGACGTCCCTCGATCGCACGTTCCCGGTCGAGCGCGCCTGGACACCTCCGCAGACCACCGACCCCATCCAGAACTACGCCGGTGAGTCGTGCGGCGGCACGATGACCGAGGTGTTCTACCGCAGCTGCAACATCCCGTTCGCGCAGATGGCCGTCGAGCTCGGACCCGATCGCATGACGGCCGGCACCGAGGCCTGGGGTGTCGATCAGAAGTTGCCCATCGACCTTCCCGGTGCGGTGGCGAGCAACTTCAAGTACGCCAACGGCGAGCTCATCGACTTCCAGAACAACCTCCCGCTGCTGGCCATCGGCGGCTTCGGTCAGGCGAACGACAAGATGGTGCCGCTGCACATGTGCATGGTGGCCGGCACCATCGCCAACGGCGGTCGGATGATGCAGCCCTACGTCGTGGACGCCACGCTCAAGCACAACGGTCAGGTGCTCGACCGCACCCAGCCCACCGTGTGGAAGACGCCGATCACACCTACGACGGCAGCGACGGTCAACGAGCTGATGGTCAACGTGGTCAACAAGGGCACCGCTCGCTCGATGCAGTTGGCCAACGGGATCCAGGCCGCGGCCAAGACCGGAACCGCCCAGTTGAACGCAGCCGGCGAGCCACAACGCTCGCACGCCTGGATCGTCGGCTTCGCTCCGGCGGAGGCGCCTCGCTACGCGATCGCGGTCGTGTTGAAGGGAACCAACGCCGAGATCAGTGCCGGAACGGGCGGCCGCCTCGCCGGTCCGATCGCCAAGCAAGTGCTCGACTACCTGTTCTCGACCGAGAAGTGAGCATGCCCCGCGCGGCCCGCATCATGCAGGGTGACCCACCAACCCAGGGGTCGCTCGGTATCCTCGGTTGGCGATTTCGCCGAGAAAGGCATCAGTGAGCGGAAACCCCGAGCGGACCGTGTTGAACGACCGCTACGAACTCCAACAGCGCATCGGACGCGGCGGCATGGCCGACGTGTTCCTGGCGCGTGACCTCCTGCTCGATCGGCCAGTGGCCATCAAGGTGCTCTTCCCCGAATTCGCCGTCGATCCCAACTTCGTCGAACGGTTCCGTCGCGAGGCCCAGTCGGCCGCCAACCTCAACCACCCCAACATCGTCGGCGTGTACGACTGGGGCAAGTACGCCAACACCTACTTCATGGCGATGGAGTACGTGCAGGGCCGCACCCTCGCCGACATCTTGAAAGCCAACGGCCACGACATTCGATGCCGATAACCTCGTGCAGCGGCCCGAGCGGGCCGGCGGGAGAACCTGAACTGTGACGAACAACGGCGACGCAACGGTCATCAACGACCGCTACGAGGTGCACAAGCGCATCGGACGCGGCGGCATGGCCGACGTCTTCTCGGCACGCGATCTGCTGCTCGACCGCCAAGTGGCGATCAAGGTGCTGTTCCCCGAGTTCGCCACCGACGACAACTTCGTCGAACGCTTCCGCCGCGAGGCGCAGTCCGCTGCCAACCTCAGCCACCCGAACATCGTCAACGTCTACGACTGGGGCAAGTACGAGGGCACCTACTTCATCGCGAGGGAGGAGGTGCAGGGCCGCACGCTCGCCGACGTCCTCAAGACCAACGGTCAACTCACGTCCAAGCAGGCCGCCGAGATCGCCAGCGAGGTCGCTGCTGCCCTCGGCTTCGCGCACGAGAAGGGCACCGCACACCGCGACATCAAGCCGGCGAACATCCTGATCGGCAAGAACGGCCAGGTGAAGGTCGCCGACTTCGGCATCGCCCGCGCGATGAACGCTCCGACCGAGTCGGCACTCACCCAGGTCGGTTCCGTCATGGGGACGGCCACGTATTTCTCGCCGGAACAGGCCCAGGGCGCCCAGCCCGATCCGCGCAGCGACCTCTACTCGCTCGGCATCGTGATGTACGAGATGGTTGCGGGCCGTGCGCCCTTCACCGGCGACAACCCGGTGAGCATCGCGTACAAGCAGGTCCACGACGCACCTCAACCGCTCGTGCAGATCGTCGCCGACGTGCCCAAGGCCTACGAGGCGATGGTCGCCAAGCTGCTGGCCAAGGACCCCAAGGTCCGGTACCCGAGCGCCGGTGCGCTGCGCGACGACCTGCGGCGGTTCCGCAACGACGAACCCGTTCAGGCGCTCGTCGCCGCAGCGAGCAAGGCGCGACCTGCGGCGCCGGTCGACGCACCGTCTGCCGGAGCGGCGTACGCCGCGACCATGGCGCAAGGGACGATGCCGCCGAGCAACGTGGCGCCCGTCAACCCCCAGGCTTCGGCCGTGCCGTCGACCGGCATGTACGAGGCCGGCTACCCGACCGGGTCGTCGGCCGAAGCCGCCTACTACGACACGGGCGGCTCACGCACCGGCTGGTACGCCCTCGCCGCCTTCCTCGCGTTGATCGGACTCGTCGCGGGCGGCGTGCTGCTGTTCCAGGCGTTGAACACCGACGACGCCGACGCACCTCCGGAACAGTTGACGCTTGCGAACTACGTCGGGCGATCCCTCGAAACGACCACCGCCGAACTCGACGCACAGGGGCTCAACTTCCGGACCGAGGCCGAACCGAACGCCTCTGTGGCGCCGAACTTCGTGCACCGGACCGACCCCGTGGCCGGAACCGTCGTGCTGGAGGACGCCGAGATCATCGTCTACTTCAACCCGAC
>JBBQTC010000037.1:0-40597 GCA_038234785.1 Acidimicrobiales bacterium
GGACTCTGGGCAGCGGCCAGTCCGGCGCTGCGCCACCTCGCGGCCGGCGCCGAAGCGGCGGATTCGTGGGGCACGGATGGGCACAAGTGGCTGAACGTTCCCTACGACTCCGGCTATGCATTCTGTGCGCACCCCGAGGCCCACCGAGCATCGATGGCGTACACCGCGGCCTACCTCACTGGTCAGGGCACCGGCTCGTTGCGAGCGCCCGGCGACTTCGTGCTCGAGTCCTCGCGCCGGGCGCGTGGATTCGCCACGTGGGCGGCACTGCGACGGCTCGGCCGGTCCGGCGTCGCCGATCTGGTGGACCAGTGCTGCGGACTGGCCCGTCGCTTCGCCGAGCAGCTCGACGCGATCGACGGCGTCGAGGTGGTGAACGATGTCGTGCTCAATCAGGTGTTGGTGCGCTTCGGGGACGACGCCACGACGGACGGGGTCATCGAGCGGGTCCAGGCGTCGGGGGAGTGCTGGATGGGAGGGACCACCTGGCACGAGATGCGGCTGATGCGGATCTCGGTGTCGAGCTGGCAGACGACCGACGCCGACGTGGACCGTTCGGTTGCCGCGATCGCGGCGGCGTTGCGCGCCGTTCGCTGACGCCGGGCTTCTGTGTCACACCCTTCGTGGATGATGGGGGTATGTCGTCGGAGTCGGTGATCGAGGAGTTGCACGGTGTGGTCGACCGCCTCGCGGCGCTCGATGCCGACGCACTGGATGCAGCAGAGCTGGGGGTACTCGTGGTTGCTGTCGAGCGGGAGCGATCGCGTCTGGCGGTGGCCGTCGCCGGAGCGCTCCACGCGTGGGAGCGGGCAGGCCAGTGGGAGGCAGACGGATCGCTCCGGCCTCAGCTGGCGTTGGGGCGCGACACCCGTCGCGATCATCGGCTCGTACGCCGCGATCTGCGGCGAGCCCGGATGTTGGCGCGGATGCCCCACACCCGGGCGGCCGTCCTCGCCGGTCGGCTGTCGCTCGATCACGTGGATCTGTTCCTGCAGCACGCGACCGCGGCACGATTCGAACTGTTCCTGGAGTCCGAGGCGTGGCTGGTCGAGCGTTGTGTGGCCTGTCCGTTGTTCGATGATGCCCGTCGCGAGGTGCACTACTGGGCACAATGGGCCGACGACCAGCTGGGGCTGGGCCGCGATCGGCCCCGCCCCTCGACGCTGTACGCCTCGCGCGCCGAGGTCACCGGCGAGTGGCTTCTCGACGGGCATCTGTCGGCGATCGACGGGGAGATCGTCACCCGAGAGCTCCGCCGCCTGGCCCGCCAGATCCAACTCGACGACCGCCAGACTGGTCTCACCCGCACTCCCGCACAACGCCGCGCCGCGGCACTCGTGCGCATGGCGACCCGATCTGTCAACGCCACCGGGGTCACCGCCCGACCGTTGTTCGAGATCATCGTCGGCGACGAGACCGCCCGCCACCTGTGCCAACTCGCATCGGGCACCGTTGTCCATCCCGATGACCTCACCGGACATCTCGATGCGGCGGTGATGGAGGTGTTCCTGTTCGGTGGGCAGAACACTGTGCTCGCCGTGTCCCGCCAACGCACGTTCCGTGGGGCGCTGCGGCGGGCGATCCAGGTCCGGGACCGCCGCTGCCAACACGACTCCGTCTGCCCGACTCCCGCCGATGTGTCCGACATCGATCACCGAACACCCGCGGCCCGGGGCGGGCCAACCAGCCAATTCAACGGACGCGTCGGCTGTGTTCCCCACAACCGGCTGGCTCACCTGCACGACCACCCCGATCCCGTACCAGAACGACCGGTCACCACCCTCGACACCATCCGCTGCCGACTCCGCTGGCGCTACCTTCGCGACGAACCACCCGACCAGGTCGAGTCATCCGGATGATGGCTGACCGAGTTCGCTGATGCCCACGCCGCAGGTCGTCTCGAGGGGGACCGCCACGTCGACGAACTCGATGGACGGCCACGCAAGGTGGATCCGGATCGAGGGCAAAGGGCTCGCCGGATGGGCGTCGTCCAGACACCCGGTTCCGGTGCCGAGGTAGAGCAGCTCGGAGTCGCCGGGCGCGAGGACATGGTCACGTCGCAGGGGCGGGTCGCCGAAGTAGGTCCCGCGAGAGCTGCTGAGCGGAACGGCCGCTCCATCGCTGCCAACGCCTTCGATCCATTCCGGCTGAGCGAGCAGGCAGCGACGGTCGCCGACGTTGGTGAAGGTCACCTCGGTCAGGTAGTTGCTCATCGCGCCGTCGCTCGCTGCCACCCCCGTCCCTTCGATGTCCGCACCGGTGCACAGCGTCGGCCCATCGATGACGACCGTCGAGGAGCTGTCGAATCCGTACACGATCAAGCCATAGTCGCCGGGGTTCACGGCAGGCACCGTGAACGACGCATGGAACGTGGCGGTCGCACCGGGCTGGATGTCCACCGATGCTGCGGTCTCCAACGTCCACTTCGCCGCGCCGCCGTGGAGCACGAGCATGGGTGACTGCACGTGCTCCATTCCAACCCCGGTGTTGGTGAGCGTGACGTCGGCCTCACCGTGTCCGCCGGTGCACCAGCTGTCGCCGATCGGTGTGATCGTCGCCGTGATCGGCTGAGCGTTCGGTACGACGGTGTGCATCGACCCGATCTGGTCGTAGTCCGTGGTCACCTCGACGGCCGACCAATCGCTCGGTGGGTCCATCGACGAAGGCACCGCCGAGGTCACCGCCGGGGTCGTGGCGATGGTGATGGTGGTCTCGGACGGAACGAGTGTCGCCGATCGGGACGTACCGCAGGCGGTCCCGGCCAGGAGGCTCAGCGCTGCGGCGGTCACACCGAGCAGCCGCCGGACCACAACGGTCGGACCTCGTCGCCCTCGCTGATGACGCCGGGCTGGACCACGTTGGCGTAGACACCGACGGCCTGGCCGAGGTCGCGCACGACGTGGCGGAGGATGGCTCGGTCCTGGGGGATGTCGGCCGTGACCTCCTTGGTGATCGCCGCGCATCGTGGGCAGTCGTTGACGACCTCGATGATGGCGCTCCCGACAGCGAACCGGCGTCCGGCCCAGCCGAACTCGGGGTGGCCGGGTTCGTCACCGGTGTCGACCACGAAGCTCGGTCGGAAGCGGCGGACGTCGATCACCGATCCGGGCACGGCCTCGGCCATCGATCGCACGGCGGAGGTGGTCATGATCATCAGCGGGAAGCAGTCGTAGAAGGTGCCCGGCGGTGTCTCGAACTCGAGGATGTCGGGGCCGAACTTGGTGAAGTCGGGGAGCGGCTCCTCGTCGTCGCGGCCGAAGATCGCCCGGAGGTCGGCCATCGGGTCGGGTGACGCCGGTGCCGGCTTGCGGCGGTAGAAGTCGAGCTCGTCCGCCGGATGCAGCGCTTCGAGGACGACAGCCCGGCCGAGTTCCGCGGACAGCACGTCGTCGACATCGGGGTCGGTGGACGACACGGTTCGACCGTCGGGCAACGCAATGACGACGCCACCCTCGACGGTCGACTCGGCAGCCAGCCGCATGATGCCGGGAGTCTGGCGGGTGTTGGCGACGATGTCTCGATCGCACTCCCGCAACGCCCAGGTTCGGTCGCCGACCAGTCCGAGCGGAGAAAGCTCGGTCGATGGCACCGTTGCGCCGATCATCGACTTCACCGGGTACTGCCAGATCTCGTGCACTCGCATGTGTCCTCCTAGTCGACGAAGCGGTTGCAGGTGTCGATCATGTCACGGAGATCGCCGTACCCGTGCTTGGCGAACACGAACGTGATCCGATGGAGGTCGAGCCGGTCGTTCTCCTTGCGCTCGGGCCCGAACGGTTCGGTGGCGTGGATCACCCCGCTCTTGCACAGGTGGCCGAACCGCTCGTTGAGCAGGGCGATCTGCGCCGGCGTGGGAGCAACACGCAGACGGATGATCACGGCGTCGCCGACATACCGCAACGAGTCGTAGTTGCGGTAGAAGCCGAGGATCTCCTGCACCGCGACGTCGCAGTCGTCGGTGATGCGGTAGAGATGACGGTCGGCATCGGCCACCAGACCACGGGCGACGAGTTGCTGGCGGACGAACGCGTCGACGGTCTCCCAGTACGGGTCACCCGGCACGTCGAGGAACACGATCGGTACCGGCACGCCCTTGCCGGTCTGGGTCAGCGTGAGCAGCTCGAACGTCTCGTCGAGGGTGCCGAACCCGCCGGGGAGGCACACGAAGCCCTTGCTCTCCTTGATCAGCATCAGCTTGCGGGTGAAGAAGTACTTCATGCTCACGTACTTCGCGTCGCCGGCGATGATCGCATTGGCGCTCTGCTCGAACGGGAGTCTGATCGAGACCCCGATCGAGTGCTCGCGCCCGGCTCCCTCCATCCCGGCCATCATGATTCCGGGCCCGGCGCCGGTGATCACCATCCACCCTTCCTCGGCCAGGCGATGCGCAACCTCGCGCGCCGCGGCGTACAGCGGATCATGCTCCTGAGTACGCGCCGACCCGAAGATCGTCACCTTGGGATGGCCCTGCGACCCTGCGAACATCGCGAACGCGTTCCCCATCTCCTCGACGGCCGCCGCTGCGATCTTCAGGTCGAGGGTGTCGGGGTGCCGGGTGACGAGGTCCACCGCCGCCCGCAGCAGTTGCTGCGCATGCCGCCGATCGGCGCTCGGCGGGAACGAGTCGAGGAGCGGCGCGAAGAGGTCGTCGGCGGGGTGGCTGTCGGTCACAGGGTGGCGGCCTTGTCGGCCAGTGCGTCGAGGAGCTCGTCGAAGCTCTTCTGGAAGCTGGCGACACCGTCGCGCTCCAGCTTGTCGGCCACGTCGTCGAGATCGACCCCGACGTCGGTGATCGCCTGCCACTGCGCGGCCGCCTCGTCGATGTCGGCATCGATGGTGCGGGCAAGGGTGCCGTGATCGGCGAAGGCCTCGATGGTGGCGTCGGGCAGCGTGTTGACGGTCTTCGGTCCGATCAACTGATCGACGTACAGCGTGTCGGGGTACGCGGGGTTCTTGGTGGAGGTGCTGGCCCACAGCGGGCGCTGGGGCACCGCCCCGTTGGCGGCGAGGGCGTCCCATCGCGGGCCGCTGAAGGTGCGCTGGAATGCCTGGTAGGCGAGCTTGCCCTGGGCGACGGCCGCCTTGCCCTTCAGCGCCAACGCCGCCGGAGTGCCGATCGCGTCGAGACGGGCGTCGACCTCGGTGTCGACCCTGCTGATGAAGAAGCTGGCCACGCTGGCGACGTGGGCCAGATCGGCATTGACGGTGCCCGCGTACTGCTCGAGGCCGTCGATGTAGGCGTCCATCACCTTCTGGTACCGGTCGAGGCTGAAGATCAGGGTGACGTTGATGTTGCGTCCCTCGGAGATCATCTGACGGATGGCGCCGACGCCTTCCTCGGTGCCGGGGATCTTCACCATCAGATTGGGGCGATTCACGGTCTCGTGGAGGTGTCGGGCGGCCTCGGTGGTGCCGGGGCCGTCGTGCGCGAGCGAGGGAGCGACCTCCACGCTGACGAACCCGTCGCCGCCGTAGCTGTCGTGGTACACCGGCGCGAAGTGGTCGAGCGCGCCGTTGATGTCCTGCAGCACCATCGCCCAGTAGTGATCGAGGGTCGCGCCCCCGCCCTGGACGAGCTCACGGAACTGCTCGTCGTAGTCCTCGGAGCCCTGGATGGCCTTCTGGAAGATGGTGGGGTTGCTGGTCAGGCCGCGGATCCCGTGACCGATGAGACGCTCCAGTTCACCACCCGTGAGGTAGCTGCGCTTGAGGTTGTCGAGCCATGGGCTCTGCCCGAACTCGTGGTACAGATGTGCGAGACGATCCATGGTCACCCCTTCGTTCCGGCCAGCGCGGTGGCACGTGCCACGACGTTGGCGACATTGAGACCGAGCTTGTCCATCACGAGCGGGCCGGGCGCGCTCGCCCCGAACCGATCGATGCCGATGCTGTCGTCGGCCCACCGGGCCCATCCGAACGTGACAGCGGCCTCGACCGAAAGCACGGGCACCCCTGGTGGGAGGACCTCGTTGCGGTATGTGGTCGGCTGTGCTTCGAAGCGGTCCCAGGACGGCAGGCTGACGACGCGGGCGCGCACGCCGTCGCCGGCGAGCACCTCGGCGGCCTCCACGCAGAGGCTGACCTCGCTCCCGGTGGCGAGGAGGATCACCTGTGCGTCATCGGCGTGGACGACCACGGCGGCGCCAGTGGCCACCGCAGATCCGTCGGTGCAGACCTTGACGTTCTGACGGGTGAGCACGAGTGCGGTGGGGCCGTCGTGCTCGACAGCGGCCCGGAACGCAGCGGACGTCTCGTTGGCATCGGCCGGCCGGATCACCTGGAGGTGAGGGATGGCCCGAAGCGTGGCGATGTGTTCGACCGGCTGGTGCGTCGGCCCGTCCTCTCCGACCCCGACCGAGTCGTGGGTGAAGACGAAGATGACCTTGGCGCCGCTCAACGATGCGAGTCGTACCGGCGGGCGCATGTAATCGAGGAAGACGAAGAACGTCCCCCCTGCGGGGAGCACCCCACCGTGGAGCGCCGCGCCCACCATCGCCGAGCCCATGGCGTGCTCGCGGATGCCGTAGTAGATCTGTCGCCCCTCGGGGTGCTCCGGGGAGTTCGCGACCTGGCCGGCGAGCTTGGTGCCCGTGTTGCCGGTGAGGTCCGCGGCACCGGCAACGAGCCCTGGCACGTTGGTGAGTGACGCATTGAACGCCTTCTCGATGGCGACCCGAGTCGCGATGTTCTCTCCGAGCGCGTAGCGGGGGAGCGCGTCCTGCCATCCGGGAAGACCGGTCGCGCCCCAACACGCGTCCCATGCCGCCCGGTCGACCGAACTCGCGTCGAAGCGCTCCTGCCACTCGGCGCGGGCCACTGCGCCGCGGGTCGCGCAGTGCTCGCGGTAGGAGGCGACGAGATCGGTCGGTGCCCAGAACGACTCGTCGGGGATGCCCATCACCGCCTTGGTGCGGCTGATCTGCTCGGGGGTGAACGGGTTGCCGTGCGCCTCATGGTGATCGGTGAGATCGGGGCTGGGGGCACCGATGTGGGACCGCAGGATGAGGAGGCTCGGACGGTCGGTGACGGCCATCGCGTCACCGAGCGCGGCCTCGAGCGCGTCGCAGTCGTCGGCGATCTCGCCGAGATGCTCGACGTGCCACCCGTACGCCGCGAAACGCTCACCCACGTCGTCGCTGTACGCGAGGGCGGTGTCACCATCGATCGTGATGTGGTTGTCGTCGTAGATGCACACGAGGTTGCCCAGCTGCTGGTGGCCCGCGAGCGACGCCGCCTCGTGGCTGACGCCTTCCATGAAGCACCCGTCGCCGGCGATCACGAACGTGTGGTGCTGCTGCACGTCGGCACCGAACATGCCGCGGAGGTGACGCTCGGCGAAGGCCATGCCCACTGCATTGGCGAATCCCTGCCCGAGCGGACCGGTGGTGACCTCGACACCGGCCGTGTGGCCGACCTCGGGATGACCTGGCGTTGCTGAACCCCACTGGCGGAACTGCTCGATGTCGCTCAGTTCCAACCCGTAGCCGGACAGGAACAGCATCGAGTACTGGAGAATGCTGGCGTGCCCGTTGGAGAGGATGAATCGGTCCCGGTCGGGCCAGTGCGGATCGCCGGGATCGTGGCGCATGATCCGCGAATACAGGACGTGGGCAAGCGGCGCGAGCGCCATCGCCGTGCCCTGGTGGCCGCTCTTCGCCTTGAGCGGAGCGTCCATCGCGAAGCCGCGGATGAGGGAGATGGCCTGCTGTTCTTCTTCGGGGGTGAGCGTGTGGGGCACGACTCGACCTTACCGGCCGCTCAGGTGGGGGGCAGCAACGTGAAGGGGACGACGTGCCAGGGGCCCCGGTCGACGCGGCAATGAGCGATGATCTGTCGATACTCGTCGAACTCGAGCTCGCCGCGTACCAGTCGGTAGGTGAACTTGCCCGACTCGACGGTGAACGGGCTCACGTTGCGGGCGATCTGCTCGTCGTCCTCGGACATTCCCTTGCGGAAGACGACCTCGAACACGCCGCTGCCGCTCTCGCCGGGTGGACAGAAGATCAGCGCCACGAGATGCGGTGTGATGGTGACGGGAACCGGCGATGGCGCCGCCATCGAGAACATCGCGCCGGTGATGTCGATGCGAGTGGACGGCCCGGGCGCCTGTCGGACCTCGAAGTTCTCGACGAACAATGCGGAGACGATCTGCATGCGAGGAGGGTACCGTTCACCAATGGGCTACACCGCTGCTCCCGAAGGCTGGTGGCGCGAGTTCGTCGGCGCGTTGCCCGCTCGTACCGCCAAGCTCGCCGTCACCCGACTCGACGGAAGTCCGCACGTCGCACCCGTCTGGATCGACCTCGATGGTGACGACGTCGTGTTCATGACGTCCGCCGAGACCATCAAGGGGAGATCCATCCTCCGCGACGGTCGGGTGTCGCTGTGCATCGACGACGACCGTCCACCGTTTGCCTTCGTCACCATCAGTGGCACCGCCACGACGTCGACCGACCCTGACGAGCTCCTCCACTGGGGAACACGCATCGGTGGTCGCTACATGGGTGCGGATCAGGCCGACGAGTACGGCCGCCGCAACAGCGTGCCGCCGGAGATGGTGGTGCGCGTGACGGTGACCCACGTGGTCGCCGTCTACGACGTCGCCGAGTTCTAGACCCCGCCGCTCGAGACAGCGGCACCGCCCACCCACACCTGTTCGACGAAGAGGTCGGGCGTCAGGGCAACGAGGTCGGCGATCATTCCGGGCGCGATCGCCCCTCGATCGGTGAGGCCGAGCACTCGTGCAGGGTTGGAGCTCGCAGCGGTCAACGCCTGTTCGGCCGGGATCCCGGCCGCGACGCACTGACGCACGGCGGCATCCATGGTCACCGCACTGCCGGCGAGTGTTCCGTCGGCCAGCCGAGGAGCGCCGTCGCGCATCGCCATGCCGATCTGTCCCACCCGACCCGACCGCCACGCCACCGCATCGGTGACGAGCACCATGCGATCCGCGCCGAGTGCCTGCGATGCCAGCCGAAGCACTCGAGGATGGACGTGCACGCCGTCTGCGATCAGCGAGGTGCTCACCCGCGCGTTCGTCAGAGCGAACGCCGCGACACCGGGCTCGCGGTGGTGAACCCCGCTCATTCCGTTGAACAGGTGGGTGGTGAGTCGAGCGCCCGCAGCCACGACGGCGTCGAACTCGGCCTCGGTGCACCTCGTGTGACCGATCGACACCAACTTCCCGGCCGAGCACAGCAGCCGTGTTGCTGCCACCGCCTCGGGCTGCTCGGCGCCCAGAGTGACCACCGCGACGTGCGCGGGAAGATCCCTCAACCAGGCGAGGTCGATCGGAACGATCAGGTCGACGGGATGCGCACCAGGGGCGCCACCGAGGAAGGGCCCCTCGAGGTGAGCACCGGCGATCAGCGGTCGCCGGGCCTCGGGTCGACCCATCGCCGACGCGATCCGGTCCAACGGTCGAGAAAACTTCTGCAGCGGCATCGTCACCAGCGTGGGACACCAGGTGGTGACGCCCTGGGCCAGCAGCAAGTCGTCGAGACGCTCCCAGCCCGAGCCGTCCGCGGTCGACACGTCGACATCGTCGATGCCGTTGACCTGCACGTCGACGAACCCGGGAACGATCCAGCGGTCCGCATGTGTCCGTTCGACCGACTCGATCGAGGTGATCACGCCGCGGTCGATCACGATGCGCGACGGTCCCACCCAGCCTCCTGGGGTGAGGACTCGTGCGGCATCCACGGACGGCATGCCCAACGATCTCATAAGCTGCACCCCATGGCGGAGCCGGGGGTTGAGCACGTCTCGACACGAGACCTCATCCTCTCCGAGGCCCGCCGGTGTTTCGCCGAGTCGGGCTATGACGGCACCTCGCTGAACGACATCGCAGCCGGTGTCGGCATCCGCCGCCCCAGCCTGCTGCACCACTTCACGTCCAAGGACGCGCTCTACGGCGAGGTCTTCGAGAAGCTCCTCAGTGACTGGTTCGAGCGACTGAACGTGATGGTCACCGCGCCGGAGGTCGGATGGCGCAAGATGGAGCTCGTCATCGAGGCGGGTTTCGACTTCTTCGCGGACAACCCCGACTACGTCCGGTTGATGCGCCGCGAGGCCCTCGACGGCGGCGCGCACCTGGGGATCGACCTGGCAGCCGTCCTACGACCGATGTTCGATCGGGCCGTGGAGTTCTTCCAGCGAGAGATGGATGCGGGCGTGTTCCGCCGCCACGACCCCGAACAGGTGCTGCTGTCCGGATATGGCGCGCTCTTGAGCTACTTCAGCGACACCGTGTTCCTCAACGGGTTGCTCGACGACGATGCCCTGTCGGCCGCCTCGCTGGAGCGACGCCGCGAACACATCACCGAGTTCTTCATCGCCGCGCTCAAGCCCTGACCAGCCTGTTGGCTACCGTGGCGACGATGACCGTCACCGCGCACACCCTCTCCGAAGCTGCATCGAAGGCACTCCTCCGCGAGTTCGGGGTACCCATCGCTCCGGAGCACGAGGTGCACGATGCCAGCGCAGCGGCCGCTGCAGCGGCGGAGGTCGGTTTCCCCGTGGTGGTGAAGCTGTGCGGCGACTCGATCGCCCACAAGACCGAGCGTGGGCTGGTGAAACTGCGGCTCGGGGACCGCGATGCGGTGGCAGCGGCGGCCGACGAGCTGCTCGGAAGGGCCACGCCCGAAGACGGTCCCGTCTCGCTGCTGGTCGCGCCGATGATCAGCGGCAACCGAGAGCTCATCGCCGGCATCGTTCGCGACCCGCAGTTCGGCGCCAACGTCATGCTCGGTCTCGGCGGCGTGCTGGCCGAGGCGGTCGCCGATGTGGTGTTCCGCCCGGTGCCGCTGAGCGAGGTCGACGCCTACGAGATGATCGACGGCCTCGCCACCCAGAAGCTGCTCGGCGAGTTCCGCGGCGAGGCGGCGGTCGATGCGCCGGCGCTGGCCGCCGTGCTGATGGGCTTGTCCGCGTTGGCGATCGCTCGTCCCGAGGTGGTCAGCGTCGACGTGAACCCGTTGATCGTCACCGCGGCCGGCATCCCGGTCGCGGTCGACGCGCTGGTCGAGCTCGGTGAGGCGAGCGCGCCGCTCGCCGCCCTGCGGAGCCGGCCGACCGACGAGCAGTTCCAGGCTCTGTTCGAACCGCGCGGTGTGCTCATCACCGGCGCCAGCACCCACCCGGGCAAGTTCGGGTTCGTCAGCCTCCACAACCTGCTGGCGGGCGGATACGCCGGCGGGGTCTACGGCACCAACCTGCAAGGGGAGGAGGTGCTCGGCATCCGGACGGTGGCCGACATCGCAGAGCTGCCCGAGGGCGTCATCGATCTGGTCTTCGTGTGCACCCCTGCCAGCGCCAACCCGGCGCTGTTGCGTGCGTGCGCAGCGAAGGGTGTCAAGGCCGCGTTCCTCACCAGCGCCGGATATGGCGAAGCGGGTGACGAGGGCCGGGCCGCAGAGGCGGCGTTGGTCGAACTCGCCGACGAACTCGGCATCCTGCTCGCCGGTCCCAACGGACAGGGTGTGGTGAGCACGCCTGCGTCCCTGTGTGCGCAGATCGTCGCCCCCTACCCGCCCGCCGGGCGCATCGCCGTCGCCAGCCAGAGCGGCAACTTCGTCAGCAGCTTCCTGAACTACGCCCGACAGACCGGGGTCGGTATCAGCCGGGCAGTGTCCGCGGGGAACGCCGCCGCGGTGACCCCCGCCGACTACCTCGACTGGTACGCGGACGACGACGCCACTGCGGTCTCGCTGGCCTACGTCGAGGGGATCGTCGACGGACGGGGGTTGCTCGATCGTTTCGCTGCAGTGGCCGCGCGCAAGCCACTGGTGGTGGTCAAGGGCGGAGCCACGGCCAACGGTGCCCGGGCTGCCGCAAGTCACACCGGCGCGCTGGCAGCCGACGACAAGGTGTTCGACGGCGTCTGTCGGCAGGCGGGCGTCACCCGGGCGTCCACGGTCGAGGAGGCGTTCGAGGCCGCCGCGAGCTTTGCAACCCAGCCATTGCCCAAGGGTCCCAACACCATCGTGCTCACCACCGCGGGCGGGTGGGGAGTGGTCACCAGCGACGCCATCGCAGCGGACGGTCGGCTGACGCTGATGTCGCTGCCGGCGGATCTGCAAGCGCAGATCGACACCAAGCTCCCGCCCCGCTGGAGCCGCAACAACCCGGTCGACTGCGCCGGAGGTGAGGTGCGCGACACGATTCCAGAAGTGATGGAGATGGTCGCCGCCCATCCGGAGGTCGACGCCATCGTGTACCTCGGTCTCGGCATCCAGAGCAACCAGGGGCGGATGATGCGCGAGGGTCGGTTCTATCCGGACCACGGACTCGAGCGGATCGTCGCCTACCACGAGCGCCAGGACGAGCGCTTCGCGCAAGCGGCCCACGAGCTCTCGCTGAAGTACGACAAGCCGATCCTCACTGCGACGGAGTTGGCGGTCGCCGACCCCGAGAATGCCGGACCGCGCGCGGTGCGCGCCACCGGCCGCCTCTGCTACGCGAGTGGCAATCGCGCGGTGACGGCACTCGGGCACATGTGGCAGTACGCAGAGTTCCGGCAGCGTCGGGGCCTTGCCTGAATGGCGCGACGCTCGAACCCGTACCCCGCGCTGATCGTCGTCGCGTTGCTGCCGGCGCTGGTGCTCGGGGGTTGCTGGCGGTTCGCCGACGGTCGGTCGTCGAACGTCGGGGTCTCGTCGGCGACGGTGTCTCCCGATGGGGTGCCGGCCGCACTCACCACGCCGGTGTTGTCCGTGCGCCGTGCACCGGCGGTGCTCGCGCGCGACGTGAGCCTCACCTCGTTCGCTGCCGACGCCGGGGCGTTCTTGCCGATGATCGACGGAACGTCGTGCGTCGCGATCTCCGTCGACGGCAAGCCGGTCGCCTCGAAGAACTCGAACCTGTCGTTGCGGCCGGCGAGCAACGTGAAGCTCGTCACCGCCTCGGTGGCACTCGACGTCCTCGGCCCCGACTTCGTGTACACGACCGACGTTCGGGCGAACGCCACGAACGGCGTGATCGCGGGAGATCTCTACCTGATCGGTGGCGGGGATCCGTTGCTGAGCAGCTCCTGGTGGAACGGTCCGTCCACGAAGTATCCGCCGTTCAACGTCACCTCGATCGAACAGCTCGCCACCAACATCCACGACGCCGGCATCACCCGCATCGAGGGGTCGGTGGTCGGTGACGCCAGCCGTTACGACGACGAGTGGTACGCGCCGACATGGACCAGCGACGTCAAGTTCTCCGAGGGTGGTCCGATCTCGGCGCTCCTCGTCAACGATTCACGCGAGGCGATCGACCGGTCGTCGAACGATCCTGCAATCGGTGCGGCGACGGTGCTGACCGAGCTGCTCGCCGGCATGGGCGTCGTCGTGGTCGGTGCGCCCACGAAGGGCACCGCTCCCACCGATGTGCCCGTGGTGGCGACCATCACCTCCGCCACCTTGCCGGCGATCCTGCAGGAGATGCTGACCACGAGCGACAACAACACCGCAGAGATGGTGCTCAAGGAGATCGGCCGCACCGCCGGTGCAGGCGGGACCCGTGATGCCGGGCTGGGCGTACTGATGTCGAAGCTGCAGGAGTGGGGGATCCCGCTGGACGGAGTCACACTCGTCGACGGCTCGGGTCTGTCCGACGACAACCGGCTCACCTGTGCGTCGCTGCTCGCGCTGCTCCAGCATCAGTCGATCGACGACGCGGTCGGTGCGGGCTTGCCCATCGCCGGCCAGGGCGGTGGCACGCTCGACGACGCCTTCGTCGGCTCCGATCTCGAAGGAATTCTGCGCGGCAAGACCGGCACCCTCTACAACTACGGCGACGGCACCGGTGGCAAACCTTCGGCGAAGTCGCTCAGCGGGTTCGTCCCCGTCGAGGGCGGCGGTGTGATCGAGTACTCGATGCTCCTCAACGGCCCGCAGGTGGCCGAGAAGGTCGAGTATCGCCCGATCTGGGACGCCTTCGGTGTCCTGCTGGCCGCCTACCCGAGCGGGCCGTCGGCGGCCGACCTGGGGTTGCGCTGATGGGCGTCATGGCGATGTTCCCGCTGGGCTCGGTGCTGCTCCCGGGCGGTGTGCTCACCCTCCACGTCTTCGAACCCCGGTATCGGGCGCTCGTGGTCGATTGCATCGAGGCCGACGACCACGAGTTCGCGGTGGTGCTGATCGAACGGGGCAACGAGGTCGGCGGGGGAGACGTCCGGCGCGAGGTGGGCACGGTGGCCCAGATGGTGCAGGTGGCCGAGCTGCCCGACGGCCGGTACGCGGTCGTGGCGGTCGGCACCCGCCGGATCCGCGTCAACGCCTGGCTTGCGGACGGCCCGTACCCCCTCGCCGACGTGGAGGACTGGCCCGATGCCGATCCGGATTCCGACGGTCTGGCCGCGCTCGTGGAGGAGGTGGCCTCTAGGGTTCGACGCGCGGCGGCGCTCGCATCGGAGCTCGGCGACCCCGTCAGTGACCAGAACGACGAGCTCAGCGACGACCCGCTCGTGGCCAGCTATCAGTTGGTGGCACGGGCCCCGGTGGGCGACGTCGACAGATACGACCTGCTCGCCGCAGCGGGACCGATGGAGCGGTTGACGACCCTGCGGGACCGACTCGACGACCTCGATGCGTTGCTGTTGTTCCGACTGAACGACGGGGAGCGGTAGGAGAAAGTCCTTCTCACGTGCTACACATGTGCCGTGGCCGAGACGACACGCGACCAGAAATCCTCCGCGAGGGGCTCCATCGCCGAGACGGTGCAACTGGTCAAGGACTATGCCCGTCAAGAAACGCTCGACCCGCTGCGCAATGCGGGGCGGTGGATCCTGTTCGGCCTGCTTGGGGCCGTGCTCCTCGGTCTGGCGACCGCGTTCCTCGCGCTCGGTCTGCTGCGACTCGTGCAGTCGGAGTGGGGTGGCACCTTCGGCGGCCGCTGGACGCACCTCGTGCCGTACTTGTTCGGAGCCGCGCTGTGCATCGTCGCCATCGCCCTCGCCATCTCGCGCATCAACAAGTCCCCGCTCACCAAGGAGAAGCGCTGACCATGGCACAACGCATCACCACCGAGGACCTCGCCAGCAAGTTCCGCAACCTGCAGTCCGAGGTCCAGGGTACGATCGAGGACAAGAAGCAGAACCTCGTCACGGCCGCTGCCGTCGGCGGAGTCGTGCTGCTGCTCATCTTCTTCCTGCTCGGCAAGCGTTCCGGCAAACGCAAGACCACCTTCGTCGAGATTCGAAGGGTGTAGCCCGTGGCGCGTCGCGGCCGCTCCAGCCTGCTGTCACCCACCGCCTACCTTCGTCGCAATGCGCTCCATCAGGGAGTGCTCGGCGGCAACCGCAGTTGGGTGGTCATCGGCGCGTTCGTCTACGGCCCGCGCCTGTTCCGCAAGTTCCTCGGCCGCAACGAGCAGATCGTCGCGATCGAGAAGCTCGAGCCCGGCCAGTTCGTGCGGATCGAGGCGCTCAAGCCCCAGAGCAAGGCGGACCGCAAGGCTGCCAAACGGGCCTCGTGAAGGTACTCCTCCGGAACCCGCGTCGCGAGCTCGAGATCGACGGCAAGCGCAGCGTCAACTCGCTGCTGGCCGAGTTGGGGCTCCCTCGCGAGTCGCACCTCATCATTCGCAACGGCACCCTGGTGCCGGGCGATGCCGAACTCTCCGGTGACGACGTCGTCGAGATCCGGCCCGTCATCTCCGGCGGCTCCTGATGGGCTCCAAGTGTCGGGTCTGCAAGGCGCCGGCCGTCATCGACCTGCCGCGGCACAACGCCAACTTCTGTGCGGAGCACTTCCTCGAGCTATGCCGCAGACAGGTCGTGAAGGCGATCGAGAAGTTCGACATGCTCGACACCGACGACCGTGTGCTGGTCGCCGTGTCCGGCGGCAAGGACAGCCTCGCTGTCTGGGACATCCTGGTCGAGCTCGGCTATCAGGCCGACGGGTTGTACATCGGTCTGGGCATCGGCGAGTACAGCGACGTCTCGGGCGAGTATGCGAGGGCCTTCGCCGCAGAGCGCGGGCTGCACCTCATCGAGATCTCTCTACGTGATGAGTACGGGTACGACATCCCCACGGCGGCGAAGGCGACCCGACGGGTCCCGTGCAGCGCCTGTGGCACCAGCAAGCGGCACCTCTTCGACAAGGCAGCGCTCGACGGCGGCTACACCGTGCTCGTCACCGGCCACAACCTCGACGACGAGGCGGCGGTGCTGTTCGGCAACACGTTGCGTTGGGACGTCGAATACCTGTCACGTCAACTGCCGGTCCTTCCGGCGCGCAACGGTTTTCCCAAGAAGGTCAAGCCGCTGGTGCGGCTCACCGAGCGGGAGATGGCCGCGTGGTGCATCGTGCGCGGCATCGACTACCTCGTCGACGAGTGCCCGATGGCACTGGGCAACAAGCACCTCGCCTACAAGGCGGCGCTCAACGAGATCGACGCGACCTCGCCGGGTGCCAAGGCCGCGTTCTACCTGAACTTCCTCGAGAACATGGCTCCGCTGCTCGTCGGTCAGTCGGCAGCGGCCACCGATGCACTCAACACCTGCACGTCGTGCGGGGCTCCCACGACCAGCGATCTGTGCGCCTTCTGCCGTACGGCAGCGAAGGCTCGCGCCCACGAACCGGTGCCGGTGGAACTGGTCCTGAGCAAGGGAAGAGGACGTCGATGAATCGCCCGTTCGACTACGGCGACAAGATCTTGTTGCTCGACAACAAGCAGCGTCGATATCTGATCACGCTCACCGAAGGTGCCGAGTTCCACACGCACGCAGGCCTGGTGCCGCACGCGGACTTCGTCGGTCGGCCGGAGGGCATCACGATGAAGAGCACGAAGGGCGCGTCGTACATCGCATTGCGTCCGACGCTCGAGGACTTTGTGCTGGAGATGCCGCGCGGCGCGCAGGTGATCTACCCCAAGGACCTCGGCCCGATCTGCATGCTCGCCGACATCGGTCCCGGCGTGCGAGTGCTGGAGAGCGGAGTCGGTTCTGGAGCGCTCAGCATGACGATGCTGCGCTACGGCGCGGAGATCGTGGGCTACGAGCTCCGCGAAGACTTCCTCAACCGGGCACGCACCAACGTGCGGACGTTCCTGGGCGAGGAGGCGTTGTCGCGCTACGAGTTGCACCTGCGTGACTGCTACGAGGGGATCGACGAGCGAGACATCGACCGGGTCGTCCTCGACCTGCCCGAGCCGTGGCAGGTGGTCCCGCACGCTGTGCACGCACTCCGTCCCGGGGGAATCCTGATCGCCTACACGCCCAGCATCACCCAGGCGGCCCAGACCCGCGAGGTCATGGCCAACAAGGCGTGGAGCGGTACGCGTACCCTCGAGGTGCTGCATCGAGGCTGGCACATCGAGGGTCAGGCAGTGCGCCCGGACCACCGGATGGTCGCCCACACGGGATTTCTCACCGTCGGGCGCTTCCTCGGCTGATGTCGCGCACCGATCGCCTCGTGGCAGTCGGACTCGCACTCGGAACGGTGTTGCTCTCGTGGGCGCTGGCTGTCGCTGCCGGGACGACGGACGTGCCGCGGACCGACGACTGGGGCTTTGCCAGGGAGGCCTTCGATCTGCATCGCACCGGTCACCTGCAGTTCATCTTCTGGGGTCCGATGACCATCGTCGGCCACCTGCTCTGGGCGCAACCGTTCCTGGCCGTGTTCGGCCCGCACCGATGGGTGTTGAGCCTGTCGACGTCGGTGCTCGTCGCCGCGGGGGTGGTGGCCGCGTACTCGCTCGCTCGCCGGCGACTCTCGACCCTCGGCGCGGCGACGAGTGTGGGAGTGCTCCTGGTGTTCCCGGGAGTGGTGCGCGACGCGGCGACGTACATGAGCGACCCGCCCGCACTGTCGCTGCAGTTGATCACGCTCGCCGTCGGAGCCGCCGCCTTGGGTGCGGCGGATCGACGACGCTGGGTCCTGTTCTCCGTCTCGATGGCGACGGGATTCTGGGCGTTCAGCATTCGTGAGCTTGCAGTCGCTGCTCCGGCCGCAGTCCTGATCACCATGTTCCTCGTCGATCGGACTCGCCTCAGCCGCGTCCGGGTCGCCGGCGGTGGTGCACTGCTCGCCCTCGCTTGCGCCACGTTGTGGATCTGGCACCGCGGGCTCACCGGAGTGGAGCGCTACCGCGGCCGCCCCCCGATCGCCGACTCGGTGGTGCTGATCGTCAGCGCAACGCTCACTGTCGGCCTCGCGCTGGCTCCAGCGCTCGCGTTCTCCGTGCGGCGGTGGTGGCCACCGCGGCACCGCCGGGCGCGGGCGAGCGGCGCGGCGGTGGGTGTCGCCATCGTCGCCGGGCGGCCGTGGTTGGCCGGTCACCTCGGGCAGCACAACTGGTGGCTGGTGGGGGACTACCTCCAAGCCGACGGGATCAACGGCGGCAAGCTGTTGCTGGGCTGGCGGCCGATCGTGCTGCACGACGCGCTCTGGCAGGTGCTGGTCGGAATTGCGTGCCTCAGCACGGTGGTGTGCGCGGCGCTGGTCACCGAGTGGATCATCCTGCGGCCATCCGAGCCGTCCGAGCCGGTCCTGCGGTTGGTCGGCTGGCACGTCGGTGCGAGCGTCGCCACGCTGGCCGTTGCTGCCGTGGTGAACGGAGCGATGTACGACCGCTATCTCTGGCCGCTGGTGTTCAGCAGCTCGCTGCTGCTGCTCGGGAGGCGGGCCACGCCGTCGGACTCGAGCCGCGTGATCGCAGCTGCGCAGGTGGTGAGCGCACTCGTGACAGTGGTCGCGGTGGGGACGAGCGCCCTGCTGACGCTCAACAGCGCTGCGTTCGATGCCGCCCGATGGCAGGCGGCCACCGAGGCCGTAGACGCCGGCACGATGGCGACGGAGCTGGACGGTGGCATGGAGTGGGACGGCGCCCATTCGACCGTCCCGAATCGCGGGGGAGTGCCGAGTGAAGTCGACCCGCTCGTGGCCTGGTGGACGACGCTCACGGGCATGGAGCGAGTGTGCATCGTGGTGACTGCCTCACCTGTCGTCTCGACGACGGGGCGACTCGTGCGCACCGTGCACTGGCGCACCTACTTGGTGGGCGGCGACGCGGTGCTGTACGTGTACGACAGGTGTGGTTGAGGCGGTCGAGCTCAGGGCTCGATGAAGATGCACTCGCCGGGGCATTCCTCGGCGCTCTCGATGACCGCGTCGAGGCGGTTGTCGGGGATGTTGGCCATGCCGTCTGCGCCCTGTGGGTTGCCCTTGGCAGTCGCGAACACCTTGTCGCCCTCTTTGACGTAGGCAAGGCCATCGTCGAGCAGGGTGAAGACGTCGGGTGCGATTTCCTCACAGAGGCCGTCACCCGTGCACAGATCCTGATCGATCCAGACCTTCATTTCGTCATCTCTCCTCGTGACTCGAGTGAACGCGAACGAGCATACAGGCAGGTCACGCTCCAACGCACGTTCACCGAGCGGCCCCCCGGCGTTAGGCCATTCGGTTCAGTTTCCACCGTGACCCTTCAACTCTCCGTCAACTTCAGGTACTCTTCGCCACTGGGAGCGAAGATCCCTCGGACGCAACTGGTCGTCTAGTCCGAGGGGGAGCAAGGACGAACCCGGCCCTCAGCACGTGACACACGCGTGGCATCGACGACACAGGGACGGGACCGATCATGATGGTGAAGCTGCACAAACAAGGCCGTATGGGAATCCTCGGATTCCTCGTGGCGGGCCTGCTGGCGTTGACCGCGGGTGTCTTCACCGGCGTCGGCTCGGCGTCGGCCCACTCTCCGCAGATCGTGGCGAACGCCGACTGCGACGGCGTCATCCACTACACGGTCACGTCCTGGACCACCGGCCTGGCCGGCGAGAACCCCGACATCCTCGTCTACTACAAGGTCGAGAACACCGGTCCCGCCGTGGTCGTCACCCATGGTTCGTTCTCCGCAGCGAACGGCTACCAGTTCGCCGGTACGACCCCGTGGCCGGGCGATGCGACGCTCGTCGTCATGTTCGCCGAGGCAGTCGCCCCGTGGGCGGACGGCGCCGTCACCACCGGGAACTACTGGACCGAATGGGTGCGTCCGTCGTGCTCCGGCACCACCACCACCGCCCAGGCAACCACCACCACCGCCCAAGAGACCACCACCACCGCCCAGGCAACCACCACCACGACCCAGGAAACCACCACCACGACGGGCTCCACCGACGAGACGACGACCACCGTCCAGGAGACCACCACCTCCGTCGACTCGAACGGCCCGACGACGACGGTCGGTGCAACCACCACCTCGGTCGGCTCGGGTGGCCCGACGACGACGGCTGTCGGCTCGGGATCCGAGCTTCCCCGCACGGGCTCGGGCTCGATGTCGGAGTTGCTCATCGCAGCCGGGCTCGTGCTGATCGGTTGCTCGGTGGTGCTCGGCACCCGCCGCCGCCACCTCGTCTGACACATCTCCCCATTGACACCACGAGGGACCGGCCGATGCTCGACATCGACCGGTCCCTCGGTGTTAGGTTCGACACATGAGTGACGGCCACGTCAACGAGACCCTGGCGGTCCTGCAGGCGCAGATCGTCGTGCTCGAAGAAGAGTTGGCCCAGGTTCGCCGCACGTTGGCGGAGTCCCCGAAACGCCAACGCGTGCTCGAGGAGCGACTTCTGGAGACCAAGGGGCAGCTCGCCCATGCGGTGTCGCAGAACGAGAAGCTCAGCTACACGCTGCGTGAGGCCCGTGAGCACATCGCAGCCCTACGCGAAGAGGTCGACAAGCTCACCCAACCCCCTTCGGCGTATGGGGTGGTCGTCGGCAAGAACGACGACGGCACGATCGACGTGCTCACCAGCGGGCGCAAGATGCGGGTGTCGCTGCATCCCGACGTCGACCACGAGTCGCTGCCACGCGGCGCCGAGGTGGTCCTGAACGAGAGCTTCAACGTCGTCCATGCGCGCCAGCCCGAGGTCGTGGGCGAAGTGGTCACGATCAAGGAGATGATGGACGACGGCGTCCGGGCGCTGGTCGTCGGCCGGGCCGACGAGGAGCGGGTCTGCGAGCTGGCCGATGCGATGCGCGGCGTCCACCTGCGCAGCGGCGACACGATGCGCCTCGACCCGCGCAGCAACATGCTGCTCGAGAAGCTGCCCCGACCGGAGGTCGAGGACCTGCTGCTCGAAGAGGTCCCCGACATCAGCTACGAGGACATCGGTGGCCTCGACACACAGATCGAGGAGATCGCCGACGCGGTCGAGTTGCCGTTCCTCTACAGCGATCTGTTCGCGGAGCACCAGCTCCCGGCGCCGAAGGGCATCCTGCTCTATGGCCCGCCAGGGTGCGGCAAGACACTCATCGCCAAGGCAGTGGCCAACTCGCTCGCCAAGAAGGTGGCCGAGAAGACCGGCGGTGAGAAGGGGCGGAGTTACTTCATCAACATCAAGGGCCCCGAACTCCTCAACAAGTACGTCGGTGAGACCGAGCGCCAGATCCGGCTGGTGTTCCAGCGGGCACGCGAGAAGAGCGAAGAGGGCTGGCCGGTCATCGTCTTCTTCGACGAGATGGACTCGATGTTCCGCACCCGAGGCTCGGGCATCAGCAGCGACATGGAGAGCACGATCGTGCCCCAACTCCTCGCCGAGATCGACGGCGTCGAGGGCTTGCGCAACGTCATCGTCATCGGGGCCACCAACCGCGAAGACCTGATCGATCCGGCGATCCTTCGCCCGGGGCGGCTCGACGTGAAGATCAAGATCGAGCGCCCCACAGCCGCCGCCGCGCAGCAGATCTTCGCCCGGTACCTCACCGACGAGATCCCGATCGCTGCCGGTGCCCAAGTGCCCGAGATGATCGCGACCACGGTGCAGGAGATGTACCGAGCCGACGAAGCGAATCAGTTCCTCGAAGTCACCTACCAGAACGGCGACAAAGAGATCCTCTACTACAAGGACTTCTCGTCGGGCGCGATGATCGAGAACATCGTCCGCCGGGCCAAGAAGTTGGCGATCAAGCGAGTGATCGCCGGCGGGGCGCGGGGCGTGTGCCTGCAGGACATGCTCGACAGCATCAAGCAGGAGTACAAGGAGCACGAGGACCTGCCGAACACGACGAACCCCGACGACTGGGCGAAGATCAGCGGCAAGAAGGGCGAGCGCATCGTGTTCATCCGCACCCTCGTCAAGGGACGCGAACCGGCCGATCACGAGGGCGGTCGGGCCATCGAGCGGGTCGCGACGGGGCAGTACCTCTAACTGCGCAGCCGCGACGCGGGCTGGTAGTTGGGGCCGGCGGTCACGTCGACCCTTTGCAGCAGCAGTTCGCACGAGGGCTCGAAAGCATCGGCGAACGCGATCGCGCGCGCCGAGCCGAGCAGTTCCCACGGCAGCGTGGTGAGTCGGTCGGTCTCGTCCTCGATGTGCTGACGCAGCGCGACGCCCTCGGGCGCGACGAGACGTCCGGTCGCCAGCCCTCGTCGCTGGAGCGAGACCCACCCGGTCTCGAGGTCTGCCTCGCTCGTCCCCCGCGACCGGGGCAGCCAGTCGGCCTCGTAGTCCAGCCAGGCGTTGTGGAGGATGGACGCTTCCGCGTGGGTGAGACCCGCGGCCACGACGAGTGCCCAATGCGTGTCGCCGCGCCATTCGCGCAGGCAGTTCACCGCGTGCCAGCCGGAGAGCAGCGGGTCGGTGTGGCGGGGCACTGCGAGGTGCGAGGCGTAGAACGTGCGCCCGATCAGGGGGAGCGCCTCGACCACCGACCAGAGCTCCGGTCCGAAGTCGCACAGCGGGTCGACGATGTCGGGCGCGTGGTCCCGCAGCCCGGCGACCACGGCCTCGTCGCGGGCCTCCCAGAATTCGGCGAATCGGTCGGGGCTGCCGAGCAGATCGAACACCGCTCGAATCGCCGGTGGGCTGATCGACCCGAACGCAGCGATGACCGCGTCGGGACCCGACGCGGCGAGTGGGGCGCAACGAGCGGCCATGTACCCGAGTGGACCGGCGAGCTGCTCGGGAAGGCCGAGCTCCTGATATCGCCGGATCGCCCCCGGATCCCAGAAGATCCAACCGATCGTCGTCTGCACCGAGCGTGCATTCCTGCGGGTGATGGCAGTCCAGTCGTTCACGGAGTTCCAGGTTAGGGTTCGGCGTATGGCGATCCCGAAGGTCTGCGGTATCGAAACCGAGTACGGCATCTTCGTACGCGGCCCGGTGAGCGATGCGGCGAGCAACCCCGTGAGCGCCAGTTCGCTGCTCATCAACGCCTATCTGTCGACCCATCAACGCAAGGTCGGGTGGGACTTCAACGACGAGCATCCCGGCTCCGATGCACGTGGTTTCAGCGTCGACGACCTGCTCGCGCCGGAGATCGAGACGCACCTCGTGAATGCCGTGCTCACCAACGGAGCTCGCTACTACGTCGACCATGCGCACCCCGAGATCAGCACGCCCGAGTGCCTGACCGCCCGCGATGCACTGGTGTTCGACCGGGCGGCCGAGGAGATCGTGCGGGCCAGCATGGAGGCCGCTCGCTCGATGCTGCCCGACGGTGCCGAGATCCTCTGCCACAAGAACAACTCCGACGGCAAGGGCAACAGCTACGGGTGCCACGAGAACTACCTCGTCGCCCGCGAGGTCCCCTTCGCCAGGATCGTGCATCAGATCACCCCGCACTTCGTCACCCGCCAGGTCGTGGTCGGCGCGGGCAAGGTGGGTTGCGAACTCGCCGGATATTCGGCATCCGACGTTCCCTATCAGCTCAGCCAACGCGCCGACTTCTTCGAGGAGGAAGTCGGGCTGGAGACCACGCTGAAGCGACCGATCGTCAACACGCGAGACGAGCCGCACTGCGACCCGAACAAGTACCGCCGCCTCCACGTCATCGTCGGTGACGCCAACATGAGCGAGACCGCCACGCTGGTGAAGCTCGGCGCCACGGCCATCATCCTCGCCATGATCGAGGACGACGTGCTCGGCGACGACCTCGCCCTCGCCAACCCGGTGGCGGCGATCCGCAACGTCAGCCACGACCCGTCGCTGACTCGCACGGTGCTGCTGCGCAACGGGCAGCGAGCAACGGCGATGGAACTGCAATGGCAGTTGCTCGAACGTGCCCAGAAGTACGAGCGGTCACACGGATTCGCCGCAGTGGGTCACGACGTCGGCCGCGAAGTGCTGGTCCTGTGGGAGGGCATCCTCGCCGGGCTCGAACGAGATCCCGAGACGGTCGCCCACCAGGTCGACTGGGTGGCGAAGCGGCGCGTCGTCCAGGGATACGCCGAGCGGCACGATGCGAAGCCGAACGACGCTCGGCTCAAGGCGCTCGATCTCCAGTATCACGACCTTCGGGCGGACCGTTGTCTCGCCCTGCGCGTCGGCCTCGACACGCTCGTCGACCCGGCAGACGTGACCACTGCAATGACCGAGCCACCGCTCACCACCCGGGCCTACTTCCGCGGCAAGTGCCTCGCCAAGTGGCCCGATGACGTCGTGGCCGCCAACTGGGACAGCCTCGTGTTCGACGTGGGCCGAGACCCCCTCCGCCGGGTCCCGATGATGGAACCGCTGCGCGGCACGGCAGAATCCGTGGCTAGGTTGATCGACGAAAGTGACACCCCGGCCGAGCTGCTGGCGCGGCTGGGAGCATGATGGTCCGAAGGGAAATTCATGGCTGAGCGCACCCAGAAGCAGAAACCGGCACCGAGCAGGACCGACGAGACCGTCGAAGCCGCGCCCCCGGTCGCCGGCAGCGGCGACAAGCTCAAGGCAGAGCTCGACGATCTGCTCGACGAGATCGACGACGTGCTCGAGACCAACGCCGAGGACTTCGTGAAGTCCTACGTGCAAAAGGGCGGCCAGTAACCATCATGTCGATGCCCCTCTTTCCGATCGGCTCCGACCCCGGCTCGAGTTTTCCCGAGCTGCTCAAGCGCGTCGGGCTCGCGTCCGCCGCTGACGCGGTGGGGGAGATCTCCGTGCCGCACGCCACTACCTGCGTCGCGCTCCGATTCGCCGACGGCGTGGTGATGGCGGGCGACCGTCGCGCCACCAGTGGCAACCTGATCAGCCACCGCGGGATGGAGAAGGTGGTCCAGGCCGACGAGTTCAGCGGTGTCGCCATCGCCGGTGCCGCCGGCCCGGCGATGGAGATGATCAAGCTGTTCCAGCTGCAGCTCGAGCACTACGAGAAGGTCGAAGGTTCCTCGCTGAGCCTCGAGGGCAAGGCGAACCAGCTGTCGATGATGGTCAGGGGCAACTTGCCGGCGGCGATGCAGGGCATGGTCGTGGTGCCGATCTTCGCCGGGTACGACCTTCGGCGCTCGAATGGTCGGCTGTTCGCCTACGACGTCACCGGTGGTCGCTACGAAGAGCACGACTACGTCGCCACCGGATCGGGCATGCTCCACGCCGGCACGGTCATCAAGATCGGCTGGCGCGACGGGCTCGACCGTGCCGCGGCGGTCGCACTTGCCTGCCGCGGTCTGTGGGAAGCAGCAGATGCAGACTCTGCGACCGGCGGCCCCGATGCGCTCCGAGGGATCTATCCGGTGGTCGCCACCATCACCGCCGACGGGTGGTCCCGGCTCGACGATGCCGAGCTCGTCACCGTGTTCGAGTCGATCGTGAGCGAGGTGCGTGCCCGATGAGCATGCCGTTCTACGTCGCCCCCGAGCAGATCATGAAGGATCGTGCCGACTACGCGCGAAAGGGCATCGCCCGTGGGCGTGCACTCGTCGCGGTGCGATACCTCGATGGCATCGCCCTCGTCGCCGAGAACCCGAGCAACACCTTGCGCAAGATCAGCGAGATCTACGACCGCATCGCGTTCGCCGGCGTCGGGAAGTACAACGAGTTCGACCAGCTCCGGGTGGCCGGTGTCCGTGCAGCCGATCTCAAGGGTTTCCAGTACAGCCGCGACGACGTCGACGCCCGGAGCCTCGCCAACAACTACGCGCAGATCCTCGGCCAGATCTTCACCCACGAGATGAAGCCGATGGAGGTGGAGATCCTCGTCGCCGAGGTCGGCCTGGTTCCCATGGGTGATCAGCTGTTCCACATCTTGTACGACGGCACGGTCGTCGACGAGCGCCGGTTCAGTGTGCTGGGCGGCGATGCCGAGGCGATCAACGGTCGGCTCGGCGAGTCCTATGCGGAGGACCAGCCGCTCGAAGCAGCCATCAGGTCGGCCACAGCCGCCCTCAGCGGCACCGAGCGCACCCTGGCCGCCACGGAGCTCGAGGTCGCCGTGCTCTCACGCCGCAACGGGCGCCGGTGCTTCCGGCGCCTCAGCGACGACGCCGTGGCCACTGCGCTCTCCGCCTGATGTCGACGGTCGATCTCAACAGCGACGTCGGCGAAGCGTTCGGCGCGTGGTCCGGCGGACCTGATCGCGAGCTGGCCCCGATGCTCACATCGGTGAACATCGCGTGCGGCGCCTTCGCAGGTGACCCGTCCACGATTCGGCGCACGTGCGAGCTCGCGGTGGAGCACGACTGCGTGATCGGCGCACAGGTCGGGTATCCGGACCTGCTCGGCTTCGGTCGACGATTCATCGACATGGGGCCGGCCGACCTCACCGATTCGGTCATCCTCCAACTCGGGGGACTGCAAGCCTTCGCAGCGCTCGTCGATCGGCGCGTGCGCTACGTGAAGCCTCACGGTGCGCTCTACAACGCGATCGTGACCCACGAGGTCCAGGCACTTGCGGTCGTGGATGCCGTCAGGCTCGTCGACCCGAGCCTCGCCGTGCTCGGGCTTCCCGGCAGCGTCGTCCAGGCTGCCTGCGAGTCCGCCGGCATCCGATTCGTGAGGGAGGGCTTCGCCGACCGGCGGTACACGCCCACCGGAGTGCTGGTGCCACGGGGAGAACCTGATGCAGTCATCACCGACGCGTCCGCCGCTGCGAGCCATGCCGTGCGACTCGCGCAGGACGGGATCGAGTCGATCTGCGTGCACAGCGACACTCCAGGCGCCCCCGCGATCCTGACCGCCGTCGCTCGCGAGCTCTCCGCTGCGGGGTTCTCCGCCCGCTCGTTCCTGGCGTGAACGTCCTCCCGTACGGCCCGCGCGCGGTCCTCGTGGAGTTCGATTCGCTCGACGACGTGATGGCCGCATCGACCTCGTGGAGGTCGGCTGCGCTGGCGGGAGTCGTCGAGGTGGTCCCTGCGGCGCTGACGGTGTTGGTCGTCCACGACGGATCGTTCGACGTCGAGCGACTGCCCCTCCCCGAATCGTCCGTGCCCACCGAGACCGGGCAGTCGGTGACGGTGCCGGTGCGGTACGACGGCATCGACCTCGCCGACGTGGCCCGAGCGACCGACCTCAGCGTCGCCGAGGTCATCGACCTCCACTCGTCAGCACTCTACACGGTGGCGTTCTGCGGCTTCATGCCCGGTTTCAGCTATCTGGCAGGTCTCCACCGCGACCTCCACCTGCCTCGCCGCGCGTCGCCGCGGACGAGTGTGCCCGAGGGGTCGGTCGCGATCGCCGCGGGATTCTCGGCGGTCTACCCGAAGCTCAGTCCAGGTGGCTGGCACCTCCTGGGGCGGACCGACCTTGCGATGTGGGACGACGATCGCGACCCGCCGGCCACGTTGCCGCCGGGCACGCGGGTGAGGTTCCTGCCGACGTGATCCGCATGGTGTCGTGGGGAATCGCGACGACCGTCGTCGACGCCGGCCGTCCCGGGCGGGCATGGCTGGGCGCCGCACGTGGGGGAGCGGTCGACGTTGTCTCGCACGCGCTCGCCAACCGACTCGTCGGGAATCCCGTCGATGCGGGCGGACTCGAGACGTCGGGGGGAATGTCGGTGCAGTTCGACGATCCCACCATGGTCGCCATCACCGGCGCCGTCGCGGACGTGTCGGTCGAGCACGGTCCACCCGTCGGGTGGGGGAGTCCCGTGGTGCTTCCGCCGGGCGCGGTGATCCGGATCGGGCGCCTGTACGAGGGGGCTCGGCTATACCTTTCGGTGCGCGGAGGACTCGATGCGGCGCTGGTCGTGGGCCCGGATCCGTCCACCGCGGCCGCGACCCAGCCGGCGGCCCGACGCCCGTTACGTGACTCGGTGCGCATCTGGCCCGGCCCGCGTCTGGACTGGTTCGACGGTCCGGCCTGGTCGGTCCTCACCTCCGCCTCGTTCACCGTCGCGTCCACCAGTCGCGTCGGCGTCCGTCTGTCGGGGCCGGCCTTGGTTCGGCAGCGAGACGAAGAGCTCCCGTCGGAGGGTCTCGTCGAGGGCGCGGTGCAAGTGCCGCCGGACGGTCAGCCGATCGTCATGCTGGCGGACCACCCCGTGACCGGTGGGTATCCGGTGATCGCGGTGGTCGATCCCGACGATGTCGCCCGGGTCGCACAGGCGACACCCGGCGAGACGTTGCACTTCGTGCGTCGGTAGCACGCACACTCGACGAATCCTGCGCTACGGTGCGCGCATGGAGCGTCGAATCTACGGACTCGAGAACGAGTACGGGGTCACCTGCACGCTCCGCGGCCAGCGCCGACTCAGTCCCGACGAGGTGGCGCGCTACCTGTTCCGCAAGGTCGTCAGCTGGGGTCGCAGCAGCAACGTCTTCCTGCAGAACGGCGCTCGCCTCTACCTCGACGTCGGTTCGCATCCGGAGTACGCCACCCCGGAATGCGACAGCCTGTACGACCTCGTCGTGCACGACAAGGCGGGCGAGCGAATCCTCGAGGGTCTGCTTCACTCCGCCGAGCAGCGCCTGCGCGAGGAAGGCATCCGCGGCACCATCTACCTGTTCAAGAACAACACCGACAGTGCCGGGAACAGCTACGGCTGTCACGAGAACTACCTCACCAGCCGCACCGACGACCTGGGGCACTACGCCGAGGTGCTGATCCCGTTCCTCGTCAGCCGCCAGATCTACACCGGTTCGGGCAAGGTCCTGCAGACGGCGAGAGGGCCGCTGTACTCGATCGCGCAGCGAGCCGAGCACATCTGGGAGGGCGTCAGCTCGGCCACGACCAGGAGTCGGCCGATCATCAACACCCGCGACGAGCCGCACGCCGATGCGGAGAAGTATCGGCGCCTGCACGTGATCGTGGGCGATAGCAACATGAGCGAGTACACCACGTTCGTGAAGGTCGGGTCCGCGGCGTGCATGCTCCGAATGCTCGAGGACCCGAGTGTGGTCCTTCGTGACATGACGTTGGAGAACCCCATCCGGGCCATCCGCGACATCAGCCACGACATGACCTGCCGTCGCAAGGTTCGTCTGGCCAACGGGCGGGAGGTGAGTGCGCTCGACATCCAGCGCGAATACCTGGACCGGGCCCTGCGCTACGCCGATACCAAGGGCTTCCCGCCGCTGGAGCAGAAGGCGCTCGAGATGTGGGAGCACTGCATCAGCACGATCGAGAACGATCCGCTCAAGTTGGACCGCGAGGTCGATTGGGTGATCAAGTATCGGCTCCTCGACGCGTTCCGAGCCCGTCACGACCTGCCTCTCGGCCATGCCCGGGTGCAGCTGCTCGACCTGCAGTACCACGACATCTCCCGCGACCGCAGCCCGTTCTACAAGCTGCAGGATCGTGGGCTGATCGAGCGCATGTGCATCGACGCCGACATCGAGGCGGCGGTCGACATCCCGCCCCAGACCACTCGAGCCCGTCTACGCGGCGAGTTCATCAAGCGGGCCAAGGAGCGCAAGCGCGACTACACGGTCGACTGGGTGCACCTCAAGCTGAACGACCAGGCCCAGCGCACGGTGCTCTGCAAGGACCCGTTCAGGAGCCGCGACGAACGCGTCGAGAAGCTGATCGCGTCCTTGTAGCCCCGCCGCCCGTCCACCGACCAGGACGGATAACGTGAACGCCGATGTCCGAGACGCTCCTGCCCGACGAGTACGACGATGCGGGAGATCCCGACGACATCGACGAGGCGCCGGCGCGAAAGACCAACGCCTGGACCGAGTGGATCATCGTCATCATCGTCGCCGTCAGCGCCGCGCTGCTGGTCCGGGCGTTCGTCCTGCAGCAGTTCGCGGTGTCCGGCCACTCGATGGACACCACGCTCCACGACGGCGACCGAGTGCTCGTCAACAAGCTCAGCTACCGCCTCCACGACCCCAATCGTGGCGATGTCGTGGTCCTGAAGACGATCGAGGGCGCCGGCGAGCGCGACCTCATCAAACGCGTCGTGGCCCTTCCCGGGGAGACGGTCGAGTACCGCAGCTGTGTGCTCTACATCGATGGCAAGGAGCTCGTCGAGCCCTACCTCGATCCCGACGTCGTCAAACCCGGGCAGTGTGGTGGGGAGCAGCAGCAGTTGACGGTTCCCGACAGTTCGGTGTTCGTGATGGGTGACAATCGTGGCGGGTCCAAAGACAGCCGCGACATCGGCCCCATCAAGTACAGCGACCTGCTCGGCAGGGCGTTCGTCGTGATCTGGCCGAGCCGCGACTGGCGTTGGCTGTAGATCCGCTCTCGTCACGCCACGGCGCGTAGCGCGTCCACCATCCGGTCGGTGAAGTCGCTGAAGACGCCATCGAGGCCCATCAACAGCGAGCGTTCGAGGATGAAGACGTCCTGCATGTCCCAGCCGAAGGCGACCCGCTCGAAGCGATGGAACAGGGTGACGAGCCCGCCGTTCCAATCGGTGTGGTGCATGTTGACCGCATCGATGCCTTCCTTGGCGAGCGTCGCTGCGCGCCGTTCGGGACCCTCCTTGATCTTTTGCAGCCGCGTGCTGTCGACCAACTTGGCGCCCTGACCACGCAGGGGCAGCAGTGACTGCCAGACAGGACTGCACAGCCAGAGGCGCTCGACGAGCGCCGGAGCAGCCTCGGCCACCACGTCGATGATTCGCTGACCCGCGTCGGCATCCTTGAGGTCGAGCGACAGTTCGAAATCGGACCCGCACTGCTCTACCAGGTCCACCATCGACGGAATGTGACTCGGCAGCTCGGAGCGACGGAGGTCCGCGATCGGTCGCGATCGACCGAATGTTCGGCGGACCACGCCGTCGTGGTCGAGCACGGGGACCTGGTCGGCGGTGACCCAGACATCACTCTCCAACCCGGTGGCACCGAGCCGCAGAGCGAGCTGAAAGGCGTCGATCGTGTTCTCTGGCGCGTATGCCTTGGCCCCTCGGTGGGCGAATCCGATCGGGTGCTCGAGGAGAGAGGGAATCCGTTGTTGCACGCGATGATGATGCCACGCCTGCTGCAACCGCCGACGACCTCCTAGACTCGCCGACGTGTTCAACATCCAGGGCAGCGAGCTGATCTTCCTGCTGCTCATCGCGCTCATCGTGCTCGGCCCCGAGAAACTCCCCGATGCGGTCCGCAAGTTCGGGCGCGCCTACGGCGAGTTCAAGAAGATGGCCAATGGCTTTCAGGGCGAACTTCGCGAGGTGCTCGACGACCCGATGCGCGAATTGAAGGACACCGCCGACATGATGCGCAAGGCCACGAGCTTCAAGCTCGACGACCAGCCGACGAGCACCGCCACGAGCACTCCGACGACGACCGCACCGGTCGCCGAGCCTGAACCGCCGAAGGCGCCCATCAAGCGTGAGCAGGGCCTGAACTTCGGCTCGGCCAATCCCCGCCGACAGGTGCCTGAACCTCGCGACGTCGCCGCAGAGGACCCGTCCGAATGAAACTGCCCTTCACCGGCCGTGAGAAGAAGACGAAGATCAAGAGCCCCGATGATCGGATGACACTCACCGAGCACCTCGCCGAACTGCGGACCCGAATCATCCGGTCGCTGCTCGCCGTGGTGGTCGGGATCATCATCCTGCTGGCAATGTACGACCAGGTGCTGAACTTCCTTCGCCGGCCCTACACCGACCTGTGCAAGCAGAAGCCGGAGCTGGTCGGCAAGTGCACGTTGCAGTTCCTCGGGCCGCTCGAGGGGTTCACCACTCGCCTGCAGATCTGCACCTACGGCGGCATCATCCTCGCCCTGCCGGTCATCCTGTGGCAGGTCTGGCGGTTCGTCGTGCCGGCGCTGCACGCCAAGGAGAAGCGCTACGCCGTGCCCTTCGTGCTCAGCTCGGTGGGCTTGTTCCTCCTCGGAGGTGCCGTGGCCTACTGGACGCTGACGCCGGCCCTCGACTTCCTGATCTCCTGGTCCGGAGCCGACGTGGAAGCCAACTTCCAGGTCAGCAAGTACGTGAGCCTCGTCGGTCTGATGATCGCGGCGTTCGGCATCACCTTCGAGTTCCCGGTGCTCCTCGTGTTCCTCCAGCTCGTCGGCGTCCTCACGCCGCAGACGTTGATGAAGCAGTGGCGCTACGCAACCGTGATCATCTTCGCTCTGGCTGCGATCATCACGCCCAGTGGCGACCCGTACAGCATGCTCGCCCTGGCCATCCCGATGACGCTGTTCTACGTGATCTCGATCGTGATCGGCCGCATCTTCCAGAAACGGAAGCAGCGGGCAGAGGCCGCGGCCTGACACGATGGGGCCCGTGCGTGACGACCGGGCCGAACTGATCGCCCACTACGCCTTCCCGCTCGATGGGTTCCAGCTCCGAGCACTCGATGCGCTCGATGCCGGCGAATCGGTGCTCGTCGCCGCGCCGACGGGGAGCGGCAAGACCGTGGTCGCCGAGTACGCCATCGATGCGGCGGTCGCCGACGGGCGCAGAGCGTTCTACACGGCGCCCATCAAGGCACTGTCGAACCAGAAGTACCACGACCTCGTCGAGCGCCTCGGGCCGCAGAACGTCGGACTGCTCACCGGCGACAACACGATCAACGGCGACGCGCCCGTGGTGGTGATGACCACCGAGGTCCTGCGCAACATGATCTACGCCCGCAGCCCGGGCCTACGCGATCTCGCCGCGGTGGTGCTCGACGAGGTGCACTTCCTCCAGGACACCTACCGCGGCCCGGTCTGGGAGGAGGTCATCGTCCACCTCCCCGTGCACGTCCGTCTGGTGTGCCTGTCGGCCACGGTCAGCAATGCCACCGAGCTCGCCGACTGGATCACGACCGTTCGAGGTCACACCCGCCCGATCCTCGAGGACCAGCGGCCGGTGCGGCTCGACAACCTGTACCTGATCGGCGACATGACGCACGAGCGGCTGCATTTGCTGCCGACGCTCGTCAACGGTCGCTACAACCACGACGCAGCTCGTCTCGACGAGGAGGCCGCTCGTGGCACGCGTGGGCCGAAGAACCGCAACAGTCGTCAGGGGCGCCGCCGACTGTTCACGCCGTCGCGATTGGAGACGGTGGAGGTGCTCGAGCGCAACGGGATGTTGCCGGCGATCTACTTCATCTTCAGTCGCAACCAGTGCGACGAGGCCGCTCGGAGCTGCCTGGCCGCAGGGCTGCGCCTCACCACCGGCGCCGACCGCGACCGCATCCGCGAGATCGTCGATGCCCGCCTCGGAGCGATCGACCCCGCCGATCTCGCTGTGCTGGGGTACGGCCAGTTCCTCGCCCAACTGGAGGCCGGGGTGGCGGCTCACCACGCGGGCATGGTGCCTCCGTTCAAGGAGGTCGTCGAGGCCTGTTTCGTCGAGGGACTCGTCAAGGTGGTGTTCGCCACCGAGACCCTCGCCGTCGGGATCAACATGCCCGCCAAGTCGGTGGTGATCGAGAAGCTGACCAAGTTCACGGGCGACCATCACACGTTCCTCACGCCGGGCGAGTACACCCAACTCACTGGTCGGGCCGGCCGTCGCGGGCTCGACGATCTCGGCCATGCCATCGTGCTGTGGAGTCCGTTCGTCCCGTTCGAACAGGTTGCGGCGCTCGCCAGCAGCCGTACCTTCCACCTCAACTCGGCGTTCCGGCCGACGTACAACATGGCTGCCAACCTCGTGCGGTCCTACACCAGCGAGCGGGCCCACCACCTGTTGAACCTGTCGTTCGCGCAGTATCAGGCCGACCGCGACGTCGTGAAGATCGAGGCCCGACTCGAACGCCGCCAGCAGCACCTCGCCGACCTGTACGAAAAGGCCCAGAGTCCGTACGGCGACATCGACGAGTACCGACGGCAGCAGGAGGGCGCCGAGGCCTCGCGTGTGGCCGGCGTGATCGGCCGAGACGACGTGGTGACCCTCGCCTTGCTCAAGTTGCGCCCGGGCGACATCATCCATGTGGAGAAGGGTCGCTACGTCGGCCGCGTCGCGGTGATGACGGTCGCTCACCGAAAGGGCGGCGTCCGCCTTTCCGGTCTCACCACCCGGCGCGACACGCTGATGTTGACCGCGTTCGACTTCGACACGCCGCCGAAGTCGATCGGGCGCGTCGAGATGCCGACGAACTACGCCCCGAACCGGCACGACTTCCAGAAGGAGCTCGCCCTTCGCCTCGAACGGGCCGAGACCAAGCCGCATGCGCGGTCCCACCGTGCCACCGCGGAGGATCAGCCGGTCACTCATCCGGTGGAGGACGATCCGGAGCTCGATGACCGGCTCAAGGCCGCGACGCAGGCCGTACGAGTCGCGCGCGAAGTCGAGGAGCTGCGCCAGCGGGTCCGCGGTCGGAGCCAGTCGATCGCCCGCGACTTCGACAAGGTGCTCGGGGTGTTGCAGCAGTTCGGGTACGTCGACGGGTGGTCGTTGACCAGTGCCGGCGAGATCCTGGCGCGCACGTTCCACGAGTGCGACCTGCTGATCGTCGAGTGCGTACGCCAGGGTCTGCTCGACGGCCTGGACGCACCGACGCTCGCTGGGCTGATGAGCGTGTTCGTGTACGAGCACCGCAGCCCCGAAGCGCCACCAGCGCCGTGGTATCCCTCGCCGATGGCCCGTCGCCGGTGGCAGTCGATCGCTCGCATCAGCTACGAGCTGCAGGACGTCGAGGAGCAGGCCGGCCTCAACGTGCACCGTCCTCCGGATCCGACGTTCGTCGCCGTCGCCTACGCATGGGCGGCGGGGGAGGGCTTCGCCGACGTGGTGGCGGCCGAGGAGCTCTCGGGCGGCGACTTCGTGCGCACGATGAAGCAGCTCATCGATCTCGTCCGCCAACTGGGCATGATGGCGCCGTCTCGAGAGACCCGCCGGGTGGCCGAGCAGGCCGCCGACGCGCTGTTCCGTGGTGTCGTCGCCGCGTCGAGCGCGGTGGAGGTCGACGGTGACGATCAAGCCGGGTGAGCCTTGGGGTGAGGCGGTGCCCGCGCCCGACGATCTGCACGTCGTTCACGATGACGCCGTCGCCGGGGAGTGGGTGGCGCATCACCGACGGTCGGACCGCCAGGTTCCGCCGGTCGGGCTGGCGAGCGGCGATCTGGCGCGCACGATGGGTGGTGGCGCGCCGGGACGATTCCCCGGCACCGTCACCCGCGCCCCCGTCGACGCAGTCCGGGTGATCGCCGGTGGCGACACGACGTGGGCGGTCGCACACATCGTGGCGCGCCGCTCGTGGTGGAGGGGCGAGGTGGTGCTGGTCATGAACGCCCAGTTCCTCGGCCACTTCGACGTCGCCCCCCGTTCTCATCCGAACGACGGCCGGACCGACAGCGTTCGGGTCGACTCGGCGATGTCGATGCGGGCCCGTCTGCAGGCTCGTCGGCGCTCGAGGACCGGGACCCACCTGCCGCATCCGCGGTTGACTGCACGATCCGCTGCCACGCAGCGCTGGGAGTTCGCCCGTCCGCTCGTGATCTGGGTGGACGGCGTGCGGTGGTCCACGGCGTCGAGCCTCGAGGTCGTCGTCGAACCGGACGCCTTCGTCGCGTACAGCTAGGGTCGGCCGGATGCAGGCCTGGATTCTCGACGACTCACCCGGGAGCTATCGGCTCGGTTCCATCGACCAGCCGACCGTGGGTCGCGACGACGTGCTCATCCGAGTGGTCGCCAGTGCGCTGAACCACATGGATCTCTGGGTCACCCGGGGGATGCCGAAGCCGCCCCTCCCACACGTTCCCGGCTGTGACGTCGCCGGTGTGGTGGAAGCGGTGGGCGACGACGTCGCCTCGGTGAAGGTCGGTGACGAGGTGGTCGTCAACCCCGGTGTGTCGCCCGTCGACGAGATCGTGGCGTGGGGCAACGACAGCCCCATGGGTCCCGGATTCATGATCTACGGAGAGCACTGCTGGGGTGGCCACTCCACCTACGCGGTGGCACCGTCGCGCAACGTGCGGCTTCGGCCGGCGGGGCGCACCTGGGAGGAATGCGCCGCCTTTCCGCTGGCATACCTGACCGCCTACCGCATGCTGCGCCGCGCTCGCCTCCGACCCGGGAACACCCTGCTGGTGGTGGGCATCGGCTCGGGCGTCTCGTGCGCCGCACTCGCGATCGCCCGACACATGGGCTGCACGGTCGTGGCCACCAGTCGCAGCGAGGCCAAGCGCGCCGAGGCGCTCGGGATGGGAGCGGCCGAGGTCCACGACAGTGCCGCCGCCAAGTGGCCCGTGGAGGCCGACGTCGTCGTCGAGAGCGTCGGCCCCGCCACATGGGAGCAATCGGTGCGCTCGCTCAAGCCAGGCGGACGGCTGGTGGTGTGTGGTGGCACGTCGGGCCCGAAGGTGGAGCTCAACCTGCCTCGTCTGTTCTTCAAGCAGATCGAGATCATCGGCAGCACGATGGGCAGCTACGAGGAGTTCGACCAGGTGTCCGCCCTCGTTGCACAGGGTCTCGACATCCGCGTCGACCGCACCTATCGCCTCGAGGAGTACGTCGATGCGCTGGCCCGCCTCGAGCAGGGCGAGCAGCTGGGCAAGATCGTGCTCACCCATGGAGGGAACTGAGATGAACGTCGAAGCACTCAAGCAGGCGGTCTGTGATCGGGTCGACGCGTTGGCGCCGAGGCTGGTTCATGCCAGCCGCGCCATCCACGATCATCCCGAACTGAACTACGAGGAGCACTTCGCTCACCAGACGCTCACCGACCTGTTGATCGAGCAGGGTGTCACGACCACGAGGCACGCCTACGGCATCGACACGGCGTTCGACGCCACCGCCGGCAGCGAGGGACCGACGATCGCCGTGCTCTGCGAGTACGACGCGTTGCCCGGAGTCGGCCACGCCTGTGGTCACAACGTCATCGCCACGGCCGGGCTCGGCGCTGGCCTGGCGGCGGCCTACGTCGCCGAGCAGGCCGGGGGCCGGGTTCGCATCATGGGGACGCCCGCCGAGGAGGGTGGTGGCGGCAAGGTGAAGATGGCCCGCGCCGGTGCGTTCGACGACGTCGACGCGGCGATGATGGTGCATCCAGCCGACGCGGACCTGATCACGATCGACTGCATCGCCATCCAGGAACTCGAGGTGGAGTACCACGGGAAGGCGGCTCACGCGGCCGCCGCTCCCTGGGAGGGCCGCAATGCCCTCGATGCCGCGGTCCTCGCCTACATGAACATCGCTGCGCTCCGGCAGCACATCCGGCCCAACGAGCGGATCCACGGCATCTTCACCAAGTCCGGGGACAAGCCGAACATCGTTCCGTCCGACGCCGCCATGGACTGGTACATCCGGTCGGGCACGATCGAGTCGTTGCAACCGTTGAAGGAGCGCGTCGTCATCTGTCTGGAGAGCGCGGCCGCCGCGTGCGGATGCACCATGGATCACGCGTGGGTGGGGGAGACGTATGCGGACATGATCGACAACATGCCGATGGTGCGGTCCTACATCGAGAACGCGGCCCGCCTCGGACGCACCGTGCTGGACCCCGTGACGAGCGGCAGGCACGTCGTGGGCAGCGCCGACATGGGCAACATCAGCTATCTCGTGCCGTCCATCCATCCGATGATCAAGGTTGCCCCCGACGGTGTGCCGATCCACAGCGTCGAGTTCGCCGAGTGGGCAGGCAGCGCAGAGGGGGACAAGGCGGTCGTCGATGGGGCCAAGGCGATGGCGATGACCATCGTCGACCTCTGGACGTCGGCTGAACTGCGAGAGCAGATGCTGGCGCACTTCGACCGACGGCCTCGGGGTGTCACCGTCTTCTGATCGGCTTCGCCGGGGATCCCTCGCCGATGGCGGGGGCCACCGTAGGATGACCCACTGTGACGGTGTACGTCCCCGAGGAATTCACGCCCGACGAGGAAGACATCCTCCGCAGGTACTTCACCAATCTCGATGGTCCGGTGTTCGCACTGGTGAACCTTCCCGAGGTGGTCAAAGGCGCGCTCTTCGCGCGGTACAGCCGGAGCCCCAAGAGCTTGCGACGGCTGTTCCTCGACGAGTTCGTCGGTGACCTCGACATCGCCGGCGACATCTCGGTCGACGCGACGATCGGTCTGGAACGGGCCGAGGAGCTGTACGAGAAGGTCTTCTTCGAGTACGGCGACGACTCCGTCGCCCAGCTCGGAGGGGTGCACCTCGCCTGCGAGCAGGCCTCGAACATCCTTACCAAGGTGCTCGAGTGGGGGCGGCTGATGAGCTACCTCGAGCAGAGCACCCGCTACATCGCATATGACGCACGCCTGGGTGGCCGGTACCGCTTCTATCGCGACCCGGCGATCCTCTCCAGCCGGTTCGGGACCCGCTACGTGGGCGACATGGACCGGGTGTTCGACAGCTACACGCTGCTCCTCAACCGGGTGACCGATCATGTGCGGGCGACCGTGCCCCGCGAGCAGGGCGACAGCGACTTCGTGTACCGCATGGCGACCCGAGCCAAGGCACTCGATGCAGTCCGAGGCGTGCTGCCCGCGGCGGCCCTCAGCAACGTCGGCATCTACGGCTCCGGCCAGGCCTTCGAGTCGCTGCTGATCCGCATGAGGGCTCACCCGCTGCCCGAGGCGCGGCACTACGCGGACCTCATGCTCCACGAACTGCGCAAGGTGATCCCGAGCTTCCTCAAGCGCGTCGACCTCGCCGATCGCGGCGGCCGCTGGACGAACTACCTCGGTACCACCCGCGAGAACACCTCGGCGCTGGTCGAGTCGCTCTTCGCGACCACCCCCGTCGAGCAGGCGCCCGCGGTGCAACTCGTGGACTTCGACCCGGACGCCGAGGACAAGCTGCTCGCCGCCATCTGCTACCCGCTCACGCAACTTCCCGAGACGCAGCTGCTCGAGCGGGTCCGATCACTCGGGCCGACCGAGCGGTTGGCGCTGCTCCAGGCGTACGTGGGCGAACGCGAGAACCGTCGCCACAAGCCCGGTCGCGCCTTCGAGCGTGTCGACTACCGATTCGACGTGCTGAGCGACTACGGCGCGTTCCGCGACCTGCAGCGCCATCGGATGCTCACCATCGAGTGGCAAGCGCTCACCCCCAACCACGGCTATGTCCGGCCCGAACTGGTCGAGGAAGCCGGCGTGGCCGAGGTGTTCGACGATGCGATGGCCCGATCCGCGTCGCTCTACGACGCGCTGAAGGAGGAGTTCCCGCAACAGGCACAGTACGCGGTGTCGATGGCCTATCGCATGCGCTACTCGATGCAGTTCAACGCCCGCGAAGCGATCCACATGCTGGAGCTGAGATCGTCGCCGCAGGGCCACCCGTCGTACCGACGGATCGCACTGGAGATGCACCGACTGATCGCCGAGCAGGCCGGCCACCGGGCCGTGGCGTCGGCGATGACGCACCTCACGACCGAGGCCCCGGAGCTCGAGCGGCTGGCTGCAGAACGTCGTGCGGAGGCTCGCCGCGGGCCTCAGTGACGGTTGTCACATCAACGAGCAGTCGCCTCTGGTGACCATCGCCCTAGTATCCCGGGCCTCACGGGGTACGCGACAAGGGAACGAAAATGGCTGACGACGACGAGATCACGATGGAGCCAGAGGAAGAGTTCGAGGCCGAAGAAGCCGAGATCGACCCTGCTGAGCTCGACGAGGACGAGCTCGACGACGATCTGGCCGAGGACGATCTGGCCGAGGACGACGACGACTTCGTCGCTGTCGACGAGGAGGACGACGAGGACGAGGACGACACCAGCGGTCCGGTCCGACGTTCGGTCGTGGTGAAGGACAAGGACAAGGACAAGGACGAAGAAGAGGACGACGACGACGACATGATCGCCCCCGACGACGTCGAGGCCGATCTGGACACCATCCTCAAGGACCGGCTCGTCGCTGCCGAGGACGAGGACGAGAACGAAGAGGAAGAGCCCGAGGAGCGTGGCGAGGCAACCGACCGCCTGCAGCCCAAGCGGGCCGACGAGCAGTTGTGCCCGAGTTGCTTCCTGCTCGTGCGCCAGAGCGCGCCGGGCTGCCCCGTCGGCGACGACGACTGCCCACTGTTCCGCTGAGCCGGCCATGACCACGCCGCGCCCGCTTGCCGAGAAGGTGCTCGACGTGGTCCTGTACGCCCCCGTGGGGCTCGTGGTGCAGCTCGGGACCGAAGTACCCCGGATGGTGGCCGAGCGGGCCAACGAGGTGCGTTCACGGGTCACGGTCGCCAGGTGGGTGGGGGAGATGGCCGTCCGCTACGGCCGCCAGACCATCGAACAGCGTTGGCACCACCCTCCCGAGCCGGCGGCGACGTCGCCGCTCGCCCCGCGCGTCGCCGCGCCAGAACCGGCCGGTGAGCCACCATTTGCGGGCTACGACACGCTGGCAGCGACCCAGATCGTGCAACTGCTGGACCGCCTCCCCGACGCCGAGCTGCACATGGTCCGCACCTACGAGTCCGCTGGTCGCAGACGGCGGACGATCCTGGCGACGATCGACCGATTGCTGGCGCGGTGATGGAGGAGGACGTCCGTCTGCTGCATACCGACGACTGCGCCGATGTCGCGCGGCTCGAGGCCGAGGCGCGTGCGGCGATGGTGGACCAACGCGGCGGCCCGGCCCGGCTCGGAGAGGTTCCCCCGGTCGTCGACTGGACACCGCTCGTCGGCGATCCGGTTCGGCCGG
>JBBQTC010000038.1:0-39925 GCA_038234785.1 Acidimicrobiales bacterium
CGGCGTTGACCGCGCCGATCACCGCGATGCTGTAGCCCCAGCCGCCGCCGGCGTCGATCACCGCGCGGAACGCCCCGAACTTCGCGTACCAGCCGCCGAGCGGGGGGATACCGGCGAGCGATGCGAGGAAGATCGTCATCAGCACGGCCAGACCGGGCGCGTAACTGAACAGCCCGCCGAAGCTGCTGATCTGGCCACTGCGGGTCTTGCGCGACACGGCGATGATGACGGCAAAGGCACCGAGGTTGGTCGCGGCGTAGATGATCAGGTAGACGACCACCGCCCGCAGCGACGATTCGGCCGCGTTGCCGGTGCCGGCCATCGCCAGCGGCATCAGGATGAACCCGCCCTGGCTGATGCTGGAGTACGCCAACATGCGGACGATGTTCTGCTGCTTCAGGGCGACGAGGTTGCCCATCGTCATCGTCAGCGCGGCGAGCACCCACAGGAATGGTTGATAGACGTCCTTCGCCGCGGGGAAGGTGAGGAAGACCAGTGCGATCAGGCCGACGAATCCTGCCGCCTTGGAGGCGACGCTCAAGAACGCGGTGACCGGGGTCGGTGCCCCCTCATAGGTGTCGGGGGCCCAACTGTGGAACGGCACGGCGCTGATCTTGAAGGCGAAGCCGATGATGACGAAGACGATCGCAACGACCTGGATGCCGACCTTGTCGCCCTCCAGGGTCATCACCTTGCTGATGTCGGAGAGCAGGGTGCTGTCGGCGAGGCCGTACAGCAGGCTCATCCCGTACAGCAGCACCGCACTGGCGAACACACCCAGCAGGTAGTACTTCACGCCGGCTTCGTTGCTCTTGCGGTCTCGCTTCTTCCAGGCCGCCATCATGTACGCCGGGATCGACAGGAACTCGAGGGCGACGAACACGCTGACGAGGTCGCGCGACGACGCAAGCATGACCATGCCCGTGATGCTGCTGAGCAGCAGCACGTAGTACTCACCCTGGTAATAGCCGCCCTCCTCCACCTCGTTGGTGCTGAGCAGGACCACGACGTAACCGGCGAGGAGGAACAGGGCCTTCAACACCAGGCTGAAGTTGTCGACGATGTAGCGACCGTTGCCGAGTGCGTCGCGCACGTCGCTGCCGGTGACGGCGAGCGTCACCAACGGCAGCACCGCGCCGAGCAGGAAGAACCCGGTGAGTGTGCCCGTGATCCAACGCCGGTGCTCGGCCACGAACAGGTCGACGAGCAGCACCGCGCAGATGCCCACCGCGAGGATGATCTCGGGCGCGAGCGCGTGATAGTCGACGTTCGGTGCGGCGAAGTCGCCGACGGCAGCGAGGATGGATCCGAGCATCAGGTCACTTCCCGCCGAAGACCTTGACGAGCTCGGTCACGCCCGGGTCGAGGACCTTGAACATCAGCTGCGGCAACACGCCGAACACGAGGATGGCGACGAGCAGCGGCGTCCAGGCGATCCACTCGAACATGGTCACGTCGTGGATGTCGGAGTGGTGGTCGTCGTCGCCATGGTCACCTGCAGCAGCACCGTGACCGTGGTCGCCGCCGTGATCTGCGGCGCCGGCGAACTCGGGCGACACCTCACCGAAGGCCGTGCGCTGGTAGAGCCACAGCAGGTAGCCGGCCGCCAGCACCGTGCCGAGGGCAGCGATGACCGTGAGCACGCGGAACAGCGAGAGGCTCAGTCCACCGAAGGGGAGGTCGGCGCCGTGCAGCGGGTTCCACGAGGCCAGGATCGCCGGGAACTCACCCCAGAACCCGGCCAGGCCGGGCAGGCCGAGCGACGCCATCGCGCAGAAGCCGAGGATCCAGCCCATCTTCGGGATCTGCAGCAACATGCCACGGAGGCGAGCGATCTCGAGGGTGTGGTAGCGCTCCTTCACCTAGCCCGCCACTAAGAATAGCATGCCGGTGATGAGGCCGTGGGCGACCATTCCGAACAGCGCGGCGTTGATGCCGAGCGAGGTGAGCGTGCTGATCCCCAGCATCACGAAGCCCATGTGGGCCACCGACGAGAAGGCGATCAGGCGCTTCATGTCGGTCTGGGCGAGACAGCCGAGCGCGCCGTAGATGATGCCGATGATCGCGAGCACCCCGATCACCGGCGCCCACTTGACGGCGGCCTGCGGCAGGAACGGGATGGCGATGCGGACGAAGCCGTAGGTGCAGAGCTTCAGCAAGATCGCGGCCAGGATGACCGATCCCTGCGTCGGTGCCTGGGTGTGGGCGTCGGGCAGCCAGGTGTGGAACGGGAACATCGGCACCTTCACCGCGAACCCGATGAACATGCCGGCGAAGATCCAGATGGCCGTGTTCTTGGCGATGCCCGACCCGTTGTCGAGGAACCACTGGAACGTGAAGTTGGCGTCGGCCGGGTTCGCGGCGTGGCTCTTGGTGACGACGAACAGGGCGATGAACGACACGAGCATGAGTGCCGAACCGAACATGGTGTAGAGGAAGAACTTCAGCGACGCGTACTGGCGGTTCTCGCCGCCCCACACGCCGATCATGAAGTACATCGGCAGCAGGACCACTTCGAAGAACACGAAGAAGAGGATGAGGTCCTGGGCGACGAACGTGCCGGCCATCCCGGTCTGCAGCACCAGCATGAGGATGAAGAAGGCCTTGGGGTTCCCCGGCGATGGTACGTGGTCCCACGAGTAGATCATCACGAGCAGGGTGATGATCATCGACAGGATGTACAGCGGAAGGCTGATCCCGTCGAGACCGATGGTGTACGTCGCGCTGATCGGCTTGATCCAGCTGTTCGTGGTGAAGAACTGGAGCGAGCCGGCCTTCCCGTAGTCGAACTGGATCATCGTGTAGATGCCCACGGCGAGGGTGGCGGCGGCCGTGAACACGGCCACGCCTTTCACCATCACCTCGTCGGACTTGGGGATGAACAGCATCACCAGCACGCCTGCCAGGGGCAGGAACGTGCCAAGGCTCAGGAGCCACTGTTGGTTCTGGAGTACGTCGTGCATGGATCCCTCTAGCTGTTGACGAGTACGAGTACGAGCGCACCGACTGCTGCGGCACCGAACAGCAGCGCTCCGTACATGCTGACCTTGCCTGATTGCACCGGTTGCAAGGCGCCACCGGCGCCTCTTGCGGTTGCACCACTGCCATTGACCGCGCCGTCGACGACGCGCTGGTCGATGTTCTTGTACACCCAGAGACCGGTGCGTCTGCCACCGATGCCGACGGCGTTGACGACGCCGTCGAGGATGTTCTGGTTGGTCCAGTACGCGGCCTTGGCGATGGGGTGAGCGATCGCCTTGACGATCACCCCCTCGTACAGGGCGTCGAGGTAGTACTTGTTGACCAGGAACCTGTGGCCGGCGCCGAGCAGCGCGTTGCGCTGGGTGAGGCCCTTGAACGGCGAAGTCTCCTTGCCGTAGACCTGCACGCACAGGAACAGGCTGATCGCGAACCCGGTGGCCACCAGCAGGATGCTCGGCACGGCGTTGATCCAGTGGAACGCAGCGGCCTCGGGGACGCCGCCCTCACCGATGGGCAGACCGACCGACGACTCCAGCCAGGTCTCGAACTTGTGCCAACCGAACGGCGCGGCGTTGAGATAGCCCGAGACGAACGCCAGCGTGCCGAGGATGATCAGCGGCACGGTGATCTGCCACGACGAGTCGCTGGGTGCGAACGGCAACGGCTTGCCGTGGTGCAGCGGGGCGTGGTCGTCGTGCGCCACGTGCGCGTGGGTGTCGAGCCCGTCGACGTCGTGATGGATCTCGTCGGCCGCCTCGTCGTGGCTGTGGTCCTCGTGACCCTCGACGAAGTGGGCGGCGCCGCCGCGGGGCTTGCCGAAGAAGGTGAGGTAGGTGGCCCGGGTCATGTAGGCGGCGGTCATCGCCGCGCCGACGAGGCCGACCACGAAGAACACGGTGTAGTTGTTGTGCTTCGCCGAGTCGATGATCTCGTCCTTGGAGAAGAACCCGCTGAAGAACGGCAGACCGCACAGGGCAAGGGTGCTGACCATCCAGGCGATGAAGGTCACCGGCATCTTCTTGCGCAGGCCCCCCATGTCGTCCTTCATGTCGAAGCTGTGATGGCTGCCGGTGTGGGCGATCGATCCTGCGCACAGGAACAGGCAGCACTTGAAGAAGGCGTGGGTGAAGATGTGGAACACGGCCGGCATCCAGGCGCCGACGCCGAGACCCATCATCATGTAGCCGAGCTGACTCACCGTGGAGTAGGCGAGGACCTTCTTGATGTCGTTCTGCACGAACGCCAACGCGGCGGCGATGATGATGGTGATCCCGCCGATGACGGCGATGAGGTTCACGTGGTTGCCGGCGATGTTGATGTCGAGCCCGGTGTGGAACACGGGGTAGATGCGAGCGACCAGGAAGACGCCGGCGACCACCATCGTGCTCGAGTGGAGCAGCGACGACACGGGCGTGGGCCCGGCCATGGCATCGGGCAGCCACGTGTGGAGCGGGAACTGGCCGCTCTTGCCGATGGCGGCGATGAACAACGCCACCGCAGCCCACATGAGCATGTTCTTGCTCGAGAACTCGCCGTTGGCGGCCATCACGTTGATGCCGTGCTCGCCGCCGATGTCGAGCGTGCCGAAGATGGCGAGCAGCATCGCGGTACCGACCAGCAGTCCCATGTCGCCGGTGCGCACCGTGAAGAAGGCCTTCAGCGCCGCGCGTGCGTTTGCTTCCTCCTCCCACCAGTGACCGATGAGGAGGAACGAGCACAGGCCCATGATCTCCCAGCCGAGGATGAACTGGACCATGTTGGGTGCGAGCACCATCGTGAGCATGCCTGCCGAGAACAGGGTGATGCTGGCGAAGAAGTGGGTGTAGCGCCGATCGCCGCGGACGTACTCGGTGGAGTAGATCTGCACGAGCGTGCTGATGAAGGCGACCAGGAGGAGCGCCATGATGGCGAGCCCGTCGATCTGCTCGCCGATCGCGAACTTGATGCCGCCGCTGGACCACCACGTCTTGGTGCGGATGACGGCTGTGGCCTCCTCGCTGTTCGCCACGCGGTCGATCCACTGATAGGCGGCGCCGGACGCGATGACGAGGGCTGCGACCATGCTGGCGATGCCGATCTCGCTGCCGCCCCGCGGCATCTTCTTGCCGAAGAGGATGATCACGAAGAACGCGGCGGCAGGAATGACCGGGATCAGCCATGCGTGTGTGAGGAACCAACCGGCGGCGTCGGCCACAGCTGCAGTCTCTTCTGCGAACATGCGGTCAGCCCTTCATTTCCGAGAGGTCGTCGAGCGAGATGTTCTTGCGGTTGCGATAGATCAGCAGCACCATCGCCAGTCCGACGCCGACTTCTGCGGCAGCGATGGCGATCACGTAGAGGGCGAAGACGTTGCCGTCGCTGCTCCCGTTGAGCCGGTCGAACGCCAGGAGGTTGATGTTGACCGAGTTGAGGATGAGCTCGATGCTCATCAGCACCATCACCGCGTTCTTCCGCGTGAGCACGCCGTACACGCCCATGCAGAAGAGCAGCGCGCCGAGGATCAGAAACTGGTTGACGAGCATCGGTCAGTCCTTCCTGGCCAGCACGATGGCACCGATGACGGCGGCGAGCAGCACGAACGAGAGCGCCCAGAAGGGCAGCAGGTAGGGCTTGAAGATGAGATCGCTGATGGTCTGCGTGCTCTGCGGCTTCGAGTCGGTGGGCAGCTTGTCGTCGGAGAAGCCCTTCAGGAGCACGAACGCCAGCACGCCGAACAGCAGCAGCGCCACCGGGGCGGCGATGATCGCGTTGTTGTTGTTCAGGTCGACGTCCTTGCCGAGCTTGGCGCGGGTGAGCATCACACCGAAGAGGAACAGCACCATCACGGCACCGATGTAGACGAGCACCTGGGTGACGGCCACGAACTCGGCGGCGAGCAGCACGTACTGGGCTGCCGCGCCCGCCATCACGATCACGAGCGAGAGCGCGGCGTGCACGACGTTGCGGCTGGCGATGACGCCAACCGCGGCGAACACCATGGCGAGGGCGATGATGATGAAGCCGATGTTCTGGGCGACTTCGATGTCGGAGGCGAGCACCATCACTTGCCCTTCTTCTTCTCGGCGCCGACCTCGAGCGCGGGGGCCTCGGGCACGGTCTCCATCCATTCACCGAGCTTGGTCTTGTCGTGGAGGAGGTCGGCGATCTTCGGCTCCGAGTACTCGTACTCGGGGCTCCAGAACAGCGCGTCGAACGGGCACACCTCGACGCAGATCCCGCATTACATGCAGAGCGCGTAGTCGATGTCGAATCGGTCGAGCTTGTTGACCTTGCGCGGTGCGCCGCCGGCGCGCCGCGGCGGCGCGAGTTCCTTGTGGGCCTCGATGTAGATGCACCAGTCGGGGCAGCTGCGGACGCAGAGCATGCAGGACGTGCAGTTGTCCTCGCGCAGGGCGATGACGCCGCGGGCACGAATGGGCGGCGTCTCCTTCTCGTGCGGGTACTGGACCGTCGCCGCGCCGCCGCCGAACTTCTTCGGCTTCATCGTCTGGGCCATGGTGTTGAACGTGACGCCGAGGCCCTTGATGAGCCCGGGCACCTTCGGCTTCTTGCGGTCGGCCATCAGAACGCCACCTTCAGGATCGCGGTGAGCATGATGTTGAGGAGCGACACGGGGATCAGCACCTTCCAGGCGAAGCGCTGCAGCTGGTCCTCGCGGAAACGCGGGTAGCTGAAGCGGACCCACATGATGATGGCGGCGAGCACCATCATCTTGGTGAACATGATGAGGGGTCCGCCCACGTTCATCCAGTTGTCGACCGTGCCGAGGTTCGCCGGGTCCCATCCGAACCACGTGAACGGCACACCCCAGCCGCCCAGGAAGAGCACGCTGGCGATGAGGGCGAACACTCCGGCGGTGGCGAACTCGGCGATGAAGAAGATGAGGAAGCGGAAGCCCGAATACTCGGTCATGTACCCCGACACGAGTTCGCTCTCGGCGATGGGCATGTCGAACGGCGTCTGGGTGAGCTCCGCCTGGACGGCGATCATGAACACGAGGAAGCCGACGAACTGGGTGAGGATGTACGGAAAGCCGATGCCGTCCCACCCGAAGATCGCGTCACTGTTCTGTTTCACGACGATCTGCTGGAGGTTCATCGTGCCGGCCTGGATGACGACGCCGAGCACGGCGAGCACCATCGGCAGCTCATAGGCGATCAGCTGGCCGGCGGCGCGCAGACCGCCGAGCAGGGAGTACTTGTTGGCCGAGCTCCAGCCGGCCATGAGGATGCCCAGGGTGCTGATGCTGCTGACGGCGAGCATGTAGAACACGCCGGCGTCGAACTGGGTGAAGTACGCATCCGGCCCGAACGGCACCACGGCGACGAGCAGGAAGGTGCTCATCAGCACGACGAGCGGCGCGGCGCGGAAGATGCGCAGATCGGCTCGTTCGGGGGCGATGTCTTCCTTCTGCAGCCACTTGCCGACCTCGGCAAACAACTGCATCGACCCGTAGGGGCCGGCCTCCATCGGGCCGAGACGACTCTGCATGAAGCTCATCATCTTGAACAGGAACAGGTACACGATGGTGCCGGCGGGCAGCAGCACGGCAACCGTGCCACCGAGGACGCGAAGCAACGACTGTGCCCAGTACGGAACGTCAACCGCGAACATCACCGGTCAATGTCTCCCAGGATGAAGTACAGCGAGGCCAGGATGGAGATGACGTCGGGGACGTACACGCCACGCAGCACCCACGGCACGATGGAGATGTTGTTGAAGCTGGCCGAGCGGATCTTCACCCGGAACGGGCCGAGGTCGCCCTTGCTGACGACGTAGTAGCCCATCTCCCCCAGCGGGTTCTCGGTGCTCACCCACGCCTCGCCCTCGGGCACCTTGATGATGCGCGGGACCTTGGCCATCACAGGACCGCTCGGGATCCCGTCGAGCAACTGGTCGACGATCATCGTCGCTTCGCGCGTCTCCTGCAGACGGATCCAGCAACGAGCGAAGCTGTCGCCATCGGGGTGGGTCCAGACCTTCCAGTCGACCTTGTCGTAGGCGAGCGGCAACGACTGGTCGCGGCGCAGGTCCCAGTCGACGCCGCTGGCGCGAAGGTTCGCGCCGCTGAGGCCGTACTGCTTGGCCACCTCGGCCGGGATCACGCCGATCCCTCGCAGGCGGCTCTGGAAGATCTCGTTGCCGAACAGCAGGCTCTCGATCTCGTCGCAGAAGTTGCGAAGCTTCTTCATCACCTGCTTGGTCTCGGCGATCCAGCCGGCCGGCAGGTCGTCCTTGAGCCCGCCGATGCGGTCGAAGTTGGGATGGAACCGACCGCCGGTCGCGCCCTCGATGAGGTTGAGGACGTGCTCGCGGTCGCGGAAGGCCATGAACACGGGCGTGATGGCCCCGAGCTGCACGCCGAGATCGCCGAGGAACAGTGAGACGTTGGCGATGCGGCTGAGCTCGAAGAGGATGGTGCGGATCCACTGTGCTCGAGGCGGCGCCTCGATCTCCATCAGCTTCTCGGCGGCGAGGATGAACGGCACCTCATTGGCGAAGCTGCCCAGCCAGTCGATGCGGTTGACCAGTGCTGTGACCTGCGGGAAGGTGCGCACCTCGGTGAGCTTCTCGTAGCCACGGTGCATGTAGCCGGCGCTGGGCTCGGCCCAGATGACCTGCTCGCCGTCGAGGCGCACGATGATGCGCAGCGTGCCGTGTGTGGCGGGGTGCTGCGGGCCGATGTTGAGGGTCATCCCCTCGGTCTCGAGCTCGACGTTGAGCCGGGCGTCGGCAGCCTGGGCGGCGATGTAGCTGAGCTTCTGGCGATCGGCGAGATCGGTCACTCGGCACCTTCCTCGGAGTCGTCACCGGGCAGGGGCTCGACGTCGGCGATGCCGGGCCACGGCTTCACCAGACGAGCGAGCAGGGGGAAGTCCTTACGCAGCGGGTGACCTTCGAAGTCCGTCGGCAGGTACATGTTGCGCAGGTCCGGATGACCGTGGAACCCGATGCCGAACATCTCATGACACTCGCGCTCGTGCCAGTTGGCACCGGCGTAGACGGGGATCCAGCTGTCGACGGCCGGCATCTCGTCGGCCACGTCGGCCTTGATCGTGACGCCGAAGTGCTTCGAGAGGTTGGTGACCCGGGCGAACACCTGCATGCGGGTGTCGCCGCCGGTGTACCCCTGCACGATCTCGGTGGACCGCTCGGGCGTGGGCTCGGTGGGATCGTCCTCGCCGCGGCCGAATGGGCTGGGCATCCAGTCGATCGCCGACAGGAACCCGAAGTACTCGCAGCCGACCTGGTCGCGCAGTACGAGACCCGCCTGACGCCACGCATCGGTGCGGACACGCACCCACACGTCGTCGTTCGGCTTGATCAGACTGTCGAGGAGGGCGTCACCCAACTCGTCGCGGAGTGCCTGCACGACACCTTCACGCAGCGCGTCGCCGGGCAATGCGAGCGTGTCGTTGCCCGTGTCGTCACTCAACGGGACCACCTCCGACCACGACCGGGTCGCGGTGCAGCGCCACGGTGCCCTCGCCTCGCCAGCGGGCGCCCATGTCCTCGTTCTTGATGCGCTGCTGCAGCAGCACGACGCCCTCGAGCAACGCCTCCGGACGGGGCGGGCAGCCGGGCACGTAGATGTCGACGGGAATGATCTGGTCGACGCCCTTGGTGACCGAGTAACTGTCCCAGTACGGGCCGCCGCAGTTGGCGCACGAGCCCATGCTGATCACGTACTTGGGCTCGGGCATCTGCTCGTAGAGGCGCTTGATGGACGGCGCCATCTTGTCGGTGACGGTCCCGGAGATGACGACGAGGTCCGCCTGGCGGGGGCTGGCGGGCAACGGGATCACACCGAGGCGCATCACGTCGTACCGCGGCGAGCCGAAGGCGGCACCCATCTCGATCGCGCAGCAGGCAAGGCCCCACTGGTACACCCAGAGGCTGTAGGACCGACCCATGTTGAACAGGGACGTGAGTGGTTTGGGCAGACGCCCTTTGTCGACAAGACCCAATGCGATCACACCCAGCGCAGTACGCCCTTGCGCCACGCATACACGAGGCCAAGGAGCAGGACGAAGACGAACACGCCCATCTCGACGAGGCCGAAGCCCGCGTAACGCTCGAGTTGGGTGGCCCAGGGGAACATGAACACGGCTTCCACGTCGAAGACCACGAACAGCAGAGCGAAGATGTAGTAGCGGACCTGGCTCTGCGACCAACCGTCGCCGACCGGGTTGACACCGCTCTCGTACGCGGTGTTCTTCTCCGCGGACGGCTTGTACGGACGCAGCAATGCAGACACACCGAGGAGCAGGCTGGCCAGTACCAGGGCAATGGCAGCGAACCAGACCACGGTGAGGTAGTCGCGCAGGAATTCGGACATCGCTTTCGACGCTACTACGCCACGTGAATCGCGCCACAAATGGTGCGTCACGCGGGTGGGAGCGCCTGGGTGGCGTTCAGCCACCAGGCCACACCCGACTCCACCTGCTCGGTCGTCATCCCCCCGGCGTAGAGCGCGCCCGATCGGGCAGCCGTGCCCCGGTTGGCCTTCGCGTACTCGACCGCCTCGGCGAGGTCGGCCCGGAAGCTCGCCACCACCCCGGGTTGCGTGTTCGGACGGGTGACGCAGAAGTGCACCGCATTGGGCTTCTGCAGGCCGTTCAGCCGCCAGCGGCGAGTGGCCAGGAAGTCGTTGACCAGGAAGATGTCGAGTTCACTGTCGTCGGTGGTGGTGAACGCGACGTTGAAGAACGGCTCACCCAACACGCGCAGCTCCGGGAACGACTCGACCGTCTCCCGGATCTCGCCGGCGGTGCGGAAGATGTCGGCGGCGATGGCCAGGTAGCCCTCGCGCCCGAGGGAGACCATCGAAGCCCATGCGGCGGCGATGATCCCACCGGAGCGAGACCCACTCATGCCCGGTGAGGTGTACGCCCCGCCCGGCCAGTCGGGGACGATGAAGTACTGACGGCGACGCAGTTCGGGCGTCCGGTACAGCAGGACGCTCGACCCCTTCAACCCGAAGCCGTACTTGTGCGTGTCGGCGCTGATCGAGGTGACGCCAGGAAGGCGGAAGTCGAACACGGGAACGTCGTAGCCGAGGTCCTGGCCCCAGGCGAGGATGAACCCGCCGAGGCAGCCGTCGACGTGCAGGTTGATCCCGCGCTCGAGTGCGAGGTCGGACAGTTCCTCGATCGGGTCGATCAGCCCGTGCGGGTAGGTGCCGGCCGAACCGGCGAGCGCCACCGTGTTCTCGTCGACGAGCGAGCGAACGGAGTCCATGTCGGCGATGTAGCGATCGGTGACCGCGGCATGGCGGATCTCGATGCCGAAGTAGTGGGCGCCCTTGATCAGGCCGGGGTGTGCGGTCACCGGCATGACCAGGTTCGGTGACGTGATGCCGCGCTCGCGTCCCCACTCGCGGTACACGAGCAACGGGTTCATCAGGCTCTCGGTCCCGCCGCTGGTGAGGACACCGCACACGGTGCCCCCCTCGATCGCCTCCCCGTGGAGCATGTCGGCAGCCATGGCGATGATCTCGCCCTCGAAGCGCGTTGCGCTCGGGTACATGTCGCGCTGGATCACGTTGGCGTGGCTGTAGTGGCCGAAGACCTCGTTGAGGAAGTGGTAGTGCGCCTCGTCACCCGAGTAGATCGAGCCGCTGATCTTGCCCTCGTGGTACGGCGAGTCCTCGACCTCGGACATCTCCTCGATCTCAGAGAGGATCTCGGCACGGTCACGACCGTGCTCGGGGAACGCGCGGACGACCGGGTATCGGTCGGCGTAGGGATACAGGCCCATGGGTGTGCTCCTTCAGGAGAGTGAGAGTTCGGAGTGGAGTGCGATGAGGCGGGCGAGTGCCCGGTCCATGACCGATCGAGTGGACGGATCCGGGTGGTGCATCTGTTCGACCCGCAGCAGTGACGGAATCGCGGCGAGGTCGAGCAGGCCGAGGTCCCGAGATCGATGGCCAGCACGCACTCCGTCATGGCACCACATTGCCAGGAGTGCTACACCGTTGCCATGACGCAGGGGGCGATCGAGGCCTTGGTGGCGCAGGTCCCGCAGTGGGCCGGCAGGCGCGTGACGCTCGCCCCGCTGCACGGCGGGATCACCAACACCAACTACGTCGCATCCGTGGACGGCCGGCGCTTCGTCGTCCGCGTGCCCGGCGAGCGGACGGAGCTGCTCGGGATCGACCGGGCCAACGAGGCCGAGGCCGCAGCGCGGGCGGCGGAGCTGGGCATCGGCCCGGCCGTCGTCGGGCGCCTGCCCGGGTTCGACTCGCTCATCACCGAGTTGGTCCCGGGGCACCACCTCGAGTCCCACCCGTTCATCGAGCGCCTGGGCGATGTGGTCGACCTGCTCCACCGCTTCCACGACAGCGGTGCGCTGGCCGGCGCGTTCCCCGTGCATCGGGTCGTGGAGTGGCACGCCCGCGACGCGGCGAGCCACGGCGTCATCCCTCCATCGTCGTACGACCGGCTGCATCAGCTCAGCCGACGGATCGAAATGGCCTTCGCGAGGGCACCGCTTGCGGCCGTCCCCTGTCACAACGACCTGCTGCCGGGCAACGTCCTGTTCGAGGACGGCGGGCCCCGTGTCTGGTTGCTGGACTACGAGTACGCAGGGATGAACGATCGGTTCTTCGATCTCGCCAACCTCAGCGTGAACTGCGGCCTCGATCACGGTGCCGACGAATCGTTGCTGCGCGACTACTTCGGCGCCGTCACTTCGGCGCGGTGGGCGCGGTTGCAGTTGATGAAGATGATGAGCGAGTTCCGTGAGGGGATGTGGGCGGTCGTGCAGCGGGCGATCAGCACGCTCGACACCGACTTCGGGCAGTACGCGCAGGAGCGTCTCTCGAACTGTGAACGGCTGGCGGCACGCCCCGAGTTCGAGCGATGGATCGTCGAGGCCGCGGGCAGCATCAATTGACCGCGCTCAGCCCACCCAGGGCCCGTTGCCCGTGATGCGGTCGACCGCGATGTGCACGACCTGACCCGGTGGCGGATCCTCCATGGGCGGGAACTTCACACCCGCGCCGAGAAACCGAGGGGCGAGCTCCTGCAACAACTCGGGGGCACCCCCGGCCATGAGACGCGCAGTGCCATGGAGCACCGCATAGTTCATGAGACCCGGGCCGCTGGTGCCGTCGAGTTCGAACGACACGGTCACACGAGCATCTCGTTCGAGGTTCTTGATCTTCCGGCCGGCGCCGAGGTGGGCGACGAGCACCTCGTCACCGTCGCGGCCGAGCCACACGACGGTCGGCTGAGGCGAGCCATCCGCGTTGATCGTCACCAGGTGGCCGTGGACGCCGGCATCGATGGCGGCCTTCAGATCGGGATGCAGTTCCATGCTGCGACCGTACCGCAGGCTCAGTGAACGATGCTCTCGCAGAACCAGTCGACGAGCCGATCGGCGTTGGCTCGGCTCGCACCGACCGAAGCTCGCGTGGTCGCCAACAGTTCGTCGGGACTGCTGCCGATGCGATGGAGTTCGTCGGCACCGAAACCGGTGGCCCATCGACGGATCATCGACTCGGTCACCTCGGGGTGGAACTGCGTGCAGAACATCCGACCCATCTGCCACGCCTGCGGGCCGGCAGCCGTGCGTGCCATCTCGATGGCCGTCGGGGGAACCGTCACCACGTCGTAGTGCCATTCCATCCACGGTCCGGGAGCGATCACGTCGGGGATGTCGCTCTCGACGTCCATCCATCCGATCTCGACGATCTCCGCCTTCTGCACGCTGCCACCGAACGCGTGCGCCATCACCTGGTTGCCGAAGCAGATCCCGAACACCGGAATGTCGCGCCGCGCCGCTTCCTGCAGCAGCGCCACCTCCGCCTGCACGCTGTCGGCCACCTGTGGCCAGTACACGCTCCACTCGCTCCCGAGCAGCAACACCAGTTGGTGGCCGTCGAGGTCGGGCCATTCACCGGCGGACTCGCGGTGACATTCGTCGAATGCGTAACCGTGTTCGCGAAAGCGGTCGCCGATGAACCCGGTGTCGGCGTCGTTGGAGTTGGCAATGGTGAGAGCACGCACGGCAGAAACGGTAGCGAAGGATCGGGCGGGTGGCGGGTTCAGGTGGCGAAGAAGACGTTCTTCAGTTCGGTGTAGTGGTCGAGCACGTGCATGCTGTGCTCGCGGCCAATGCCGCTCTGCTTGAACCCACCGAACGGGGTGCTGTAACGCACCGACGAGTTGCTGTTCACGCTCAGGGTCCCGGCCTCCATCGCCCGCACCACCCGGATCGCCTTCGCTCCGTCGTTGGTCCACACCGAGCCCGACAGGCCGTAGATGCTGTCGTTGCAGATGCGGATCGCGTCGGCCTCGTCCTCGAAGGGGATGACGACGACAACAGGCCCGAAGATCTCCTCGTGGCACACCGGATCGTCGTAACCGGGAGTGGCGATCATCACCGGATGCCAGTAGCCCGGGCCGCTGGGCACTTCGCCGGTGAAGACCGTCTCCAGCCCATCGCTGTAGCGCCTCACCGCAGCGAGGTGGCCGGCGGTGACGAGCGGACCCATGACGGTGTCGGTCGACATCGGATCGCCGACCTTGAACTGCCTCGCGGCGTCGATGAACAACTCCAGGAATCGATCGAACACGCTGCGCTGGACGAGCACCCGGCTCCGCGCGCAGCAGTCCTGACCCGAGTTGTCGAACACGGCGCCGGGCGCCGCGGCCGCCGCCTTCTCGAGATCCGCGTCCGCGAACACGATGTTCGCGCTCTTGCCGCCGAGCTCGAGGGTGACCCGCTTGACCTGATCGGCGCAGCCCACCATCAAGCGCTTACCCACCTCCGTGGAGCCGGTGAACGCGATCTTGCGGACATCGGGGTGCTCGACCAGTCGCCATCCAGCGGTGGAGCCCGGGCCGACGACGACGTTGAAGACGCCCTCGGGGATGCCCGCCTCCAGCGCCAGTTCGGCGAGGCGCATGGACGTGAGCGGAGTGATCTCGGCGGGCTTGAGCACCGCGGTGTTGCCGGCGGCGAGCGCCGGACCGACCTTCCACGACGCCATCAGCATCGGGAAGTTCCACGGCGTGATCATTCCCACCACGCCGAGCGGTTCATGGAACGTGACGTCGATGCCTCCGGCGACGGGGATGCTCGACCCGGTGTGCTTCTCCACGGCGCCGGCGAAGTAGTGGAGCGTGTCCGCCACCGCGTTCGCGCACCAAGTGGAGCTTCCGATCGGCATTCCCATGTTGCGGGTCTCGAGCAGCGCCAACTCGTCGACGTGCGCGGCCACCGTGTCGGCGAACCGACGCATCAACCGGGTTCGGTCGACGGGTGCAAGGGCACGCCAGGCGGGGGACGCAGCCTTCGCGCGGGCGACCGCTGCATCGACGTCGTCGACCGTCGCGTGCGGCATCTCGTGGATGACTGCTTCGGTGGCCGGGTTGCGGAGAGTGAGCATGTCTGACACGTCCATCGAGGGTACTTGGCGGGCGCGAGTGCGCCAGAATGGCAGCAATGAGCCAACCGCCGCCCCTCATTGCACTGTGTGCTCGCACACTCACGTTCTCCGACGAGGGAAAGCGTGATGCGTTCAGCAGCAGCCAGCCCTACAGCCGAGCCGTGGCGCGTGCCGGTGGCGTCCCGGTGCTGGTGCCGCCCATCAAGGAGTTGGCGGCGAACGCCCGGACAGTACTGCAACACTTCGACGGCGTGCTGTTGCCCGGTGGCGGCGATGTCGATCCGCGACGGTACGGGGCCGAGCCCGACGACGACACGCTGTACGGCATCGTCGCCGCCCATGACGATCTCGACATCGCCGTGTGTCTGGCGGCCATCGACCTCGACCTGCCGATGCTCGCGCTGTGCCGCGGGATGCAGGTATTGAACGTCGCGCTCGGCGGCACCCTCGTGCAGGACATCGGCAACAGCGACCACTGGATGCGCGAGCACACGGTGGACCTGACGCCGGGCTCGCGGCTCGCCGTCGCGACCGGCACCACGCACCTCGAGCATTGCCACTCGGTCCATCACCAGGGCATCCAGGATCTGGCCGGGCCGTTGATGGCATGCGGGTTCGCACCCGACGGGCAGCTCGAGGCGGTCGAGCTTCCGTCGGCGACGTGGGTCGTCGGCGCACAGTGGCACCCCGAGGACACGGCCACCCACAAGCCCCAACAGCAGTCCATCTACGACGAGCTCGTCCGCCGTGCCGCCACACGCGCTGCGGCCGGGACTTGACGGGCCGGGGTCTGACGGGCCGAGTCGTCACCTGGCCGAGTCGTCACCTGGCCGAGTCGTAGGCTGGCAGCCGTGAACCCGCTCGTCCTCATCGTCGGTCGCCGATCTCCCGAGGCCAAGGGAGTCCGTGGCAAGCCGTTCGCGGCCGGTCGCCGCTACTTCCACGGCGTCGCCAACGCGGGTGGAACCCCGCTCATGCTTCCGCCGATCCTCTCGTTGGTCGACGGCGTTCCCGATCTCATGCGTCGCGTCGACGCCGTCGTGCTGCACGGCGGTGGCGACGTGGATCCCCGCCACTACGGCCAGGAGGCAACCGCCGAGCAGATCTACGGCATCGTCGCCGAACACGACGAGGTCGAGCTGGCGGTGGTCCGGGCGGCGGTGGAACTCGACGTACCGATGCTCGCGATCTGCCGGGGGATGCAGGTGCTCAACGTCGCACTGGGCGGCACGCTCGTGCAGCACATCGGCAGCGAGGAGCACTGGCTGCGGTACACGCAGGTGTCACTCGATGCCGGATCCCACGTCGCGAAGGCGATGGGCACCGAGTCGCCGACCGCGTGCCACTGCGTCCACCATCAGGCGCTCGATCGCGTCGCCGACGGTCTCGTCGTCACCGGCCGGACGGCCGATGGCATCGTGCATGCCGCGGAGTGCGAAGGATCGCGATGGATCGTCGCCACCCAGTGGCACCCGGAGGACTCCGCCGACACCGACCCCCAGCAACAGGGTCTGTTCGACGACCTCGTCCGCCACGCCTGACCCTAGCCCTGCGGCGCATCCGGGCGCGACCGACTCGGACCGGGCGCGACGTCACCCGTCCCGCCTCCCCTGTGGCGCATGCGTGTGATTACTCGAACCCGGGGGTGCGAGTACTCAATCGCTTGGTCGCCACCGACTCGGACCGACGGCGACCGACTCGGGCCGATGTCGACCCACTCGGAACGGGCGCGAGGCACTCGGGCGGTCAGGGGGCGAGGCGGATGAGCCATTCGGGGAAGATGCCCACGACCAGGGTGAAGCCGACCGACAGGGTGAGTGCGACGGCGAGGAACGACGGCACTCGGACGCGTTCGCGTGTGTCGTCACCGGACTCGGGCTCGCTCACCCACATGCTGATCATGATGCGCAGGTACAGGTAGGCCGCGATCACCGCGGCGATCATCGCCACGATCGCGATGGCGTAGCTGTGCACCTCGACGGCGGCACGGATCACGCCGAACTTGGCGATGAAGCCGCTGGTGAGCGGCACCCCCGCCTGCGCGAGGAGCAGCACCGTCATCGCCATCGCGAGCACCGGTCGATTGCGGCCAAGGCCTCGGAACGCCGCCAGTCCAGTGGCATCGTCGCCCGTACGGCTGACTGCGGTGACCACGCCGAACGTGCCGATGACCAAGACCGCATAGATCATCGTGTAGAGCAGCACGGCCGACCGCCCGTCGCCGGCATCGGGGAGACCGGCGGTGTGGGCCGCGGCCTCGACGCCGACGAGCATGAACCCGGCGTGGCTGATCGACGAGAACGCGAGCATGCGCTTCACGTTGGTCTGCACGACCGCCATCACCGACCCACCGACGAGCGTGATGACACCGAGCGTCCAGATGACGGGCCGGTAGTCGGCGCTCCAGTGGGGCAGCGCTTCGAGCAGCACCCGCAGCATCGCAGCGAACGCAGCCGCCTTTGCGGCGGACGCCATGAACGCGGTGACCGGGGTCGGCGCACCCTCGTAGACGTCCGGTGCCCAGAAGTGGAACGGGACGGCCGCGACCTTGAACGCCAAGCCGACGATGAGGAGCGCGACGCCGGCGAGGATCAGCGCATCGTGACCCTTCTGCGCGGGCACGTTGGTGTTGAACGCGAGCAGGATCTTCGTGAAGTTGGTGCTGCCGGCGCCGCCGTAGATGAGGGCCACGCCGTAGAGGAAGAACGCCGACGAGAAGCCACCGAGCACGAAGTACTTGATCCCGGCCTCTTGGCTCTTGATCCGCTTGCGGTGGCTGGCGGCCATGACGTACAGGGCGATCGACAGGATCTCGAGGCCGAGGAACATCACGATCAAATCGTTGGCGGAACCCATGACGATGCCACCGATGGCGGCGAGCATGTAGAGCGCGTAGATCTCCGGACCGTCGAGACCTTCGCGGCGGAGGTAGTCGTCGGTGACGAGCGCGGCGAGGAACACGGCGACGCAGATCGTGATCGTGACCCAGATCGCCATCTTGTCGAAGTGCAGGGCGTCGCCGACGAGCGTGCTCGGACCCTTGGTGGAGATGCGATGCCAGAGGAAGAAGCACAGGACCACGCTCGCCACCGCGATCTTGGCGGTGAACAGTGCGTACCACCGCTTCGGCCACCTTGGAGTGAGCGCGGCGGCGACGAGGAGCACCATCGCTCCGCCCAACAGGACGAAGATCGGGCTGAGCGCGAACCAGTCGACGCTGGGACCTTGCAGCGTGTCGGCAGCGAGCACGCCCATCAGCCATCTCCCTTTTCAACGGTGGGCACGTGCCAGTCGGAGTGTTGCTCGACGTGCACGAGGAGCTTGTCGACCGCAGGCTGGATCCGGTCGAGCATCGGCTTCGGGTAGACACCGGCGAAGACGATGATCGCGGCGAAGGGCAGCAGCAACATGCCCTCCTTCCACTTGAGCTCGGGGAACGACTTGTTGTCCTCGTCAGGCTCGCCGTGGAACACACGCTGGTAGGCCCACAGCAGGTACAGCGCAGCGAGGATGACGCCGACCGCAGCCACCATGACCCACCACCTGGCCGTTGCGAACGATCCGATGAGGATGAGGAACTCGCCCACGAATCCGTTGAGACCGGGAACGCCGATGCTCGACAACATCACCAGGGTGAAGACGCCGGCGAACACCGGTGCCACCTTCTGGAGCCCCTTGAGCTTGGAGATCTCTCGGGTGTGCCGACGCTCGTAGATCATGCCGACGAGGATGAAGAGTGCGCCGGTGCTGATGCCGTGGTTGACGTTCTGCAACACGCCGCCGGTGATGGCCTGCGACGTGAGTGCGAACGTACCGAGCACGATGAAGCCGAGGTGGGCGACCGAGGAATACGCGACCAGGCGCTTGAGGTCGGTCTGCATCGTCGCCGCAATGGCACCCCACAGGATCCCGATCGTCGCCAGCGTGAGCATCAGCGGTCGGGCCCACACGGCAGCCTCGGGGAACAGGTACACACCGAACCGCAGGAGTCCGTACGTGCCCAACTTCAGCATGACGCCGGCAAGGATGACCGAACCGCCGGTCGGCGCCTGTGTGTGCGCGTCCGGAAGCCACGTGTGGAGCGGGAACAACGGCACCTTCACCGCGAACGCAACGGCGAACGAGAAGAACAACCACCGACCGGTGCCCGCACCGAACGAACCGCTCTCGGCGATCTTGATCAGGTCGAAGGTGACGTGGCCGTTGTCGGCCTTGGCGATGACCGCAGTGGCGATGATGCCGACGAGCATGAAGGCGGAGCCGACCATCGTGAAGAGGAAGAACTTCGTCGCCGCGTTGACGCGGTCGTCGTAGCCCCAGCCACCGATGAGGAAATACATCGGGACGAGCACGATCTCGAAGAACACGAAGAACAGGAACAGGTCCAGGCTGACGAAGCTGCCCAGCACACCGGCCTCGAGGAGCAGCATCCACGACAGGTAGCGCTTGTGGTCGTGGTGTGGATCGATGCCTGCGATCACCAGCGGGAACAGCACACCGGTGAGGACGACCATGAAGATCGAGATTCCGTCGACACCGAGGTGCCAGGAGATCCCCCAGGTCGTGATCCACTGATGTTGGCTGGCGAACTGGAAGCCGTCGTCGTGCGACTTGAACGCGAAGAGCACCCACAGGGCCAGGCCGCCGGTGAGCACGCTGGACAGCAGCGCGGTGACCTTCACCAGATCGGGTTGCCGCTTGGAGATGACCGCCACGAGGAGCGCGCCGACGACCGGCGAGAGCACCAGCATCGTGAGGATGGGAAACTGCATCACAGCATCCCCCGGAAGACGACGAACCAAGCGAGCAGCAACACGACTCCGATTCCCAATGCGGCGGCGTAGTTGCGCACGTTGCCGCTCTGAACCTTCCGGGCCTGGCCGGCGGACTCCTGCACCAGCTGGCCGGCGCCCTTCACCGCCCCGTCGATGATGTTGGCGTCGGCCCATGCGACGGCGTCGAACGAGGCGCGGCCGGGGCCGCCCATGAACGCGCTGACCGCGCGGTCATATCCCCAGGCGTCGGCGAGGATCTTGGGCTCCACCGGTTTGATCCTCTTGTAGTAGTAGATCGCGAACGCCACGCCGATCCCGATGAGGCTGCCGGCGACGGCGATGAGCGCGAACGGCACCTTCGCGGTGGTGGAGTCGTGGACGCCGACCACCGGCTCGAGCCACAGGGCGAGCCGCTCGGTGCTCGCCTTGAACGGCAGGTTGATGATCCCGCCAGCGAATGCGAGCACCGCCAACACGATCAACGGCAGCGCCATCGTCCATGGGCTCTCGTGAGGCTCCATGTCGCCGTGCGCACCGTGCTCCTCGTGCGCGTCGTGCCAACGGGCTTCCCCGTAGAAGACCATGATCACCTGGCGGGTCATGTAGAACGCGGTGAGCAACGCGGTGACGAGACCGACGGCCCACAGTACGGGGCTCTTGTCCCACGCCGCGAGCAGGATGTCGTCCTTACTCCAGAAACCCGAGAACGGCGGGACGCCGGCGATGGCCAACCAGCCGACGATGAAGGTGCCGAACGTGATGGGCATCAACTTGCGCAGCGCACCCATGCGGCGCATGTCCTGTTCGTTGTGCACGCCGTGGATGACCGAACCGGCGCCGAGGAACAGCAGCGCCTTGAAGAACGCGTGCGTGACCATGTGGAAGATGGCCGCGGTGTATGCGCCGGATCCGACAGCGAGGAACATGTAGCCGAGTTGACTGACGGTCGAGTAGGCGAGCACCTTCTTGATGTCGTTCTGCGCCAACGCGACCATCGCCGCATAGAAGGCCGTCGCGGCACCGACGATCGCGATGACGGTGGGGGCGTACGACGAGGCGACGTTCAGCACCGGACTGATACGGCACATCAGGTACACGCCGGCGGTGACCATCGTGGCCGCGTGGATCAGTGCCGACACCGGGGTCGGGCCTTCCATCGCATCGGGCAACCAGAGGTAGAGCGGGAGCTGGGCGCTCTTGCCGCAGGCGCCGACGAACGCGAACAATGCGATGGCGGTGGCCGTCGTTGTCGACAGGGTGCCGGCTGCCTCGTTGATGTGCAGGTAGTCGAGCGAACCCACGGCCCAGAAGGCGAAGAACATCGCCATCATGAAGCCCCAGTCGCCCACCCGGTTGGTGATGAAGGCCTTCTTGCCAGCAGTGGCGGCCGAGTCACGTTCGTGCCAGAAGCTGATGAGCAGATACGAGCACGTGCCGACTCCCTCCCAGCCGAGGAAGGTGACCAGCATGTTCGAGCCGAGCACCAGCATGAGCATGCTGAACGCGAACAGGTTGAGGTAGAGGAAGAACTTGCTGAACCTCGGGTCGCCGTGCATGTAGCCGACGGCATAGAGGTGGATGAGCGCACCGATGCCCGTGACGAAGAGGCACATCGTCAGGCTCAGCGGATCGGCGAGGAACGCGAGGTCGATGTGCAGCGACCCGACGGTGACCCAGGAGAACAGCGTCTTCACCTGGTCGGTGCGAGCCTCGGCCGACCGCGACATGAGGTCGAGGAACACTCCGACGGTGACGACGAACGAGGCGCCGACCATGGCCGTGGCGAAGTAGCCCGCCTTGGGGTCGCCCATCTTGCGTCCGAAGAGGAGGATGACGAGGAACCCGGCGAGCGGGAGCGCGGGGATCAACCAGACGACGTCGAGCATCACATCAACCCTTCAACTCGGCGAGATCGTCGGTGGTGGCGTTCGGCTTGCGGCGCAGGATGGCAACGATGATGCCCAGGCCCACGACCACCTCTGCTGCCGCGACCACCAGCACGAAGAACACGGTGGTCTGGCCACCGATGTCGCCCAGCTTCCTCGCCATCGCGACGAAGGTGAGGTTGACGGCGTTCAGCATCAGCTCGATGCACATGAACAGCACCAGCGGGTTGCGGCGAACCAGGACGCCGACCGTGCCGATCGAGAACAGCATCGCGGCGAGGATCAGGTACCAGGTGGTGGTGGGCGCGACAGTGGCGATGATCATCCGAGTGCCCCCGCGCCGGTGTCGACGGTCTGCTCACCCTTACGAGGCTTGCGAGCCAGCAGCACGGTGCCGACGACGGCGATCACCAGCAGCACCGACGTGAGCTCGAAGGCGAGCACGTGGTCGCTGAACAGGTCGCGCGCGAGCGCCTTGATGTTGCCGTCGTGCAGTTTCGATCCGTCGGGGCCAGTGACCTCGAGTCCACTTCCCTGCAGCCCGGTCTTCGCTCCACGGGCGACGATGGCTGCGGCCGAGATGAGCCCGAACAGGCCGGCGCCCACCACCGCGGCGATCGGGCGTTGCACCTTGAAGGGCTCGATCCGGAGGTTCTCCGAGTTGTCGACGCCGAGCAACATGATCACGAACAGGAACAGCACGACGATCGCCCCCGCGTACACGATGACCTGCACGGCGGCGAGGAAATTGGCCTCCTGCGCGACGAACAGCACCGCCACTCCGAACAGCGTGAGGATCAGGCTGAGCGCGGCGTGGACGGGGTGCTTGCTGAGGATCACCCCAACTGCTCCCCCGAGCACCATCGCACCGGCGACGACGAAGACGAACAGCTCCATCAGCGCGTCACCGACTTCACGGTCTTCTCGGCGATCGGCGTGTCGGCCTCGGTCTGCGACGACTCCGGCGTCCGCACGCCGTAGCCGAGCTCGCCGCTCCAGCCGACCTTCCCGACGAAGGTGGCGTCGCCGCTCGCCGAGGTAGCCCGCATCCAACCGCTCGTGTGGAGCTCGTCGCCCTCGCGCCAATCCTCCCACGGCATCTGCTTCGGCTTGCCGTCGTCACCGACGAGCAACTCGGTCTTGGTGTAGACGGCGTCGGTCCGGTTGGTGAAGCTGAACTCGAAGAGCTTGCTCTCGGTGATGGCCTCGGTGGGGCATGCTTCCACGCAAAGGTCGCAGTGGATGCAGCGCAGGTAGTTGATCTCGTAGACGAACCCGAAGCGCTCGCCCGGGGAGGTGGGCTCCTGCGGATCGTTGTCGGCGCCACGTACGTAGATGCACTTGGCCGGACACACGCCAGCGCAGAGCTCGCAGCCGATGCACTTCTCCATCCCGTCCTCGTAACGGTTCAGCACATGGCGACCGTGCAGCCGCTCGGGCTTGGGAATCTTCTCGTCGCGCCCTTCGGTGGGCTTGCCCTTCTTCGCGACGCGACCACCGGAGTACGAGGTGGTGACGCGCTCGCCGCCGAACATGCGGTGTTGCCTCAATGTGACGAGGAATCCGTCGAGGTAACCCATCAGAACATCGCCCCCTCTCGTTCACGGTTCCGGGCACTGACCTTGGATGCGTAGGAAAGCAGCCACGCGCAGATCCCGATGACCACCACCGAGACAGCGCCGACGAGACCTCGGTTCCAGCGCTGATCCTGACCGACCCGGAATGCGGCCAACAGCATGAACCATCCGAGCGCAAAGGGGATCATCACCTTCCACCCGAGGTTCATCAGCTGGTCGTACCGCATGCGAGGCAGGGTGGCCCGGAACCACACGTAGATGTAGAGGAACACGAGCACCTTGAGCATGAACCACACGGTGCCCGAGAACGGTCCGAGCAACGAGAGCACGTTGTGGAAGCGCCCGATCGCCAGCGGTTGCGGACCGCCGAAGAACAGCGTGACGATGACGCCGCTCATGGTGATGGTGTTCATGAACTCGGCGAGGAAGAACAAGCCGAAGCGGATGCCCGAGTACTCGGTGTTGAAGCCACCCACGAGTTCTTGCTCGGCCTCGACGAGGTCGAACGGAGGCCGGTTGAGCTCGGCCGTGGCGGCGATGAGGAAGATCACGAAGGGCACGACCCCGGTCGCGATGACGTGCCAGTGACCGAGGCTGAACTGTGCGGCCACGATGCCGCTGGTGCTGAGTGTGCCGGCCACGAGGATGACCGTGGCCAGGCTGAGACCGAGTGCCGCCTCGTAGCTGACCATCTGCGCCGATGCGCGAACCGATCCGAGCAGCGGATACTTCGAACCCGAGCTCCAACCGGCGAGCATGATGCCGTACACCGCGATGCTGCTCAACGCGAGGAGCAGCAGCACGCCGATCGGGGGGTCGGCGAGTTGCATCTTGGTGGCGTGCCCGAACAGCTTGATCGTGCCGTCCTTGCCGTTGCTGAAGTCGCCGCCGAGGGGGATGACGCTCCACACGAGGAAGGCCGGCACGAACGCGAGGTACGGAGCGAGCTTGAAGACGAACCGGTCGCTGCGCTCGGGCTGGAGGTCTTCCTTGAAGAACAGCTTGATGCCGTCGGCCAGCGTCTGCAGCACGCCCTTCGGTCCGGCCTTGTCCGGGCCGATGCGGTTCTGCATGAACGCGATGACCTTGCGTTCGAACCACACCATCAGCATCGTGCCGACGAGACCGACGACGAAGATCACCACGACCTTGATGAGCACGATCAAGAAGGCCGTGCTGAACACTTCGATGTTGTCGAGGAGGGAGTCGAGCGCAAGCATCAGATGGTCTCGATTCGCACATCGTTGACCGTGGCGAAGCAGTCGATGAGCTCACCCACGTTGGGACCCGGTTGGTTGAACGGCACCCAAGCGGTGCCGCGCAGCACCGAGTCGTCGGCCACCGCACGGAAGATCATGCTGGTGCGGGCGCCGATGAGCTTCACATCGGTTCCGTCGGTCGTACCGACGCGCTCGATGTCGAGCGGGTGCAGGTGGACGGCGGATCCCTGCGCGAGGTGCGCGAGGGACGGTGAGTTCGCCGTACCGACGGCGTCGTCGTACAGGACGCGACTGACCACCAGTCGGAACTCGTAGGCGTTGCGATCGGCGACGACCACCTCGACGTAGTTCATCGGGTCCAGCTGCGTGGGCACCGACGTGAGGACTCCGTCGCCGACGACGGCTTCGCCAGTCACACCGTCGTAGCCCGCCACCTTGACGGCGATGTCGGCAGTGATCTGGTCGACCGTCTCGTAGCCGAGGTCGCCACCGAGTTCAAACGCGAGCTCTGCAGCGATCATCCAGTCGGCTCGGGTGCTCCCCGCGGGGGTGACCTCTCGCGCCAAGGCGGTGACTCGACCCTCGAGGTTGGTGTGCGTCCCCGACTTCTCAGCGTAGGCACTTGCGGCCAGCACGACACCGGCCCGCTGTGACGACGAGGTGAGGAATGTGTCGATCGCGACGATGCGCTGCACTCTGTTGAGCGCCCGCCGAGCGAGGTCGGTGTCGGGGAAATCGGCGAGCGGATCGGCACCGACGAGCACGAGGCATTCGAGCTTGCCGTCGGCCGCGGCCTGCAGCGCGCCTCGCGTGTCGAGGCCACCCGGGCGGGGACGCATTCCCACCTGCAGCGCGCCGACGACGTTGCCCCGACGGAACGCGGGAAGGACCTTGGTTCCGGGCGCTGCGGCCAGCACCGCGCGGACGGCCGCGACGGTGGCGGCCGACGACTCGGCCAGGTTGGCCCGCCCGGCAACCACGACCACGGAGCCTTGGGCGATCTGCGCGGCCACGGCCGGGTCGGACAACGTCGTCGCGACCGCAGCGGCCTGCGTGCCGGGCTCGTACCCGACATGACGCCATGCGTACGGCGTGACGCCGGTCTGCTTGGGGGCGAATTCGATGATCCGGCTGCGCCGCTTCTCGGCTGCTTCGCGCAGGCGCAGGTACAGGACCGGCAGCTCTTCTTTGAGGTCGGGGGCGAGCAACACGATGGTGGCAGCCGAGGCCGCTTCGTCGATGGTGGCCCGCTCCAGCGCCAACAGGCCGGCCGGGAGGCCGTCGCCCATCTGTGCGTAGACGTTGGGGGTGCCGATGACCTCGTGGCCGAGACGCGCCCATGCGAACGCATCCTCGTTGGTCCCGCGTGCGCCGCCGATGACGGCGATGCTCTCCGGCCCGCCTGAGGCCAGCGCTTCGGTGATCAACGCCGCGGCCTCGGCCATGGCGGTGTTCCAGGTCGCGGGCTGGAGCGTGTCGCCGTTGCGAACGAGCGGCTGCAGCACTCGCTGATCGCTCTTCACAGCCTCGAAGTTGAAGCGACCGCGGTCGCACAACCAACCGTGGTTGACCGGGTCGCTGTCGACGCCCATGTAGCGCAACAGTTCGTCGCGGCTGCTCTGTACCACCGTACGGCAGCCCACCGAGCACGTGGTGCAGGTGCTCTCCTGCTGCGACAGATCCCAGGGACGCGCCTTGAAGCGGTACGGCGACGCCGTGAGCGCGCCAACCGGGCAGATCTGCACGGTGTTGCCACTGAAGTAGCTGGCGAACGGCTCGTCGGGGAACGTCGTGATGTGGGTGTTGTTGCCGCGACTGTTGAAGTGGATCAACGGGTCGCCGGCGACCTCGTCGGCGAAGCGGGTACAGCGATCGCACAGGATGCAGCGCTCGCGATCGAGGAACACCAGATCGCTGATCGCGATCGGCTTCTCGAAATGGCGCTTCTCCTCCACGTATCGACTTTCGCCCGGGCCGTGGCTGAACGCCTGATCCTGGAGCGGGCACTCGCCGCCCTTGTCGCACACGGGGCAGTCGAGCGGGTGGTTGGCGAGCAGCAGTTCGAGGATGCCCTCCTGCATGCGCTTCGCCGTCGGCGACTCGGTCTCGATCTTCATGTCGGGAGCCACCGGCACCATGCAGGACACGGTGACGGCTGGTCCGCGACCAGTGTCGCACTCGACAAGGCACATCCGGCACTTGCCGACCGACGTCATCCGCTCGTGGTAGCAGAAGCGAGGGATGTATTCGCCGGCATCGGCCGCGGCCTCGATGACCAACTGGCCCTTGCGCGCCACGTGCGGCACGCCGTTGATCGTGACGTTGACCGCGTTGGGGTCGGGCGGCGGTGCGTCGGCTTCGGTGACGGGCTCAGTGGTGGTCATCAACAGCTCCGACGCTGACGGGGATGTGTTTGCGCTCGACGATCTTTGCCGCGAACTCGTCGGGGAAGAGCGTGAGTGCCGAGTGCAGCGGCGCGTACGCCGATGGCCCGACGAAACAGATCGTGGTCATCTTGTAGGGGAAAGGCGTGGCCTCGAGCCCGAGACGCTCGCTGGCCGCGTGGGGGAAGTCGCCGGGGCAGATGCTCTGCCCGATCTCGAGCATCTGTAGAAGGTCGGCGCGTGTGCCGAGGCCGTCGACGACTCGTTGCAGGACACGCTCGAGCCAGGTGCCGCCCTCTCGGCACGGCGTGCACTGACCACAGCTCTCTGCGGCGTAGAACCGGGTGAGCGTGAGTGCGGCCATCGGGATGTCGGTGGTCTCGTCCATCACCATGATCGCTCCGGAGCCGAGCATCGAGCCGGCGGCGCTGACGAGCTTGTTCTCGAACGGAAGGTCGAGTTGGTCGGGGGTGAACCACGGCGCCGACCCACCGCCGGGCACGAACGCCTTCAAGTCGTTACCGTCACGGATGCCCTGGCAGAACTCGTCGCCGTACAGCAGATCGCGGAACGTGGTGGTGCCGTTGAGGATCTCGAAGACGCCGGGCCGGTTGACGTGCCCGCTCACCGCGACCATTCGGGTGCCCGGGCTGGTGGGCGTGCCGATGGTGGTGTAGGCCTCGACGCCGTTCGCCATCAGCCACGGCAGGTTGGCCAGCGTCTCGACGTTGTTGACGATCGTCGGCTGGCCGTAGAGCCCGATGGCCGCCGGGAAGAACGGGGGCTTCAGGCGAGGCTCGCCGCGCTTGCCCTCGAGACTCTCGATGAGCGCGGTCTCCTCGCCCACCACGTAGGCCCCGGCTCCCCAGTGCAGGATGATGTCGACGCTGAAGTCGGTGCCAAGGATCCGTTTGCCGATGTAACCGGCGGCGTAGGCCTCGTTCAACGCGACCGTGACTCGCTCGTGGGCGAGCGGCATCTCGCCGCGGATGTAGAGGAAGATCTGCGACAGCCCCGCGGCATACGCGGCGATCAGGCAGCCCTCGATGAGCTGATGGGGATCGCGCTCCATCAGCAAGCGGTCCTTGTACGTGCCTGGCTCGCTCTCGTCGCCGTTCACGACAAGGTAACGCGGGTACTTGTCGGCGGGCATCAGGCCCCATTTCACGCCGGCAGGGAACCCTGCGCCACCGCGACCGAGCACCGTTGCGCCGCGGACGTCGTCGTGCACCTCGGCGGCGGTGCGGCGCAGCGCCGAACGAAGGCCCTCGTAGCCGCCGGTCGCGTGGTAGCGCTCGAGCGTGTAGCTGTCCTCGAGGTGGAATCGCGACGTGACGATCTTGGGACGATCACCGTCGTCGATGAAGCCGGCGGCCCAGGGGTAGGTGCTCACGACGCAGCCTCCTTGGCGGGCAGCCATGCAGGGGCGGTCGACCGATCGGGGGCGACGACACCCGCAGCCTTGTCGGCCGGGATCTGCTGCCGCACCCTGGCAAGCGTGCCGTGCGGCGGGATCTCGCCGTCGAGACGGCCGGCAGCAAGGTCGTCGATGAGCTGATCGAAAGCGGCCGTGGTCATCCGGTGGCAGTGGCGATAGTTGACCTGGAGGTTGGGCGCCTCGGTGCAGGCCGCCTGGCATTCGGCGTGCTCGAGGGTGAACACGCCGTCGGCGGTGGTGCCACCCGCCTTCACCCCGAGACGCTGCTCGGCATGGTGCATGAGTTCGTCGGCGCCGAGCAACTGGCAGCTCATCGTGCCGCAGATGTTGACGAGGTACTTCCCCACCGGCTGGAACTTGAACATCTCATAGAAGGTGGCGGTGCCGAGCACCTCCGCCGAGCTGGCGCCCACCAACTCCGCGACGTGGGCGATGGCGTCGTTGGTGACGTAGCCGTTCTGCTGCTGCGACAGGTGCAGCAGCGGAATCGTGGCCGATCGCGCCCTCGGGTAGCGGGCGATGATCTCCTTGGCGAGGATCGTGTTCGCTTCGTTGAGACGGCTCATCGGTCGACCTCTCCCAGCACCGGGTCGACGGACGAGATGACCGCGACGGCGTCGGCGACCAGTCCGCCGCGCATCATGTGCGGCAGGCACTGGATGTTCACGAACGATGGCGCACGCACGTGCAGGCGGTACGGCGTGGCCGAACCGTCGCTCGCGATGTAACAGCCGATCTCGCCGCGCGGGCTCTCGATCGCCACGTACACCTCACCCTCGGGAACCTTGAAACCCTCGGTGAAGATCTTGAAGTGGTGGATCAGCGCTTCCATGCTCTCGTCGATCCGGGCGCGCGGTGGCGGGGTGACCTTCTTGTCCTGGATGCGATAGTCGCCACCCGGCATCCGGTCGAGAATCTGGTGCACGATTCGGATGCTCTCCCGCACCTCGTTGAGGCGGATCGCGTAACGATCGAACGCATCGCCGTAGCTCCCCACGATGACGTCGAACTCGACCTCGGAGTAGCGCAGGTAGGGCATGTCACGGCGCAGGTCCCACGGCACGCCGGTGCTGCGCAGGATGGGGCCGGTCGCCGAGAGCGCCATCGCCTCCTGGGCGGTGATGACTCCGACGCCCTGTAGTCGGTCGCGCCAGATGGGCTGACCCGTCATGAGGATGTCGTACTCCTCGAGACGCGGCGGGATCATGTCGAGCAGCCGCATCACGTCGTCGCGCCAGCCGTCGGGCAGGTCGGCGGCGACACCGCCCGGGCGGATGAAGTTGTGGTTCATCCGCAGGCCGGTGACCTTCTGGAAGAAGCGAAGCACTTCCTCGCGCTCGCGCCAGCCGTAGATCATCATGCTGACCGCGCCGATGTCCATGCCGTTGGAGGCGAGGAACAACAGGTGGCTGCTCATGCGGTTGAGCTCGCTGAGCAACATCCGCATCCAGACCGCACGCTCGGGGATGTCGTTCTCGATGCCGAGCAGGCGTTCGGTCGCCATCGAGAAGACCAGCTCGTTGTTCAGCGGGCTGAGGTAGTCCATGCGGGTGACGTTCGTGCCGCCCTGCATGTAGGTGAGCTGCTCGCCGGTCTTCTCCATCCCGGTGTGGAGGTAGCCGATGATCGGCTTGCACCGCAGCACGGTCTCGCCCTGGAGCTCGAGCATCAACCGGAGCACACCGTGGGTGCTCGGGTGCTGGGGACCCATGTTGATGATCATCGTTTGATCCTCGGAAGGATCGACGGGGAGGTCGCCGAGCTTGGCCGCTTCAGCCTCGCTCATGCGCAGTACGGCACCGACTTCGCGGAGCAGTTCCCGCGAGGTGATCTCGCTGCGCGGCTTGAGGCCCTGGTTCGGCTCGTTGCCGCCGCGAATGACATCGACGATGCCGGTCATGACGGAACCTCGGTGGACGGCGCCCGGGTGAAGTCGGTGCTGAACTGCACCGGGATGCGACTCGGCGCATCGTCCTTGCGCAGCGGGTGACCGTCCCAGTCCTCGGGCATGAGGATGCGGGTGAGGTCGGGATGATCGGTGAAGGTGATGCCGAACATGTCGTACACCTCTCGTTCCATCGCCTCGGCCGCAGGGTGGAGGTCGAACGCACTGGCGATGGTCGCGTCGTCCTCGGGGACCTGGATGCGGAGCCGGACGCGTTCACGACGCTCGACGGAGAGCAGGTTCACCACGACCTCGAAGCGCTCGCCGGAGATGCCGGCGGGCAACGGCCGATCGGCGTATCGGAGGTAGTCCACAGCAGTGAGATCGACGCACATCGTGAAGGTCTCGTCGAGCAACGTGCGCAGCAGCGCCACGTACTGGTCGCGGGTCGGATGGAGCACGCGCTGGCCGTGGCTGTCGGTGAGCGGCACTCCGTGCAGCATCGGCGGCGCGGTGACTTCCTCGGGGGTGGTTGCCTCGGACATGACTACCGAAGGCCCAAGATGACGGGGATCGACTGCTCGCCGGCGGCGATCTCGGTGACGTGCACGTCGGCGCCGGCGCCGGTGGCCTGCCGGCGCTTCAGCAGCTCACCGGTCTCGATCAGCCCGTGCAGCGTCTCGATGGCGTGGATGAGCGTCTCGGGGGTGGGCGGGCAGCCGGGTGCGTAGACGTCGACAGGAACGACCTGGTCGACGCCCTGCACGATCGCGTAGTTGTTGAACATGCCGCCGCTGCTGGCGCACACGCCCATGCTGATGACCCACTTGGGCTCCATCATCTGGTCGTACACCTGCCGGAGCACCGGTGCCATCTTCTGACTGACTCGACCGGCCACGATCATGATGTCGGCCTGACGCGGCGACGCGCGGAAGACCTCCATGCCGAAGCGGCTGATGTCGTAGTGCGCGCCACCGGTGGCCATCATCTCGATCGCGCAACAGGCGAGACCGAACGAGGCCGGCCACGAGCTGCGGCTGCGGGCCCAGTTGACGAGATCCTCGAGCTTGGCCGTGATGGCGTTGTGCTGGATGCCGCCCATGCCGTCGTCCATGATGTCGTTGACGAGACCCATCAGGCAGCCTCCCCTTCCGGGCGGCCCTCGAGGCCGACGCGACGGATGGTGCTGGTGGTGGTGCGATCGGGCGACAACGCATTGCCCAGGCGGCGTTGGACGTCGATCGGTCCCCACTCGAGCGCTCCGCGGGCCACGACATAGACGAACGCAGCGAAGAAGACGGCGCTGAAACCCACCATCTCCCACAGTGCGTACGAGCCGAGGTACAACCGGTCCACCGCGAACGGGTAGATGAAGATGAGCTCGATGTCGAACATGATGAAGAGCATCGCCACGACGTAGAACGTGACCGGGAACCGCTCGGGTGGTTCGCGACTGGGCACGATCCCGCACTCGTACGGCGCTTCCTTGGCGGCCGACGGCCGTCGGGGCGCCAGCAGGCGCGAGGCGATGAAGCTCAACACCCCGAACAATGTGGCCAGGACGAGCAGGCTGATGATCGGCAGGTATTGGCCCATGGTCAGGCCTTCGCTGGCAGTGCCTTGGCGGCCCGGTTGGCCTGCACGTATCGGTCGCGGCGATGCAGCAACCAACACAGCAACAGGAAGATGATGAGCGAGGAGATGCAGATGATCGCCGCCGGTTGCCGCTTGGCGCCCCGGTCGCGGATCATGTACACGTACTCGTGCGCACGGGTGGTGTCGATGACCGATCGCGCCGGCGCTCGACCCGGCTCGCTGCGTTGGGGCACGAGGGGTGCCACCTCGACGAGCGAGTAGTGCGGTTTGTGGAAGAAGGCGAGGAAGTCGATGCGGTCGCCCCAGAACGACGGGAACCGCTCTCCGCCCCTGTCGTAGACGTCGACCACGGTGAACTCGCCGGCGGCGAGCGCCTTGGACTCCTCCATGAACACGGTGCCGCTGGAGCCTGCCTGCTGGAACGTGGGCGCTGCGGGATCCAGCTTGGTCCAGCCGTCGTCCTGCAGCTGCGTGGACACCTGAGCGGCGTCGGCGGGCAGATCACCGGTGGGGGTGAACGGGCTGGACAGCACTCCTGCGTCGTTGAGCAACGCACTGTCGCGGATGACGGTGACACCCGCCACCGGCTTCCACGATGCCTCCGGTCCGAGCAGACCCTTGCCGTAGGACCACCAGATGGCACCCATGAGGAACATCCACCCTGCGAGCGCGGCGAGCGCCACGAGGAAGCCCAGCCGGGCCCCGAGGTTGGTGCCCAGGATCATGTAGACGCTGCCGCAGAGCACGCTCACCGCGATGATCACGATGAGGGTGCCGCGCAACTCCCATTCCCAGGTGACAGCCAGCAGTGCACTCATCACAGACTCCGCACGTATTCGACGATGGCCTTGATCTGCTCATCGGTGAGCAGGTGACCGAACCCTGGCATCCGGCCCGAACCCTGACCCTGCATGCCGTACTTCTTTCCGTTGGTCGATCCCGACTTGATGAAGTTGATCATGTCCGACTCGGCCGGGAAGTGCGTGTTGGTGGCACCTCCCGTGAGGTTCCATCCCATTCCGCCCTGGGCGGTGACGGCGGGGTCGCCGTAGCTCCAGCCCTGGGTGTGGCAACGGGCGCAACTGTACGCACCACTCGCCACATCGTTGTTGAACAACGCCTCACCCTCGCTGGCGCCCGGATTGGCCGCCAGGTAGGAATCGACGCCCTTCTGGATCTCGTCCTTGGTGGCCTGGGGAAGCGTGCCCCCGTCGCAGACCGCCGGATCGGAGTTGCTGAAGTTGGTGGTGGTGATGCAGCCCTCGGGCTGGATCTGGATGCTCTCCAGGTACACCAGCAGGGTCTCGATGTTCTGTTCGGTCATCGGGCCGCCGCCGGGCGCGCCCCACGCCGACATCGGCGAGAACGGTCGTCCGTAGTTGAGGATGAAGCGCACCTCGTCGCGGCTGAACCGGTAGAACACCGTGTTCAGTGCCGGGGCGTACCAGTTGACCGACTTCACCTGGCCGGTGTTCGGATCGGTGACGGCATAGGGCGCCTGGCCGCCCGTGGCGTTGAGGCCGCCGTGGCAACCGGCGCAGTTGAAGCCGCCGTTGGCCGTGGTCTGGAAAAGCTCCTCGCCCCACCAGCGGAATCGCTCGGTCTTGCCATCGACGGCACCGGCCTGACGGCCGGGCTCGAGCATCCAGTACAACGGCAGACCGATGACCAGCGTCGCCAGCAGCAACACACCGAGCACCTGCATGCGCTCGAGGCGCCTGCCTTCCAACTGCTCGTCGTCGTAGTACGGCTTGCGGTTCGGCGCCATCTCGATCTCCGAGCCGAGCTCCTGGCGAGCAGCGGCGTGGTTCAAGAAGAAGTACGCGATCCAGCCAACGACGACAACCGCGAAAATCACGAAACCCACCGCAGTGGTGTTGAGCGCGATCATCCGTGTCCACCTCCACCGGTGATGCAGTGCGGACCCTCGGCCTCTTGGCCGGTGGTGTTGGTCCCGATCGGGGGCCCTGTGAACACCGTGGAGGTGTCGATCACGACGTCGCCCGACGGCGACACCGAGACGGAGAAGCGGTCCATGCCGCGCGGGGCGGGTCCGGCCTTCTTCTCACCGACTCGGTTGTACTGCGAGCCGTGGCACGGACATTCGAACCACTGGCTGCTCGTGCATTGCGGGACACGGCACCCGAGGTGCGGGCACTTCTGGTAGAGCGCCACGATGCCGGCCTCCATACCGCTGAGCACCGGCTGGTACTCCTTGACCTGCTTCGCCTTCGGCAGCGCCTCCGCGGGGTATTGGGTGATGTAGGACCGCGCACTCGAGCTGTAGAAGAAGCCGGCGTTGCTGCGGATGCTGGAGAGGATGTCGGTGAGCTTGCCGACGTTCACCTTGCCGCCGAACACGGGAACAGCGGTCGGCCAGAGGAAGGCCACGAAGCCGGCAGCGGCGAACATGCCCAGGCCGGCACTCATCAGGGTGACGGTGGCACGGTTGAGGAACTGACGGCGGTTGACGCCGATCTCCTCTCGGTCCGGCGGCACCCACACCGTGGGTGCGGTGGGTTCGGCGACCACGAGGCTCTGCTCGCGGGCCTCGACGGCCGCACGCTCGACCTCGCGGCCCGTGGGGGCCTCGTCGACGAGCGAATCCTTGTCGCGACGGCGCGTCTCGCGGCTCAGCGCGCCCGCCCCGCGCACGTCGCTCCTGCGAGCGGCGGTGAGCAGGACCACGACGAACAGCACCGCGAGCACGGCGACGGCGATGGCAATGATGGCAGCGGGACTCATGACAGCGATGGCCTCACAGTTCGAAGAAGAGTCCGTCACGCCAGGGGAGCGTGAAGTTGAAACCAGGACCCCGGAAGAACGATCCGATGATGACGAGCACGGCCCAGAACATGAGGTGCACGGTCATCAGTGAGGTCGCGAACTTGCGGTCCTCGGGCTTGTTGGAGGGGTTCTTGTCGATGTACGGAGCCAGGATCAGGATGATCATGCCGACGCCGGGAATGGTGACGCCGGCGACCATCGGGTGGAACATGGTGAGCAGTTCCTGCAGACCGAGGAAGTACCACGGCGCCTTCGACGGGTTGGGCGTCTTGTTGATGTTGGCCTGCTGGAGCAGCGGGGCGTTCACGAAGATCGAGAAGAAGAAGGTGAACGCCAGACAGGCAAGTGCTGCCACGAACTCCGCAGCGAGCAGGTGCGGCCAGGTGTGGACCTTGTCGACGGGCGAGGCCTTCACGTCTTGGATGCTGCCGCTCTTGACGACGGTGAGCAGACGCTGCGTGTGACCACCGGGACCGGCGCCGACAGGGACGCCACCACCGGTGGGTGCCGCGGCGACGACGCTGGCCACCTTCTCCTGGACGGCGACGCCGCCACCACCCTCGGCCTGTGCCTTGCGGGCCTTGCTCCGCTCGAGCAGGTGCGCGGGGATGCGGGGATCCGACTCGGCGGCCTGGCCTTCGCCGGCAGACGCGTCGGCGCCCGCGGGCGCGCCCGCCGCCTCGTCGGCTGCTGCCTTCTCGCGAGCGGCCTGCGCTCGCTTGAGGAGGTGTTCGGGGATTTCAGTCATCGATCGCCTCCGTCACTCACAATGGACCCGAGATGCCGCCGTCTTTGCGGACACGCCAGAAGTGGATGGCCATGAAGATGACGATGACGAACGGCAACATCAGCACGTGGAGCACGTACCACCGCAGCAACGTGTCGCCACCGATCTCCTTGCCACCCAACAGCACGAATCGCACCTGGGTACCGATGACCGGCGAGTAGCCCATCATGTTGGTACCCACCGTGACCGCCCACAGGGCCAACTGGTCCCACGGCAGTAGGTAGCCGGTGAACGAGAGCAGCAGGGTGAGCATGAGCAGCACCACACCGATCACCCAGTTGAACTCACGCGGCGGCTTGTATGCGCCGTGGTAGAACACGCGGGCCATGTGCAGGAACACGCTCAGCACCATGAGGTGGGCACCCCATCGGTGCATGTTGCGCACAAGTAACCCGAACGTGACCGAGGTCTGCAGGTTCGAGATGTCGTTCCAGGCCTGCACGTCGGTGGGACGGTAGAAGAACATCAGGAAGATGCCCGTCACCGTGAGCAGGATGAAGAGGAAGAAGCTCAGCCCACCCAAGCAGAGGGTGTAGCTGACCTTCACCGCGTGACGCTTCACCTTGACCGGGTGCAAGTGGTACAGCACCGAGTTCATGATGACGTAGCTCCGGTTGCGGGGGCTGTCGGTGTAGCCCTTGCGGAAGATGCTGCCAGGACGGAAGATGCTGCTCCATGCCTGGCTGCCCTGCACGCCGTCGACCGACTTGTTCAGTCGGTCCTTGATGGTGGGACGGGGGGTGTCGTCGAGGATCTTTGCCATTTCTCTTCCTCAGAGCCGCATGCCGTAGGCGTAGCCGTGGTTGTTGGTACGGACGTGTGAGTCGCCGGCGACACCCGGAGCGCCGGCCCTGCCGAGGATGATGACCCCGGTCGGGCAGCGGTCCACGCAGAGCTGGCAACGGGTGCAGATGTCGTCGTCGATGATGAACAGGACGTTGTCGCTGGGGTCGACCCCCGGCTTCTCGGTGCCGGTGGATTCGGCGATGGCGTCGGTCGACACCATGTGGATGCACTTCCACGGGCAGATGTCGACGCAGCCCTCGCACATGATGCACTCGGTCTGGTCGATGTGGATGAACTGCTTGGGCTTGACGGCCTTGGAGAGATAGTCGGCGTCGACCTCGACGAGCAGGTAGTCGTCGGTGTACGGCATCATCGGGGGATTGGCGTCGGTCTTGGCCATTCGTCAGCCCTTCTTCACCAGGGGACGACCGAACGTGCTGGTGGCCACTTCAGTGCTGGGCGAGCCGTCGCCACGCTTCTGCCACTTGGTCCACAGGAAGATCATCAACCCGAAGAACCAGACGTGGATGAGGACGACGACGATGTCGCGAACCGCCTCGTAGGACATCGTGAACGGGAAGTGCCCGCCGAGCGCCTTGGGCTTGAAGATGCCGCCGGGGCCGTAGATGATGAGGTTCTTCGTCCAACCCAGTTCCTTGTCGGCGTGGTCGATGAACTGGTGGGGGACGACGCCGAACGCGATGAACATCGTGCCGAACGTGTAGACGGAGGCGAGCATGGCTTCACCCCAACTGGTGGGGGTGCCCTTGGGCCGGCGCTTCGCGTAGGGGATCGCCATCAGGGCCAGGCCGGTGGCCAGGAAGAAGGAAAAGAGGAAGGCCTCGTTCACGCCGGGCCACTTCAATGGGTTCGTTTCGAATGCGATCAGCAACTCCGCTGCCCTTCCTCGTGAACTGCTGCACGAACTGTAGCCACGCAACCCGGGGTCGATACCAGTTCGTCCGCGAGAATGACCGATGACATCGACCCCCAACGGGGTGTCATCGCATTGGTCTACCACGCGCGTCCGCGAAGCCAGGTGCCGTTGTGAACTCGTGCACGACGGCGGATTTCCGCATCACGTACCTTCTCCGTCTATCGTTCACGAACGTGACCGAGATTCCCGAGCACCTGCTGAAGCGCAGCAAGGCCGCCAAGGCCAAGGCCGATGGCGACGACGCCCCGGCCGACGCGCCTGCCGCCCCCTCCACCGCTCCGGCGACCACGGCGTCCGCGACACCGGCGAAGTCGCCGGCGGCACCCGCGGTCCCGGCTCCCAGCGCTCCGGTCGTCGTTCCCGACATCCCCGTGGTCGCCGCGTACAAGGCCCGTAACAAGATCCCGGTGTGGGCGATGATCACACTGAGCATCCTGCCGGTCTGGGTCTTCATGTACGTGCTGGCGCTCAAGCCCGTCACGGCCACCGCCACCGGTCCTCTCGGCGACGGCACCAAGGCGTTCGCCACCAACTGTTCGGGCTGCCACGGTGCGGGCGGCGAGGGAATTGGCTCCGCGTATGCGTTCACGGGCGGCTCGGTGTTGAAGACGTTCCCGCACATCGAGGACCAACTGCGCTGGGTCCTGTTGGGCACGAAGAACTACACCGACGCCGGTGTCACCATCTACGGCGACCCGAACCGTGAAGGCGGCCCGCACATCACGGGTGCCAGCGGCGGCCAGATGCCGGGCTGGAAGGGCAGCATCACCGATGCCGAGATCCTCGCTGCGGTGTGCCACGAGCGCTACGACCTCGGTGGCGCCGATGCGACATCGGCCGACTATGCCGCCGAGTTCGCACTCTGGTGCGCACCCGACGCAGCGGCGTACTTGGCGCTCAAGGACGGCTCGGCGACGCTGGCCAACATCGACACAGTGTTGGCCGACAAGGGCATCATGACCATCGGCGCCGATCCGGTCGCCGGTAGCTCACGCGGCTGACGCCCGTCACATCATCCAACTGGGGTGGCCGCTTCCGTTCGGGAGCGGCCACACTTGTCTCTCGTGACCGACGCCGCTTCCATCTCCACCGACGTGCTCGTGATCGGCGCTGGGCCCGCGGGTGCTGCGGCCGGTTACTGGCTCGCCCGCCACGGTCACGACGTCACCATCGTCGAGCGAAAGACTTTTCCACGGGAGAAGACCTGTGGCGACGGTCTCACCCCGCGCGCCGTCTACCAGCTCGGCGAGATGGGCCTGTCGGAGCCGCTGGCCAAGTACCACCGCTACAACGGCCTGCGCGCGACGGGCATGGGCCGCGAGCTCGAGCTGCAGTGGCCCTCCCACCCGATCTACCCCAGCTATGGCTACGTCGTCCGGCGACGTGAGCTCGACCAGATGGTCGCCGACAACGCCGAATCCGCCGGCGCCAAGTTGTTGACCGGCCACGAGGCGCTCGACCCGATCATCGACCGCGGGTTCGTACGCGGGGCGACCGTGCAGACCAAGGACGGCGACCTGCGCGAGATCCACGCCAAGTACGTCGTCGTTGCCGACGGAGCCAACAGCCGGTTCGGTCGCGCGTTGGGCACCTTCCGCACCCGAGAGTGGCCGTACGGAACAGCGATCCGCACCTACTGGCCCACGCCGCGCCACGCCGATCCGTGGATCGAGAGCGCACTCGATGTCAAGGACCGCAACGGGAACCCGATGCCGGGCTACGGCTGGATCTTCCCCGTCGGTGACGGCACCGTCAACATCGGTGTGGGGCTGCTCAGCACGTTCCGCGACTTCAAGTCGGTGAACACCACACACATGCTCGACGCGTATGCCCATCAGATCGCCGACCGCTGGGAGATCGACCCGACCAAGCCGGAGGGCAAGGCCACCAGCGGTCGCATCCCGATGGGCGGATCGGTGGGCCCGAAGGCCGGCCCCAGCTACCTCGTGATCGGAGATGCGGCGGGCAGCGTCAACCCGTTCAACGGCGAGGGCATCGACTACGCGTACGAGACCGCCCGCATGGCGGCACAGGTGTTGCACGACGCGCTCACGGCGAACGATCCCACCGCGTTGCAGCAGTATTCGAGGATGCTCGACGACGAGTACGGCGACTACTTCAAGGTGGCCCGCCTCTTCGCTCGGGTCATCGGTCGGCCCACGCTGATGCGTGAGCTCACCCGCGTCGGCATGCACAGCCGCACGCTGATGGAGTGGGTGTTGCGGATCATGGCCAACTTGCTGCGGCCCGACGAGATCGGCCCGGCCGAAGCGGCGTACAAGGCCGCCGCCGCCATCGTCAAACTCGCCCCCAACGCCTGACCCTCCCCTGCTGGGTCGGTGCGAGTGGGTCGCACTCGGTCCGAGTGCCGAACGCTCATGCGAGTGGGTACTCGCACCCCGGGGTGCGAGTACCCACTCGGATCTCCACGGTGGCCTGTTCTGCCGCCCATGGGAGGGTCATGGTGACGAAAGCGGCGGCTTTACCT
>JBBQTC010000039.1:0-39157 GCA_038234785.1 Acidimicrobiales bacterium
GTCGGCGGCGTGGCCAGCGACGGTGGTTCGGTGTCCGGCACGCTGTCGACCGCCGAACCGAGCGTCGTCTGCGAGACGACGCTCGTGCTCGTTGCCGCCACGGTTCGTGATCGATGGTCACGGCCGCGACTGCTGGCCACCACGACCCCCGCACCGATCAACGCGCATGCCCCGATGCCGAGCGGAACGAGCCATCTCGCTCGTGACGGGCTGCGCGGCCCCCGATGATCGGGACGTTTCGACCTCGCTTTGGGCACTCGGCGGCCGGTCAGGGGCTCGCGTTCGCGTCGCAGCAACCCGGCTGCGTCGGGAGCGTCCCTGAAGTAGGCAGGTTGGCTCACGACAGCGCCCTCTCCGGCACGGGTACCTCGCTGGGGAGCCGTTGGCGGCACGCAATCACCGCGTCCAGCGCCCGAAGGTCGTCGTCGCACGCCTCTGGCCCGAAGGCCGCGCGAGCGAGCGTCGCCGTCTCGAGGAGATGCTGCGCGGCGGGGACGGCCTCTCCACCGACGCGCCGCAGCGTGGTTGCACGACCAAGCGCATAGAGGTCGTCGCCCATTGCACACCGGTCGATGTACCAGCCATACCTCGCGACTGCGGGCACGACGTCCATCCCCACCCGCAACCTTCGGAGCGTTCGTGGACCCACCTGCTCGAGCGCGAGGACGCTGCCGACTGCGAAGGCGACCGCTGCGGCGAGCGGCGCGCCCTCCGAGTATTCGCCGCCCAGTTCGAGACGGCCTGGGCGCGGCCGGACGAGCAGGCCGGGTGACTGTGGCCCGTCGAGCAACAGCATGAGCGACGGCGCGAACAACTCGGCCCATCGCCGCGCGAATCGGTCGTCGCGGCGAGTCGTCAGCGACACGTTGATGTGCGTCGAGACACCCACCAGCCAGTGCCCAGGGGGCAGCGCCGCGGTCAGCTCGCGTCGAGCGACGGCCACCAACCCAGCCAACTCGTCGACGAAGCCCGGCTTCACTCGTACGGGAGCTGTGGCGTACTCGGCCTCGCGGCCGTCGAGGGTGACGACGCATCCGGCCAGGCGGGTTGCGTGGGGATCAGTCGGGTCCGCCCGAACTCCCGACACGTTCATCCCCGCCCACAGTGAGCGCACATCCACGGCACCGAGATCGTTGCGCACTTCGAACTCGTGCTCGATCCCGACGCTGACCGGCATGCTGCGTTGTCGCCGCCGAACGTTCCTCGGCACACGACGCAGTCGCCGACGTGGTGCCCGAGCGGCGGCGACGCGGAGTTCGACATCGAGGTCACCGCGATCGAACGATTCCAGCCAGTCCTGCGCCTCGTGTCCCGCGAGACACGCGACGAACGGCGCGTGCCCGTCGACGCAGATGCGCACCACGCACACCTCCCACGTGATCACGTCACAGGTGACGGCGATGTCGCCTCGGCGTCGCTCACCGAATGCGCGGCCCGGGTCACACACCGACGGCCGCGCTCACTCGCCCGTACGAAGCAACCAGCGCCTGGTACGACGCTGCGAAGAGTGCATCGTGGTCGGCAAGCTCGAGCGCACCCTCCTCCTCGAAGACGATGATGACGACGCGCTGCACGCGGTACACGGAGACCACGGCGGAAGCGAGCACCTCACCGGCTGCGTTCGTCGTCGACAACTGCACATACGCCTCGAAGCCGCCTGTTCCCAGGTTGGGGTCGGTGCGAGTCGCAACAGCGACCGTGAAGTGATCCGTCGAGTTCCGGTTGTAGTTGTTCTCGAGGTTCGTGCGAAGGCAGTCGGCATAGCCCTCGGAGTTGGCGATTCCCGCGAACTCGATCGCTCCGATCTCCTCAGGGAACACGAAGACGCGCGACGTGACGAACGCCGACACATCGCGCAGCTGCATGGTCGGCCCGTCCTGAGCGGCACCGTGCGTGAGCCTCGAGAGCGGTCCGCCGTCGTACCAGCCGCACGCTGTCGAGTCCGTCAACGACTGGCCCGAGGGCCCGCTCGGCGAATAGGCGGACCAACCTTCTCCGAAGTCCTCTTCGTGGAAGTTCGCGAGGTTTGCAAGCTGGAGTGCCGTCTCGTCGATGGGTCGTGGGTCGACGGTGGACGTCGTTGCGTCGCTGGTGACGGTCACCGGGTCAGTCGTCGCCGGGTCAGTCGTCGCCGGGTCAGTCGTCGCCGGGTTCGAACGCGCCGACGACGTCGAATCGCTGGTTGACGCCGAGCCTGAGGAGCCACCGCCGCAACTGGTCGTCAACAGTGCAGCTGCACTCACGACGACCGACAGCACCCACCACATCGTCGTCGTGATCGTTGGTCGTCGAGGATTCATGCTGCCGCTCCGCGTCGGCCAGCGAGGCCGTCGGGTGAAGCCAAGCCGGGCCACATCACGAGAACCTCAAAGCCCAGCGTGTGGTCGCCGTTCGGATGTCGGCGGTCTCCGGCCTGCCCACGGTCACGGGAGCCGACCCGACCGCGGATTCCCACTCGGTACAGTCTCCACATGCCCGGCTCCCCCGCACGCAGCGAGGTCACCGTCGTCCCCGCCAACCAGGCCAGCTGGCACGACCTGCAGGCGGTGTTCGGCACTCGCGGCGACACCGCCCGGTGTCAATGCCAGCACTACAAGACGACCGGCCGCGAGTACCGATCGATCGGCGTCGAGGAGCGGGCCTTCCGTCTGCGCGACCAGACCGACTGCGACCACGCCGACTCGGACAACACGAGCGGGCTCGTCGCCTACATCGATGGCGAGCCCGTCGGCTGGTGCGCGGTCGGGCCACGCACGGCGTACGTGCGACTGCGCGGCACTCGCATCCCGTGGGCGGGCCGCACCGAGGACATGGACGACGGAAATGTGTGGGCGATCACTTGCTTCGTGGCCCGCAGTGGATTTCGACGGCGCGGCATCAGCCGCGCCCTGGCACTGGCGGCGGTCGACTTCGCCCGCTCGCGCGGCGCCGGTGCGCTCGAGGGCTACCCGATGATCACGCAACCTGACGTCGACATCCCGTGGGGCGAACTCCACGTCGGCAGCCGCAGCGTGTTCGTCGCCGCCGGCTTCGCCGAGGTCAGCACTCCCACCAAGCGGCGCGTGGTGATGCGGATCGACTTCGATCCCCCGCCGAGCGCCGAGTAGCGGCCCGCCGTCTCGACGCGGCGGGGCGCGAGAAGATGTCGGCCCAGAAGCCGGTCAGATTCCGACGAGCATCCGGTAGTTGTCCTCGTAGAACTGCTGGCGAGCCGCCATGTCCGTGCCGTGTTCGTCGAACGACTGCTCGAAACGACCGATCGGATCCTTGGTGCCCTCCGGATGCGGATAGTCGCTCGAGAACATGAACAGCTCCGGTCCGGCCGCGGCAATCATCTGCGCAACATCCTCTCCCGGGTACGGGGTGAAGCGCACCTGCCGACGGATGTACTCCGAGGGCTTCAGACTCAGTTCGGCGAGCATGGGTTCGGTCCGACGGAAGCTCCTGGCGGCGTAGTCGAGACGGCTCATCAGTGATGGCGCCCACGACGCACCCAGTTCGACGACCCCGCAGCGCAAGCCGGGAAAGCGCTCGAACACCCCGTCGAGAACCATCGCCGTGAGGTAGGTCTCGGCAGCGTGGTGCACCGACGGCAGATCCTTGGCGCGCAAGTTCTCGCCGCCCCCGTGCAGGTCGACTGGGCGTGGACGTCCGTTGCGATGCCATGCCGACGAGATCGAGCTCCTGCCGCCCCCGATGTGCATGACGATCGGGACATCGGCCTCCTGCACCGCTGCCCAGACGCGATCGTTCTCGACGTGCGCCGGCGAGCGGCCCGACGACGACGCGTGCGCAACCCACATCGCACCGCAACCCAACTCCACTGCCTCCGACAGTGCTGCGATCGACCGGTCAGGATCGTTCAGCGGCAGAAACCCGACACCGACCATTCGCTGGTCGTTCCCACAGAAGTCGCTCATCATCCTGTTGTGGGCACTCGCTCCTCCGTACACCACCGCGAGATCGTCCGAGAACGCGAACAGACCGAGCGAGAACGTGGAGAACACCAGCTGCGAGGAGAAGCCCAGAAGGTCGATCGCTCGGGTGCGCTCGGCGGAGTCCATCGCTCCAAGGGCCATCCATCCCTTCGCAGAGGCGATCACGTCTCGCTCGAGCTCGGCTGTCCTGATCACGTCGCCGATGCGCGCCTCGCCGATCTGGATCGCCTTCGCCGCGCCCGCACCTCCCTTGTCGAGCGCCACGGTCAGATCCGGGAGCAGCTCGCGGGTCGACGCGTCGGCATGGTCTCGCAGCCAGTCGAGCCCTTCCATCAGGTGGCTGTCGGCATCGTGTATTCCGGGACGATGGGCGTAGGTCATGGCGGTCTCCTCGTCGTCGAGCCTTGTGCCGCTCCAGCGTAGGAGAGCCCACCGAACCACGCCGCCATCGGAGCGTCGCGTACGCTTCATCGCCGTGAGGATCCACGGCACGGCCGAGTCGGCGTATGCGGGGGTACGTGACGCACTCGCCGGCTGCGGCCCGGGTGTCGCTGTGGCCGCCTTCGTGCACGGAGTTCCTGTCGTGGATCTGTGGTCGGACGATCTGACCGAGCAGTCGCTGGTCTGCGTGGGTCAACCCGGGGCAACGGGCTACGACCGCTTCGTGCGCGAGCGGGTCACCTGGTCGCTGGCGGGCGGGAGAATCGACGATCCGAGCGGCGATCGACCAGTGTGGGCGGATGACACCCTCAGGCTTCGGGCACGGGCGCGATGTGACCCGGCGCAACGCCGGCGGCTTCGGTGATCTGCTGCACCAGCGCCAGACGTTTCTCGGCCGACATCTCGAGTACACCGCGCACCTGATCGACGAGTGCCTCGACCTCGGTGAGCGTCGATGGGTCCACGATCCGGCCACTTGCGTCGGACTTCGTTCGTGGCGCCGCGATGCCGAGATGTCCGACGATGTGGGCGCCCTGCCACGTCAGCGAGCGGATCAACTGCTGCCGCGCGAACTCGCCGCCGGTGGTACCGGCGGAGATGAGAGCGACGGGCTTGCCGTAGAGCTCACCGGAGCCGACCACCCAGTCGAGTGCGTTCTTCAGCGCCCCGGGGAGGGCGGCGGCGTACTCCGGCGTCGAGATGACAACGGCGTCTGCGGCACCGATCGCAGCTCGAAAGCTCGACACCGGTTGTGGCGGCCGGTCGGTGAGATCAGGGTCGAATGCCGGCACCGAGCCGACAGAATCGGCGTCGATGCACACCAGGTCGGCGTGATGCATTGCTCTGTCGCGGACGACGTCGAGCGCGGCGCGATTCGACGACACCTTCTGCAAGCTGCCGCAGATCAGGAGCAACCGCCGAGCCATCGACCGACGGTACCACGGGCCCACGTAGCCTGAACGGGCTCCGCCGAGGCTCCGAGACGGACTAGGCCGGACTAGGCGATACCGAGTCGCTTGGCCGCCCGTGCCGCGGCCTGCGGCCCAGCCAGTTGCCGCAGGAGCAGCAGTCCGTCGATCAGCGCCAGTGTGGTCTCGGCCTCCACTCGGCGACGCTGTCTGGTGCCGGTGAAGAACGACTCCAGCCACGACGACCAGTCGGCGACCAGCTGCGTCGCCAGCGTTCGGTATGGCTCACGGCCTGCCGCGGCGAGCCCGTTGAACTCGAAGAAGATGGCGAAGACGGCGTCGACCTCGACATGGGCGAGGTGCGGCCAGGCTGCTCGAGCCAGTTGGAGATGATCCTCCGCCGGCGTCGTGAAGGCGCCGGAGAGCGCTGCCTGCAGCCGAGACCCCAACGTGACCAGCACCTCGCGGATCAGCTCGTCCTTGGTCGGGAAGTAGTAGACGATCACTCGATCGCTGACGCCGATGCGCTTGGCGAGACGCCCGAAGGTGAGCTGACTGAGTCCCTCCGCCATCGCTGCCTCGAGTGCCGCAGCGAGGATGTCGTCGCGACTGTGCCGGTAGCCCATGCGCGGAGTGTAGCGATCGCTGTGATCCGGCTGTGGGGACGGCGACAGGCGTTTCTATGTGGACCAACCAAGCATCCACGCGTCGTCGGGCACTTCCCCGGCAGCGGCGCCGAACGCGGTGAGCGCGGCGACGAACTTGTCCCGCGAGTCGGCGGGCATCGCATCGACGATCCGGCTGATCTCCGCCCGCCGGCGGTGCGTGACGGACCGCACCAGTTCCGCCCCTGCGGCCGACAGTCCGACGTCGACCTCTCGACGGCTGGTGGCCGACCCCTCGCGCTCGATGAGCCCTTTCGCAGCGAGCCGGTCACAGAGCCGGGTCGCCGTCGAGGGGTGGATGTCGAGCACCCCGGCCAGAGCGCTCACCCGCTGCTCGCCACGTTCGGCGAGCACGACCAAGGCGCGGTATTGGGCCAGGGTGACCTCCGACTCGACCGAGGCCATCGACCGGGCGGCCACGGCAACCAGCACCCTCGAGGTGGTCAGCACGGCGTCGACCACCCCCACCGGCGTTGCGGGAGGAACCGTCGCCGACACGGCACAGCTGGAGTCGGCGGTCGTGGACATGTGTGTAGCATAGCAACAGTTGTCCGATAGCATGTGCTGTGTCGCCCCACCCCCGCTCGGCGACCTGTACCCCCAAGGAGACGCACATGATGCGCTACGAACTTCCCCCGCTCCCGTACGACTTTGCAGCCCTCGAGCCCCACCTGTCGGCGCACATCCTCGAACTGCACCACGACAAGCACCATCAGGCCTACGTCAAGGGCGCCAACAGCACGCTCGACAAGCTCGCCGAGGCCCGCGACGCGAACGACTACAGCGGCATCGTCGGCCTCGAGAAGACCCTCGCCTTCAACCTGTCCGGGCACGTGATGCACACCACGTTCTGGAACAACCTCAGCCCTGATGGAGGCGATCAGCCCGCCGGCGATCTCGGCGCCGCGATCGACGAGCACTTCGGCAGCTTTGCAAAGTTCAAGGCACAGCTCAGCCAGGCCACCGCCACCGTGCAGGGATCGGGCTGGGGAACCCTCGCCTGGGAGCCCCTCGGCGGACGGCTCATCGTCGAGCAGGTCTACGACCACCACGCCAACGTCGGTCAGGGCACCACCCCACTGCTCGTGATCGACGCGTGGGAGCACGCCTACTACCTCCAGTACGAGAACCGGCGCGCCGAGTACATCGACGCCATCTGGAACGTCATCAACTGGCCGGATGTCGCGTCTCGCTTCGACCGGGCGCACAGCCTCGCGGGCTCGTCACGATGAACACTCCCGTTGGGCCGATCGTCGTCGGGTACGACGATCGGCCCGCGGCCCGCTCCGCACTGAAATGGGCGGCCGAGCGCGCTGAGACCGAGCACAACGAACTCATCGTCGTGTACGTGAGTTCTGCCATCGCCGAGCTCGAGTTCGCCGCCGTCCAGATCGACACCAACGCGATCCGCTCGACCCTCGAAGCGCAACTCAACGGCGATTGGACTGCCGACCTCCGCAGCCGCAAGATCCGCTATCGCACCGAGGTGGCGATCGGCAGAGCCGCGGCCGAGTTGATGCGAATCGCTCGCGCCGAGTCCGCCTCGCTGATCGTCATCGGCATGACCGGGCGGGGCACCCTGGCCGAGCTGGTCTTCGGCAGCGCCGACCACGAGCTGCTCCGCCACGCGTTGCGTCCCGTCGTGGCAGTTCCCGCATCATGGACGCCGAAGGATGCCACCAGCACAGCGACCACTTGACACGAGAACGACGGTTCTCGTAGTATGAGAACAGTTGTTCTCACGCTGCCGAGGGGTTCTCATGTCCGCAATTGCTCGTCCACCTCTCCCGCCGTTCGACGAGGCATCCGCCCGCGCGAAGGTCGTGGCCGCCGAGGCTGCGTGGAACACCCGAGACCCTGAGCGAGTCGCCGGCGCCTACACGTCCGATTGCGTGTGGAGAAACCGCGACCGCTTCATCGAGGGCCGCGACGAGATCCTTGCGTTCCTCCGCGAGAAGTGGGACCGGGAACTCGACTACGTCCTGCGCAAGGACCTGTGGTCGTTCTCCGACAACCGCATCGCGGTGCGGTTCCAGTACGAGTGGCACGATGCCGACGGCCAGTGGTTTCGATCGTACGGGAACGAGAACTGGGAGTTCGACGAACTCGGGTACATGTGCCGGAGAGAGGCGAGCATCAACGACGTCCCCATCTCCGCCGACGATCGACGCTGGCACGGACCACGGGCCGACGGCGACACCACCGGGATCCCCCTCCGATGAGCCCGGCAGCGACCCAGAGTCCTGCGGATGCGCAGCGGGCGATTCTCGACGCGGCCGACGGCCTCTTCTACCGGCGAGGAATCGGCGGGGTGGCAATGAGCGACGTCCGCGATCGCTCCGCGACATCGATGCGGCGGCTGTACACGCTGTATCCGTCGAAGCACGATCTCGTCACCGGTTGGCTGCAGGATCGGCACGACCGATGGATGCGATGGTTCACCGGCGCCGTCGACCGCCACGTGGCGGCCGGCAGCGACGGGCTGATGGCGACGCTCGACGCGCTCGAAGAATGGGTCACCGGCCCTGACTACCGCGGGTGTGCGTTCATCAACTCCATCGCCGAGGCCGCCGAGATCACCGACGGGCATCGAGCGGTGATCGCCGCGCACAAGCGCGACCTCATCGAGCACTTGACCACACTTGCGCTGCGCGATCGGCCGAACGCACCGGTGTGGCTGGCACCGTCGGTCGGCGTCGTCCTCGACGGGACCATCGTCCAATGCGCGATCTTCGAGAGCACCGCACCGCTGGCCGCCGCCCGCGAGGCGTTGCAGCACCTCCTCGATTCGTTGCCGTCATGAGCCTCTCAGTGGGCGCCCTGTGGCGCTACCCGGTGAAGACCTTGGCGGGAGAATCGCTGATCACGGCCGACGTCACCTTCGACGGGATCGCGGGCGACCGACTCGTCCACGTCCGCGGGCCTGAGGGGGTACGCACGTCGCGTCGACACCACAACCTCCTCGGACTCCACGCCGTACTCGGCCCCGACGGCAATCCGATGGTGGACGGCGAGCCCTGGGGCTCGCCGCACGTGCTCGAACGCGTCCGAGCCGCTGCCGGCCAGGACGCGATGCTCGTCCGCGACACGGGACCTGGGCGCTTCGACGTGCTGCCGCTGCTCGTCGCCACGGATGGCGCCGTCAGGGAATTCGGTCGCGATGTGCGCCGACTCCGTCCGAACATCGTGATCGATGGGGTCGAGGGGATGGACGAGATCGAATGGCCGGGTGCGGAGCTGCACATCGGCGACGTGATCATCGCCCTCGATTCTCGGCGCGGGCGATGCCCGATGACCACGGTCGACCCGGATTCGCTGGCAGTCGACCGCGAGGTGCTCAAGGACATCCTTCGACGCTTCGACGGCAAGCTCGCGTTGAACGCCGAGGTGCTCCGCCCCGGACGCATCCGAGTCGGCGATTCCGTCCAGCTCGTCCGTCCACCGACGACCTGAACGAGTGTGCATCGCCGGCAACTGGGTCGGATGCTTCTCGGCTTCCGAGAAGCATCCGACCCAGAAACCCGGCTGGGAAGATCGCTGACCAGAAGCCGACGTCAACCGATGCGGACCGACATGCCGCCGTCGACGGGGAGGAGCACGCCCGTGACGAACTTGGACTCGTCGGACGCGAGGTAGAGCGCTGCGTGCGCCGTGTCCCACGCAGTGCCCATCACACCGCGCAGGGGAACTCGGGCGTTGCGCCGCGCTCGGGTCGCCTCCACGGATTCTCCCGTCGCGACAGCGATTCCACTGACCGCCATCGGCGTGTCCATCAGCCCCGGGAGGATGGCATTGCAGCGCACGCCGTACTTCGCATTCGCCGTGGCGACGCTCTGGGTCAGACGGTTGACCGCAGCCTTGGACACCTCGTAGGCGATCATGTTGCCGCCGGCAAGCGAGGCGAGCGACGAGATGTTGACGATCGAGCCACCACCGCCGGTGCGCATCCGTGGGATCGCCGCCTTGATGGTGAGCCACATGCCCTTCAGGTTGACCTCGAGGATCCGGTCGAACGCCTCCTCGTCGGCGCGATGGGCGGGCCCGTCATGGGCCTCCCCCGCCGAGCCGATGCCGACGTTGTTGACCAACACGTCGATCGCCCCGAAACGGGTGTGCGCCTCCTCGATGATCGCCGCGGCCTGGTCGGCGTGCACGATGTCGGCCTCGAACGCGACGGCGGTGCCACCCTCGGTCTGGATCAACTCCACCGTCTCGTCAGCGCGTGACCCGACGCGGTCCACACACAGCACGTACGCGCCCTGGCGAGCGAAGAGCATCGCGATGGCCCTGCCGTTGCCGACCGTGTCGCCCGGCGTCTGGCCGGCGCCGACGACGATCGCATACTTCCCCTGCAGTCGTTCCCCCACCCGGTCGAACCTACTCGGTCGCCGGCTCGAAGACGTCGAGCACCAGGTCAGTCAGATATTTGCAGGGGCAAGGAATGTCACCGGGGGTCGGATCGTTGCAGTCGGCAGCTCACGACCGCTTCGAGGCTGCACAGAGGAGAACCCCCGATGGCCACCCCCGTCCGATTCTGGATCGACCCGCTCTGCCCCTGGTGCTGGACCACCTCGCAATGGATCCGCAGCATCGCCGAGGAGAAGGACCTCGATATCACGTGGGAGCCGATCAGCCTCCTGGTGAAGAACGAGGTGACCCCCGAAGCCCCGTACTACGACACGGTGGCGTGGTCGAAGGGTCTGCTCCGCGTTCTTGAATCCGTCCGTGCTGCCGGTCTCGAGGACCGCATGGGCGACCTCTACAAGGAGTACGGCCGACGGATCCACCACCTCGGCCAGCATCAGTGGGACCCCGCCGAGGCGCTCAAGGAAGTCGACATCGACGTGTCGCACGCAGAAGCCGCGGACGACCCCGCGTGGGACGTGCCGCTGTTGGAGAGGATGGGCCAGGGATTGGCACTCGTCGGCAATGACGTCGGCACCCCGATCATCTCCATTCGCCGCAACGAGGGTCGCGAGGTCGCGACCTTCGGCCCGGTCATCACCAAGCGACCCGCTCACGACGATGCGATCGCCCTGTGGGACGCCTTCGTCACGCTGACCACGCTCGACGAGTTCTGGGAGTTGAAGCGGACACGTAACGTCGGTCCGCAGTTCGGCGACACTCCCTGACCCGACCACGCCGGCGCCGCGGTCACCAAGTCGTCACCCTGAGACCATCACCCGGCTGCATCACTCCGGCAGGGTTCGATACTGGGGTGACCAGCGCCGTTCGGTGACGAGCCGGACGATCTCGTGATCCTCGAGCGACGGCGCCGATCCCTCGGCGACGGCCTGTCGGGCGACCGCCAGCGCGACGAGGTCGGCCACATCACCCGCTCGCGACAGCGACGGCAGCAGGCTGTACTGCGTCGCCGAGTTGTACGTCACCGCGGAACCGATCGCGGTCGCAGCGGCGCTCAGCATCGCGTCGGTGACCCGAGTGGCACCCACGGCGACCACGGCTCTGCCGAGACCCGGGAACAGGTACAGGTTGTTCACCTGCGTGATCGGGATCACCTCGGCTCCGACGGTGACCGGCGGGAACGGGCTCCCGGTACCGACCAGGGCCCGGCCGTCGGTCCACGCAAGCACGTCGGACGGAAGCGCCTCGGTGCGCGGCGTCGGGTTCGACATCGGCAGCACGATCGGTCGCGGGATCGTCGCCGCCTGTGCCCGGATCACGTCCTCGGTGAACAGACCGGGCTGCCCGGTCACCCCAACGAGCGCGTGCGGCTCCACCTCGACCACCACGTCGAGCAGCGGCACGTGGCCGTCCTCATCGGCCAGCGCGGCCACGTCGGCCCACGGACGAACGAAGTCGGACTGGAAGTCCTGCAGCCCGTCGAGGCGATCGTGCAGCAGTCCGTCGCGATCGACGAGCCAGCATCGACGCCGCGCCTCCTCGGGCGAGAGTCCGGCGGCCACGAGCGCACCGACAGCCTGGTGGGCGATGCCGATGCCGGCGGACCCTGCGCCGACGATCACCAGCCGCAGGTCGCGAAGTGGGACGCCACCGATCCGCATTCCCCCGACGATCGCGGCCACCGCCACCGCGGCGGTGCCCTGGATGTCGTCGTTGAACGAGCAGATCACGTTGCGATGCCGCGCCAGCAACCGGTTCGCGTTGCGTTGGGCGAAGTCCTCCCACTGCAGCAGGACACCCGGGCATCGGGCGCGGAGCGCGACCACGAACGCGTCGACGAGTTCGTCGTACTCGTCGTCGCGCAGCCGTCGACGACGCAGTCCGAGGTACAGCGGGTCCGAGAGCAACGCCTCGTTCTCGGTGCCCACGTCGAGCAGGACCGGCAGCGTTCTCGCGGGGTCGACGCCTCCCACCGCGGTGTACAGCGCGAGCTTTCCGATGGGGATGCCCATTCCGCCGACGCCGAGGTCGCCGAGTCCAAGGATCCGCTCTCCGTCGGTCACGACCACGACGTCGGCTTCACCTCCCTCGAGTGCGTTCTCGAGCAGTTCGGGAATGCGATGGCGATCGGCCCACGAGAGATAGAGGCCGTGCTCTCGCCGATAGGCGTGCGACCACTGCTGGCACGCGAGGCCGACCGTGGGCGTGTACACGATGGGCAGCAACTCCTCGATGTCGCCCACCAGGAAGCGGTAGAACAGCACCGAGTTCGACTCCTGCAGCGCACGGAGGAAGATGTGTCGGGCCAGATCGCCGTGGGCTGCGGCGTACTCGGTGCGAACGCGCTGCAGCTGGGTCGCCAGGTCCTCCACGACCGGCGGCAACAGACCGTGCAGGCCGTACCGGTCGCGCTCGGCCGCGGTGAACGCCGTGCCCTTGTTGCGATAACGGTTCGAGAGCAACCTTCGACCGGTCAACATCGCCTTCGCCTCCTTCGCGCGTCCCGTCGCGAACCCTACGACCACGACACGCCGGCGCCCACCTGTCGGATGACAGACTCGCCCGATGCATGACATCGTGATCCGTGGGGGCACCGTGGTCGACGGCACCGGAGCCCCGGCAGTCCGCGCCGACCTGGCGATCGACGACGGTCTGATCACCGCCGTCGGCACCATCGAGGACGGCGGCCGTCGAGAGATCGATGCCGCCGGGCTGATGGTTCTGCCCGGATGGGTCGACATCCACACCCACTACGACGGTCAGGTGACCTGGGACCCGCAGGTGACCCCGTCGAGCTGGCACGGCGTCACCACCGTCGTGATGGGCAACTGCGGCGTGGGATTCGCCCCTGTGCGCCCCGATGGCCACGCCTTCCTCATCGAGCTGATGGAGGGCGTCGAAGACATCCCCGGGACTGCACTGCACGAGGGGATGAACTGGCAGTGGGAGTCGTTCCCCGAGTATCTCGACGCACTCGCCGGGACACCACGCGTCCTCGACATCGCTGCCCAGGTCCCCCACGCCGCGCTCCGTGCCTACGTGATGGGTGAGCGCGCCCACGACGACGCGACCGGGGACGAGATCGCAGAGATGGCCCGCCTCACCCGAGAGGCTCTGGAAGCTGGGGCCGCCGGGTTCTCGACCTCGCGCACGATGCTGCATCGGTCCAAGCACGGTCTCGTCCCCGGCACCCTGGCACCGATCGACGAGCTCATCGCCATCGGTGATGCGCTGGGACTCGCCGGCCACGGCGTCTTCCAACTGATCGACGACGGTTCACCCGTCGGCGAGGTCGGGCGGTACATGACCGAGATCGCCCGTCGCAGCGGCGCGACCGTCACCTACTCGCTGGCGCAAACCCCAACGAACCCTCTCGCCTACCGAGATGCGCTGCAGGGCGCCGCCGAGGCCGCTGCCGATGGCCTCCGCATCGTGCCCCAGGTGGCGTGCCGGCCGACGGGCATGATGTTCGGGCTGCAGTCGTCGTTGCACCCGTTCATCACCCACCCCACGTATCGCGGCCTCGCGACGCTCGCGCTCCAAGAACGGGTCGAGGCGCTCCGTCGGCCTGATGTGCGGGCCATGCTCCTCTCCGAGGAGGCGTCGACGGCGAGCCCGGTCGCGCGATACCTGATGTCGCGCTGGGATCGCATCTTCCCGCTCGGCGATCCGCCGGACTACGAGCCCACGCCGGACTCGAGCGTCGCCGCGGTCGCGGCCCGCGAGGGGCGGTCGCCGGAGGAGGTCGTGCTCGACTGGATGCTGGAACGCGATGGCACAGCGTTCCTGTTCGCACCGCTGGCGAGTTACGAGGACACCAACCTCGATGCCGTGCGGGAGATGATGCTGCACCCCAACTCCGTGCTCGGCCTCAGCGACGGCGGCGCCCACTGCGGACTCATCTGCGACGTGAGCATGCCCACCACGCTGCTCACCCACTGGGTCCGCGACAGGGATCGCGGCGACCGTCTGCCGCTCGAGGCCGCGGTGCACCTCCAGACCGGACGCACCGCGGAGGTGTACGGCTTCACCGACCGCGGCACCTTGCAGCCTGGCAAGCGAGCCGACCTCAACCTCGTCGATCTCGACGCGCTCACCCTCCATCCACCCGAGATGATCTTCGACCTTCCCGCCGGGGGCCGGCGGCTGGTGCAGCGGGTCGACGGGTATCGAGCCACGTTCGTCGCCGGTGTGCAGACGTACGCCGACGGAATGCCGACCGGCGCCACGCCGGGTCGTCTCGTCCGGTTCGGTGAACACCCCCTCTGACCTGGGCGGCGACGACGCGAACGCCACGTGAACAACGCGAAGTCGCGACACGATCGACACAGATGGGTTGCACGATGATGTCGTGCTCACTCTGGCGCATCGACCCCGGCGGGTGGTCACCCGTCGCACTACGGCCCTCGTGGCGCTGGTGCTCGGACCGAAGCGAGCGCGCCCGTTGCTCGCCGCACACGTCGTCGGGGTCATCGCCAGCGGCTGGGTCACTGTCGCACTCGCCAAGTCGCTCTTCTTCGGGCTGAGTGCCGATGCGTCGCGACACCAGGTGCTGCTGTACCTGTTGGTCACCCTGCTCCCCGTCGCCGCCCTCTCCCGCTTCGTCGGCCCCACCGTCGACTTCGTGCGAGGGGGCGCCTGGCGCACCGCACACTTGGCCAACGTCGCCCGTGCCGTCTGCGCCATCGGGCTCGCGCTCTCACTGGACACTCCCACGTTCTTCGTCTGGGCGTTCGCACTGCTGGTCGCGAACAAGTTCTTCTCGACCAGCAAGTACGCGCTGCTCCCGATGCTCACGAACGAGACGAGCGGCCTGGTGACGATGAACGTTCGCTTCTCCAAGTGGGGCAGCGCTGCAGGAGCGGTGGCGGTGTCCACCGGTGTCCTGCTCAACCAGCAGCTCAGCCCGAGATGGGCGCTCGTCGCAGCGGCCGGCGTGTTCTGGGTCGCCTCCCGTCTGCGGCCGACGGTGTTGCATCTCGAGCGCATCGTCGACGAGGCGCAGCCCGAGCCTCACTACGAGGCGACGAGATCGCACAGGGCGTCGATCCCCTTCATCGCCATTCGCTGCTCCGCCGGACTGTTCGCATTCGCCGCCGCCTTCGCGTTGCGTCAGGAGGATGGGAGCCTGCACGCGACGCTCGTGATCGTCGGTGCGTCGTACGCAGCGGGGTCCTTCCTCGGCAACCTGCTCGCACCCGTCGCCCGACGCCATTGGACCGAAGAGCGAATGATGGAGATGGCGATCCTCCCCGCGGCTCTCGCGTGCGCGACGGCAGCGGTCCTCAGCTCCCCGGTGATGTTCGGCATCGCGAGCCTGATGTTCGGGTTCGCCACCGCACACACACGGCAGGCGTTCGACAGCATCGTCCAGTCGGAGCGGAGCGACTCTCTACGCGGCCGACGGTACGCACACTTCGAGACGCTCGCTCAGGTCGGCTGGGTCCTCGGTTCCGCAGGTGCGACGCTGCTGACACCCCAGCTCCAGTACGTGTGGATTCTCGTCGCGATCGCCGCAGTGGTCAGCGTGCACCGAGTCAGGGGCTGCTCGACGCATCATGTGGCCGACGACGGGTTGACCTCGGCCGCCGCCTGATCCAGCCGCCCGGATCGATCAGGCCGGGATCACGTGGACACGGTCAGTGACCGAAAGTCCTCACGCGACACCGAGTCGTCGGTGCTGGTGCCGTCCGGTAACGGCGTCGCGACCGGTGCCCCCGCCACTTGGAAACGGACGCGGCCCACGCCGCGCAGGTCGGTGAGCGTCAGCACCACCTGACCGAGCGCGAGGACCTGATCGCCGGGAGGGATCTCGGAAAAGTCGGCAGTGAGTTCCACGGTGGCAGTTCCGCCGGCGACTTCGGCCGACACCACCATGGTGGCGTCGGGGATCGCCGAGCGCAGCCCACGATCGATCTCGGCGGCGGTCGGCCCCTCTCCCAGACTGGCCACCACGTCGGATGCGGTGACCGGCCGCGGCACGCCACGTGGGCGCGACACGAGCACGTCGGCGTCGATGAACCACACGGTGACCTCATCGGTCGCCACGACGGAATCGCTGGTCTGCGGGTCGAGTCCCTCCGGTCGGTCCTCGCTGCCGAGCGGGGTGGACGACTTCTCCGTCGGGAACCCACAGGACACCATCACGAGCCCGGACGCCATGGTCAGCGATGCGAGCAAGGTCCGCAGCGTCGTTCTTCTCAGCCGCCTCATCGGTGCGGCACCTCCACCACGAATCGGGCGCCGCCCGTGGGACTGTCCTCGACCCACACCCGACCACCTTCGAGTCGCACGTACTCGTCGACCAACGACAACCCCAGTCCCGTGCCTTTCGCAATCCCGGGTGCGCCGGGCGCGGTGCCGCGGTGGAAGCGTCCGAAGATCGACGTGCGCTCGTCGGGTTCGACACCCGGACCCGAGTCGTCGACCACAAGGCGAAGTGTGCCATCGACGTGGCTGCACTCGATGTTGGTGGCGCCGCCACCGTAGCGAGCGGCGTTCTCGACCAGGTTGGCGATCGTGCGCTCGAATCGAAGCGGGTTCACCGCGTGCAGGACCGGCCCGTCGACCCCGACGATCAGATCGGGATCCACACCCTGCGAAACGGCGACGCGCGTGACCACTTCGGCCACATCGACGAGCTCGCGCTGCTCGTCCTCGGGAACCGCGTCGATCCGCGACAGCTCCAGCAACTCGAGGGTCAACTGGCGAAGATGGTCCACCTGGCCGGCGAGGACGTCGATCGCGAACGACGTTCGCTCGGGGCTGGACGTTCGCTGTGCGAGCGAGACCGCGGAACCCATCGCCGTCAACGGGGTTCGGAGCTCGTGGCTGACATCGGCGGTGAAGCGTTGCTCTCGCGCGATCCGATCCTCCAGCGATGACGCCATCGAGTTGAACGAATCAGCGACGGGGAGCAGGTCGGGATCATCACCGACGTCCAGCCGCCGTCGGAGGTCGCCGGCACTCATCGCCCGTGCAGTCTCCGCGACGGCCGTCAAGGGACGTAGCACTCGTCGAGACAGCACCCATCCGAACCCGGCTCCGAGCGCGGTCGTGAGCGACGCGACGCCCCAGAGCACCAGCGCGAGGGTACGCAGGGTGTCCTCGTACTCGCGGGCAGGCACGAACTCGAAGAACGACGTGCCCACGGCGGGCAACGGGACGCCCACCAGGATGTACGGCACCTGATTGACCGCGATGCGTTGACGCTGCCCGACACCGGTGAGCGTCGCCTCGAGGAACTGCGACGGGATGCGGGTCTCGTTGAGGTCGACCACCGCCGAGTACCACTGGCCGTCGACCTGCAGCACGGCACGGGCCTTCGTCTGGGCCAGCGCAGCGAGCACTTCATCGTCGCGGAGGACCGACTGGCCGGAGAACCGCCCGTTGACCACCTGCGCGTGCAGCACCGCCTGGCGAACGGCGAGCGTCTGGCGCTGATCGAGCAGGTACCACCGGGCGAGCTGGTAGGTGGTGATGCTGAGCACGACCGACAGCAGCAGGGCGAGCAGAGCGAAGCCGGTTGCCGATCGGGCACGAAGGCCGCCGGGCAGAATCCTCATGCGACCCCACGGGGCATCTTGTAGCCCAGTCCGCGCACGGTGAGGATCAGCTTCGGCGTGGAGGGGTCGTCCTCGATCTTCACGCGGAGTCGGGCGACGTGGGTGTCGACCACGCGACCGTCGCCGGCGTGCTCGTAACCCCAGACCTGCTGGAGGAGTTGGTCGCGACTCCAGACCCGGTTGGGGTGGCGGGCGAAGTGGCACAGCAACTGGAACTCCGTGCGGGTGAGGGAGAGTTCTTCCCCGTTGCGGGTGACGCTGCCCTCTTCCGGCGAGATCTCCAGTGGTCCCACGGTCCATCGCTCACCGGGCGACACGCCGCGGTGTCGGCGGAGTTGCACGCGGACCCTGGCGATCAGCTCACGGTCGTTGAACGGCTTGGTGACATAGTCGTCGGCGCCGAGCTCGAGGCCGGCGACGATGTCGTGGCTGTCGTGCTGAGCGGTCACCATGATGACCGGGACATCGCCGGCCTTGCGAATGTGGCGGCACACGTCGAAGCCGCTCATTCCCGGCAGACGCAGGTCGAGCAGGACGAGGTCGAACGTGCTGCGGTCGAACCGGTCGACTGCGAGTGCGCCGGACGAGGCCTCGGTGACGACGAGTCCTTCGTCCTCCAGCAGCATCCGCAGGAGGGTGCGAACGGTGTCGTCGTCCTCGACCACCAGGACACGGTCAGACACCGGCAACCTCCCCTCCGGAGCAGTCGGGCTGGAAGGGCATGCGTTCGAGACTAACCCGGACTCATCAGGAGGACCCATCACGGGCATCGGGCCATGGTGCCGCGGCGATGTCACGATCGGGTGTCGGATGTGCGAAGAACAGGTCGAATCGTGTCGCGTGCGCCGGGGGAAGGCATCCGATCGGGAGCGTGAGTAGCGTGGAGTCGTGGACCACCCCGCCGAGACCCCGCTGCTCCGCAAGATCCGCGAGTCGGTCATCGGCGACGACCAGGTGATGGACGGTCCGTACGGTCCCCATCGAATCACGTATGCCGATTACACCGCCTCCGGACGGGCTCTGGGCTTCATCGAGGACTTCATCCGCGACGAGGTGCTCCCCCGCTACGCCAACACCCACACCGAGTCGTCGGGCACCGGTCTGCAGACGACCCGGTTGCGCGAGGACGCCCGCCGCATCATCCGCGACGCCGTCGGCGGCGACGACCAGACCTGCGTGATCTTCTGCGGCTCTGGAGCCACCGGTGCCATCGACAAGCTCATCGGCGTTCTGAACCTTCGGATCCCGGCCGACCTCGACGCGCGCTACCACCTCACCGAGCAGATCCCGCCCGCGGAACGGCCGGTCGTGTTCGTCGGCCCCTTCGAGCACCACTCGAACGAACTCCCCTGGCGCGAATCGATCGCCGATGTGATCACGATCCCCGAGGACGCCGACGGACACATCGACCTCGCTCATCTCGAGCGGACGCTGATCGAGTACGCGGACCGACCGTTGAAGATCGGCTCCTTCTCGGCGGCCTCCAACGTCACCGGCATCGTCTCCAACACCTGCGCGATCGCCGACCTGCTGCACCGCCACGACGCCCTCTCGTTCTGGGACTTCGCCGCGGCCGGGCCCTACGTCGACATCGAGATGTACCCGATCTGCCACGAACACCCGCTGGCCCGCAAGGACGCAGTGTTCCTGAGCCCTCACAAGTTCGTCGGCGGGCCGGGCACACCCGGCGTCCTGGTGGTGCGGCGCGAATTGCTCGCCAACACGGTCCCCGACGTCGTCGGTGGGGGCACCGTCGCGTACGTCAACCCGAGCGAACACCGCTTCCTCGACGATCCGGTGCATCGCGAAGAGGGCGGCACCCCGGCCATCATCGAATCGATCCGCGCCGGCATGGTGTTCCAACTCAAGCAGGCCGTCGGTGTGGCGACGATCAAGGACCACGAGGAGTCCTACTGGCGTCGCGCCGTCGAACGCTGGTCGCACAACCCCTCGCTGCAGGTGCTCGGCAACACCCGATCCGACCGGCTCTCGATCCTGTCCTTCGTGGTTCGACGGCCGGAGGGCAGATACCTCCACCACAACTTCGTCGTCGCACTGCTCAGCGACCTGTTCGGCATCCAGTCGCGGGGTGGCTGTTCGTGCGCCGGACCCTACGGGCATCGGTTGCTTGGCATCGACATCGCCCGGTCCCGCGAGTTCGAGCACGAGATCACCATGGGTTGCGAGGGCATCAAACCTGGGTGGACGCGGGTCAGCTTCAACTACTTCATCTCCGAGACCGTCTTCCAATACCTCGTCGATGCGGTCGACCTGGTCGGCACACACGGGTGGAAGCTGCTGCCCGAGTACCGATTCGAGCCCTCCTCGGGGCTGTGGCGCCATCGGCGCGGTGCCGTCGAGCCCCCGCTCCGACTGGCGCAACTGTCCTACGACCCCGTCACCGGCGACCTCGTGCGACCCGCGATCGACGATGTCCGCTCTTCCGAGGACGCCCTTGCCGGCCATCTGTCGGCCGCCATGGCCGTGTTCGACGCAGCCGCGCCATGGGAGCCGAGTTCCGCGACGAGCGCGTCGCTGTCCCCCGAGTTCGAACACCTGCGGTGGTTCGACCTTCCGGCAGAGTCGCTGTCGGCCGGCTGACCCCACGGCGGCATCGTCACATCGTGAAGGCGAGATGCTGGGCGGCGTGTTCGGCGAGCGCGACGTCGCCGCCGAGCGTGATCCTGCCGTCGGCGAGCGGCTCGGCGGGGTCGATCCGGCCGCAGGCCAACAGCATGAACGTGAGCGAGTCCATGCGGAGCGTCACGTCCGGCGCCGACAGTTCCTCGACACGGGTCGCGCGGCCGTCGACCTTGGCGAGGATCCGGCGATGGACGGGACCGGTGAGCTCGAATGCAATGCCCAAGCCGTCGGCGAGGCCGATCTTCTTGCCGACGATGTACCCGATCGACCCCTGCACCTCGTCGAGCGCCATCTCGGCGGCCGCTCCGCCGTCGTTGCCATCGAGGTGCAACGGGACTCTCATGTCGCGCTCATGCACCCAGATGTCGAACTCGCGGATCTGCATGAACCGTCCGTAGGTCCCCGGGCCCACCGGGGTGATCGAGGGTTCGTCGAACTGTTCGTCGGTCATCGCGTCGAGTTCGGTCAACCGTTGCTCGGCGACGGACCGGAAGCGCTCGACCAACCGGTCGGCGGGCAACGCCTCGAGCTCGGCCAGGATCGGCGGCATGGCCGCGAACGGGTTCTCGTCGCCCGGTCGCCAGCCCAACAGGGCCTCCTCGATCGTGGTGACGTGCACCAGCACGCCCTGCACGGTCCATGCCGGGCACAGCGACTGCGCCTGCCACTGCTCAGGCGCGAGCGACTCCGCCAACTCCCCGAGCGAACGCATGACCGTTCGCAGGCTGGCGATGATGTCCGTTCGACCACTCATGGTGCGGGCTTCTCCTTCGACTGCCAGTCACGACCCGTGAGGTACGGCGTGAACTGCTCGGCGATGTGCTGCATGTCCTGCTGCGTCTTGGGACGCTTGATCTCGTACAGGTGCGGGAAGCGGCGGGTTGCCGTCACCAGATCCCACAGGGCGAGTGCGTCGTCGCCGTAGACGGCCGGCGTGATGACCGGGCCGTACAGGTGGCTACCGTCCGGGAACACGAGCGTGGGAACACCGAAACCGCCGTGAGCGACGACCGCCTCGTGGTCCTTCTTGACGTCGTCGTGGGTGGTGGGATCGTCGATGGCACGCTGCACGATCTCCGGGTCGAGTCCGATCGATTCCAGTAGTTCCGCAGCCACTTCGGGCCGATGCGGTTTGCGTCCCTCGAGGTGCAGTGCCCGCCCGGCGACCTCGTAGAAGCGGTCGCAGTCGTCCATCGACGTTCGACGCAGAAGCGCAGCGACGCGGAGCATCCCCCACCCGTAGGACCACTCGCGTTCCCACGGGTGCTTCTTGCCGTCCTCACGATTGATCTCCTCGAGCGAGAAGAACCGCCAGTCGATCTGCAACCCCGTCTGACGGCGCACGTCGCGGATCCACAGCGAGGTCTGGAACGCCCAGGGGCACATCACGTCGAAGTGGAACCCGATGGTCTGCACGTCGCTCATGCCGTCTCCATTCCCTGGCGGTCTGGCGGCAACGCTACGTCCAGCGTCGGGTCATCGCCGAGTGGAGGTCCGTCGTGCGACAACCTCGCGCGCACGACGCTGTCGAGACGCAACGCCGCGGCGAGGAGCACCATCGCCACGATGCCGTCGAGCCACCAGTGGTTCCCGGTCGCCGAGACGGCCAGCATCGTCAACACGACGTGCGCCAGGAACACCCACCGCCACCGACTCGTGCTGACCATGACGACGCCGAACGACACCACGGCCGCCCACCCGACGTGGATCGACGGCATCGCCGCCAGTTGATCGCTGACACCGGTGCCGACGGGGCCGTAGACCGACAACCCGAACACGCTCGCCAGATCGATGTAGCCGAGGCCGGGCACGAGTCTCGGCGGGGCGACTCGTACGAAACGGATGACGAGGCAACACGCCGTCATGATCGCCAGCCCGTTGCGCCAATGCGGGTAGCGGTCACGGTGACGGACGAACAACCACACCATGAATCCGATGAACACCGGGACGTGGGCGATCGCGTAGAAGTAGTTCAAGAAGCGCCCGACCCACTCGTGATCGAGTGCGAAGTGCTGCAGCGACAACTCGGACGGCATGTGCAGGGTGTGCTGCAGTCGATCGATGCTCCGTGCCCGATCGATGGCGCCGTCGGTGGTCGCCAGTGGGAGCGTGCGGGCGATCCGCCAGATCGCGTAGAGCACTGCCAGCAACGTCAGTTCCGTGGTCGCGGCGTGTGCCGCCGACCGCCAACGATCGTCCGGCCGCCGCCGCAGCACGACCGCAGCCGCGCCGCAGACGATGGCGGTCACCATCGCCTGCTGCCACGTCGGCCAATTCATAGGACGAGAGCCTGCCGCTCCGCGTGCCCCGATGCCAACCGGTTCGCCGTCAGGGCACTCGCGCCGGCGACCTGAACTCGAGACCCTCAAATTCTCCAGATGTCCGCCATGCGGCGATGTAGTTGAAGTAGGCGACGGGCCCGTCGGGGTACCCGCTGCCGTTGAGGCGCTCGCGTCGACCGATCGGCTTGCCTTCGTTGTTGTAGTAGCCCGGCGTGCACTCCGGGTTACCGATGAACGCCCGGGGGTTGCTTTCCAGAAGCTCGATCCACGCCTGCTCCGCCGCTTCGGTCACCTCCACCACTTCGGCATCGACCTCGAGCGCGTGTGCGATCACTGCCGCGATCGTGGAGCCGGCCTCGGTGAAGTTCTGGGTGACGTTGGCGATGACGTTCGCGCCCTGGCTGGGCGAGACGATGAAGAGGTTCGGAAATCCGTGGACGTGGAGACCGTGCTTGCTGCGCATCCCTTCCGCCCAGTAGTCGGACAGGGTCACACCATCGCGACCGACCGTCTCGAATCCGGCGCGGCGGGCGTAGGTCGTGCCGACCTCGAAACCGGACGCGAAGATCAGGCAGTCCAGGTCGTAGTGCACTCCCCCGGCCCACACACCGGTCTCGTCGATGCGCTCCACACCCTTGCCGTCGGTGTCGATCAGATGGGTCCCCGGCCGCTCGTAGGCCTGCAGGTACTCGTCGTGGAAGCACGGCCGCTTGCACAGTTGCCGGTACCAGGGCTTCAGCGCGGCGGCGGTCGCGGGATCGCTGACGATGGTGTCGACGCGGGCGCGGATCTCCTCCATCTTCTCGTCGTCGCTGTCCTCGTACGCCTTCACCATCAGTTCCGGGCCGAACGTCTCACCCTGGTTGATGAACTCCACCATCCGGTCCCGGATGCGCTTGGAGATGTCCGTCCATCCGTCCATCACGAGGTCCTCGGCGGCGAAGCCGCCCGTCTGCAGGGTGAGGAAGTTCATCAGCCACTTCTGCTGCCAGCCGGGGCCGAGTTGCGCGAACCACTCCGGGTCGATGGGGTGGTTGTTGCGCACGTCGATCGACGACGGTGTGCGCTGGAACACGAAGAGCTCCTTCGCGTCGCGGGCGAGATGCGGGATGCACTGCACCGAGGTCGCGCCGGTGCCGATGATGCCGACCCGCTTGTCGCCGAGCCGATCCATCGGTGTCGACGGATCACCACCGGTGTACGCATAGTCCCAACGACTGGTGTGGAAGCAGTGCCCGCCGAACGACTCGATGCCCTCGATGCCGGGCAACTTCGGCCGATGCAGCGGCCCGGTACCCATCGCCACGAACTTGGCGCGGATGCGGTCGCCACGGTCGGTCTCGATGACCCACCGGGCGATGTCGTCGTGCCACTCGAGACCGGTGACGGCGGTGGAGAACAGTGCGTGCTCGTACAGCCCGAACGTGTTCGCGATCCGCTTCGCCTGACCGTGGATCTCGGGTGCGAACACGTACTTCTGAGACGGCATGTGTCCGGTTTCCTCGAGCAGCGGGAGGTACACCATCGCCGCCGTGTCGCACATCGCTCCCGGATACCGGTTCCAGTACCACGCGCCGCCGAAGTCGCCGCCGCCCTCGATGATCCGCACGTCGTGGATGCCGGCCTGCTGGAGCCGAGCGCCGGTGACGAGCCCGGCGAACCCACCGCCGATGAACACCACCGTGACGTCGTCCTCGACCGCGTCGCGCTCGACCCGTTCGACGTAGGGGTCGTCGAGGAAGTGAGCGAACCGGCCCCGCGGCTGGATGTACTGCTCGTTGCCATCCGCACGCACACGCTTGTCGCGTTCCACCCGGTACCTGGCGCGCAGCGCCTCTCGATCGATCATCAGAACACCCCTCGTCGCCCGAATGCGTGCACGACTCTCGCGCATCGGCGACGAACGACTCAACGTGGGCGCACCGTCGGGCTGTCGCTGAGTTCCGCCGGCTTCTGGTCCGGATGCTTCCCGGAGTCCGAGAAACATCCTTCCCAGAAGCCGAGTCGGGAAGATCACTGACCAGAAGCCGATCGACCGTTTCTCGCGGATGGGGTCCTACCGGAACGTCTCGACGAGGAGCACGATCGCAAACACGAAGAACAGCGTCGCCGCGCCGATGCGGATCGCACGTTCGGGCAATCGGGCGCCCAACATCCGGCCCACGACGATCGCCAGGCCGTCGGCGATCACCATCCCGACGGTGGAGCCCAGCCACGTCCCGAACACCCCCTCGCGTGTGGCGAGCGTGATCGTGGCCAGCATCGTCTTGTCGCCCAACTCGGCGAGGAAGAACACGGTGCCGACGGTGAACACCACATGACGGGCCGGTTGGGCCGCGCGCGCCTCGTCCTCCTCGGTGAGGCGATCGCCGTGCAGGGTCCACACGCCGAATCCGACGAACGAGATCGCCGCCACGACGTTGATCGCGGTGGTGGGGAGCGCGGCCCCGAGGACCGCGCCCACGAACACCGAGACGGCATGAACGAGCGCCGTTGCGATGGTGATGCCCACCAGAACCGGAACAGCGCGGTATCTCGTCGCGAACGCGAGTGCCATGAGCTGCGACTTGTCGCCGAGTTCGGCGACGAAGATGACTCCAAGGCTGAGAAGGAAGGCGGTCAACACGGTTGCCGCATGACCAGCTCAGTGAACAGGTACTGGCGCATCGGAGTCCGTGGAGCCGGACACGAACGTCGGGCGGAACGCAAGGACGAAGACGACTCCGGCGAGCGCGATGCAGGTGGTCGAGACGACCAGCGGCATGTTGGAGGTGACGGAACCGGTGATGAAGCCGACGAGAATGCTGGCCGGCACCTGGGCGAGGTTCATCACGCTGCTGGAGATCCCCATCGCCTCGCCCTGGCGACCCGGCTCCGCCGATCGCGAGATGAGACTCGTCTGGTTCGCCATCACCAGACCATTGAACGTGGTGAACAGCGGGATGATCGCGTAGAGCTGCCACTTCGTGTTGGCCAGGAAGTAGCCGGACATCGCCACCGCCAGCCCGAAGAAGGCGAAGCGAAGGACCTGGTAGTCGCGACGATGGCGAGCGACCCTCGGCACGATGAGCACCTGCGTGAGCGCAATGAACAGGCCGACCAAGGCGAAGTAGTCGCCGGTGTTGTCCTGCGAGAAGCCGAACTTGCGGGCCAGGTACACACCGAAGAAGGTCGTGAAGAACGTGAACCCGGCGTTGAAGAGGAACGAGGAGTACAACACGACCCGAAGTCGCTCACTCCGGAACCCGCGCACGACGTTGTGCGCCGCCGTGCCGATCTCGATGCGCTTGTTGGAGTCCTTGTGCGGGATCGTCTCGGGGAAGCGGGCAATGACGAGCGCGCAGTTGAACGCGCACAGCCCCGCAGCGAACCAGAACGGCGTGGTCGCCGAGAACCACGAGGGTGTGGTGAACAGCCCGTAGAAGCTGCGACCGGGGGCGCTGAGCCGACCGCCCAGATACGGACCGATGATGAAGCCGAGGCCGAAGGCGGCACCCAGCAGGCCGAAGTTCTTGGCTCGGTTGGTGTCGTCGCTGACGTCGCCGATCGCCGCCTGAGCGACCGCGATGTTGCCGCCGGTGAGCCCGTCGATCGCCCGACCGATGAAGAGCAAGGGGATCGCTTTCGCGCTGATCCCCATCGCGAAGATCACATAGCCGACAGCGGTACCCGCGATCGAGAACGCCAGGACCGGTCGACGTCCGAATCGATCCGACAGTTGGCCGAGGATCGGCGCCGCCACGAACGTGCAGAGCGGATAGATCGCCTGCAGGAAGCCGAGCATGATCAGACCCTGCCGAGGTGACCAGTCGGCGGGCGTGACCCGGAACGGACTGTCGCCGATCAGCAAGGGGAAGATCGGGATCAGGATGCTGAAACCGATGAGGTCGATGAAGACGGTGAAGAACACCGGCAGGATCGGGTTGGGATGTTCGTCGCGGCGACTCACCCGCGGTCACTCGATTCGGGAACAGACATGGACGAACGAGGCTAGTGGTCCGTCGCGAACTTGATGACGTCGCCGGCGTCCTCAACCCCTCCCCTCTCCCCCTTTGATCCAGACGGTTCATGTCATGGTCGGAGGCGGAATTTCCGCCTCCGGCCATGACATGAACGGACAACTGGGACGCGTGTGTGGGTCAGGTCTCGCGAAGGGTGTCGAACAGGTAGCCCTGAGCGAGGTCCACCCCCAGTTGACGAACCGTGTGCGCTTCCGAGGCGGTCTCGACACCCTCCGCGATGAGGGTGGTCCCGGTGAGTGCCGCGAAGTGGCGGAGACCGGCCGCGAGTGCCTGGCGAGCAGGATCCGTGTCGATGTCGCGCACGAGTGCGATGTCGAGCTTGATGATGTCGGGCTGCAACTCGAGGATGTGGCGAAGACTGGCGAAGCCGGAGCCCGCGTCGTCGACTGCGACGCGAACTGGGCCGAACTGCGAGATGGCGTGGCGTACCGCTGCATAGTTCTCGATCTCGCTGTGCTCGGTGATCTCGATGACCACTGGGCGCTCAGAGGCTCTCACCACCTCGACCGCGCTGCCGTCGACCAGGGTCGACGGCGAGAAGTTGACGCTCACCCACACGCCGGCAGGGAGGCTCCGAGCCGCGGTCAGCGCAACTCGGGCACACGCCACTTCGAGCTCGGAGCCGAGGCCCACGGATTGGGCGACTGCGAAGCGGCGGTCCGGTGACTCGTGGTCATCGAATCGCGTCAGGGCCTCGTAGCCCACGGGTACGCCCAACGCCAGATCGATCACTGGCTCGAAGACCGCGTGGAACCGCTCGTGCTCGATGATCTCTGCCAACTGCTCGCGGAGTGTTGTTCGGCGGCCGTCGATCTCCGTCTGCGGTCCGAGCAACATTCCGGCGAACGACGCCACCTCGGCCAGCACACCCAGGCGCGTGGGGATCCGGGACGCGGCATCCGCCGATCGCGTGGCGGCGACGAGCAGGCCGACGACGTCGCCTCCCCACCGCACTGGAGCGTACGCGGCGGCAGTGAAGCCGCTGACCCTCAGTGACCGGTAGTAGATGGGGTCGAGCAAGTACAGCGACTCGGGATCGTTGAGGTCCACCCACCATGCGCCATCGGCGATGGCTGCCCGGAACTCGTTCGTATCCACGACTCGGATCGGGTTGCCCACCGCCTGACCCGCCGGTGCCTCGCCGTCGAGCGCGATCGGCACGAGGTTCCCCGTCGCGTCCATCGTGAGCACCATCGCACCGTCGATGCAGTCGAGCTGGCGGACGGCCCTGCAGATCGCCGCGCCGGTCATCGCGACCGAGTCGGATGGATGAAGGTCGCGGAGCAGGTCGATGATCGTGCTCCGATCCGCCTGATCGCGGGAGACAACAGCCTCCAGACTCCGCTCGCGGGTGAGGTCGTGCTTGACGGCCACGTACGCAATCCGTCGGCCCTCGGTGTCGTGGACGGGCGTGATGGTTGCGTCCTCCTCGTAGAACTCGCCGTTCTTTCGGCGGTTCATGAGCACTCCCCGCCAGCTCTGCCCGCCGACGAGGCGGCTCCACATCTGCTCGTAGAAGCCGGCCTCGTGCAGACCGCTCTGGAAGATCCGAGGGTTCTCGCCGATCACCTCGTCCGCACTGAACCCAGTGCTGCGGAGCGCCGCGGGGTTCACGTATCGGATGCTGGGAGTGAGGTCGGTGACGACGATTGCCTCGGAGGATTGATCGATCGCTGTGCGGAGCAACTGCTGCTCGCCCATGGCGGCCTTCAGTCCGGCAGCGTCGCGGATCCGCCCGATCCCGTAGCCGAGTTGAGCGGCGAGGTTCTCCAGGACCTCGACGCTCGCCGGACCGAACGCATTGGGTTCGCAGGCGTACACGATGAAGGCCCCATCGATCTCGCCCTCGACCCGGACAGGAATGCTCACCGACGAACGAAGTCCGTGGTACGCGGCAGTCTCTCTCCACGGAAGGAACGAAGGATCGACGAGGAAGTCGTCGACGACGCTGGGGACGCCGAGTCGAATCGACCGTCCGGTGGGGCCCTGGCCTCGCGGGCCGTCTCCCCACGAGACGCGAACCTCGGCGACGTACTCACTATTCTTGGCGCTGGTGGCCACCGCTTCGATCGAGTGGTCGCCGTCATCGATCGGACGGCCGTACCAGGCGAGGCCCTATCCGCCGTCCGCCACCGCGACGTTGCACATGTCGGCCAGCAGTTTCGTCTCGACCAACGCCCTGACCAGGATGGCGTTGCCAGCAGTGAGCGTCGCGACCGCGCGCCGGGAGATCACTTCGCGCTGGATGTCGCGCAACCCCACGACCACACCTTGAGCTGCGCCGGCGGCGCCCTTCACGAGCTCCGCCTTGCCCTCCATCCAGCGCAGTTCGCCCTGCGAAGTGAGTGCCCGGGTCTCCAACGTGGTGATCTTCGCCCGACCCTCCGCAACCGCCCGGCGGTGGGCCGCGACACGGTCCACCTGCAGCGGGTCCATGAACAGGGCAGAGCGCTTGCCGACGACCTCGGCGGGGGTCCAGCCGAGCACCTCTTCGACCGACGGCGACGCCCACACGATGACTCCGTCGAGATCCGTCTCGTACACGACGTCCGTCGAGTGCTCGGCAAGGACTCGATATCGACGTTCGGACTCCTCGAGGGCCTGCGCCTGGTCGTGGCGGACCGTGCCGTCGTGCCACGACAGAACGACATTGCCATGGGCGTACACGGCCCGGAGGTCGAAGTAGCGAAACGTGCCGTTCGAGTGCGCCGCGGGGAACGTCTCGTGGAGACGCATGAACGGGTTGTGGCTCTCGACCACCTTGACGTATGCGTCGAAGAGACCGTTCTCGGCATGGCTGGGATACAAGCCCAACAGCGTGCGGCCGATCTGCTCGGAGTACGACAGACCGTTGTACTCGCACGCCGCTCGATTCGCATCGACGTACACGAAGTCAATCACGGCCCCTGTTTCATTGCGCGTCGGTGCGAGCACCACGCACGGATCCTGCAGGCCATCGAGGGCCGACCTGGCCAGGGCCAGTCGTTGCTCGACCGTCTGGTCCGTCATCGAGGTATCGTCGTCGATGCGGTCCACCGGACAGCACGACGCCGCCACGGCGTCCACGGAGTGCGCTCCTCCCTTTCCTGTCGATCGGGCAACCTGGTGCTCGGGTCACCACGCAATGTGAGACAATTGTCGGCACCAACCAAGTGGCGCGAACAGGGCAGAAAGACCCACCTTGGTGTCAGGCAGGAATCACTGCGCCAGGGCGGTCGCCACGGTCGCAGCGAGATCGGCGCGCGCCCGGGCGACCCGAGAGCGCACAGTACCGATCGGGCAGTCCATCACCTCGGCGGCCTCGACGTAGCTGAGTCCGAGCACCTGCGTGAGGACGAAGGCCTCCCGGCGCTCCGGGTCGAGGCTGTCGAGCAGGTCCTCGATCGATTCGTGGTCGACCGTGTGGCGATCACTCGGGTACTGCTCGAGGCGGTCGGCCAGGCGACGAATGCGCTGTCGCTTGCGCACGTCGTCGGCGCAGACCCGGCGTGCGATCGAGAGCAGCCACATCTGCACCGGAGTCTCACCCCTGAACGACGGCAGCGACTTGAGCGCACGGAGATACGTCTCCTGGACGAGATCCTCCTCGACTCCGGGCGATCCGAGCGCCGAGCAGAGCCGCCAGACGGCGGGCTGGGTCGCCGTGACGAGGCGGGCGAGGGCGACGTCGTCGCCCTCGATCGCCGCCTCGACACAGCGTTGCAATGGATCCGCCGCCCGCATGAAACGAGAGTTTGCACGCTGATCCATGAATGGTCAACATGGCGGGAACCAAATGGGCCATATGGACGACTGGATCAATTGTGACGTGCGAACCGTGGCAGATGGCGATCTCCGCCCGCATCGATGGTGAAGACCTCGGCGTCGAACCGCGTCTGCTCGATGCCCATCTGGCCGGGTGCGCAGAGTGCCGCCGGTACGAAGCCATCGCCGATGCGACGCACCGCGCCGCCCGCATCCAGCCCGCACCACCGATGCCCGACCTCTCGCGTCGCGTGGTCAAGCTCAATGCGATCGCGGACCGGGCGAGTCGTTGGAGCATCGTGCGCATCCTGCTCTTCGTCGTTGCTGTCGATGTCATCGCGTTCGCATTGCAGGCGCTCGTGACCGGTGAGGCCAACAGCGCCACGACACACGCCACACGCCACCTCGGTGCGTTCACCGTCGCCTACGGCGTGGGGCTGCTGGTGGTCGTCGCCCGCCCGGCCCGGGCCCGCACGATGTTGCCCGTGGCCGCGGTGTTGGCCGGCGCGCTCGGCGTGACGGCACTGATCGACCTGTTCAACGGGAACGCGCCGCTCGTGGGTGAGGCCACCCATCTGCCCGAACTCCTCAGCGTGGTGCTCATCTGGTTGCTCGCCGCGCCCGGTCCCCGCGAGCGTCGATCGCGGTCCGGCAGCGGCCGGTCACCGGCACTGCGCGCGGTCGGCGCGACGGACGAGGGCGGCGCACGGCGCGCCGCCGGCGAGTGACGGGTCGGTCAGACCGGCGCTTCCACCCGGCGCAGCGGTTGCTGCTGGACCGGCTGGTGATCCCAGAGATCGGCCAACAGGTCGCTGCGCAGCGCCGCACATGACGGGTCGTCCCATCGGTTGACCCGCTGGAGTGGATCGTCGCTCAGGTCGTACAGCTCGCCTTCGCTGCCATCGTGGCTGTACCCGGCCCGATAGGTGGTGCACACCCACCCGTCCCTGGTGATCGTGCGCAGATGGACGGCGACCCCGAACAGGTCGCTGTCCCACTCGGTCAGCACGCGGTCGAAGCCGCGGCTCGCAGCATCGCCATCGTCGACGGGCAGCGGCTTGCCCTCCATCCACTCCGGCACGGGAAGCCCGGCGATCGCGCAGAACGTCGGCGCCAGGTCGACCAGCCCGACGGGACGGGTGACGGTGGCCGGCGTCGGCCCCGACGAAGGCGCCGGACGCCACACCAACGGCAGCCGCATGAGGGCGTCGACGTGGTACGGCCCCTTGAAGAGCAGACCGAAGTCGCCCTGGAACTCGCCGTGGTCGGTGGTGAAGACGATGTCGACGTCGTCGGTCCAGCCTCTGGCCTCGATCGCGGCGAGCACCCGACCCAGTGCCTCGTCGATGAGCTCGCACTCGATCGCGTTGCGCTGATTCACCTCTCGCACGTGGTCGGCGGTCATGGTCGCGGGCACCCAATCGTGGGGCGCCTCGTAGTTGCTCACCAGCCGCCCGTCGTACCACGCCCGCCAGTGCCGCGGCTTCGCGTCGAGGACGGCTTCGCGTCGACCCGCGTTCTCGTCGTAGCCGGCGGGCAACGGCACGTCGCGCCAGTCGATTCGGCCCAGCTCGCTCTTCGGCGGGTCCCAGGGGTGGTGGGGATCGGGGAAGCTCATCCAGCAGAACCAGTCATCGGCCGCGCCGAGCGAGTCGAGCCACGAGATCGTGCGGTCGGCCACCCAATCGGTGTGGTACCACTCCTTGGGGATCGCGTTCTCCCAGACCTGCGGCGCGCCGGTCTCGCCGCCGCCCAGCGCATTGACCTCGAGCGCTCCGTCGAGCACCGGGTAGAACATGCCGATCGCTTCGGGGTGGGTCGCGGCCAGCCACCGGGCGTAGTGCAACATGCCCTGCCCGCCATGGGTCGCCGACTCGAAGTGCTCGAAGCCGCGGTGCAGGCCCACGAGGCCCTCGCGGGCGAAGCGGTTCTCCGGGAAGCGGGCGAACGGGTCGAGGAACGGCTCGAAGTGGGGCTTGCCGATGATCGCCGTGCGATAGCCCGCATCGTGCAGCACCGCTGCGACCGACGGGGCGTCGCCAGGGAGGGCGACGCCGTTCATCCACACTCCGTGCGTGCTCGGGTACTGCCCGGTCACCATCGTCGACCGCGACGGCATGCACACCACCGACTGCGGCGATGCGCGCTCGTAACGAACCCCTTGCGCGGCCAGGGCGTCGATCACTGGTGTGCGGGCGACCGTGCCACCGTTGCAGCCGATCGCGTCGTAGCGCTGCTGGTCGGTGGTGACGAAGAGGATCTTGCGGCCCATCAGTGGATTCCGTTCTCTGCGGGGGCGTGCTCGGTGGGGGCGTTCTCGGCGGGAGCTTCCATCTGACGTTTCAGTTCATCGAGCGCTCCGGCCGTGCCACCGGCGATGGTGAGCGCCATGGTGCGCGGGTCGGCCTCGGTGGAGTAGACGACCAGGCAGGTGCCGTCCTCGAGGTCGATCACATCGATGGTCCCCCGGTGATGCTGGAAGATCGGCGCCGTGATGCGGTACTGGAAGCGGCGCTGAGTGTTGTCGTTGACCAGGATCTCCTCGGGCATCGCCATGCCGGATCCGAGCACGATGACCCGGTTGACGCCGTCGACCTGACAACTCTGGATGCCCGGGAACCATGTGTGCAGCCCGGCCGCATCGCCGACTCGCGCCCACACGTCGTCGGCCGAGCGTCGGATGCGGATCTGGTGACGAATGGATCCGAGCGTCATGGGCCGCAACCTAACACCCGCCGGGCCGGGATGTGGCAGTCAGGATGACACGAGTTTGCGGGCGTAGGCGGCAGCGTGACGTACCGAATCGGTGAACGCGGTGCCCGTCCACGCGATGTCGAACGCGGTCCCGTGGTCGACCGATGTGCGCACGATCGGCAACCCCAACGTGACGTTCACCCCGCTGTCGAAGGCCAGCAGCTTCATCGGGCCGTGACCCTGGTCGTGGTACATGCAGACGATCGCGTCGTACCGGTCCCGGTAGACCGCTTGGAAGAACACCGTGTCGGCGGGGTGCGGACCCGTCGCGTCGATCCCGAGCGCCTGCGCCGCTTGGATCGCCGGCGCGATGTGGTCGATGTCCTCGTGGCCGAAGAGCCCGTGCTCCCCTGCGTGCGGGTTGAGTCCACACACCGCGATCCGAGGCGACGGCAGGAAGCGACGCAGCACATCGTCGGTGAGCTGCACCACATCGACGACGCGTTCCATGGTGACCCGGGTGATCGCCTCCGCCAATGAGCAATGAGTGCTGACGTGGGTGACCGCCAACGAACCGGCCGGGGTGGGAGCCGTCAACATCATCGTGACCTTGGTGGCACCGCAGAGACCGGCGATGAACTCGGTGTGACCGACGAACGTCGGGTCGCCGAGCTGGGTCGCCTCCTTGTTCATCGGCATCGTGACGATGCCCGCCACCACCCCGGCCAGCGCGTCGTGGGTGGCACGTTCCACATAGGCCCGAGCCGCTGCGCCGGACGCGGCGTCGAGTTGCCCGGGGTGATGGTCCTGGGCCGACAACATCGCCAGGTCGACCACAGCGAGACGCTCCCAGTCGACGGTGAGGTTCAGCAGCGCAGCGCCGTGGCGGAGGATCTCCGCATCGCCGTAGATGACGACGTCGTCGCCGAGCTCGCCCGAGCACCAACTGCGCAGCACGATCTCGGGCCCGACACCGGAGGCGTCTCCCATGGTGATGGCCAGCGGCGCGTGCATGTCAGACAGTCTCGCGTTCGAGCAGGGAGATCAACGCGTCGGGACCGCCGAACCCGCCCGCCTTCGTGATGACCAGTGGGCCGCCACCATCGGCGTCCCGGCTCCACGGCATCCCCGGCCGCACCGTCCCCCCGACCAGCCGTGGGCTGCGACCGAGCACCGCCGCCGCGGTGTCGCCACCGAGGATCACGATCGTGGCGAACGATCTCGACCGAGTGAGCTCCGAGGCCTCCTCGGCGAGCCGTGCGGCGACGGCCGACTCGAGGTCACCGTCGGGTGCAGGAGCTGACAGCACGCTCACCTCCGGGAACGCGGCGCGCAGGCGCGCCACCTGCTCCCGCGAGACCGAGGAGGCGCTACCGCAGACCACCAACACCGGCTCCGCGATCGTCGGCATCGATTCGGGCGCCGGTGTCGATTCGGGCGCCGTCGTCGATCGGCGCGACGACCTGGCGGTGAGCACCTCCCCGATCGGCCCCGCGGGACCGACGACGAGCACGTCGTGTCGAGCGGTCACACGTCCCACGGCGACCATGGCCGCGCTGTCGGCCACGTCGACCGCGCCGAGAAGTCCGTGGCCGTCCTCGAGCCACCGCTCCAACTGGTCGGCTCCGGCCAGCAGCGTCGCGTCGGGAACGAGGAGCGCCACGTCGGCGACCGGTTCACCGTGCACCCGGACCACGGCCTCTACACACGTTCGACCCATTGCCGGCCAGGCGGCGATCAGCACCACCCGCCGTCCCGTCGCCGCCTGGCGGGCGCGGAGTTCGGGGAGCCAGTTGCCGCGCAACGTGGAGTCGATCTTGTGCGCGTTCCACTGAGCGACCGGCGCCGTCGCGACACGCGACGCTGCATCGTCCGCGGCCAGATGCCGTGTCGCGAGGTCGACGACCCCATCGCCGTCGGGAGCCCGTTCGACGGTGACCGTCGTCGGGCCGAACGAAGGGGCGATCTCCGCCGCCACTTCGAGTGCTCCGGTGCGGTCGTCCGCAGTGACCAACCACTGCCGCACCGGTCAGTTGACCTTCCGGGTGTGACCTTCCCAGTACGGCTCGCGGAGATCCCGCTTCAACACCTTCATCGCCCCGGAGAGTGGCAGAGGTTCGGTGCGGAACTCGACGCTCTTGGGCACCTTGTAGCCGGCGATCCACTCACGCGTGTGGGCGATGATCTCGTCCTCGGTCGCCGTCGCATCCGGCTTGAGCACCACGATGGCGTGCACCGCCTCACCCCACTTCTCGCTGGGGATCCCGATGACGGCGACCTGCAGGACGGCCGGATGGCTCGCCACCGCGTTCTCCACCTCGGTGGAGTACACGTTCTCACCACCGGTGACGATCATGTCCTTCACCCGGTCGACCAGGTAGAGGTAGCCGTCGCGATCGAGATACCCGGCGTCGCCCGTGTGATACCAGCCACCACGAAATGCTTCGGCGGTGGCCTCGGGCTTGTTCCAGTACTCGATCATGTAGTTGCCCGAGCGGGCGCACACCTCGCCGGTCTCGCCGGCCGGCAACTGATTGCCGTGCTCGTCCTGGATGCTGAGGACGACGCCCGGCATCGGCATGCCGGCGGACCGCAGGAACCTCCCACCCTCGCGGTGCTCGTTCGGCCCGAGCAGACACAGCACGCTGCTGCTCTCGGTCATCCCGTAGCCCTGCCAGACGTTCATGTCCGGATACAGCGCGAGCAGTCGCTCCAGGAGCGGCTGCGGCATCGGCGACGCGCCGTAGACGAGGTCGTCGAAGCTCGCCAGGCCGGACGGCCGGAACTCGGCGTGCGACATCGTGAGCCCGATCATCGTCGGGACCATCACGGTCACGGTGGGCTGATAGGTCTCGACGGCCTTCATCACCGCCGTCGGTTCGAACATCGGAACGATCACCGAATGGGCGCCCAGGGCGGGGCCACCCAGCACACTGAACATCGACGCCGCGTGGAACATCGGCGTCTGCATCAGATTCACGGTCTCGTGGTGCATGTGCAGCGTCATCATCACGTGGTAGGCGTTGAGGATCTCGGCCCGCTGGTCCAGCAACACACCCTTGGGCGCGCCGGTCGTGCCGCCGGTGTACATCAGGACGACGGGGTCGGTCTCCTCGCCCTCGTCGGGCAGGTTCGGGTTCGCCGACGCGAGCAGGTCGTCGTAACCGACCGTGTGGGGGACGTCTCCGGGACCGATGAGCACGACGTGCTCGAGCCCGGCCTCCTCCTTCACCTTGTCGATGAGGCCGGCGAAGAAGCCATCGACGAAGCACACCTTCGTGCCCGAGTCGCGCAGCACGTACGCCAGCTCCTTCGGAGCGAGCCGCAGGTTGAGCGGGTTCACCACTCCCCCGCCAAGGAACGCCGCGTGGTACATCTCCAGGTATTCGGCCGAGTTGAGCGTCATGACCGCGAAACGGTCACCACGGCCCACCCCGAGCGATTCGAGGCCGCCGATCAGGCGGGTCACCCGCTCGAAGTGCTGGGCGAATGTGGAACTCGCCCCCGACCCTGCATTCGTCACACACACCCGGTCGGCATTGCGGTCGACAGCGGGCAACAGGAGACGGTGATAGATGAGCTCCTTCATGAGCGACACCCTAGGCGAGCGCCACGCGCACTCCCACCTGGCCTGAGTTCGGACGGTGGCGCACATGCTCTAATGGAACGTCCAGACCCGGAGGATCCATGAGCCAGTCCAGTTCGATCCCGTCGCGGGCCCGCGTGGTCGTCATCGGCGGAGGTGTCATCGGCACGTCGGTCGCGTACCACCTCGGCCACATGGGCTGGAGCGACGTCGTCCTCGTCGAGCGCGACCAACTGACCTCGGGCACCACATGGCATGCGGCCGGATTGATGGTCACGTTCGGGAGCACGTCGGAGACGTCGACCGAGCTCCGCAAGTACACGCGAGACCTGTACGCGCGGCTCGAGGACGAGACCGGCCTCGCCACCGGCTTCAAGCCGGTCGGGTTCATCGAGCTGGCGGCCGACGCTGGTCGCCTCGAGGAGTACCGACGGGTGTCGGCGTTCAACCGGTACTGCGGCGTCGACGTGCAGGAGCTGTCACCTCGCGAGGTGGGCGAGATGTTCCCCCTGGCCCGCACCGACGACCTGCTCGCCGGCTTCTACGTGGCGGGCGACGGTCGAGTCAACCCGGTCGACGTGACGATGTCGATGGCCAAAGGCGCCCGGACGCAGGGCGTCACCATCGCCCAGGGTGTCTCGGTGACCGATGTGGTCGTGCGCAACGGCGCGGTGCACGCCGTGGCGACCGATCACGGCACGATCGAGTGCGAATTCGTCGTCAACTGCGCCGGCATGTGGGCGCGCCAGCTCGGGGCGATGTCGGGCGTCAACATCCCCCTGCAGGCGGCCGAGCACTACTACCTCATCACCGAGCAGATGGAGGGTCTCGATGCCTCGTGGCCGGTGATCGAGGATCCCGGCAACTTCGGCTACTACCGAGAAGAGGTCGGCGGTCTGATGATCGGCCTGTTCGAGGCCAAGTGCGCACCCTGGAACGTGGACAGGATTCCTCACGACTCGTCGTTCACCGTGATCCAACCCGACTGGGATCGGATGGGTCCCTACGTGGAGGCGGCGATGAGTCGCGTGCCCACGAGCCTGGACACCGGCATTCGCACCTTCTTCTGTGGTCCGGAGAGCTTCACCCCCGACCTGCGACCCATCGTCGGGGAAGCACCGGAGATCCGCAACTACTTCATCGGGGCCGGGATGAACTCGATCGGCATCCTCACCGGCGGAGGACTGGGTCGGATGCTGGCGCACTGGATCGTCAACGGCAGCGCCGACATGGACATCACCGGGATGGACCCCGCCCGGCTGCAGCGCTACCAGTCGAATCCGGAGTATCGCCGCACGCGCACAGTCGAATCGCTCGGCATGGTCTACCAGTGCCACTACCCCAACAAGCAGCTGTCGACCGCTCGCGACGCGAAGCGGTCACCGTTGCACGAACGACTCGTCGCGCAGGGTGCCGCGTTCAAGGACGTGAGTGGTTGGGAAGGCGCCGATTGGTTCGCCGGGCCTGGCGTCACACCCGACGTCGGTCCGCTCACCTGGGGACGGCCGGCGTTCTGGGAGCACTGGGAGCGCGAGCATCGCGCCTGCCGCGAGGGCGTGATCGTGATGGACATGAGCTTCATGTCCAAGTTCCGCGTGCAGGGTCGTGATGCGGGGCGGGTGCTCGATCACGTGTCCGCCAACGCGGTCGACGGCGGTGAGGGTCAGATCACCTACACGCAGTGGCTCAACGAGGGTGGAACGCTCGAGGCCGATCTCACCGTCACCAAGCTCGCCGACGACGACTTCCTCGTGGTGGCCACCGACACCGCGCACCGTCACGTCGAGGCACACCTGCGTCGCCACCTCGGCGACGCGCATGCCGTCGTCACCGATGTCACGGGAGCGTACGCGCAGATCAACGTGCAAGGCCCACGTTCGCGCGAGCTCCTTCGGGCACTGACCACTGCGGACGTCTCCAACGACGCCTTCCCGTTCCGTGCCGCCAAGGAGATCGACATCGGCTTCGCCCGTGTGCTGTGCGTGCGCATCACGTATCTCGGTGAACTCGGCTACGAGCTCTACGTCCCCACCGAGCAGGCCGTCCACGTCTACGACCGAATCGTCGCCGCCGGCGAGCCCCTCGGTCTCCGTCACGCCGGCTTGAAGGCACTCGCCAGCCTGCGCATGGAGAAGGGCTATCGCGACTACGGGCACGACATCGACAACACCGATAACTGCTTCGAAACGGGGCTCGGCTTTTGCGTCGACTTCAAGAAATTAGGTGGGTTCGTCGGACGCGATGCGGCGGTCGCCCAGAAAGCCGCGACGCCGTTTGTGCGGCGCCTCGTGCAGGTCCTCGTAA
>JBBQTC010000040.1:0-38477 GCA_038234785.1 Acidimicrobiales bacterium
CGAAGCGATGCTCGCCCAAGTCTTCTTCCGGGCGAGTCGCTGGTCGACGATCGCGGCGGTCGTCGCGGTGCCCACGTCGTTCCTGCTGGCGACGGTGAGCTTGCGCGTGCCGCTGCTCCTCGCCGCCGGCGTGCAGATCGGCCTGGTCGTGTTCCTACTGGTCGCGATGGTCGAGGATCACTTCACGCCTGCCGCTCCCGAAGCGCGCACGACGTGGTTGCGCTTCACCACGACGGTGCGCGACGGCGCCGGCGTGATTCGGCGGAGTCGTACCCTCGTGCTCCTCGCGGTCGTCATCGCCGTGGCGGGTGGATCGAGCGAGGCATACGACCGCTTCCGTGAGCGACACCTGCTCAACGGCATCGGCGTTCCGGCCGTGGGTCGTCACGGACCGTTGGTGACGCTGGCGGTGTTGTTCACGATCAGTTCGGTGGTCGGTGTGGTGATCGCCTGGAGGATGGAACGTCGCATCGCTCGCCGTGGTCCGTCGATGCAGCGGTGGCTGGTCGCGCTCATCCTGGCCCAGGTGGTGGCGCTGGTGGTGTTCGCGTTGACCGGCTCGTTCGTCCTCGCGGCGGTGATGGTGATCGCGATCGATCGCGTCCGCAGTGTGCGCCAGAAGTTGTTCGCCTCGTGGATCGTGCCCCTCACTCCGAAGGCGCAGCGCGCCACTGTGCTCTCCGCGTTCTCGCAGTGCGACGCGATCGGTCAGGTGACGGTGGGTCCAGGCCTGGGCGCGGTCGCCGCCGTCTGGTCGGTGCCTGCGTCGCTCGTGGTCAGCGCGGTGGTGCTCGCTCCGGCCGCCGCGGTCGTGGCCGAAGCGCGCAGCAGCGATCCCGCACGGGGCGCGTGACGGTTCACACTTTGCTCACATCCGTGGGTGAGGATCGGGTCCATGAACGATCGTGATGCCGTCGCCTGGCTGCGACGCGTTGGCGCGAAGGTGGTGCGACCATCGCCAGTGGCCTCGCCGTCGCCGCCGACATGCTCGCGGGCGACGTGGGGACCCAGATCGTGGTGGTCAGCGCGGGTGGCTTCGACACGCATTCGCAGCAACTCACGGTGCACGCCGACCTGTTGCAGGACCTTGCCGGCGGCCTGGTCGCCTTCCAGGACTCGATCGCCGCGGCCGGCCTCGTCGACGACGTGCTGGTCGTCACGACGAGCGAGTTCGGCCGTCGGGCGGCCGAGAACGGGAGCGCCGGCTGCGACCACGGGGCGGGCGGGCTGACGCTGGCGATGGGGGCAGGCGTGCGGGGCGGCATGTACGGCGCGGTCGACCTCGGTGATCTGCTCGACGGCGACGTACGCCCGGTCGTCGATCCGTTGGCGCTCTACGCCGACTGCCTCACCTGGTTGGGGCTCGAGCCGGCTGTGTTCCTCGGAATCGACACCGGGGTCGGATTCCTCGCCGAGAACAGCGGGTAGTCCGCCCGGCCGCCCGGCCGCCCGTCCGTTCGGCCGTTCGTCCACCGCGCCCATGGGCGCGGTTTGGTGCTGATCTGACATGGTTTCGCGCCCATGGGTGAGCAAGGTGTCAGGGCAGGGGCTCCTCGGTGGGGTCAGGGACGGGCTCGGGCTCGGGCTCGGGCTCGGACTCGGACTCGACCGATTCGGGCTCGACCGACTCGGATCCTGAGAGTGAACCCGGGTCGACTGGCTCGCAAACGGGTCCGGACTCTGCAGCGGCGGCGGCCGCCCTGCGCCGACGGCGACGCTTGACGAGCACGATGGTGAGCACGATCAACCCGATCAGCAGGAGGACGCCCCCGACGGCCACCAGTGATCGCTGCTTGCCCACGTCGGGTGCCTTGTCGATGGTGTCGATGACCTTCTGCGCATCGGCCCTCGCGGTGTCGTGGTCGCCCTTGGCGAATGCGGCCTTCGCCTCGTCGAGCACGGTGGGCAGGTCGGTTCCGACCAGTCCGACCGAACCGAAGAGTCCGTCACCTCCGGCATCGGCCGCGACGGCGGTCAACACCGCGTCGGCCGTGTCGATCTCCTTCTGGATCTCGGCGCTCACGTCGTGGAGATCTGTGGTCGTCGCTTCGTAGTCGGCCTCGTAGCTGTCCGGGTAGGAGGTGCCGAGCTGACCGGCCTTGGTCGTCAGTTCCTCGCGCAGGGCGAGGACGTCCTCGCTTGCCTTGATGAGCTGCGCGGCGTCGGTGAAGCTCCACGTCGTCATGCGGCGGCGCACGACGACGGGAGGGGCCCATTCGCCACCGTCGTCGACCAACTGGTGGTACTTGTCGCGAGCAGCCGAACGCTCGTCGAGCAGTGCGGCCTGATCGTCGGTGACGACGTACTGGCGGAAGAGGTCGGTGGCGTTCTCCGACCCGCCGATCTCCTCGGCCAGGTCGAGGAAGCGACGCCAGTCGGCGCTGCCGCCCGAGGCCTCGGGATCGGCGTCACCGAGGTAGGGGATGGTGTTGGCGTCGACCGCAGCGAAGATCGTTCGCATTGTGTCGTCGTCGATTCCGGCGACGATCCGCTGGACGACGCTGAAGGAGGCGTTGTAGCCGTACGCCTCGACCTTGTCGGCGCCATCGATGAAGTTGGGGTCACCCCACGAGTTGAGCTTCACCTTGCCCGGGTCGCTGGGGACGACGATGAGCGGCTCACTCGCCGTCCCACCGAGAGCGGCGATCGCCTTGTTGGAATACACCTGGGCGAAGCCCTCGCTCAACCAACGGTCGCTGAACCAGGAGTCGTTGAACCACGCGTGCGAGAGCTCGTGGAGCACGACTTCCTGATCGAGATCTTCACCGATCTCGATCTCCTTGTCGACCGCGCTGAACCATCCCGCGTACCCGTACAGGTACGGCGTGTACGCCTCGCGCACCTGCACCTTGTCGGCAATGGGCCAGGGCTGTCCGATCAGCGACGCGAGCTCCGGGACGCCGTCGTCGATCTGGGTGGTGACGAACTGCTGCCACTCGGTGTCGCCGGGCCATGAGCGGAGGTCGAACTGATCGCCGTCGTTCGTGTCGACGATCGACGACGTGAGCCCTGCGTCGTTGCGAGCCGACACGAAGATGTCGAACTCGTTCGGGTTCGGGATGTTGGTGGCGGTGTAGATCGTGTTGCCGTTCTCGTGGGTGATGGTGGCGTCGTCGCCGAACACGTCGATCTGGAACCCGTCGGGCACCACCACCCGCACCGTCACCTGACCGTCGTCGCCGATCCCGAACGCGTCGAAGGCTGCGTATGCGGCATTGACCCGTGACGGATTCTCGCTCCGAGGTGCCAAGCCGGTGATGTCGTAGCTCACGTTCACGCGGGCCGTCTGGCCGTAGAAGAGATTGCTGGCCAGGTCGACGTCGAACAGGAAGAAGGAGTCGTCGCCGGGGATCAGTCGGGGCTGCAGCCGAAGGGCGGTGCCCTTCGAGGTGACCGCGACGGCGTTGATCGACCCGACCGGCACGGGCAGGGAGAAACCCGTGAAGTACCGCCGGGAGATGTAATACCCGTCGCGCTTGTCGGGGATCGTGTTCCGCAGCTGGATCTCCGCGAGCACATGGACCACTCCCGACGCCGCGTCGACCGTGTAGGTGGTCGTGCTGGTGTACGAAAGGCCGTCGCCGGCCGCATGGGCGGTGGCGGTACCACCGAGCACGGCGAGCGGGGTGAACGCCATTGCTGCCAACGCGGTCGTGGCCACGGACATCGGCAGCCATCGGCGGAGCATTCCGAGATCATATTCAGGTTCCCCCCGTCGTCACATCCTTCGATTCACAGGAATCCGGGCCGAACGGCCCTTCGTTCACCGTGCCCATGTGGATTACCCTGGCGTCGTGAAACGCAGCAGCGTGGGCCACATGAACTGTTCCGTCGCCAGGACCCTCGACATCGTCGGCGAGTGGTGGACGCTGCTGATCGTGCGCGAGATCATGCTCGGGCAATGTCGGTTCGAGGAGATCCAGGCCGATCTCGGAATCGCCCGCAACATCCTCAGTGATCGCCTCAACACGCTCGTCGAGCACGACATCGTCGATCGCGTCAAGTACATGGACCATCCCGAGCGGTACGAGTACCTGTTGACCGAGCAGGGACGCGACCTGTTTCCCGTGATCGCAGCGCTGATGGCGTGGGGCGACCGATGGGCATCGCCAGAGGGGCCGCCGTTGCTGCTCAAGCACCGGTGCGGCAAGCACGGCACCGCGCAGGTGGTGTGCAGCGAGTGCGGCGAGCCGATGGGCATCGACGACGTGCGCGCCAACGCCGGTCCGGGGTGGCGACCGATGTCACCCGATCCGTCCGTTGTGTGACGCAACTGTGTGTCGTAGTGTTCGGCCATGACCGAGACGGCCCCGATCGACGCGGTGTGGCATCCCTCCGCCTGCATCCTGTGTGAGTGCAACTGCGGTATCGAGGTTCGCCTCGGCGCCGACCGTGCAGCGTTCGAGCGGATCCGCGGCGACAAGGCCCATCCGGCGTCGCAGGGATACACGTGCGAGAAGGCGCTTCGTCTCGACCACTACCAGAACGGGACGGAGCGCCTCACCTCCCCGCTGCGTCGCCGGCCCGACGGCTCGTTCGAGGAGATCTCCTGGGAGACGGCGATCGCCGAGGTGGCCGCCCGGTTCGCGGCGGTGCGCGACACCCATGGCGGGGAGTCGATCTTCTACTACGGCGGCGGTGGACAGGGCAACCACCTCGGCGGTGCCTACAGCGGAGCGACGATGCGCGCGCTCGGCGGCAGGTATCGGGCCAACGCGTTGTCGCAGGAGAAGACCGGTGAGTTCTGGGTGAACGGCAAGATGCTCGGCGGTGGTGTGCGCGCCGACTTCGAACACTGCGAGGTCGCGTTGTTCGTCGGCAAGAACCCGTGGCAGAGCCACGGCATCGCCCGGGCGCGAACCGTGCTCAAGGAGATCGCCAACGACCCGGGACGCTCGATGGTGGTCATCGACCCCCGGCGCACCGAGACCGCGGAGCTCGCCGACTTCCACCTCCAGGTGAAGCCGGGCACCGACGCGTTCTGCCTGAGCGCCATGGTGGCGGTGCTGGTGCAGGAGCGACTGGTGCACGAATCGTGGGTCGCCGACCACGTCCACGGGTGGGCCGAGCTCGCACCTCGGTTCACCGCGATCGACATCGGCGATTTCGCCACGCGATGCGGTGTGGACGAGACGCTGCTGCGCTCCGCCTCGCGTCGGATCGCGTCCGCCGACAGCGTGGCGGTCTTCGAGGACCTCGGGATCCAGATGAACCGCCACTCCACGATGAACAGTTGGCTGGAGAAGCTGCTGTGGGTGCTCACCGGCAACTTCGCCAAGCCGGGCGCGCAGTACCTGGGCACGTCGCTGGTGTCGCTCGTTCGCGGCGAAGGGCCCAAGACTGCGGCACGGACATCGCCCGTCGCGGGCGCCAGGATCATCAGCGGACTGGTTCCCTGCAACGTCATCCCCGAGGAGATCCTCACCGATCATCCGGCGCGGTACCGGGCGATGCTCGTCGAGAGTGGGAATCCGGCGCATTCGATCGCCGACAGCCAGCGCATGCGCGAGGCGCTCGACGCGCTCGAGCTGTTGGTGGTGATCGACGTGTCGCTCACCGAGACCGCCCGGTTGGCCGACTACGTGCTGCCCGCGCCGAGCCAGTTCGAGAAGTGGGAGGCGACGTTCTTCAACTTCGACTTCCCCCACAACGTGTTCCATCTCCGCCGACCTGTCGTCGCCGCGCCCGAGGGGCCGCTGCCGGAACCCGAGATCCATGCCCGCCTGGTCGAGGCGCTCGGCGCGTTGACCGACGACGACCTTGCGCCGTTGCGGGCCGCGGCCGCCCAGAGCCGCGAGGCGTTCGCTGCCGCGTTCTTCGAAGCCACGACGGCCCAGCCGCACCTCGGCGCGCTGGCGCCGGTGGTGCTCTACCGCACGCTCGGGCCGACCCTTCCCCACGGAGCGGCCTCCGCCGCGATCCTGTGGGGTGCCGCCCACCGTTGCGCGCTCGGGTTCGAATCGTCCGTGCGGCGGGCGGGGTTCACCGGCGAGGGGTTGGCGTTGGGCGAATCGCTCTTCGACGCCATCGTCGACAGCCCCCACGGCGTCTCGTTCACCCTCGACGACTGGGACGGCGTCTGGCCCCGGGTGACGACCGAGAGCGGTCGCATCGAGGTCTTCATCCCGGAGCTGGTCGAGGAGCTGGCCACACTCGTCGACGATCCGCCGATCGCCACCGAGCAGTTCCCGCTGGTGCTCAGCGCCGGCGAGCGCCGGTCGTTCACGGCCAACACGATCATCCGTGACCCGTCGTGGCGCAAACGAGACGCGCAGGGCGCCCTGCGGGTCAGTCCGGCGGATGCAGCAGCGGCGGGTCTCGTCGACGGGAGTCTCGCCGTGCTGAGCACGCCGCGAGGGAGCGCCCGGGTGCTGGTGGAAGTCTCGGAGATGATGCAGCCCGGCCACGTGTCGCTGCCGAACGGGATGGGGCTCGACGAGCCGGGTGCCGACGGGCTCACCCGCACCGGCGTCGCACCCAACGAGCTCACCGACGCGGGCGACCGGGACTGGATCGCGGGCACCCCGTGGCACAAGACGGTTCCGGCACACCTCGCCGCGGTGTGACGATCTCGTCGGTGCCGGCGGTGGGGTGGGCATCGCCGGAGGGAATTGTTACTATGTACGTAGTGCTAATTCCTACGACCTCCCCCGCACACCCCCCGGCAGATCGGAACATGCGATGACCTCCTTCGACCTCGATCTCAGCAAGTACAACCTCGGCTGGAGCGACAGCGACGTCGAGTACGCGTTCAAGCCGGTGAAGGGCCTGAACCAGGGAGTCGTCGACCAGATCAGCTGGTGGAAGGGCGAGCCGTCGTGGATGTCGAAGTTCCGCCAGCGCAGCCTCAATCTGTTCGACCGCAAGCCGATGGCCGAGTGGTTCGCGGTGAACATGCCCGACATCGACTTCCAGGACATCTTCTACTACCTCAAGCCGGCGACCGATCAGGTCAGCGAGTGGGACGACCTCCCCGAGCAGATGAAGGCCACGTACGAGAAGCTGGGCATTCCCGAGGCGGAGCGCAAGTACCTGGCCGGGGTCACGGCCCAGTACGAGAGCGAAGTGGTCTTCCACCGCAACCGTGAGGACCTCGAGCAGCAGGGGATCCTGTTCTGCGACATGGACACGGCGCTGCGCGAGTACCCCGAACTGGTCAAGCAGTACTTCGGTACCGTCATCCCGCCCGGCGACAACAAGTTCTCCGCGCTCAACTCCGCAGTGTGGTCGGGTGGCTCGTTCATCTACGTGCCGCCGGGTGTCAACTGCGAGATGCCGCTGCAGGCGTACTTCCGGATCAACAGCGAGAACGCCGGCCAGTTCGAGCGCACGCTGATCATCGCCGACGAAGGCAGCCAGGTGCACTACATCGAAGGTTGCTCGGCGCCGGTCTACACGAACAACTCCCTCCACTCGGCCGTCGTCGAGATCATCGTCAAGCCGTCGGCGCGAGTCACCTACACCACGATCCAGAACTGGTCGCCCAACGTCTACAACCTCGTCACCAAGCGGGCCCGCGTCGAGGCCGAGGGCCACATGGAGTGGATCGACGGCAACATCGGGTCCAAGCTGACGATGAAGTATCCGAGCGTCTACCTGGTCGGCCCGAAGGCCACCGGTGAAGTGCTCAGCGTCGCGTATGCCGGCCCCGGCCAGCACCAGGACGCCGGCGCGAAGATGGTGCACGCCGCGCCGGAGACCACGAGCAAGATCGTCTCCAAGAGCATCAGCAAGGACGGCGGCATCACCACCTATCGCGGTCTGGTGCGGGTCGACGAGGGTGCGTACGGCTGCAAGAGCCACGTGCAGTGCGACGCGCTGATCCTCGACGAGCAGAGCGAGAGCCGCACCTATCCGTACATGGAGGTCGGTGAGCGCGACGCGCAGATTGGCCATGAGGCGACCGTGTCGAAGATCGCCGACGAGCAGTTGTTCTATTTGATGAGCCGCGGCCTCTCTCAGGAGCAGGCGATGGGCATGGTCGTCAACGGCTTCATCGAACCCATCACTCGCACGCTCCCGATGGAGTACGCGGTGGAGTGGAGTCGGCTCATCGAGCTGCAGATGGAAGGCAGCGTCGGCTGAGACCGGCACGGATCCCGGGATAGGGTTCACCTGCCGGGATCTCCACAGGTTTCGGTCACGACCCCGGGCTGCTTGTAACAGTGCCGGGGTCACTGCGTTCTCACACGCGATTTTCCGGCAAGACTCGCGGCCGTGGAACAGACCCAGGAGTATGACGACAAGCTGGTAACGCTGCTGGAAGCCCTCTGGGGCGATGGGTATCTGTCGCCGGGTGGCAACGACGAGACGTCGATGGTCCTCGACGGTCTCGACCTGCGTGGCAAGCGGATCCTCGACATCGGCTGCGGCACGGGCGGCTGTGCGACCTTCATCCACGAGCGATTCGCGCCGGCCTCGATCGTCGGTGTCGACGTCGAGCCGGGCGTGGTGGAGAAGGCGAACGCCATGGCGAGTGCGGCAGGGATCGACGGCGTGGTCTCGTTCCGAGCCGTGGAGCCTGGGCCGCTGCCGTTCGACGACGACGCGTTCGACGTCGTGTTCAGCAAGGACTCCATCGTCCACATCAGCGACAAGCACGCGCTCGCGCGAGAGATCCATCGGGTCCTCGCCGGCGGGGGCGTGTTCGCCGCGAGTGACTGGATGAAGGGCGACGACCTTCCGCCGACGCGCGAGTTGGTGGCGTACGAGGAGATCGAGGGCCTCGGGTTCGGGCTGGCGTCACCCGACGTGTACTTCGCCGCACTGCGTGCCGCAGGCTTCGCGTCGATCACGTACGTCGATCGCACACCGTGGCTCCGCGACTCGACACAGGCCGAACTGGACGAGCTCGACGGTCCGCTGCGGGCGCGCCTGGAGGCCGAGATCGGGGTCGCGTTCTTGGACCACGAGGTCGAGGTGTGGAGGGCGCTCTGTGTGGTGACGGCCTCCCGGGAGTTGGGAGCGGGTCATTGGCGGGCGGTGAAGGCCTGAACGGCACGCGAGCGGGCAGAATGGGCGCATGCCGATGCGTCAGGAGTGCAGGCACTTCGAGAGCCGTACCTACCCGAACGGGGAGACGGTCCGTAAGTGCGATCTCGACCTCGCCCCCGAGGCACCGTGGCGCTGCCCGGCGCAATGCCCGAAGTTCGAGGTCCGGATGGACATCGGCTGGACGTATGGGTCGATGGTGAGTCCCCGCACGCCCGAGGAGCCGCCGGGACTCGACGACGGAACGGCGGCCGCGTTGCTCGACGAGGCCGAGGAGTTCCTCAGCCAGGTCGGCCCGCAGGTGCGTGCCGATGTGGAGGCCGAGCAGGCGAGAGCATCGCAGTCGAGTTGGAAGCGCATCTTCCGTCGGCGCAAGCCTGGGTGATTAGCACTATCCGCGTAGTAGAATTTCAGCCGTGTCCGCGACCCTTCTCGACGCCGCAGGCCGACTGACCTCGGCGCAACTCCCCTCCAACGAGTCCGAGGTGTGGCGCTACAGCCGCATCGCCGAGCTCGATCTGTCCGCCTTCCAGGTGGCGCCGCTCACCACCACGGTGACCGGTGCCGAGGCGCTCACCACCGATCCGGTGCGCACTGCCGAACTCGTCGCGTCGATGGACGTGCACGACGTGTTCGACGAGCTCAGCGCCGCGCATGCCCAGACCACCGAGATCCATGTGCCGGCGGGCAGGGTGCTCACCGAGCCGATCATGGTGACCCATCACGTCCGCGGCGACGGTGCCGCAGTCTTCCCTCGCCTCGTGGTGCACGGCGGAGCGGACTCGGAGTTCACGGTCGTCGAGCGCTTCGAGAGCGACCCGAATGTTCGTGCCCTCATCGTCCCCCGCCTGGTGCTGCACGTGTCGCAGGCGGCGCGGGTGAGCTATCTCGGGCTCAACCTGCTGGCCGACACGGTGTGGCAGCTGGGTCATCAGCAGGCGACGGGCGATCGCGACTCCACCACGCTGCTCGCCACTGTCGCGCTCGGCGGCGACTATGCACGCGTCCGTACCGACGCCCGAGTCGTCGGCCAGGGGGCCTCCACCAAACAGATCGCGCTCTACTACGCCGATGGCCACCAGATGCACGACTTCCGCACGTTGCAGGACCACATCGCGCCCAAGACGAACAGCGACCTGTTGTTCAAGGGGGCGGTGCAGGACACGGCGAAGAGCGTCTACACCGGGCTCATCCGCATCCGCGAGGAAGCGAAGGGCTCGGTGGCCTTCCAGACCAACCGAAACCTGACCCTCAGCGAGGGCGCCTGGGCCGAGAGCGTGCCCAACCTCGACATTCGCACCAACGACGTCAAGTGCAGCCACGCCAGCACCGTCGGACCCGTCGACGAGGACCAGCGCTTCTACCTGGAGAGCCGCGGCATCCCGCCGCAGGTCGCCGAGCGATTGGTCGTCCTCGGATTCTTCGACGACGTGCTCGCCGCACTGCCCGTGGGTTCGTTGCGCGACAGTCTGCGGGCTCGCGTCACCGAGAAGCTCGAACGGCGCGAGTCATGAGCACCGCAGTGTGTCAACTCAGCGATCTCGCACCCGGCAGCGCCACCCGCTTCGTCGTCGACGGTCGCCCCGTCGCCGTCGTGCGCATCGGCGACGACGTGTACGCCATCGGTGACACCTGCAGTCATGGCAACGTCTCGCTCAGCGAGGGCGACGTCTGGTGCGACGAGAAGGAACTCGAATGCTGGAAGCACGGGAGCATGTTCAGCCTCGTCACCGGCGAGCCGACCACGCTTCCCGCGACCCAGTCGGTGCCGGTGTACGTCGCCACGGTGGTCGATGGTGCCGTCCACATCCACATCGAACTCGTCACGAACGGAGCAGCCTCGTGAGCACCCTCGAGATCAAGGGCCTCGTCGCCTCGGTGGGCGGCAAACAGATCCTCAACGGCATCGACCTCGTCGTCCGTTCCGGCGAGGTGCACGCCGTCATGGGCCCCAACGGCGCCGGCAAGAGCACCCTCTCCGCGGTGGTGATGGGCAAACCCGGTTACGAGGTGCAGGCGGGCGAGGTCCTCCTCGACGGCGTCGACCTGCTCGCCATGCCCACGTGGCAGCGAGCGCAGGCCGGGGTCCACCTGGTGCTGCAGTACCCGAGCGAGGTACCCGGCGTCGGGCTCACCGAGATGCTCGCCGAAGCGTACACCGCACGCGGCCGCAGCACCGTGGGTCTGCACGACGCGGTGGTCGCCGAGGCCGAACGGATCAGCTTCCCGCTCGCGCTGCTCGACCGGTCGCTCAACGTCGACCGGTCCGGGGGCGAGACGAAGCGCAACGAGACCGTGCAGCTCGCATTGCTCGAACCGAAGTTCGCGATCCTCGACGAGCTCGACTCCGGCCTCGACATCGACGCCCTGCGCGACTGTGCGCGTCGCGTGGAGGCAGCCACGCACGACAGCAACCTCGGGGTGCTGGCGATCACGCACTACAACCGACTCCTCGCCGAACTGCACCCCGATCGGGTGCACATTCTCGTCAAGGGCCGCATCGTTGCGACGGGCGGGCCCGAGTTGGCCGATCAACTCGAGATCGACGGCTACGAGGCGTTCACCGGCGATGCAGACGAGAGCCCCCCCGACGACCCCGGCGCCGGTGGATCGTACGACGACCTCTTCGCCCTCTGACGGAGCCTGCCGCGCACGAGTGCCTTGCGCAGCTCCTCGGCCCACAACACGAGACTGGCGACGACCACGCACCACAGCCACTGCACGCCGCTGATGGACGTCGCGTCGAAGAGGCGCTGCATCGGCCCGATGTGGGTGACGGCGAACTGCAACGCGACGACGGTCGCCAACGAGCCCCACAACCAGCGGTTGGCGAGTGAACTGCGACGGAACACCGTCTGCGTGTCGTGGCGGGCGTTGAGGATGTTGAAGAACTGGAACAACACGAACGTGTTGAAGGCCATCGTTCCGGCGACGGTCGGCGTACCGGCGCGGGCGGCGCCGCCATCGGCCCATTGCAGCATCGCCAGGGTGCCCATTGCCATCACGGTCGCGGAGAGTCCCACCGCGAACCAACGGCTCCTGGTGAGGATCTGCTCCTCGCGAGGGCGGGGCCGATGCCGCATGACGTCACCATCGGCCGGGTCGACACCCAGTGCCATCGCCGGCGGCCCGTCCATGATGATGTTGACCCACAGGATCGCGACGGCCGTGAACGGCTTGCCGCCGGCGATGTCGAAGGCGGCCGCCAGCAGGAACAGCACCGCGAACCCGAGGGTCGTGCTCAGTTGGAACCGCACGAACTTGACGATGTTGGCGTAGATGTTGCGGCCGAGGCCGACAGCGGTCACGATCGTCGAGAAGTTGTCGTCCGTGAGCACCATGGTCGCGGCTTCCTTGCTGACCTCGGTGCCGGTGATGCCCATGGCGATGCCCATGTCGGCCTTCTTCAGCGCCGGCGCGTCGTTGACGCCGTCGCCGGTCATCGCCACCACGTCGCCTCGGCGTTGCAATGCGGTGATCAGTCGCAGCTTGTGCTCGGGCGCGACCCTGGCGAACACGCCGATGCCGCCGATGCGCTCGGCGAGCTCGTCGTCGTCCATCCGGTCGAGGTCGGCGCCGGTGATCGCAGTCCCGCGGAGTCCGAGGTCGGCGCCGATGGCCGCCGCAGTGGCGGCGTGGTCGCCGGTGATCATCTTCACCTCGATGCCCGCGCGGTGGGCCGTGGCGATGGCTTCGCGCGCCTCGTCGCGCGGTGGGTCGACGATGGCGGCGAGCGCCAAGAGGGTGAGGTCGGTGACCAGCTCCCGTGGGTCGGTGCCGGTGTCGACCAACTCGCTCCAGGCATCCATGTCCAGTTCTCGTTGTGCCATGGCCAGCACGCGAAGCCCTTGATCGCCGAGCCGCTGGTTGTGGGCGAGCAACGCCTCGCGGTGCTCCGCCATCGGCTCGGCGACGCCGTGGGCGCCGATGGCCATCGTCGAGCGCGCCAGCAGGACATCGGGAGCGCCCTTGACGATGATCCGGACGCGGCGTTCGCCCGAATCGCGGACGATCTCGTGCGCCGTTGCCATGAACTTGTCGGCCGAGTCGAACGGAACCTCGGCGAGACGGGGTGACCCGGAGCGCACCGCCGTCACGTCGAGGCCACCCTTGCCGGCCAGGACTGCGAGCGCCCCTTCGGTCGGGTCGCCGACCAGGTCCCACCCACCGTCGACGGAACGGATCTCCGAGTCGTTGCACAGCGCCATGGCGGTGAGCGCTGCGTCGAGCGAGGCGGGTCGGTCGTGCTCGTCGAGCTCGATGACACCCGTGGGCCCGTAGCCCGACCCGGTCACGCGATGTGGACGCAGCTGGATCACGAGCTCCACGGCGGTCATCTCGTTGAGTGTGAGGGTGCCCGTCTTGTCGCTGCAGATGACGCTCGTGCACCCGAGCGTCTCCACCGAGGCCAACCGCTTGACGATCGCGTGCTGCCTGGCCATCGACGCCACCCCGAGGGCGAGTGTCACGGCCGTGACGGCCGGCAGTCCCTCGGGGATGGCGGCGACGGCCAGGGCGACCGCAGTGAGCAGAAGGTCTCCCACGGCCTCACCCCGGATGAGCCCGATCACGAACACTGCGACGACGATGGCGCCGGCCAGCAGGGCAAGGCTGTGGGCCAGGCCGTCGAGCTGGCGTTGGAGCGGGGTGCGCTCCTGGTCGGTGGACCGCAGCAGGCCGGCGATGTGGCCGATCTCGGTCTCCATGCCGGTGGCGGTGACCACCAGTTCGCCACGTCCGCGCGTGACGGTGGTGTTCATGTGTGCAGTGCCGACGCGGTCGCCCAGCGCCACATCGTCGCGGTCGATCGCGTCCGTCGATTTCTCCACGGGGCTGCTCTCGCCGGTGAGGGTCGCCTCGTCGATCTCGAGGTTGGAGGCGACGAGGAGGCGGCCGTCGGCGGGAATGCGGTCACCGGCCTCGACGGCGACGATGTCGCCGGGAACGAGCGCTGCGGTCGCGACGTTCTGCAGTTCGCCGTCGCGACGGACACGGGCGTGGGTCACGAGCATGTCGCGAAGCGCAGCGAGCGACTGTTCGGCGCGGTACTCCTGGGCGACCCCGATGACGGCGTTGAACAACACGACTGCGATCACGATCAGCGGCGTCTTCAGTTCGCCCGAGACGGCGAATGCCACCACGGCCGCGCCGAGCAGGATGAGGATGAGGGTGTCGCGGAACTGGGCTGCGAACCGTTTCCAGGTGGGCACCGGCGCCGGTGCTGCCAGCTCGTTGGGCCCGTGTTCGGCCAGTCTTCGTGCGACGTCGGTCGACGCGAGACCGACGCCGGGGTCCACACCCAGCGCTGCAGCCGCGTCGGTGGGATGCAGGCGATGTGTTTCGGGCGGGGAAGCGTGCACGGGGGACTCCTTCGGTCAACGACGAACGTTTGCCGAAGGTCTTTCCCGGCCGGTCGGCCCACCAGCACCGGGTACGAAGACCGTGATGACGACGCTGGTGCGGAGGGATACTCCCCTTCGCCCGCCACCGTACCCGATGACGGAAGAGCGGCCAACATACGGTGCACTTCTGTCGACGGTCGCTGCTCGTATGGCAGGCTGCTGGCATGAGTTGGCAGGAGACCCCGAGCGCATTGCGTTTCGACACGGCGTTCACCGATTTCGCCGAGGCGTTCGCGTTCCTCACCAGGGTGGCGGCGATCGCCGAGGAGATGGACCATCATCCCGACATGAGCATCTCGTGGAACAAGGTCACCTTGGTGCTCACGACCCACAGCGAGGGCAGCACCGTCACGGAGCTCGACCGTCGGCTCGCCGCTCGGATCGACGAAGTGGTCGCCGGATGAGCGACGTGCATCCCAACGTCACCCGGGTGGTCGAAGCCGGCCGCTTGCGCGGCCTCGAGATCGAGCCGCGCCGGTTCCCCGAGGGTGCCAAGACTGCCATCGACGCGGCGAACGCGATCGGCGTGCAGGTCGGCCAGATCGTGAAGAGCCTCATCTTCGGCGTCGATGGCGAACTGGTGCTCGCCTATGTCAGCGGCGCCAACCAGCTCGACGAGTCGAAGCTGGCCCACGCCGCTGGTGGCGCCACGTGCGCGCGCGTCGATGCCGACGCGGTGCGAGAGGCCACCGGGTTCCCGATCGGTGGCGTGCCGCCGTTCGGCCACACCTCGCACCTCCGGGTGTTCATCGACCCCGACCTGTTGCAGTACGACGAGGTCTGGGCCGCAGCCGGCACCTGGCACGACGTGTTCGGCATCGAGCCCCACCGGCTGGTCGAGTCCAGCGGCGGCACGGTCACCGACCTGAAACGCGGCTGAGCCGTCGGTTTCTGGGCAGCAATCTCCCCGAACCCGGTTCTGGGCAGGGGTCTTCTCGGAAGCCGCAACAATTCCTGACCAGTTGCGCCGACGGAGCGCAGAGTCGTCCTCAGCCGAGCGCGAAGTCGACCGCAGCGAGGGCATGCAGCCGGGCCGTCGGGAACAGCGGCACGTCGACGTCGGCTTGCTCCAGCAACAACTCGATCTCGGTGCATCCGGCGATGACGCCTTGTGCTCCGGCGCCGACGAGCCGGCCGACGATGCGCACGTACTCGGCCTTGGACTCGGCCCGGACGATCCCGCGCACGAGTTCGTCGTAGATGACATCGTGCACCACGGTCCGGTCCGCCGCAGAGGGGACCATCACGTCGAGTCCGTGTCGGTCGCGGAGTCGGCTTGTGTAGAAGGGCTGCTCCATCGTGTAACGGGTTCCCAGCAGCGCCACCCGATCGAGGCCGGCGGCGCACACGGCCTCGGCCGTCGCATCGGCGATGTGGATCAAGGGCACGCCGATCGCCGCCTCGATCGCGGGTGCTACGACATGCATCGTGTTCGTGCACAGCACGATCGCCTCGGCGCCACCGAGCTCGAGGTACCTGGCTGCGTCGGCGAGCAACCGACCGGCTTCCTGCCACTGCTCACGGACTTGGAGCACCTCGATGTCGGCGAAGTTGAACGACCGCACGATGAGGTCTGCCGACGCCATTCCGCCCAGCCGGCGCTGCACTTCGCGATTGATGATCCGCTCGTATTCGATGGAGGATTCCCACGACATTCCCGCCAGCAGCCCGACACGTCTCACGTGCCGAGCCTAGGTTCCCCGGGTTCATGTCATCGCTGGAGGCAGATTTCCTGCCTCGAGCGATGACATGAAACTCGGGAGGGGGAGGGGGTGGAGGGGGAGGGGGTGTGCGGTGTGCGAGCCTCGAGGCATGCCGTCCGTTGGGAACCCGTCGCATCGGCCGTTGACGGGGAACGCACGCGTGCTCACCTTCGACGCCCTGGTGGAACGGATCATGGCCCGACCCGGCGAGCCACGACTCGTTGCTGTCGACGGTCCTGGTGGGGCCGGCAAGTCGACCTTCTCCCGCCGGCTTGCACGCGCTGCGGGGGAGGCGCCGGTCGTGCCGACCGACGACTTCGCATCGTGGGACCATCCCATCGACTGGTGGCCGCGATTGTTCGAGCAGGTGATTCGGCCGTTGGCGTCGGGGCGCTCGGGGCGGTACCAGCGCTTCGACTGGTCGCAGGGCCGACTTGCCGACTGGGTCACGGTGCCAGTCGCTCCGATCGTGGTCATCGAAGGGGTGTCGTCCGGCCGGAGCGAGTGGCGCTCGCACCTGTCGTTCCTGGTGTGGGTCGAGACCGATCGCGACGAACGCCTTCGTCGTGGCCTCGAGCGTGACGGAGAGGATGCGCGCCCCCAGTGGGAAGAGTGGATGGCAACCGAGGATCATCACTTCGCCGTCGACGGGAGTCGCTCGCACGCGCAGGTCCTGGTGGACGGCAATCCCGGTGACTCGATCGATCCCGAGGCGGCGTTCGTTGCACTCGAGCCGGAGCGGACCGAACCCGAGCCGCCTGCCGGTCCGAGCGTCTCGTGATTACGCTGTGGCGAATGCAGTTTCGGGTCGTGGCCACCGTCGGCATCCTGTGCCTGGGGCCGACCATCGGATGTGGCAGCACCAGCCAGTCAGGCCCAGCACCGACCTCGACGACACCGCGCATCGGTCCGCTCACCCCCGCCGACTCGACAAGGATCCCTCCATCGGAGGCGCAGGCCATCGTCGAACTCGGGCGTAGTGGTGCCGACGTTCCGCACGGCGGGCACTCGCACGGGCATCCGAGTGCGGGATCGACCATCGAGGTGCCGCTGTTCACCGGCGATGCCGGCACGTTCGCCAATCAATGGCTCGTCGCCGTCAACTCCGTGCCCACGTTCGACTCGATCGCGAAGGCGACGGCGTTGGGCTACGTGCGGGCGGCCGTACCAAGTTCCGGCGTGGGGACACACTGGGTGCTGTGGTCGCAGGTCGCGCGACCGTTCGACCCTGCGCACCCGTCGATGCTGCTCTTCGACGAGCGGACCTCGCCTGCCCGGCTGGCCGGCTACTCCTACTGGGTGCAGTCGCCGACCGAGCCCGAGGGCTTCGCGGGTCCCAACGACCAGTGGCACCAGCACACCGGCTTGTGCGTGGTGAACGGCTGGGTCGATCGTGAAGAGGCTGCCGGGCCGCAGGCCTGCGCGGGGACCTACCTCGCCGGGGGTGACCTGTGGATGCTCCACGCCTGGCCGGTTCCCCGGTTCGAGAACCGCCTCGGCAAGTTCGCTCCGATCCACCCCGCGCTGTGCCCGAGTCGATTCGGAACACCCGACATCTCGCAGTGCCCGGACCTCGGATGAGCGTCGCCGACGACTCTCGGCGCGTCTTCCGGGTGACGGTGCGCGGCCAGTTCCACGAACTGAGCGACGAGGCGCGCCGATACCTCACCACCGCCCAGCCGGAGCACGACATCTTCAAGTCGGGGTACACCGCCGAGGGCACGTTCACCTACGACGAGCGCATCGACTTCTTCAACCTGCGCTACGAGTTGCGCGTCGGTGGCGACGACCCGAGCGGGGCCGCCGCCGCGGCGGGTCGCCGCGAGGCGGAGGCGTTCCTGGGAACGATGAAGTTCACCCATCGCAACCTCAAGGTCGAGGTGGTCGACATGTCGGCGATCTGGGCTGATGTCGACATGCGCCGTCGCCGCTGATCGTCAGCGGGAGGCGACCAACGCCGAGATGCGGGCGATGTGTGCGGGCTCCATCCCGCAGCAACCGCCCACGATCGAGGCGCCGTCGTCGAGCCACCGGGCGACGAACTCGCAGTACTCGTCGGGATCGAGGTCGTCGCGGAAGCGGGCGAGTTGGGCGTTCGCCTGGCCGCCCTCGCTGTGCGACTCGGAGAACCGGTTCGCGTAGCCGCCGAACTCGGCACCACCGCGTCCGACGGCGAGGCGGATGGCATTCGTGATCGTCTCCGCCTGCGAACAGTTGAACGCAACCACCTCGGCACCGAGGTCGACCGCAGCCGCAACGGCATCGATGACGCGCTCACCCGAGCGCAGCACGCCGTCGCGGTGGTCGTCGAGCGTGTACGAGATCCACAGCGGCAACGTCGAACCCGAACGGTCCAACCCCGCCCGTACGGTCGTCGCCTCGACGATGGAGCCCAACGTCTCGCCCAGCCAGACATCGACGTGGTCGGCGAGACCGGCGATCAGGGGGTCGATGAGCCCCGGTGCTCGGCCGGCGTCGAACAGTTCCGGCTGGTAGGAACCGAAGAGGGGCGGCAGCGAACCGGCGACGCGCACCGATCGCGGTGCCGAGTCCGCGGCGATGCGGGCCATCCTTCCGGCGACCCCCGCCAGCGTCGTCGCCTCGGCGGCGAAACGCTCCTCGCCGATGTGGAACGGCACCACCGCGTAGCTGTTGGTGGTGATGACCTCTGCGCCCGCGTCGATGAAGTTGCGGTGCGCCTCGACGACCCGCTCGGGGCCGTCGGTGAGAGCCAGCGCCGACCACTCCGGTTGTCGGAACGGTGCGCCGATCCGAAGGAGCTCGCGCCCCATTCCTCCATCGAGCACGGTCACGGACGATGATGACGGCATCGCGTCAGTCTCGCAGCCGGCCGGCGGCGTACTGTGAGTTCGGTGGCATTCGCCGGAAGAGTCGTCCTCTCAGCGCTGCTCGTCGGCGCCGTGGCCATCGCATACCTTCGAACGATCGCGGTGGTGGCCCGCGCCGGTCTGGGGTCCGGTCGGACGCTCGCAGCCTGCACGGTGCTGACCATCAACGTCGGCGTGTTGGCGGCGCTGAGCTGGGTGTCGTGGCTGGACCATCCCATACGGTCGGTCGCGACGCTTGTGGCGGCCAACGTCGTGGCCTGGAAGGTCGCCGAGCGGCTCGTCGCCGATCGGACTGTCGTCTCACCGGCCCGTCGGCGGCCGAGCGCGGGTCTCGTGGTCGGACTCGTCGGCCTCGGCGCAGTGGCCGCGCTGATCGTCGCGCAGGTGATCCTCTACTCGCCCACGGGGTACGACTCGATGGCATATCACCTGCCCAAGTTGGCGCACCTCATCGACACCGGCTCGGTGGCGCCGTTCGCGTCGCACCGGACCACCGTCATCGAGACGCCGTGGGGCTACACGTACCTCGCGTACGAGTGGTGGCTGGTGACCGGTGACCGAGGACTCCGATATCTGGGGATCGTGCAGTTCGCCGGATTCCTGGCCTGCGCGGGCCTGATCAGCCAGGTGATCCTCGATCTGCGCACGCGTCGAGGCGCAACCACGCGAGCCACGGCCGTGCTGGTGACGCTGGCGACGGTGATGTGCTCGCCCATGCTGCTGATGCAGTCGGCCAGCACTCGCAACGACCTGGTCGCGGCCGCCTTCTGCCTGCTGCTGATGCGAGGTGCGGTGTACATCGCCGTGCGCCCTCTCGACGCGGCCAACGTCGCGACCGGCGCGCTGCTGTGCGCCTTCGGTGGCGCCGGGGTGCTCGCGGTGAAGTCGAACCTTCTGATCCAGGGAGTGGTCTTTGTCGCCCTGCTGTTCCTCTGGACCGGCATTCGCACGTGGAGAGACCGCCGCGCAGCACGCGTGCAGGGTCCGCGGCGATCGGTGCATCGGCCGGTCGTTGCGCTGCTCGCCGCAGTGGCGGTGGTGCTCTCGCTTCCGTTCGTACAGACCTCCATCTCGAATCTCACCGTGTTCGACTCGCTGACGGGACCGGCCGGCGCGACCGTGCTCGGCGAACGCCCCAGCGCATCGGATGCCGTCTGTCGCACCTCGATGTCGCTGGCCTGGGAGTCGAGGGTGGACCCGGCGACCCCGAACGTGGTTGCCGACCTGTTGGCACCCGTGTCGGAGTTCGAGCAACGGACGCTGCGCTCCATCGCCGACGTCTGCGGCGATCGACTCTTCGCCGAGGCCAACAACCTCACTCCGACGAGCGACCCGTTCGAGCCGGGTGGTGTCGACGGCAACGAGGACTGGCAGTCGTCGCCGCTGCAACTCCACCTGTTCGTCGGCGCAGTGCTCGGTCTCTTGGTCGTCGGTGGATGGGCCTCGCTCCGTCGCCGTCGCCGTCGCCGTCGAGTGTCCGATGCCGTGCGCGTGTTGGCGTGTGGGGTCGTCGCGCTGAGCTTCGCCGCTGCGTTCTCGCCGTGGCAGTACTTCAGCAACTCCCGCTTCTTGTTGCCCACGTGGTTGTTGGTCGATGCCGTCGCCCTGCTCATCGTGTTCGGCATCCTCCAGACGCTGTGGAGCAGGGTCTCGGATCGACTGCCGCGAGCGGGGCGGCTGGTCGCCGTCGGTATCGGGGTGCTGCTCGTCACCGCACAGACCGGCTCGATCCTGGGGCACAACGTTCACCGACCGCTTCCCGGTGCGCCGGCATGGGGAGACGCGCCGCGTGGCGACGGATGGGCCACCTCGATGAGGGCGAGTCTCGGCGAGCCCCCAGTCGAGCCGGTGGAGGGATTGATCGCCGCCGCGCAGGCCATCGGCTGTCACACGATCGGCGTTTCGGGCGACTTCGTGTTCCGCTACCCCCTCTGGCTCGCGCTCCGTCAGGCGGGCATCCGGGTCATGGACACCGACGTGCAGAACGCGTCGCGGACGTTCGGGCCCGATCCCGAGCACGTCGGCGTCTGCCTCCACTTCGGTCCGGACACCGTTCGGTCGCGGGTGCTGGCTCAGGACACCCATGCAACGGTGGCCGACGGTTGGATCGTCTGGCTGCCCCAGAACTCGGGCTAGCTCTGGTTGCGCCAGGTCGACGCGTCGAGGCCGAGTTCGGCATAGCGGCGCTTGATCCAGACCGGTACTTCCATCGGCTCGCCGGCGAGGATGCCCTGCACCTGGTCGCCGTCCTCGGCCCAGATGTGGCAGGTGTTGAGGTTCATCGACATGGCCCTCATGCGTGCTTCGGCGGTCGAGAAATCGGGGCCGCCTGACCCGGCCTGTGCCGCCGTGGACATGCGGAAGGACCACAGCGACTGCACCGCGACCGGGGCCATGGCCTGTAACAGAGCGGTCGTGTGAGTGCACCCGCGCGGCCCGCCGAAGAGCTCGCGGACCTTGTGGGTGAAGCCCCGAGCGATCGAGAGCCCGACCAGGTTGTGGTAGTGGTCCTCGATGCTCGGGCAGCGCTCGTGGGGGTGCATCTCCATCACCACTTCGGCCTCGAGGATCTCCAGTGAAGGGACGGCGATGTGGAGGTCGACGATCATGTGATGGACCGTGAGCGGCTCCGGGTCGTTGGGAACGTAGAGGCCCGGGGGCTTCTGGTCCCTGACGGCTCCACGCAGCAACAGCGTCGAGTCGTCCTTGCGGTAGGCCCGGACGATGTAGGCGCGCTCGTGGATGAGCTGCCCGACCGGGTCGATGCCATCAGGATGCGGGGTGATGTCGTCGAAGTCCGGATTCATTCAGTTGATCCTGCCCGGGTCACCGGGGCCGATGCTATTCGGACCACTAACATGCCGCCCATGCACGACACCTCGTTCGAGAAGATGGAACGTTTCGTCGAGGTCTACCTTGCCGATCACACGGAGACGCCGCTGCGCATCCTCGACGTCGGCAGCCAACTCGTCGATGCCACGCAACAGACCTACAAGTCGTTGTTCCAGCGGCAGGCATGGCAGTACGTCGGGATGGACGTCGAGCCCGGCATCAATGTGGATGTCGCCGTCGCCAGCTCGTACGACTGGGCGGAGATCCCCGACGACAGCTACGACCTGGTGATCTCCGGGCAGGCGCTCGAACACATCGAGTACTTCTGGGGGACCGCGTTCGAGATCGGCCGAGTGATGAAACCCGGCGCAGTCACCGCGCTCATCGCACCGTCCAACGGTTTCGAGCATCGTTTCCCGGTCGACTGCTGGCGGTTCTACACCGACGGGTTCAAGGCGCTCGCCGCCTACATCGAGTTCGAGGTCGTCGACGTCTTCACCGATTGGGGTCGGGGTAGCTGGCAGGACAGCATCCTGGTGATGCGCAAGCCGCAGTGGTCGTCGGGCGAGCGTGAGCGCTTCCACCAGCGGGCCACGATGCAGCGCGCGCTGCTCGGTGCCCCAGAGCGGGTCGTCAGCGCCGACGCTCCGGCGCCGAGTCCGCTCGCATCGCTGGCCCCCGATGCGTTGTCGCCCGTGTTGGAAGGGATCCGTCTGCAATGGCACGCCGAGCGGACGACTGCAGCACAGGCCCCCACTGCTCCGGAAGCGTCCGTGCAGCCCGCGGCCGCGAAGGGTTGGCGGGTGATCGCGAAGAAGTTGCTGGGCGAACGCGGGATGCGCGTGTACCGCCGAGTGCGGTACGGCTCGACCTCAGTCGGCTGAACCGTTCGGCTGCGAGAGCGCGTCGAGCAGCGTGTTCCAGGCGAGTGTTGCGCACTTGATGCGGACAGGGAACTTGACCACGCCCTGCAGCGCCTCGAGGTCGCCGAGCTGCACCGAGGGATCGGGCTCGATGGGATTGCCATCGGCGTCCGGAATGCTCATCATCCCCTTGAAACGCCGCACGAGTGCCCGCACCTCGTCGACCGGCTTGCCCTTCACGGCTTGGCTCATCATCGACGCGGAGCTCTGCGAGATGCTGCATCCCTGACCGCCGACCTTCACATCGGTGATCACACCGTCGGTCACCTGCAGGTAGACGTCGATCTCGTCGCCGCACAACGGGTTGTGCCCGACGGCATGCGGTGCGGGCGGCGGCAACTCGCCGCGATTGCGGGGATTGCGGTGGTGATCGAGGATGATCTCGCGGTACAGGTCTTCTAGGCCAGGCATGTGACGCTCCTCCTCAGAAGCCGAAGATATCGGTGGCGCTGTCGAGCGCGTCTGCCAACACGTCGACGTCGTGGGTGTCGTTGTACACGTAGAAGCTCGCTCTCGCGGTGGCGTTGACGCCGAGCAACCGCATCAGCGGCTTCGCGCAGTGGTGACCGGCCCGGATGCACACGTTGCGCTGGTCGAGCACTTGGCTGAGGTCGTGGGGGTGGATGTCACGGAAGCCGAAGCTGAACGCGGCGCCGCGGACCTCGACGTTGGTGGGTCCGTGCAGCTGGATCTCGTCACCGAAGCGTTCGGTGAGTGAGCGCATCGCGTAGGTGGCGATGTCGATCTCGTGCTGACGGACGTTGGCCATGCCGAGTCCGTCGAGGAAGTCGAGGGCGGCTCCGAGCCCCACCGCCTCGGTGATCGGGGGGGTGCCTGCCTCGAACTTGGCGGGCAGTTCAGCGCAGGTGAACCCGTCGTACCGCACGTCGGCGATCATGTTCCCGCCACCCAGGAACGGCGGCATCGCGTCGAGCAGCTCGTCGCGTCCCCACAGCACTCCGATGCCCGACGGTCCGCAGAGCTTGTGGCTGCTGAACGCGAGGAAGTCGGCGCCCCAGGCCTGCACGTCGGTGACGTTGTGGGGGACGTACTGGCAGCCGTCGACGATCGCGATCGCGCCGGCCGCGTGCGCCGCAGTGCAGAGCTGCTGGACCGGCGTGATGGTGCCGAGGACGTTGCTCATCGCCGTGAAGCTGAACGCCTTGGCTCCATCGAGCAACTGCGGAAGGGTGGATAGATCGAGCTGGCCGTCATCGGTGAGCGGGACCCACCGTAGTTCGATGCCTCGCTCCTGCACCAGCATGTGCCACGGCACGATGTTGGCGTGGTGCTCCATCTGGGTGAGTACCACCACGTCGCCGCGCTGCAGGTTGGCCCGCCCCCACGAGTAGACGACCAGGTTCAGCGACTCCGTGGCGTTCTTGGTGAAGATGATCTCGTGGTCGCGACGGGCATTGATGAACGAGCGCACTTTGGATCGAGCGCCCTCGAAGGCGTCGGTGGCCTCGGCGGCAAGTGCGTATGCGCTGCGGTTGATCGGCGCGTACGACTGCTCCATGAACGTGCTCATCGCGTCGATGACGACCTGCGGCTTCTGCGCCGTGTTGGCGGAGTCGAGGTAGTGGATCGGTGCGCCGTTGAGCTCGCGCTGCAGCAGCGGGAACTGCTGCTTGACGGCAGCGACATCGAACGACGGGTGGGTCAACGGAACGCCTCGTACCCGTCGCGTTCGAGTTGCGCCGCGAGCTCCATGCCACCGCTCGCCACGATGCGGCCGTTGACCATGATGTGGACGTGGTCGGGCTGCAGCTCGTCGAGCAGTCGCTGATAGTGGGTGATCAGCACGACGCCCATTGTGGGTCGGTCGACGCGGATCTCGCGAATTCCCTTGGCAACGATGCGCAGCGCATCGATGTCGAGGCCCGAGTCGGTCTCGTCGAGGATCGCCAGCTCGGGCTCGAGAATGGCCATCTGCATCACCTCGTTGCGCTTCTTCTCTCCACCCGAGAAGCCCTCGTTGAGGTAGCGGTCGACGAACGTGGAGTCCATGCCCAGCCGCTTCATCCAGTCCATCGTGGCCAGCCGCAGTTCGAGCACGGACAGATCGATGCCTTTGCGGGCGGAGAGCGCTTGGCGCAGGAACTGGATGACGGAGACCCCGGGGATCTCCTGCGGGTACTGGAAGGCGAGGAAGATGCCCGCCTTCGCCCGCACGTCGGTGGGCCAGTCGGTGACGTCGTCGCCCTGGAACCAGATGCGTCCCTCGGTGACCTCGTACTCGGGGCTGGCGAGCAGCGTGCTGGCCAGGGTGCTCTTGCCCGAGCCGTTGGGGCCCATGATCGCGTGCACCTCGCCCGCGTTCACGGTGAGCGACAGTCCCTGCAGGATGTCGGGGGCGACCCCGTCGTCGGTGACCGGGCGGGCGTGCAGGTTGTCGATCCGGAAGAGCTCACTCACGACATCCAGTGTATTTCCCCTATGGCCGTAGTGGAAACCCCGTTCACCGGGTTGTTCGTGCCAGATCGTCGAGGAGACCGGCCAGAGCGGACGGTGCGGTTGCGGGGTGGACGACGCAGATCCGCAGGCACGATGCCCCCTTCCACGTGGTGGGCACGACGAGCGCGACGCCGTCGCGGGCCCGGTCCCTGCTCCACCGGAGGTAGTCGTCGCGTGTCCAGCCGTCCACGGCGAACAGCACCACCGAGAGCTCCGGCTCCAGGAGGAGTGTGAACCCCGGTCGGCGCTGCACGTCGTCGGCGAAGCCGCGGGCGGTGCGAATCGCGGTGTCGACCGCCTCGGTGTAGGCCGTCGTGCCGTAGGTGACGAGGCTGAACCACAGCGGGAGGCCGCGAGCGCGACGCGACAGGTGGTAGGCGTAGTCACTCGGGTTCCACTCGCCACGGTCGACCGCGTCGAGATATTCGCCGTGCTGGGCGTGGGCGGCCGCTGCCGGCCGCGGGTCCCGGTAGACGAGGGCGGCACAGTCGTACGGGGCGAACAGCCACTTGTGCGGGTCGACCCCGAAGCTGTCGGCGCGCTCCACGCCGCGGAACCGCGCTCGCGCGATCGAACTGCACAGCGCCGCCAGCCCGTACGCCCCATCGACGTGGAGCCACAGACCTCGGGCCTCACACACGTCGGCGATCGCGTCGAGATCGTCGATCGCTCCCGAGTTCGTGGTGCCACCGGTGGCGATGACGGCGAAGACGCGGGGTGCAGCGTCGGTCGTCGACTCGTGTGCGATCAGGGCGGCCTCCAATGCCGCGCCGGTCATGCGGCCCGCGTCATCGGCCGGCACGCCGACGACGTCGACGTCCATCACCTTGGCCGCGGACCGCACCGAGGCGTGCACCTCGTCGGTCGCCGCGATGGCGAACCGGGCAGGCCGTCCGTGGCGTTCGACGAACACTTCGCGCGCCGTCACGAGCGCACTGAGGTTGGCGGCCGAACCGCCCGAGACGAACACACCGCCTGCCGTCGCGGGGAAGCCGGCGAGATCGGCGAGCCACCGCAGGGCCTGGTTCTCGGCGGCGATGGCTCCGGCGCCGGCCTCCCAGTTGCCCCCGAAGATCGACGACGCACTCACGACCAGGTCGAACATCGTGGCGGCGATCGACGGGGCGGTGGGGACGTACGCAAGGTTCATCGGGTCGTCCATCGGACGGCACGCCGGCATCAGCACGTCGCGGAACAATCGCAACGCCTCCAGACCGCCGACGCCGTCGGGTGTCACCGCGTGCGCGAGTTCGGCGGCGAGTTCGTCGGCCGGATGCGCTCCCCAGTGGGGATCCTTCGGCAGTCGCAGCCGCTCGATGGCGTAGCCGATCACGGAGTGGGCGAACAGATTGGTGTCGTCGTCCCACTCGTGCATCGACGGGGCCATGGGCTCGTTCCTCGGGTCGGAAGTAGTTCGGCCCCGAAAGACTAGGTCCCCGGCAGCATCGTCGTCGTCGGCTCGGCCTGCAGCGCCCGCCAGATCGCGGGATACGACGGGTATTCGAAGGACTCGTCGACGTAGGCGGCTTCTCGCAGCGCCTCGTGCAGGAGCGGGAGATTGCGGAACGGCACCCCGGAGTCGACGTGGTGTGCGAGGTGCCAGCCGATCCGGTACGGAACGAGGAAGAACCGGGCCACGGGATGCTGGCGGACCGAGTGGGTGCTCTCCCGTCGGTCCGACGACCGTTGCATGCCACCGTGCTCGGCGACCGAACGCAGGCGATTGATCACGCGCCAGACCGTGAGGTACGGCGCCAGCCACAGGAGTGGGTAGAGCCACCAGTGACCGATGGCGATCGCTGCGCCGAGAAGGATGGCCTGGGCCAATGCGATCTTCCAGAACGTGCGGCGCGACCGGGAATCCTTCGATCTCGCGTTGGACAACAGACCGCGCATCAGCTTCACGCCGGTCCGACCCGTGGCGTCGCGCCAGAGCTTCCTGCGGAAGCTCGCGTGCCCCACCGGGTACCCGATGTACAGCGGGATGTCCGGTTCGTCCGGCCCGAACTCGTCGCGATGGTGCGCCATGTGCACGCGTCGATAGGCATCGGTGGAGGTGAACGTGGGATAGCCCAAGAACCACCGGCCGACCAGGTCGTTGGCGCGCTTGTCGGCGAACAGCAGCCGGTGTGCGGCTTCGTGCATGAGTGATGCGAACTGGGCGAACGCTCTTCCCATGAGGAGGAAGGTGATGGGCCACACCCAGGGCGCGAAGCGCACGCTGGCCCAGACGACGACGGCGGTCTGGACGTAGAGGAGGATCACCGAGCCGAGGTTCCGGTACGACGGGATCCGGCGGAGCCGCTCACGGAACGCGGGTGTGGGACGGGCGTCGGGGCGGATGCGTTCGGTCTCGTGGAACACCGGCAGGGTCGCAGGAACCATTCCAGACATCGGTGCCATTGTACGTCCGCGACGCTCCGCCGCCCCGAGTGCTACTGGCTGCGACCGAGGAGGTCTTCCTTCCAGGCTCGGAACCGGCGCGACTGTTCGCCGCTCGGCCCCGCCCCTTCGCCGTTCGAACCGTCGTGCTCCGGACGCAGTCGATACGTGAACGTGCGACTCAGGTCGTCGACGTCGGCCGCCCAGTACCGGGCGTCGCCGACCGCCGGCCCGGCGCGCCAGAGCAGCCAGCGTCCGATGCGGCGCTTGTACTCGGCCTCGGGACGTCCTTCGAGATCGTCGCCGAGGTGGATGAGTTCGTCCGGGGCTTCGATCCACGCCCCCGCCACGATGTTGCGGTCGCGCGTCGGGGTGTCGGGAAGCTCGTCGGTGTGGACCGGGGAGTGGTCGGCGGGGCGCTCGTGGTAGGGCAAGGCCTCACCAGCCACGCGCCACCCACTCCTGGAGGTGCGGTCGCTCGGCGGCGATGGTGGTGCTGACGCCGTGCCCGGGCATCACGATCGTGTTCGGCGGCAGCGTGAACAACTTGTTGTCGATCGAGTCGATGATCGTGGCGAAGCTGCCACCCTCGAACGAGGTGTTGCCAGGCCCGCCGGGGAACAGGGTGTCCCCGCTGAACAACAGCGGCGCGCCCTCCACCCGGAAGCTCACCGAGCCCGGCGTGTGGCCGGGGTTGTGGATCGCGTGCAGTCGCAGCCGCCCGACCTCGATGACCTCGCGGTCGTCGATGAACACGTCGTAGCCGACGTCCTTCAACATCGGCGCGTCGCTGCTGTTGATGCCCACCTCGTATCCCGCATCGCGGATCTGGGGGACGGCCTGGATGTGATCCCAGTGGCCGTGGGTCTCGAGCACCCGCCGCACGCCGAGGCCCTGGCAGAGTTCGAGGAGCAACTCGTGCTCGTTCGCCGCGTCGATGAGGACGGCCTCGCCGGTCTCGCGGCAGCGGAGCACGAACACGTTGTTGGCGTACGACCCGACCACCACTCGGTGGATCTCCATCCGGCTGTCGGCCCAGTGCAGCGTCGTCATTCCGTCAACCTACAGCCCCTCACGAATCGCAGCGGAGGAAGAGCACGTCGACCGTGTACCCGAACCCGTCGCTGAACGAGCGCGTGTCGCAGGCGCGGTCGGTGACGGAACGGAGCGCCGCGATCTGATCCGGATAGCGCGTCGGGTCCTGGAGGAATCGACCGGATCCCGACGAGGTGATGACAGCGACGTCGGCATCCTCGAGTTGTTGCGCGGACGCACCGAAGATGAACCACAGCTGGGTCACGTCGTGCGTCTCGAGGTCGAGCCATGGCGAGTACGTCTCGAGCAACGCGTTCGAGCCCGGCGGTACGGTGCGTTCGAGCCATCGCCTCGCCGCACCCTGGTAGTCCGTGAGCTGCACGCGCAGGTCGTGTCCGGTCCGCCGAGCCTGCATGACTGCGACCGGTGTGAGTGCGGCGAGCAGCACCACGGTCACGATGGTCTGGCGCACTCGCACGTGGTCCTTCGCCGTCCACTGAGCGCGGGCCGCGATCCACACCTGTTGGGCGCCGAGACCGCCCAGCACTGCGACCGCGCCCAGTACCGGCGTGAGGTTGCGGGCGAAGTGCACCTGGGCCTTGCTGATCACGAGCGTGTAGGCGACGACCCACGTGGCCAGCATTACCACCTGCCGCCTCGACCGCAGCGCGACGGCGGCGCCGGCGAACACGAGCGCCACCGCGTCGCTGTGCCACAGGGCCTTGAGGTTGAACGACAGCGAGTCGCCCTCGGATCCGAAGTGGCCGACGGAGTAGTGGCGCAACACCCCTCTGACCGAGTCGAGGAATGCGACCCGATCGAACACGACCGCGGGCGTGGTGAGCACGAACACGCCAGCTCCGATCGCCATGACGATCGCCGTCTGTCGAAGCGTGGGGCGGACCGATCGATCGGTGAGCGCCACGGCGAGCACCACCACGCCCACGAGCAGCACGTTGTTGTACTTCGAGCCGACGGCGAGTCCGAGGCAGATCCCGGTGACGACGACCCACCGTCGCCCTGTGGCCCCCCGGTCGTCGGCGAGGAGCGATGCGAGGCAGGCGAGTGTGAGCGTGGCGGTCGTTCCTGCCAATGCGTCGGGGGTCATGGTGAACCCGCTCGCCACCCCGATGCCGCTCACTGCCCCGAACGCTCCGGCGAGGAACGCCCATCGCCGCGAACGACACAGTCGAGTGGCGATGTGGACGACTGCGACCACTCCGACGACCGACACCGTCACCGTGACGCCGCGGGCGACGAGCCAGGCGCTCGTGCTCATCGCCTTGCTGTTGCCGAATCCGGTCGGGCCGATCATGCCGAGGTCGGCGCTGGAATGCCACACCCCGAACAGACGGCCGAGCCACAGCAACGAGGCGTGCACCGCGCTCTGGATCGCGTACTGGAGTGATGGGTAGTCGTAGAAGTGCGGCAGCAGGCTCGGCCCGGCCACCATCCGGTGCGTCACGAGGTAGTTCACCGGCTCATCGGGGTGACGCACGTACGGCAGGCCGTTCGCCATGCCGGGCAGCCGAAGCACCACCGTGAGCAACGCCGCTGCGAGGTAGTGCCACCACCTCCGGGCGGCGGTGAGGAGTGGCGTCACCTCCCGCAGGGTATCGGTCGTGCGGGATACGGTGGCGCCGTGAAGATCTGCCGTGTCACCTGCTTCCGCCAGGGTCAGCCGTTCGCGGACGGTCCGTACGTGTTGTCCGGTGGACGGGTCGATGAGGGTTTCGACAGCCTCGTGGTTCGGCTCGTCACCGACCGCGGCGTCGTCGGGTGGGGCGAGATGAGCCCGCTCGGGACGATGTACGACGCCGCCTTCGCAGAGGGGGCGTTCGCCGCCGCACCGCTGCTGGCCGGCTCGCTGTTGGGGTCGGCGCCGGCCAACGTCGCCCGGACGCTCGACGGCACCCTCAAGGGACATCCGTACGCGAAGTCTGCGTTCGACATGGCGGCGTGGGACGTGCTCGCTCGCGCGGCCGATCTTCCGTTGCACGATCTGTTGGGTGGCGCCGACGGTGAGGGCACCACGCTGTATCGGTCGATCGGGCGGGCCTCGCCGGCGACCATGGCGGCAACGGCGGCGGCGTACCTCGAACGCGGGTACCGGCGCCTGCAGGTGAAGGTGGGCGGGGCACCCGACGAGGATGCAGCCGGGGTGCGGGCGGTGATGGCTGCCGTGCCGGGCGCAGAGATCTACTGCGACGCCAACGGAGGCTGGTCGATGTCCGACGCGCGGCGATTTCTCGCGGCCACCGTCGACCTGGCGTACGTGCTCGAACAACCGTGTGCAACGGCGCGTGAGTGCGCCCTGCTGCGACCACACGCCGTTCGGCCGATGGTGCTCGACGAGTCCATCGTCACTGTCGCCGACGTGACCGCGGCTGCGGCCGACGGCATCGACGGGGTGACGGTCAAGATCGCACGTGTCGGCGGCGTGACGGCGGCGCGCCGCATCCGCGACACCGCCGTCGCGCTCGGTCTGATGGTCACCGTCGAGGACACCGGTGGCGCCGACATCGACACCGCGGCGATGGCGCACCTATCGATCAGCACACCTGCCGCGTGGCGCGCTCACACCGTCGACTTCCACCACTGGGTCACCGTCTCCAACGCAACCGGGCTCCCTCCCACCGATGGGGGTCTGCTCCGACCGCCCACGGGCCCGGGGTTGGGTGTCGACGTGATCGTCGGCGCACTCGGTGCACCGGTGGTCGACGAGGGGCAATGACGACCGATCCGGACCCGACGCTGTGGAGCGCCGTCGAGCAGGCCCGCGCCATCGCAGACGGTCGGCTGGGCAGCGCGGAACTGCTCGAGTCGTGCCTCGACCGGATCGAGCGCGTCAACCCGGTGGTCAACGCGGTGTGCACCCTCGACGTGCATCGGGCGCGTCGCCGCGCACACGAGGCCGACGACGCAACCGCTCGCGGTGCATCATGGGGCCCGCTCCATGGGCTGCCGATCACCATCAAGGATGCGATCGCCACGGCGGGTCTGCGGTCCACAGGTGGTGCCATCGCCCTGCGAGATCACGTACCGACCGAGGACGCCACGGCCGTGACTGCGTTGAAATCGGCCGGGGCGGTCGTGTTCGGCAAGACGAACCTGCCCGAGTGGTCGGGGGACTGGCAGAGCTTCAACTCCATGTTCGGCACCACCAACAACCCGTGGGATCTGCAGCGGACACCCGGTGGCTCATCGGGGGGTGCGGCGGCCGCAGTCGCGTGTGGCATGACCAGCTTCGAGTTGGGGACCGACATCGGCGGATCGGTGCGGGTGCCGTCCGCGTTCTGCGGTGTGTTCGGGCACAAGCCGAGCTTCGGCATCATCCCGACGCTCGGGTACCTCGACGAACCCGACGGCGGTACGACCGAGAGCGACGTCAACACGTTCGGTCCGATCGCGCGGAGTGCCGGCGACCTGCGCCTCTTGCTCGACGTGCTCGCCGGGCCGACGCCCGACCGTGCTCCGGCGTGGCGGCTGGACCTTCCGGATGCACCGCTGGCCTCACTGCGCGGCCTGCGGGTCGGGGTGTGGCTCGACGACCCTGACCTTCCGATCGACGCGACCATGCTCGAGGTCCTGGAGCGAGCGGTGCATCGACTGGCGCTCGGCGGTGCCGTGATCGACACCGATGTGCGGCCCGCGCTCGATGTCGCGGCAGCGTGGAGAACAGGAGCACGCCTGATCGGAGCGGCGGTGTCCGTCAGCGATGACGACGATCGCGGTCCCACCCATCGGGAGTGGCTGTTCATGCATCGTCAGCGGGCCGGCCTGCGAGCAGCGTGGGCCGATGTCTTCGCACGCGTCGACGTGGTGATGTGCCCGGTCACGATGCTTGCGGCGTTCGAACATCTCCACGCCGGTCTGTGGAGCGACCGGATGGTCACCGTCAACGGTGTGCAGCGCCCGTACTACGAGCTCGAGGGCTGGCCGGCCATCGTCGGTGCGGCGTACCTGCCCAGCACGTCCACGCCGGTCGGGTTCACGCCGTCCGGGCTGCCCGTCGGGGCTCAGATCGTGGGTCCCTACCTGCATGATCGGCGGACGATCCGTGTCGCCGGGCTGGTGGCCGAAGCGTGCACGGGACTGGCGGATGGCGTGCGGATGCCGCCGATCGCCCATTCCTAGTGTTACAGTTCCGTTTCGATCGTGACGAGAACATGTCGCTGTGCATTGCTCGTCGCCGTCGTTGTCTCGATCCACCAGCGGGCACTCTGGAATGGAACCTGAACCCATGCGAGTCCCTCGAACCCTTGGCGCTTACGGCGTCACCCTCGTCCTCGGTCTCTTCGGTGCCACCGGCTTCGTGAAGCAGTGCGCGCCCGCACCGGCGCCCGCGCCCGCGGCGCCGGCCCTGACCCGGCTCGACTACTCCGCCGAGTGCGTGCGGATGGTCAACGCCGAGCGAGCCGCTCGCGGCATCGGTCCGGTCACGGTCGACCTGAAGCTCACCTACGCAGCGGAGACCCACTCTCGGTACCAGGCGAGCATCAGCACGATGACCCACCTCAGCGCCAACGGCACCAACGGCGGGGTGCGACTCACCAATGTCGGGTACGCCTGGAGCACCTACGGCGAGAACGTCGCCGCCGGTCAGGCGAACTGCACGCTCGTGATGAGCGCTTGGATGAACAGCGCCGGCCACAAGGCCAACATCCTGAACGCCAAGTTCGTCCACATCGGGATCGGCGCGATCAGCAACGCGAAGGGCGTCGTCTACTGGACGATGGACCTCGCCGCGCCGCGCTGATCCGGGGGCGACCGGCGCGACGCTCGGATCGGCCGTAGGGTTCCCTCATGACGTCGTCATCCATCACACCCGCTGACGAACGCCCGTCGTGGCGTGGGTGGATGCACGTCGCCGCGTTCTTCGCCGCGATCCCCGGTGGGATCCTGCTGATCGTGTTCGCCCATTCCGCGTCCGCTCGAGTGGGTGCGTCGATCTACATGGCCAGCCTCTTGCTGGGCTTCGGGACGTCGGCCGGCTATCACCGCTTGGCTCGCAGCCCGCGCACGCAGGAGATCATGCAGCGGATGGACCACTCGATGATCTTCGTCCTCATCGCCGGGAGCTACACGCCCATCTGTCTGCTGGGCCTGCCGACCGCGTGGGGAGTGCCGATGTTGTGCATCGTGTGGGCGGGCGCAGCACTGGGGATCGTCCTCAAGCAGTTCGCGTTCGAGCGCATGCGGCTCCTCGAGTACGCGCTGTACCCGATCCTCGGTTGGATCGTCGTCATCGCGTTGCCCCAGATGCTGCGGGTGATGACCGGCATGGAGGTGGCGATGTTGTTCGCCGGCGGGCTGCTCTACACGGTGGGCATCCCCGTGCTCGTGCGTGAGCGCCCGGATCCGTGGCCCCGCACGTTCGGGTATCACGAGATCTGGCATACCTTCACCGTTGCCGCGGGTGTGTGCCACTTCGTCACCATCGGAATGCTCGTCGCCTGAGTACGTGGTCACCGGTCGAGTCGGCGCGCACTACAGTCCGACGAACGTGAGTCGAACTGGGGAGTGCGTCGTGGACGAGATCGTGGTTGGTGTCGATGAGAGCAAGACCGCCCGAACGGCAGCCTTCGAGGCCGCGCACATGGCCAAGGCGTTGGGTCGTCCGCTGCACCTCGTGATGGCGATGAAGCGTCGGCCCGCGACCTCGGTCAACACCGGTGGCGAGACGGTCGTCATCGACGACCTCAGCATTGCCGAGGACTTCCTGCTGTCGTTGAAGGGTGAGCTCCCCAACGGCCAGGCAGCCACGCATGCGGTCGTCGCGCACGATCCGGCCGACGCACTGTGCTCGGAGGCCGAGCGCCTGAACGCGTCCATCATCGTCGTCGGCAACAAGCGAGTGCAGAGCGCCGCGCGGGTGCTCGGCACCATCGGTCTCGATGTTGCAAAGCGGGCGCCGTGCAACGTGTACATCGTGCACACCAACGGCTGACCGCGTCAGCGAGCGCAGTCGACGCACAGCAGTGCTGCGGGCAGCGCGAGCAGTCGCTCGACACCGATGAACCCGTGGCAGCGCTCACATGATCCGTATCCGGGCTCGTCGAGGCGCCCGAGCATCGAGCGCATCGCCGCACGATCGGCCGTTGCCTGGCGAAGGAGCGAGCTGACCTGTGACCGCTCGAACGCAATCGTCGTTCCTTCCGGATCGTGCTCGTCATCGGTGCTCGTCAACTCCGCAGCGGCAACGATGTCGTCGAAGCTCGCCGTGAGTGATTCGATCTGGATGTCGAGACGGGCGAGTTCGGCGTTCATCGCGGACCGGAGCGCGCGGCGATCGCGGAGGGTGAGTTGCCCACGGTCGGTCGCCATGGCCCATGCATAGCCGGGCTGGCCGTCCGGGCATCACCGTCGTCGATGGGACCGCCCCCTTCGATCGGGAAAAGCCATAAGGAACAAGGGTTTCCGTCAGTCGATGATAGATCGAACTGGTGTACGATCGTCCGCATGACCTCGCTGCTCGACGACCTCGCGGAGCAGATCCTGCTCAGCCCGGCCGAACTGGCCGAGGCCTTGGTCGAGCACGAGCGGCGGGCGGCGGCGCTCGCCCTGGCCGTGGCCCACGTGAAGGAGCGCGGCGAGTGGGCTGCCGACGGATCGGTGTCAATGTCGGCGTGGCTGCGGGATCGTTGCCGCCTGTCGGACCGCGACGCTGCGTCGTGGGTGCGTCGGGCGCGTTTCCTCGAGCGCTTCTCCGTCGTGGCGGAGGCAGCGGTCACCGGCACCCTGTCGTCCTCGCAGCTCGGCGAGATGCAGCGGCTGCATCGGCCGGCGTTCGAGCAGTTGCTCGCCGCTCATCAGTCGATGTTGGTCGGTCAGCTCGCGTCGCTCGACGTGGCGGCCACTCGTACGGCGTGCACGCTCTGGCGTCAGCGCGCCGAGGCTCTGCTCGACGACGCCGAGCCTCCGGTCGAGCCCGAACGCTCGCTCACACTCACCCGAGCCGACGACGGCGCGCTCCTGGGACGCTTCACGCTCGACGACGCGGCCGCTACGGATCTGGAGCAAGCGATCCGAACCGCCGGTACGTACGACGGCGCCGACGAGCAGCGCACGGTGCAGGAGCGCAACGGCGATGCTCTGTTCGACATCGCCGCGTTCTACAACCGGCATCACGACGCGTCGGGCAGCGCTCGGCACCACCCGCACGTGAGCGTGTCGGTGCACGCCTCGTCGCTCGATGACCGACCTGAGGGTGTGAACGACGGCGGCCAGCGGCTGATGAGTCCTGCGTGTGTCGACACGTACCTCTGCGACTGTGTGCTGCACGCGGTGGTGCGCGACGCGAACCAGATGCCGCTGTCGTTCGGTCGCAGCCGCTACGTCGTGCCCCGGCGGCTGTTCCGCCAGATCTCGGCACGCGACGGCGGCTGCCGATTCCCAGGCTGTCGCCGACCGGTGCGGCACTGCGATGCGCATCACATCCGCTACTGGCGCCGGGGTGGTGCGACGGACTATGCCAACCTCGTCTTGTTGTGCAGCCGGCACCACCACCTCGTCCACCAGTTGGACCTGCACCTGAAGCTGCTCCCCGACGGTGAGCTGCACGTCACCTGGAGCGACGGCCACGAGCGAACCAGCCAACCGCGCGGTGCGCCGCCGGCCCGACCACCTGGTGGACACCGCCCCGCCGCTGGGCCACCATGGGCCGATGGGTGAACAGGAAACTCTCGACGACCGCTACTCGGTCGGCGACGTGCGCGCGTTCGTGCCGGCGAGGGACTTCGCCTGCTCGCAACGCTTCTACGAGGCGCTGGGCTGGCGCACTGTGTGGACCGACGGTGACGGCCTGGCTCTGATGGAGCTCGCCGGCCACCGGTTCATGTTGCAGAACTTCTACGTGCAGCAGTGGGCGCAGAACTTCATGATCACGATCGTCGTGGCGGACGCTGCCGCCTGGTTCGAGCGCATCTCGGCGGCGCTCGCCGGCGATCAGTTCGCCGGCGCCAGGGTCGCCCCGCCCGCCGTCCAGGACTGGGGTGCGACGGTGACCTACGCGTGGGATCCATCAGGGGTGTTGTTGCACTTCACGCAGTTCGAAACTCCGTAGGTGCAGTCGCGAATACGATCGACGGATGGCCATCGCTCAGTTCCCCGGACTCATCATCGACTGCCCCGAGCCTGCCGTGCTCGCCCGCTTCTACGGGGCGCTGCTCGATTGGACGGTCCAAGCCGACGACGATGGTTCGTGGGCCGAGGCGCGCGCTCCCGGGCAGTGCCTGTCGTTCCAGCGGGTCGATGACTACCGCGCCCCGGTCTGGCCCGAGCAGTCGGTGCCCCAGCAGATGCACCTCGACCTGATGGTCGAGGACCTCGACACGGCCGAACACGCCGCCGTCGCGCTGGGCGCGACCGTCCATTCGTTCCAACCGGGGACGACGTTCCGGGTGATGCTCGACCCAGCTGGCCACCCGTTCTGTCTGTGCATCTCGTGACCGCTCGACGATGACGACGCACTGGACGCTCGGCTGCGATGCCCGAGACCCGAAACGCCTGGCCGCCTTCTGGGCGCTTGCCCTCGGGTACGTCGCCGAGCCCGGCTACGACTTCGAGGACGGAGCATCGTTGGTCGATCCGTCGGGCGTGGGGCCTGCCATCGGCTTTCTCCAGGTACCCGAGGACAAGGTCGCCAAGAACCGCGTGCACATCGACATCCGGGTGGCAGGGGAGCAGCAGATCGAGCCCGAACTGCGCGAGCAGTGGATGCGGGCGAAGGCCGCCGAGTTGCTCGCTGCCGGTGCCGTCGTCGTGCGCGAGGACAGTTTCGGCGGTGTGCTGGATCACATCGTCATGCTCGATCCCGAGGGCAACGAGTTCTGCGTTGCCTGACTCAGATGCGGCGTCACGTGCTCACGACGTCGAACCCGAGCGAGAGCGCGACCGGTATCTGTGAAGGATCGAACGTCACGAAGGTGATCGGGCGCGGCAGTCGATCTGCGGCTGCCAACTGCAGGGCGTCGGCCAAGCGCAGCGGTTGCTCGCGGAGCAGTTGTGCGGCCCTGTCGAGACACCGCTGATCGACGGGGACGACGGCGTAACGGTCCCACTGCAGCCGCAGCGCGTCCTCGAGGTCGGATTGCACCAGCGGCTCGTCGGTGAGCTTGGCGATCAGGGCGAGGGCTTCGGTGAGTGCGACCGCGCTCACGCACGTCGGGTCGCCGAGCGAGTCGACTGCGATCCTCCGCAGCGGCGATTCGATGTGCAGCGCCACCGCAGCGCTGGTGTCGAAGAAGACACTCACCCGCGGAGTTCCTTCAACGCGCGGTCGAGGCGTACGCCGCTCCAGACCGGCACCGCCGGCGCGAGATTCCCGACATCGGTTCGTCGCGGAGCGACGATCGCCCCGGCGGCGATGAGGTCGGCGAGGACGGTCTGGCCCTGTTCGGCTTCGATCGGACCGAGTTGGGCGACCGCGCGGCCGCCGATGGTGACGACCACCCGCTGCCCGGAGCCGGCGCGGCGGACCTGGGCGGTGAGGTCGGATCGAAGGTCGCGGACGCCGATCATGTAGGTCCCTTCATTGTGCGTACACAAGTGTACACAGCACGAGTTGCGACGTCGAGCGCGGGATCGTCAGACTTTCGTCCATGAACTTTGCCTTCACCGAAGAACAGGAAGAACTGCGCAAGACCGTGCGTCAGTTCCTCGACGCCAAGAGCCCCGAGGCCGCCGTGCGCGAGCAGATGGAGACCGAAGCCGGCTTCGACGCCGCGGTCTGGAGCCAGATGGGCGAGCAGATGGGCCTGCAGGGCCTCATCGTCCCCGAGGAGTTCGGCGGCAGCGGCTACAGCTACGTCGAGCTCGGCATCGTGCTCGAGGAGATGGGTCGCTCGTTGCTCTGCGCTCCGTTCTTCAGCACGGTGGTGCTCGCTGCCAACACGCTGATCC
>JBBQTC010000041.1:0-37992 GCA_038234785.1 Acidimicrobiales bacterium
ACCCACGACCCTCCCACCCACGACACTCCCACCCACGACCCTCCCACCCACGACACTGGCTTCACCGAGCACGACCGCGCCCGTCCCCTCCACCGCAGCGATCGATCCCGAGCGCCCGTGGTGGCTGCAGGGCAACTTCGCGCCCGTGATGGCAGAGGTCGACTCGACTGCCTTGGAGATCCGGGGGGCTCTGCCTCCCGAACTCGACGGGCTGTACGTCAAGAACAGCTCCAACCCGCCCAACTCCGATTCACCGCACTGGTTCTTCGGCGACGGCATGGTGCACGGCGTTCGCCTGTCCGGTGGTCGGGCTGACTGGTATCGCAACCGATACGTCCAGACGCAACCGCACCGCGCGGGTGTCGGCTTCGGACAGGGCGCGCCGGGCGGTGAGGGCAACCAGTCGAACGTGTCGGCGCTCTGGCATGGCGGAAAGCTGCTCACCAGCGGGGAGGTGGGCTTCCCCTACCAGCTGAGCCCCACCGACCTGTCGACGGTCGGCGCGCACGACTTCGCCGGCGCGCTCACCGGATCGTTCACCGCGCACCCGAAGATCGATCCTGTGACCGGGCGGATGCACGCCTTCGGGTACGGGTTCACCGCCCCGTTCTTGTCGTACTACGTCATCGAGCCCGACGGCACGATGTCCCACAACGAGCCCGTGGACCTGCCCCGCAGCACGATGATCCACGACTTCCAGATCACCGAGACCGACGCCGTCTTCTGGGACATGCCGGTGGTGTTCGACCTCGATCTGGCGATCAAGTACATCCAGGATCCGAACGGCGCGGCGATGCCGTACCAGTGGCGGCCCGAGTTCGGCTCGCGCATCGGGGTCATGCCGTTGGCCGGCGATGCCACTCGGATCCGATGGTTCGACATCGACCCCTGCTACGTCTTCCACAGCGTGAACGCCTTCCGCCGCGGCGACGAGGTCGTGGTCGACGTCTGCAGGCTGAGCTCGATGTTCGCCCAGCAGGGCCAAGGGCTGGGCGGCGAAGCATCGTTGCGACGATGGACCCTCAACACGGCGACGGGCACCGTCACCGACGACGTGCTCGAGACCACGAACCCGGGCGACCTCCCCAGCCGCGACCCACGGCGTGTGGGACGCGAACATCGCTTCGGATACCTCACCGGGACTCGGGAGAACCCGAACACGGTCGAGTTGGGCAACATCATCAAGCACGACTTCGCCAACGGCACTCGCGTGGTCTGGGAGCCCGGTCCGACCCGACACGCGACGGAGCCCTTGTTCGTCCCCGGCGATGCCAGTGATCCGGCCGACGACGCCGGGTGGCTGCTGAGCTTCGTCCACGACGATGCAGTCGGCGAGACGGTGCTGGCGGTGCTCGACGCGACCGATGTGGCGAAGGGTCCCGTCGCCGAGATCGTGATGCCGCAGCGGGTGCCCTACGGCTTTCACGCCACCTGGATCCCTCCGCCAGCCTGATCCCGTCCAATTCACGACCATATTGGTCGTATTTAGGGTAGCGTCCACCGGATGTTGCAATACCCCGTTGTCGGCCTCGTCGCCGGCATCGCCATCGGACTCACCGGAATGGGTGGCGGAGTGCTCCTCACGCCGATCCTCGTTCTGGTGCTCGGCGTGCCGGCCAGAGCCGCCGTGGCCAATGACCTGGTCGTGTCGCTGCTGGTCAAGCCCGTGGGCGCCCTCACCCATGGTCGGGCGGGCACCGTCCGCCGCGACATCGTCTGGCGACTGGCGATCGGGTCGGTCCCGGCCGCGCTCCTGGGCGCCGTCGTCGTCAACACGGTGCTGCGCGACCACGGGGCGGCGCTCGAGTACCTCATCGGCGGCACCTTGATCGTGGCGGCGGCGATGATGATCGTCCGCATGGCGACTCGCCGGGAGATCTCCCCCGGACCGAGCACGCTGCGTCCGCTGCCCACGACTGCGGTCGGCGCGATCGGTGGGCTCCTCGTGGGGATGACGTCCGTCGGGTCCGGATCGCTGATGCTCGTGCTGCTCACCTGGATCTACCCCCGGCTCACCAGTCGCGAGTTGGTGGGGACCGACCTCACCCAGGCAATACCACTGGTCGCGTCCGCCGTGCTGGGTCATCTGTTGTTCGGCGACATCCGGCTGTCGATCGTGCTGCCCCTGCTCGTGGGGGCCCTGCCCGGTGTGTGGCTCGGCAGTCGGGTCTCGACACGCATGCCCGACCGCGCCCTTCGCCCGGCCCTCATCGTGTTGGTCGGGGCCAGCGGGCTACGACTGCTCGGCGTCCTCTGACGCCGAGCGACGCCGGCGAATCAGACGGTGACGGCGAGCTTCGCGAACGCCTGCATGACGACGTCGTCGACCGTGACCGTGCCCCCGTCGATGGCACGGGTGAGGTCGACTCGCATGTCGTGCTCCCAGAAGCGACCGATGTGGTTCGCGACCGACGCCACCGCATCGATGTTCGGGTCGGCGACGAGCTGTCGCGAGATCTGGTTCGCCATGCGCACCAGCGCATCGAGCCGGTGCTCGGGATGGTCGATCTCGGCCGTCGCGACCGAATGACCGGGCGACACCTCCACCGCGGTGACCTTGTACTCCGGACAGTTCGTCGCCCAGTCGCTGTGCTCGGTGGTGACCACGTTGGCGCCGCTGACCGGGTGGTGGAACGTCGTGTACACCACACCCTGGGCCATACGATCCGACACCAGCGCAGTGAGGATCGTGGCACCCACGCGACTGGCCACGGTGACCTCGTCGCCGGAGCGGATCCCTCGCTCCTCCGCGTCTGCGGGATGGATCTCCAGCAGATCTTCCTCGTGCCACTGCACGTTCTCGGTGCGGCGGGTCTGCGCGCCGACGTTGTACTGGCTGAGGATGCGGCCGGTGGTGAGCAGCAACGGGAAGCGACGGGTGCTCCGCTCCTCGGTGGCGATGTACGGCGTGGCGGTGAAGCGACCCAGCCCACGTACGAACGTGCCCTCGTGCATGATCGGGGTTCCCAGGGGCTTCGCGTCGTTGCACGGCCACTGCACGCTGCCGACCTCGTCGAGCTTGGCGAACGACACGCCGGCGAACGTCGGGGTGAGCGCGGCGATCTCGTCCATGATCTGCGCGGACGAGTCCCAGTGCATCGGCGCGCCGAGTGCCGCAGCGAGTTCGCTGACGACCTCCCACTCCTGCTTGCCGGACTTGGCCCGCATCGCCGGGCGGACGCGGTTGATGCGCCGCTCGGCGTTGGTGAACGTGCCGTCCTTCTCCAGGAACGACGTGCCGGGCAGGAACACGTGGGCGACCTTCGCCGTCTCGTTGATGAACAGGTCTTGCACGATGACGACCTCCATCGAGGTGAGCGCGTGCATGACGTGCACCGTGTTGGGGTCACTCTGGGCGATGTCCTCGCCCTGCACGAAGATCCCTTTGAAGTGACCGTCGATCGCAGCATCGAACATGTTGGGGATCCGCAGGCCGGGTTCGGACTGGACGGTGTGTCCCCACAGGTTCTCGAACATGGCTCGCGTCGCATCGTCGCTCACGTGGCGATAGCCCGACAGCTCGTGTGGGAACGATCCCATGTCGCACGAACCCTGGACGTTGTTCTGGCCGCGCAGAGGGTTGACGCCCACGCCGTCACGCCCGAGGTTGCCGGTGGCCATCGCCAGGTTCGCCATGCCGATCACCATGGTGGAACCCTGGCTGTGTTCGGTGACGCCGAGGCCGTAGTAGATCGCTCCGTTGCCGGCCGTGGCGTACATCCGGGCTGCGGCCCGCACCTCGGCAGCCGGGACGTCCGTGTACTGCTCCATCGCCTCGGGGCTGTTCTCCGGCTGCGACACGAATGCAGCCCAGTTGGCGAACTCGGCCGGGTCGCAGCGTTCCCGCACGAATCGATGGTCGACGAGGTCCTCGGTGACGATGACGTGCGCCAGCGCATTGATGATCGCGACGTTCGTACCGGGCCGCAACTGGAGGTGGTGCGCAGCCTCGACGTGGGCGCTGCGCACCAGGTCGATCCGTCGCGGGTCGACGACGATGATCTCGCCGCCTTCGCGGAGTCGCTTCTTCATCCGAGAGGCGAACACGGGGTGGGCATCGGTGGGATTGGCGCCGATGAGCAGGACCACGTCGGCGGCTTCGACCGACTTGAAGTCCTGCGTTCCCGCCGAGGTGCCGAACGCCTGGGACAGCCCGAAACCAGTCGGCGAGTGGCAGACGCGGGCACAGGTGTCGACGTTGTTGTTGCCGAACGCAGTCCGGATCATCTTCTGGACCGCGAAGACCTCCTCGTTCGTGCATCGCGACGACGTGATGCCACCGATGGAACCCTGGCCGTGGCGGGCCTGGATGTCCTTGAGCTTCGTCGCCGCGTAGGCGATGGCTTCGTCCCAGGACACCACCGTCCAGTCGTCGTTGATGCTCTCCCGGATCATCGGCTCGAGTTGCCGGTCGGGGTGCGATGCGTACCCCCAGGCGAACCGGCCCTTGACACACGAGTGGCCTTCGTTGGCGCCGCCGTCCTTGTACGGCACCATCCGCACGACCTGCTCGCCCTGCATCTCGGCCTTGAACGAACAGCCGACACCGCAGTACGCGCAGGTGGTGAGCACGGTGCGTCGCGGTTGACCCATCTCGATGACCGTGTTCTCGGTGAGCGTCGCCGTCGGGCACACCTGGACGCACGCACCGCAGCTGACGCAGTCGCTGTCCATGAACGAGCCCTTGAAGCCGGCGGCGACGCGCGACCCGAATCCACGCCCTTCGATGGTGAGGGCGAACGTGCCCTGCACCTCTTCGCATGCACGAACGCACCTCGAGCAGACGATGCACTTCGACGAGTCGAAGGTGAAGTACGGGTTCGAGGTGTCGGTCGTGAGGTCGAGGTGGTTGTCACCCTCGTAGCCGTAGCGAACTTCGCGCAGGCCGACGGCGCCGGCCATGTCCTGCAACTCGCAGTCACCGTTCGCGGCGCACGTCAGGCAGTCCAGCGGGTGGTCGCTGATGTACAGCTCCATCACACCCTTGCGCAGCCGTTCGAGCTTGGGCGACTGGGTGGTGACGTGCATGCCAGGAACAACGGGGGTCGTGCACGACGCAGGGGTGCCCTTGCGACCGTCGATCTCGACGACACAGAGGCGGCACGAACCGAACGCATCGAGTCGGTCGGTCGCGCACAGCTTGGGGATGTCGACGCCGCAGATGGCGGCGGCGCGCATCACCGACGTGCCCTCGGCGACCGACACCGTGGTGCCGTCGATGGTGACCTCGACCGTGGCGGGCGAAGGGGTGCGTTGGGCACGGTCGGGGGCCGGAGTGCCGAGGTCGTGCTCGTCGATGAGCAGAGACAGGCTGAGGGTCATACCGTCGCTCCTTCGTTGGGGTGGAAGTCGTCGGTGAAGTGGGTGAGCGCACTGCGGACCGGAAGCGGTGTGAATCCACCCATCGCACACAACGATGCGTCGGCCATCACCTCGCACAGGTCGAGCAGCGTCTCGATGTGCTCGGCGCGGTCTGCCGGGCTCGCCGCGATCTTGTCGATCAACTCGACGCCGCGAATGCTGCCGATGCGGCAGGGCGTGCACTTGCCGCACGACTCGATCGCACAGAACTCCATCGCGAATCGGGCCATGGCGAGCATGTCGACCGTGTCGTCGAAGACGACGACACTTCCGTGGCCGAGCAGTGCGTTCGCGGCGGCGAACGCCTCGTAGTCGATCGGCATGTCGAACTGATCCTCGGGAAGGTATGCGCCCAGCGGACCCCCGATCTGCACCGCTCGCACCGGGCGACCGCTCGCGGTGCCGCCGCCCCACTGCTCGACGAGCTCTCGAACGGTGATCCCGAACGGCGCCTCGACGATGCCGCCGCGGGCGACGTTGCCGGCGAGTTGCACCACCTGGGTGCCGCGACTGCGCCCGAAGCCCAGCGAGGCGTACGCCTCCGCTCCGTCGGCGAGCACCGACGGCAACGCAGCGAGGCTGAGCACGTTGTTGATGACGGTCGGCCTGCCCCACAACCCCTCGATGGCGGGCAACGGAGGCTTGGCCCGCACCACCCCGCGACGTCCCTCGATGCTCTCCATCAGCGCCGTCTCCTCACCGCAGATGTAGGCGCCGGCGCCGATGCGCACGTGAAGGCGGAACACGAAGTCGGTCTCCATCACACCCGCTACCGCCCCCTCCCGGGTGAGCCAGCCCAGCCGCTCGCACTCGGCGATGGCGACGTGCATGGCCTCGATCGCGTCGGGGTACTCGCTGCGGATGTACACGTACCCGTCGTTCGCACCAACCGCCCAGCCGGCGATGAGCATGCCCTCGATGAGCATGAAGGGATCACCTTCCATCAACATCCGGTCGGCGAAGCTGCCGCTGTCGCCTTCGTCAGCGTTGCAGACGATGTACTTCCGATCACTGGGCGTGTCGAGCACAGTGCGGAGCTTGATCCCGGTGGGGAAGGCTGCACCACCGCGGCCCCGAAGCCCGCTCTCGGTGATCTCGGTGACGACCTCGGCAGGTTGCATGGCGAGCGCACGCCGCAGTCCGACCATTCCACCGTGCGTCTCGAAGTCGACCGGATCGCGGGGGTCGATGACCCCGACGCGCCCGAACGTGACCCGCTGTTGGCCGACCATCCACGGCAGTTGGTCGACGGGGCCGAGTCGCAACGAGTGCTCCCCGCCCTCGAGCAGGCCCGCCGACACCAGGGCCGGCACGTCGACAGCGGTGACGGGGCCGTACGCGATGCGACCCTCGGGGCGGTCGATCTCGATCATCGGTTCCAGCCAGAGCATCCCGCGTGATCCGTTGCGTACCACGCGCACACCCGGCTGCACCGTGAGGGCGGCCGCAACCTCGTCAGCGCCGGCGGCTCTCGCGGCGGCGTCGATGGGGACGTACACCGTGATGCCCTCTCCCCCGGTTGCGACGGCGGTCGCCGGCATCTCGCGACGCACGACGTGGCCGATGATGTCGCCGACGCCGGCCTCTGTGACACCGCCGTACAGCCGACCCTGTGCGGCCACCGACGGGCCGAGCGCGCAGTTGCCGAGACAAAAGACTTCCTCGATCTCGACCTGTTGACCCTCGGCGTCGCGTACCGCTCGATCATGGATGGCTGCCCCGCCTCGAGCGACGCACGCCTCGGCGCGGCACACCTGGACGGTCGGCCCGGCGGGAGCAGTGGTGCGGAAGTCCTTGTAGAAGCTGATCACCCCGTGCACCTCGGCGGTCGAGATGTTGAACACGTCGGCGAGCATCGGGATCAGCGCGGGGTCGACGTACCCGGCGCGGTGCTGAATCGCGTGCAGGGCGGGCATGAGGCCGCCGGGCCAATCGGCGAATCCTCGCGCGATCGTTTCGATTTCGGCGGCGTCGCCGTCGAGGTGGGGAAGGTCGTTCGACGCGGTCAAGGTCCCTCATCGTAGGCGAGAACAGATCTCCTTGCGACCACAGCACCGGCGATAACCCGCACGACTGTCCTGTGAATCAGATGGGCGATCTGCCCGCTTGGTACGGTGCGACGCATGGACCTCACCGCACTCCGTCCGTGGTGGCCCCTCGGTGATCTCGAGCAGATGGGCGAGGCCATGCGCCACTGGCTCTCCCTGCAATGGGACACCTCGATCACGGTCGGTGAGTGGTGGGAACGACTTGCGTCGGCAGGCCTCACCGTGCCGACGTGGCAACGGGCCCACGGCGGCCTCGCGGCCACCACTCCGGTCCAGTCGATCATCGAGCGCGAACTCGGCGCCGCGCACACCGTGGCACCACCGGTGGACGGCACCGGCATTCGGGTCGTCGGGCCTGCGCTGCGCCAGTTCGCCACGAGTGAACAGGTGACTGCGCTGCTCCCTGCACTGATCACCGGACGTCACTCGTGGGCGGTGCTCCTCCACGAACCGGGCGAACCCAACCCGCAGAAGGCGACGTGCCGGGCAGAGATCGGCTGGAACGGGATCACGCTCACGGGCACCAAGGCCATGACCGACACCGAGAGCAGCCCCGACCGTGCGCTGGTCTTCGCCCGGAGCAACGACGAGGGCGGGCGTCGAGGCCTGACGACCGTCATCGTCGAGCTGGCCGCGAGCGGCGTCAGTGTCGGCGGAGGTGTCGTCACGTTCGATGGCGTCCGGTTGCCTGCCGAGGCGATGCTCGGCCCACAGGATCAAGGGTGGGAGGTCGCCAAGGTGGTGACGCCCTACTTCGAGCGGAGCCTCGCGGGGCGCATCCGCCGTGGAGTGGTGCACGTCGAGCCGGGGCCGAATTCCGGCAACCTCGAACGTGTCGTCGGCGACGTGCTCACGTCGGCTCCGACGACGCCACCCGCTGCGGAGGATCGTCGCCGGCACTGACCGGCACCGCGAGCGCGTCTGCCCGAGCCGTCTCCAGGCGCTCCGTGGTCAACAGCCTGCGGCCGACCACGAAGAGCACCGCGTAGATGCCCGAGTCGACGAACCACACGCTGCGCAGCGCCATCTCGTGGGACACGAACCGGCTCATCACGGCCACCACCACACCGCCCAGGGCCGCCCCGATGGGGATCATCCCCCAGGCGAAGAAGCGATAGACGCTGTTCACCCGGCCCAGCAGGTGGGGCGGGATGATCGTCTGGCGCAGGCTGACGGTGATCACGTTCCAGGACGCACTGAGCAGCGCCCCGACCGCGAAGATCGCTCCGGTGAGCGGCCACCACGACGACAGCCCGACGAGGAACTGGGTGACGGCGGTCGAGCCCAGCGTGAGCGCAAGGCAGGCGCCGCTCCCCAACGTGCGTGACAACCACGGTGCGGTGTAGCCACCGACGATCGCGCCGATTGCGAATCCGAAGCCCATGAGCGTGAACGTGAACGGAGAGATGTCGAGCACGTCCTGGGAGAACAGCACGAACATCGCGCCGCTGAGGTTCGACGCCATGTTCATCAGGCCGAGGATGATCGCCATCGACCGCAGCAGCGGGTTGGCCCACAGCCACTTCACACCTTCTTTGAGCTCGACCCGCCAGTTCGGACGAACGTGGTCCTCATCGGGATGACTCGTCCGGAACGAACCGGGGATCGTGGCCACCAGCGCAGCGGCGACGAAGAACGAGCCCGCATCGACGAAGAACGGGATCGAGAACGCGACGAGCAGGAACAACGAGCCCAATGGCGGCCCGACGAAGGTGTTGGTGACCGACTCGATGCTCCACATGCGGCCGTTGGCTCGCTCGAGATGTTCGGCTTTCACGATCGACGGCATGAACGTCTGGCCGCAGTTGTCGCGCAGCACTTCTGCGCAGCCGAGCAACACCGTGGCGAGGATCAGCAGCAGATACAGACCGGTGCGTGTGCCGACCACGTCCTTGATCTGGTCCGGTGCCGGCAACGTGCCCTGCTCGTGGAGGACGGCGAACGCGATGAACAACGTGAACGCAAACCGCAACGCGTCCATCGCCACCATCGCCCGCTTGCGATCCACCCGGTCGGTGATGACACCGGCGGGCAGTGTGAAGAACAACCACGGAAGCCGTTGTGCGGCGGCGACGAGCGCGATCAGGATCGGGTTGCGGGTGATGGCGGTCGCCAACCACGGGTAGGCGATGGCCGCCATGCCATCGCCGATGTTGGAGAGGGCGGTCGCGGTGTACAGCTTTCGGTAACTGGCGCCGAGGCGCACGCGCTCACGAGCCATGCGAAATTCCTCGGGTCGAGGGTGGCGGGGCCACCGGCCGGGTCGTCGGGAAGAACGCCGCGAGGAAGGCGTACTCGCGGGTGCCGCCTCGCTGCATCCGGCTGAACTCGAGGGCGAGGTCTTCCACCCGGGCACAGAACTCAGCGGCGACCGCGTCGGGGACGCGCACGGAGCGCATCGTGAACACGGCCGGCGCGTCGGCAGCGATCGCTTCGAGGTCGGCCACCGCCCGCGCATCGTTGAAGAACGGCAGGTCACCCTCGTGGGTGCCGTCGGGGAACACGATCGTGCGAGCGGTTCGACCGTAGAACCGCTCCTGCATCGCACGGACCTTCCTCGTCCGCACCACCTGCAGCAGTCCGGCGTCGAGCAACAGGTCGACGTGATGGGCGATGGTCCCTCGCGGCCGGCCCACCCTCGCCGACAACTGGGTGACGGTCATCGCCTGCTCCAGCACCAGATCGAGCAGGAGCTGACGCAGGGGATCTCCCAGCGCCTTCAGACGCGCCGGGGTGTCGGCGATGACGTGATCCTCGAGTTCGTAGTCGAGGTGATGTTCTTGGTCCGACATATCTCGAACATTAAAGAATTATCGCTCGTTGGTCAATGCTGATGGAGCAGTGCGTTGCATCACACGATCGTCGGGCCAGACTCTGCCGATGACTGTGACCACCATCCCCCCGCTCGGGCCGTGGTCACCGCTGCGAGTCGGAATCTTTCGCGCGCTCTGGATCGCCAGCCTCGTGTCGAACGTCGGCACGACGATGCACACGGTGGGCGCTGCGTGGGCGATGACCTCGCTCACCAGTTCGCCGGCGATCGTGAGCCTCGCCCAGACCGCATGGACCGTCCCCGGCTTCCTGTTCGCACTCCCCGCCGGCGCATTCGCCGACGTGATCGACCGCCGCCGCCTGATCATCTGGACCCAAGCCGCGGCAATGGTGGTCGCTACGGCACTCGGCGCGCTCCAGATCGCCGGCAACCTCGACGTCCCGCTCCTCTTGCTCGGCACGTTCCTGCTGTCGATCGCACTCACCCTGTCAGGCCCGGCGTTCATGGCGCTGATCCCGGAACTGGTCGGGCCCGAAGAGCTGCCGCAGGCCATCGGGCTCAACAACATCTCCTACAACGGGGCCCAGTCGCTCGGTCCGGCACTGGCTGGAGTGGTGATCGCGATCTCGGGCGCGGGCGCCGTGTTCCTGCTCAACGCGGTGTCGTTCCTCGGCATCGTGCTGGTCGCCCGCGCGTACCATCCTGCCGACGACCCCCCGCCCGCGGAGGAAGGCGTGGTCGCAGCCATGCGCACGGGAGTGCGGTACTTCCTCGGATCACCGCAACTGAAGAAGTTCGCACTCCGGATCATGCTGGCGTTCGCGGTCACTTCGGCGCTCACGGCACTGCTCCCGCTGGTCGCACGGAACAAGCTCGATGCAACGCCGGGCCAGTTCGGCGTACTGTCGGCCGCACTCGGCGTCGGCGCCATCGTGGCCGTGTGGATCCTGCCTCGGCTGAAGTCGCGCATCGGCGTCGACGCGCTCGTGTTCGCCGCCGCGTTCGTGTGGGCGATCGGAACCGCGTTACTCGCGTCCACGTCACTGATGTGGGTCGCCGTGGGCGGCCTCGTCCTCGCCGGTGCATCCGCGATGATCACCATGAACGTCGTGTATTCGATGTTCATGCTGATCCTTCCGTCCTGGGTGCGCGGTCGCGCCTCCTCGGTGGTGATGTTGGTGGTGTGGCTCGGTGCGTCGGCCGGAGCGTTCGGGTGGGGTGCTCTGGCATCGAGCATCGGTGTGCCCGCCGCACTCGTCGCCGCGGCTGTGACCCAAGTCGTCGTCACCGCGGTGGCCACCATGCTGCTCCGGCTCGTGCCACCGGGCGACGCCGTCGCGATCTGAGTACATTCGCACCGTGAGCTCCCCGACACGGATCCTGATCGACACCGACCCGGGCATCGACGATGCGATGGCGATCTTCTACGCGCTGGCCTCGCCCGAGCTCGAGGTGGTCGGCCTCACCACCGTGTTCGGGAACGCGCACACCGACCTGTGCACCACGAACGCCCTCCGATTGCTCGACATCGCCGGACGACCCGACATCCCGGTGGCCCAGGGCGCGACGCGTCCACTGGCGATGAACTACCGCGGGCCGGTGGCGTTCGTCCACGGCGCCGACGGGCAGGGCGACGTGTTCCTCCCGCCATCGACGCGCACCCCGATCGCCGGGCATGGCGCGCAGTTCATCATCGACACGGTGATGGCATCACCGGGCGAGATCACCGTGGTGCTGCTCGGGCCGTTCACGAACATGGCCATCGCGATGCTCATGCAGCCCGATCTCACCTCGTTCGTTCGCGAGATCGTGGTGATGGGAGGCGCAGCGTTCACGCACGGCAACGCATCTCCGGCATCGGAGGCCAACGTGCTCAACGACCCGGAGGCCGCCGACATCGTCTTCGGCGCCGACTGTCGGATCGTGATGGCGGGCCTCGACGTGACCCACCGGATCACGATGACCACCGACGACCTCGCCCGCTTCGGGACGATCCCCGGGCCGCGCGCCGCGCACCTCGCAGCCATCGTCCCGCACTACTCGCGGTTCTACCTCGAACGCAACGGTGTGGAGGGCATCTACGTCCACGATTCGACCACGATCAGCTACCTGCTCGCGCCACACCTGTTCACCTGGCAGGAGCTTCCCGTCCGGGTCGACACCGGGCACAGCGTGTGCCGCGGCCGCACGCTCGCCGCGTTCCGCGACAGCGATGAGGAGGGCCCGTGGCACGGTCGCCGGCCCGTGAGGATCCTCGTCGACGTCGACGCTCGAGGGGTCATCGAGCTCGAGTTCGAGCACCTCTCGCGCTGAGGTCATCAACGACCCTCAGTCGTGCAGATGCACCCGGTTGCGGCCTGCCGACTTCGCCCGGTACAGCGCCTCGTCGGCCCGTCGGACGATCTCGGCGAGCGGCGTGTCGGGCGCGATCAACGCAGCGCCGACGCTGACGGTCACGCTGGAGTCCGCACCGAGCGGAGCCGCCGAGATCGAGGCAACGCTCTGACGAATGCGATCGGCGAGCGCCGTCGCCGCGTCGACCGCGGGCACACTCGGGTCGAGCTCGGCGATTGCCAGGATCTCCTCGCCGCCATAGCGGATGACCGTGTCCGAGCGTCGCACCGACGACACCACCGCGTCGGCAACCGCACGCAGCACCCGATCACCCACGGGATGCCCGTAGCGATCGTTGACCTGCTTGAAATGGTCGATGTCGATCATCAGCACCGCCGCATCCCCCGCGAACTGCCGGGCGACCAACAGGGCGCGCCGATTCAGTAGACCGGTGAGGGGATCGTGCGTCGCTTCGTCACGGAGATGCAGCGCGGTGAGGTGGGCTTCTCGGTTGCGCAGCGCCTCCTCGACCGCCTTGCGCGCACGCGCCGCCATCATCGAGAACAACACCGAGAACTCCGGCGCCAGCTCCCAGTGCTGGCGGGTGCGGAGCACGATCGCCAGACGGGTGTGCCCTTCGGCCTGACCCCCGGGCAGCTCGAGCACGGTGACCGTGTCGGCGGGCTCGGTCCACCTGTCGAGCCCGATGCCGGTCACCTCGCGCTCATCGAAACGCACGATGCCGCCGTGGCTGTCGAGTACCTCGACCCAGAACTCCTCCAGGGGCATGAACTCCGACAGCTCGGCGGAGATCGGGGGCACCATCTCTCCGAGCGGCGTCGGCAGATCGAGGATGTCCTCGATCCGTCGGACGCCGGCGGCGATGGTCAGCAACCGTGCCAAGTGGGTGTCGCGCTGGGAGATCAGCATCACTCCGCACTCGAGCTTGGCCAGCTGGTCGAACATGTCGGACACCAGGCGATGCGGAATGAGGTACCCGTGCTGTGGGAGGACCCGATCGATGAGGGGGAACGCGCCCCTGATCGTCGCCAGGCCCGCCATCAGGATGTCGCGGCTCGGCATGTAGTGCTCGTGGAACTGGCGGAGGTCCTCGAAGTCGGCCTCCGTCGACGCCCACAGGCGATTGGCGCGATTGAAGCCGCCGAACAGGTCGGCCGAGAAGAGGACGGCGTGGTCGCGTTCGTAGGTGACGAACGCTCCCGGGAAGTGCAGGTATGCGGTGAGGAGGAACTCGAGCACCCGCCCGTCCGCGAACGTGAACCTCCAGCCGAGGTCCTCGATCGACACGAATGGGAAGCGGGCAGCGAAGTGGCGCAGCAGCAGCGCCGATCGCCACTCGGTGATCACCTGCACGTCGCTGCGCGGCAGCACGTCACTGAGACGGTGCAGCGAGTCGGCAACGTCGGGATCAGAGTGGTGGAGCACGATCCACTTGATGTGGTCCAGGGGGACCACCTCGACCACTTTGCGAAGAGTCGCCTCGATCGTCAGCGAGGAGCCGGGATCGATGAGCATCGACTCCTCCCCCGCCTCGATGAGGTAAGCGTGACACTGGAACGGGTCGCCGACGAGCACGTCGCCCACCCACCAGATCCGTGGCGCTACTTCGACGGCGTGCTGCGCCGCCTCACTGTCCAGGGGGACGAGCGAAGTCTCTACCACCCCGCCATCGTTACCACGAATCAGCCGGCGTCGCGCTGCGCTTGTCGCCGTGGTGTTCGCCGTCGGCGATGCTCAGCGAACGAGAGACTCGGATCAGCGCATCCCCGACGATCTCGGCCGTGCGCGAGGTGCGCAGCTGCTGCGACCGGGTGGCTCGCCGGCCGATCAGCTGGTCACGACCTCCGGGCGAGTGAGAACGGCAGATCGTGATCGGTGCTCGGCTCGCGCGGAAGGCCGAGCATCCGCTCTCCGAGGATGTTCTTCTGGATCTCATCGGTCCCCCCTGCGATCGATTGACCGGGAACCGACATCAGCACCTCGGCGATGATCCCGCCGAGCGGTGCGTCCGAGCCGAGCAGCGTGCCGTCGGCGCCGGCGAGCAGCGAATGCACCTTGGACGCCTCGCGGGCGATGATGCTCGCGGACAGCTTCCCGACAGATCCCTCTGCGCCGGGCGCGCGACCGAGCGCACGCGCGGCCTGGGCTCGCGACGCCGTCCACGCGCTCACCGATTGCAACGAGAGCAGGCGCGCCAGCGCCTGACGCACGATCGGATCGTCTGTCCGACCAGCTGCTCGCGCACGCTCGACGACGAGGTCGACACGGCCGGCGCGTTGCGGGTACCACTTGTAGGTCTCGAAGTAGTCGTCGACCTCGTCGCGCGCCTCCTGCAACGCACGACCGCTCCCCTGCACGTATCGCGGCCGCATGCGAGCACCGAACCTGCGCTCGTAGGCGAGCGTCGTGAGGGCCGCTGCCCATCCGTCGCCCACCTGGCCGACGACCCAGTCCTTGGGAAGACGCGCCTCGTCGAGGAACACCTCGTTGAACGACGAGTGATGGTTCATCTGGCGCAACCCTCGCACCGTGACCGCCGGCTGGTGCATGGGCAGCACGAAGAAGGTGAGCCCGCGGTGCTTGGGTACCGACCAGTCGGTGCGGGCGAGCAGGATGCCGAGATCGGCATGGTGCGCGCTCGTGTTCCACACCTTCTGACCGCTGACCACCCACTCGTCGCCGTCGAGCACCGCAGTCGTCGAGAGTCCCGCCAGATCCGAGCCGGCGCCCGGCTCGCTGAACAGTTGACACCACGTCTCCTCACCGCGCAGCGTCGGCAACAGGAAGCGTTCGCGCACCTGGTCCGATCCGTGTTCGAGGATGGTCGGTGCGGCGAGCTGCATTCCGATCCCGACGGGATTGCCGGCAGTGCCGAGGCGGACGAGCGCGGAGGCAACCACGTCGTCCGTCCATGCCGGCCACCCCTTGCCATGCCAGCGCTCGGGCCACGAGGGGGCCGACCAGCCGTGCTGGGCCAGCCGAGTCCGCCACTCGACCAATGTCAGGTCGGGGTCCCAATGTTCGGCCACCCAGTCGGCGAGCGCGTCGTCAATCTTCTCGGCGGTGAGCGACCCGTTGTCCACGGGCTACATCCCAGCCGTCAGCCGCGGGCGACGTGAAGTCGAGCGTGCGCGACGGCCGCGTCGAGGTCGGCGAAGACGTGCCGTTCCGTAGCGAGACGTTCCAGCGCGCCGACCGATCGGAGCACCTGGAGGTGGTGTGCGGAGGGACCCTTCAACAGGACTGTGATGTTCCGTCGCTGCAGGTCCTCGACGATCGCGCCGAGCGCTCGGGCGCCGGTGGCGTCGAGCATCTGCAACTGCGGCAGTCGAAGGATCACGACCTTCACGTCGCTCACCGCGAGCAACTCCCGCAAGAAGCGTTCCGCCGCACCGAAGAACAGCGCCCCGCTCATCCGGTAGGTGACGATCTGCTCGTCGAGCAGGTGGTGCTCCTCGTCCGCGTCGATCTCGTCGACCACCGCCTCCGCGGTGATCGTCGAGGACTTCGCCACCGACCGCAGCGCCAGCACGACGGCGACGGCGAGTCCGATCTCCACGGCGAGGATGAGGTCGAACGCCAACGTCGCTCCGGTCGTGACGAGGAAGACCGCGGCGTCCGACCGAGTCGTTCGCAGCAGGATCTTCACCCGCGAGATGTCGATGGTGCGCAACGCAGTCACCACGAGCACCCCCGCCAGCGAAGCGAGCGGGATCTCGGCGACGAGCGAACCCGCGAACAGCGCAACCAGCATCAGGATCACGGCGTGGCTGATCGCCGCCATGCGGGTACGCGCACCCGATCGGACGTTGACCGCCGTTCTGGCCAGCACACCGGTCGACGGCATCCCGCCGAACACCGCTGACGCCATGTTGGCGACGCCCTGGCCCAGCAGTTCGCGATCGGGGTCGTGTGGCGGCGCGTCCGACATGCCGTCGGCGACCTTGGCCGACATGAGGCTCTCGATCGCTGCCAGCGCGGCGATCGTTCCCGCGGCGCCGAGCAGTTCGCTGATCCGCCCTGGCGACAGCGACGGCAGCGAAGGTGCGGGGAGACCGTGCGGGAGCTGACCGATCCGGTCGACGCCCCGACTCCAGAATTCGGACACGCCGGTCGCGAGGGCGACCGCGAGCAAAGGCCCGGGGATCGATCGGTGCAGTCGCGGAGCGAGAACCATCGCCACCACTGCGACGACGAAGATCACGACCGCCGCGCCGCTGCGCTGATCGGGCAGTCGCCACACCGCGCGGGTGGCGATTGCGAGCGTGTTCTCCCCGCCCGGCTTGGGCACCCCGAGCGCCGCCGGCACCTGTTGCAGCACGATGATGAACGCGACACCGACGGTGAAGCCCTCGACCACCGGCCAAGGGACATAGACGAGGAACTGCGCCAAGCCGAACGCCGCTGCCACGATCAGCAGGAGGCCGGCGAGGACCGTCACGGTGTAGACGCCCGATGGACCGAAGCGACCGACCACGGTGATGATCACCACCGTCATCGATGCGGAGAACCCGGACACCTGGACGTTCGACCCTCCGAACACGGCAGCGATGAAGCCGGCGACGATCGCCGTGATCAAGCCCGCCTCTGCCCCCATCCCGGTCGTGACACCGAGGCCGAGGGCGAGCGGCAGCGCGACCACGGCGACCGTCAGCCCGGCGACGAGATCACGGCGCCAAGATCGCTGCAACCCCGCGTAGTCCGCCCGTTGCGGCAACAGGGCCAGGGGTGTCGTCCACCAATGTTCGTCCGACGCGCTGGCGTCCACGCCGGCAGGCTGGTTCATCGTCAAGAACCCTACGACTTCGCGACGGAGTGCTGCAGATCAGCCCGGATTCAGTGCGACGCCCTCGGTGAACCAGGACCACGGCCGGGGTCCTCTGGCGTAGCGCGACTCGACCCGCTCCAACTCGAATCCGGCCGCCGCAACGAGTGCCGCGGGATCACGTGTGAGATGGCACCCGTCGGCCACCCGCTTCTGGACGGGTTCGATCCGGCGCTGCCACCTCGCCACCGACGCGTCGGGTGAACCGCCGTGCTCGAGGAAGTGCAGTCGACCCCCCGGCCGCAACACGCGGCGAACATCCGCAAGGGCCTGCTCGACGTCGGGGATCGTGCACAGCGTGAACGTCGACAGTGCACCGTCGCAACTGTCGTCGTCGAGCGGGATCGATTCGCCCCTCAACCCCACATGCTCGATCACCACTGGCGACGCGGCGATCCGGTCCTCCGCGATCTTTCGGGCGACCGCAGCCGGTTCGACCGCGTACACCTTGGTGACCTCGGGCGGGTACACCGACACGTTGAGGCCCGAACCGAATCCGATCTCCACGACGGTGCCGGCCAGGCCGCGGACCACGCTGGCGCGCCAGTCGCGCAGCTCGGCGGTGCCGCACGCCCGATCGATCAGGTGAGGAAGGATGCGTTCGCGATACCAGGCCATCGGACCATTGTGACGTACCGGTCTCGATCGCCTCGCCCGGATGACGAAACTGCTCGTACTCCGACGCCGACGCGGACGCGGTCCGCAGGTGGTGAATCCCACGCCGTAGGGTCGTGCCCATGCAGTACACCAAACTCGGCCACACCGGACTCGACGTGTCGAGGATCTGCCTCGGCTGCATGAGCTTCGGCGACTCCGCCGCTGGCAACCATGCGTGGACGCTCGACGAAGCCACCAGCCGCCCGTTCATCCGCGCCGCGCTCGATGCCGGCATCAACTTCTTCGACACGGCCAACGTGTACTCCGCGGGCACCAGCGAGGAGATCGTCGGTCGGGCGCTGGCCGACTTCGCCGATCGCGACGAGGTGGTCATCGCCACCAAGGTGCACGGTCCGATGCGTAGGGGCCCGAACAGCGCTGGGTTGTCGCGCAAGGCGATCATGACCGAGATCGACGCAAGCCTTCGCCGACTGGGCACGGACTACGTGGACCTGTACCAGATCCATCGCTTCGACCGGCGCACGTCGATCGAGGAGACGATGGAGGCACTGCACGACGTGGTCAAGTCGGGCAAGGCCCGCTACATCGGAGCCTCGTCGATGTATGCGTGGCAGTTCAGCAAGGCGCAGTACACCGCAGAGCGTCACGGCTGGACCAAGTTCGTGAGCATGCAGAACCACTACAACCTGCTCAATCGCGAGGAGGAGCGGGAGATGATGCCGCTGTGCGTCGACCAGGGGGTCGGCGTCATCCCGTGGAGTCCGTTGGCCCGCGGCAAGCTCACCCGCGAATGGGATGCCACCACCGATCGCTCCGAGACCGACGAGTTCGGAAAGACGCTGTACGACACCTCGGCCAGCGATCGCGTCATCGTCGAGCGCGTCGCGGAGATCGCTGCCGAGCGCGGACTTCCCAGGGCACAGGTCGCCTTGGCGTGGTCACTGTCGAAGTCGTTCGTGACCGCGCCGATCGTCGGCGCCACCAAGCCGAATCACATCACCGATGCGGTCGCTGCGCTCGACGTCCACCTGTCGCCCGAGGAGATCGGGCGGTTGGAGGAGCCGTACACCCCGCACAGCGTCGCCGGCTTCGCCTGAACCGACGGCCTGCGTCGACGATCAGCCGACGCGGGGCAACGACATCACGAACTGCCACGCGCGGTCGACGTCGCTGGCCGACAGGTCGACGAGATCGACCACCGACGCGTCGAGATCGTTCGCCCGTGCGTAGTCGCGAAGTCCCAGCACACCGTCACGGAACGACACGAAGGACACTCCGAGGTCGTCGGGATGGGCCCGCACCTTCGATCGTTCGACGATCCGTCGCACCCGGGAGGGGTCGTTGTCCTGCAAGTCGGCCAGCGCGCACACTGCGAAGGAGATGATCTCACCATGCACGGGATGCGCCCCGGTCGCATGCTCGAACGCGTATGCCCAGAAGTGTTCGGAGCCCTCCTCGAACCGGCTGTGGCCGGCCCAGGCGCACGCAGCCCCGATGCGACGGTATGCGTCAGCGAGGAAGCGGACGCCCGCATCGGAGACGGCCCCGATCTCGTCGGCGGCAGCTTCCAACTCGTCGAGCAGGGCGCCACCGAGAGCCGCCAACCCGTCGTGCCACGGATGACCGAGCCCGACCGCGCTGGCCAGACGCCAGTCGAAGAGACCCGTGTGGCACGACAGCACGTCACCGACGCCGGCACGGTTCAGCCGCGGTGGCGCCGACCGCACGAGCTCGAGGTCGAGGATCACCACTTCGGGGACGACGTGCCCGACGTAGCGCACCCTTCCCTGATCGCGCACACCGATCGAATCGGTGAAGCCGGCGTCGACCGAGGTGATCGAGGGCACCTGGACGAGAGGTCGGCCGGTCGCCCACGCAACGTACTTCGCAGTGTCCAGTGCGGTGCCCCCACCGAGGCCGACCACCGTCGCGGCACCGAGCTCCGATGCCGGCACAGAGGTGGCCAGCCGCTCGACCGTGGCCGCGAGGTGTGCGATGTCCATGTCCCACGCATCGATCTCTGCCAACAGATCGACGCCACCCAGGGCGAGGCTGAAGGTCCCCCACGGCGGTTCGTTGGCACAGATCACGAGTGGCTCCTCGCGAGCGGTCAACATCTCGACGGCGTGAGCTTCGACACACGCGAACGGCGACCCGAGGACGTCCGACCCGGTCATCGGGATGCTCCCGATCTCGCGACGGCGCCCACGAGCGGGAATAGTGTCACATCGTGGAACTTCCCGACGTCTCGACCGCAGCCGCGCTGGTCCGATCCGGCGACGTGTCCGCACGCGAGCTCGTCGACGGTGTGCTCGACCGCATCGCGGCCGACGACGCCCGACTCAACGCCTTCGCCCACGTCGACGCCGAAGGAGCTCGACAGGCTGCCGACCGTATCGATGGAGCGCGCAGAGCCGGCGACGCGTTGGGCCCGCTCGCCGGAGTGCCGTTCGGCGTGAAGGACCTCGAGAGCTGCACAGGAATGCCCACGACTCGCGGTTCGAACTGGTACGCCGCCCAGCCGGTGGCCCAGCGCGACGACATCCACGTGGCGCGGTTCCGATCGGCGGGTGCGATCCCCATCGGCAAGACGACGACACCCGAGTTCGGGGCATGGGGCTATACGGCGAGCCCACTGCTCGGGGTCACGCGCAATCCGTGGCATCACGATCGCACGCCGGGAGGATCCAGCGGCGGCACGGCTGCGGCGGTCTCGGCGGGGATGATCCCCTTCGGCACCGCGAGCGATGGCGGCGGTTCGATCCGAGGGCCCGGCAGCTCGTGCGGCCTTCCCGGCCTGAAGCCGACGTATGGACGGATCCCCACCTTCGGCGTCACTCGCTTCGCACAGAACGCGGTGAACTTCGCCCTCGCCACCAACATCGTCGACACGGCCCTCTTGTTCGACGTGGCGGTCGGACCGGACGCACGGGATCGCACCTCGCTCCCCCACCCAGGCGTGCGCTACGTCGATGCGATCGAACAACTCGACGTCCGTGGTCTACGGGCCACCTGGTCGACCGACCTCGGTTTCGTAACGGTCGACCCCGAGGTGGCTGCGATCACCTCGCGCGCCGCGACGGCGCTGATCGAGGCGGGTGAACTGCGCCGGAGCGGCATCGAGGTGCAGCTCGACGACTTCATTCGCGTGTACGCGTTCATGGAGGGCGCCGATCAGTTCGTCGATGTCCCCGACGGATGGGAGCAACGACTCGACGAGCTCGACCCACTCGTCGTCGACGGATGGCGCCGATCACAGGCCGTCACGCTTCCCACCTTCGCCCGGGTCGAGCGACAGCGGCGGCAGCTCGAGCTGCGAATCGCCGAACTGTTCGAGCACACCGACGTGCTGCTCACCCCCACGAACGCCTGCCCGCCGTTCGCGGCGGAAGGGCCGATGCCCACCGAGATCGGTGGCCGGCCGTGTCATGCCGGGCACGCCGCGCTGCTGACGATGCTCGCCAACGTCGTCAACCTGCCATCGATCACCCTGCCCGCCGGGCTCACCGCAGACGGCCTTCCGATCGGGCTGCTGGTCACTGCGCCACGTCACCGCGAGGACATGTGCCTGCGGCTGGGACGCATCTGGGAACAACATGCGCCGTGGCCCCGACATGCGCCCGAACGCTGAGCGGCCGGGGAGTATGGCGAGATGACAGAGGTTCGCCCCATCGAACCCGGACGCGAACGAGCCGTCCTCCTCGTCGTCGCGCACGCCGACGACGTCGCCCTCTTCCTCGGCGGAACTGTCGCGGCATGGAGCGACGCCGGCTGGCGCGTCGTGGTCGTGCGGGTCACCGACGATCGGTGGGATTCTGTGGCGCTGTCGGAGGCGACCACGGTCGAACGCAACGCGTCGGAGTTCCGTCGAGCTTGCGAAGTGCTCGGCGTGGACGAGATCGTGGAGCTCGGCTACCCGACGGACTCGTTGGCCGACGTGAGCGAGGTAACGCTGCGCGAGCATCTCATTCGCCAGGTTCGACGCCATCGGCCGTATGCGCTCGTCACCTTCGATCCCGACGCGATCCACGGTGAGGACAACCAGGATCACCGGATGGTGGCGGAGGCCACCGACGAGGCCTTCTGGACCAGTCAGTTCGACCACCACCATCCGGAGCACTCGATCGAGGGCCTGCGACCCCACGGCTGTTTCGAACGCTGGTACTTCGGTCGACATGTCGTCGATCCGACGCATGTCGTGGACATCTCGGCGACGCTCGACCGCAAGGTCGACGCGGCCTGCGAGCACGTCACGATGCTGACGAACTTCGCCCATCAACTCGTGCTCCAGGCCGACACCGGAGGATGGGATCTGCCGCTCGCTGCGGAGGTCGTCTCGACGGGAGACGTCCGCCCGTTGATCGAGCCCCTCCTGCGCGCCGGTGCGTCGAGGACCGGCATCACACACGGCGTCACCGCCGGCGAGGAGTTCCGGATCGTCACGTTCGGGGGGATGGGAGCGCTGCTGGAGCGCTTCGGGGTGCCGCGCTCGTGACGCTGCGACTCGCGTTGCTCGGCCACGGATTCATCGGCAGCATGCACCATCGTGCCGCTGATGCCTGCGGCCTCACGGTCTCACGGGTCTGTCACCGGGACGATGACTGGCACGAGGCGGTCAATTCGCCCGACGTGGACGCGGTCGTGATCGGCACCCCGAACGCGATGCACCACCCACAGGCGCTGGCCGCGCTCGCGCGAGGCAAGCACGTCCTCGTCGACAAGCCGATGGCGCTCGACCCGGTGCAGGCACAGGAGATCGCCGATGCTGCACGTGATGCGCAACGGACGTTGCTCGTCGGGCACATGTGGCGGTACCGCGACGAGGTGCTCGCCGCTCGCGATCGCATCGCGACGGGCTCGGTCGGCAGGCCGGTCCGGACCCGCGGCTACGGGATGCACGCCGGGTGGGGCCCGTCTGGGTGGTTCACCGACCCGACAATGGCCGGTGGTGGCGCACTCATCGACATGGGGATCCACGCGATCGACACCGCCCGCTTCCTTCTCGGCGATCCCCAACCGGTGCGAGTGCGGGCGTCGATCGGCACGGCTCACGGCGAATACACCGTCGATGATGACGGCCTCGTGCTCATCGACTGGTCCAACGGTGTCCGCAGCGTCGTCGAGTGTGGGTGGTGGCAACCCCGTCTCGACGGTGTCGAGGCCGACACCGAGGTCTATGGCACCACCGGCCACGAACGGATCTGGCCACAGTTCACTCCCACCACCCCACCCCCGCCCGACTACGTCCACTGCAGCCTGCCGATGTACGTCGCACAGATGGCCGACTTCGCCCGGTGCTGCGCCACCGGCGACACGCCGATCGCGTCCGCCGAAGTGGGACTCACCGCGCTGCGCATCGTCGACGCGGCCTACCGCGATGCGAGGGACACATGACGAACGCAGCCGATCTGCCCGCAGTTCTGGGAGGTGCCCCGGTCCGTACGGAGGAGTATCCGAGTTGGCCGGTGTGGGACGACGACGAGCGGTCACGCCTGCTGGCCGCGCTCGACGCCGGGGGGTGGTGGCAGGGCGACGGCGAGGTTGCCGCCACGTTCGCTCAGAACTTCGCGACCTATCACGGGGCGCGCTTCGGCATGGCGATGACCAATGGCACCCACACGATCGAAGCGGCGTTGATCGCCTGTGACATCGGCGAGGGCGACGAAGTGCTGGTACCCGCGATGACCTTCATCGCGTCGGCGTCGGCGGTGTTCGCGGTCAACGCATCACCGGTCCTCGTCGACATCGATCCAGACACCCTCTGCATCGACCCTGTCGCCGCAGCATCGGCGATCACCGACAAGACCCGGGCGATCGTCGCCGTGCACGTGGCCGGGGCCGCCGCAGACCTCGATGCCCTCGTCGATCTGTGTGTGCGTCACGGGCTCCGGCTCATCGAAGACTGCTCTCACGCCCACGGCACCTTCTGGCGCGGCAGGGGCGTCGGGTCATGGGGTGACTTCGGCTCGTTCTCGATGCAGAGGTCGAAGCTGATGACGGCGGGCGAAGGTGGCGTGCTCATCTGCAACGACGAGACCTTGCGCGACCGCGCCTGGGCATACGCCGACTGTGGTCGCGTGAAGGACGAGTGGTTCTACCACCACGCAACCATGGGGACGAACCTCCGGATGACCGAATGGCAGGGTGCCGTCCTGCAGGCACAGCTCGATCGATTCCCGGACCAGAACCGCATTCGCAACGACAACGCCCGAGCGCTCGTCGCCGCGCTCGATCAGATCCCGGGCATCCGAGCACAGCGGCGCCACCCGCGGATGGACACCCAGGGCAACTACTGCTTCGTGTTCCACTACGACGCCGCCGAGTTCGCCGGACTCCCCCTGCGTTCGTTCGAGTCTGCGCTCGCCGCGGAAGGCATCCCGATGAGTGTCTCCTATCCGTCGCTGACGGACCTCGCCGTCTTCCGGGACCAGGAGTTCGGGCCCCGGCACCGGTCGCACGCGCCGACGATCGACTACCGACACCAGCATCTTCCGAACGCCGAAGCCGCAGCGGCCTCGACCGTGTGGCTGCAGCATCGAATGCTGCTCGCCGAGCGAGACGACGTCCTCGACGTTGCCCGAGCCGTCGCAAAGCTCCACCGCCACGCGGGAGCGATCATGAGGCCCACAGTCGTTGATGCCACAGGGCAGCACGGTGCCGGCGAGGTCACGCCGGCGGACGCACCGCGGGAAGTGTTGTCTCCCCACCCTGCGTCAGCACTCGGGTCAGGTCGCCACGAAGTGAGTCGAGAGCCGACCGGCCGATGACCGTGGCCCAACCGGCCTCGAGTTCTCGGTAGATCTCCTCCACCGCAACCAACAGCTCTGTGCCTCGTCGGGTGATCCGCACAGGCCGCCGTCGACCATCGGTGCCGGAGCCCGCCCGCTCGACGTACCCAGCATCCATCATGGCTTCGATCAACTTCGACGTCGCCTGCTTGGTGGTGCCCATCAACGTCGCCAGTTCGGTGGCGGTGGTGGGCTGGTCCCGCACCGCGAGCAGCACGAAGCCGAACGAGGGCCGCACATCCAGCCACCCGCGCTCGCGCAACCGGACGTGCAGGTCGTCCACCAGCGTGCGCAAGGCGATCGCGAGGAGACGGGCCAGTGGAAGGGAACAGAGCATCGTCAGCGGTTCCTCGGAGGCGTTGGTGAGTTCGGCGTCGGAGGTGTCCCCGGAGGGATCTCCACGGTCCACATCGACATCGAGGTCGTTCCCTTCGAGGTCGTTCCCTTCGAGGTCGTTCCCTTCGAGGGCGTTGCGAGCGATGTGAATCGCGTGTCGCCGACCTGATGTGTCGGCGTGAGTGGTGCGGTGAAGATCGGCATGACATCACTATGGTCAATTACATTGCCCATTTCCACCTGACCCACTTCGGTGGCGATCCGGTCAGACTGTCCTCATGCGCCTTCGACTGAGCTCACTCGTGGAACGTCTTCGAGCGAGTCTGTTCTTCATCCCGGTGGCAGGCGTTCTCGGGAGCATCGTCCTGGCGATGGTCACCATCGAGATCGACAGCAGGGTCGATCTGCAGGGTGGCGATCTGCCGCTCGGCGTGACATCGACCGTGGCCAGCGCTCGTGCGGTGCTCAGCACCGTCGCCGGCGCCACCATGACCTTCGCGGCCATCGCGTTCTCGATCTCGCTGCTCATCATCCAGCAGGCGTCGAGTCAGTTCTCCCCCCGTGTCGTCCACACGCTGTTTCGCGACCCGTTCAACAAGCGGGTCATGGGCCTCGTGATGGGCACGTTCACCTATTGCCTGGTGGTCCTGCGGTCGGTTCGCACGTTGGGCGAAGCCGGCGCGGACGCGGTGATCCCGAATCTCTCGGTGGCCCTCGCGTTGGTGCTCGGCATCGCCACCATCATCTCTGTCGCCGCGTTCTTGAACCACAGCGCTCACTCGATGGACATCAGCCAGATTCTCGATCGGGTCGAGACCGAGGCGACGGATCAGGCACGTCGCGAGTGGAACATCGCCGAGCACGACAACCTGCCGGACCCCATTCCGGAAGTCCCCGACGAGCCCGCGCATGTCGTCCGATTCAAACGCAGCGGCTGGGTCCAGCAGATCGACACCGGGGCGCTCCTGCACGCGCTTCCCGAAGGTGCCACCGCCTGGGTCCACACCTACCCGGGCCGCTACGCGATCCCCGGGGCCAGAGTGTGCGAACTCTCGGTCGCGCCCGATGACATCGACGAGACGGAACGAAACATCCTCGACGCCATCTCCACCGGCGACACACGCACCATGCAGCAGGACATGTCGTTCGGACTTCGCCAGATCGCCGACGTCGCGCTCAAAGCACTCTCGCCAGGAGTCAATGATCCGACCACTGCGCAGGACTCGATCTTTCACCTCACGGCAGTGTTGGCAGAGCTGCTGCGGCGAGATCCTCCGCCGCGGGAACGCCACGCCGATCAGGACCGCCGGGTGGTGATGGTCCAGCAGCCGGAAGCGGCCGACCTGGTTCGACTCGCCTTCGAAGAGCTGCGCCGTGCCGCTGCCTCACAACCCGCCGTGTGCATCTACATCCTCGAGGCACTGCACCTCCTGGACGAGGGCCTGCACGCCCGGCGACTCCCGACTCGTACCGGTGTCCTCGTCGAACAGGCGAAGCTCGTGGTCGCTGGCTGTGAGGTGGCCGACCTGTTGCCCGCCGATCTCGACGAGGTGCGCAGGGCGTTCGACAAGCGCTTCGGGGATCGGTGAATTCGCCGCGATAGGGTCGCCGCCGTGATGACCCTGGACTGCACTCGGACTCCTCGAGGGCGGGCGTGACGCGGAAATCCCGGGTTGGACGAACCCCCCGACCGGCGTCGTTCCACGAGGCGGATGCTCACCTCGAAGGGGTCCTGGCCGACCTCGAGGGCGCCACGAACTACAAGGCGTGGATCCTCGAACTCATCGATCCGTACCTGCGCGGATCCATTCTGGAGGTCGGCGCGGGCCGAGGCACTTTCTCCCGTGATCTCCGCACTCGCGGCGACGATCTGACCTCGGTCGAGCCGTCGGATGCGGCTCGCCAACTACTCGTCGAGCGACTCTCCGACCTCGACGGAGTGAGCGTGGTGGCCGGATCAGGTGTTCCCACGGACCGATCGTTCGACACGACCGTGCTGCTGAACGTGCTCGAGCACGTCGACGACGACTCGGCGCTGCTGCGCGACATCTTCGGGTCCCTTCGCCCTGGAGGGACCGTCGCCATCTGGGTCCCCGCCTTTCCCCTGCTGTACGGCGAGTTCGACCGACGGGTGGGACATCATCGCCGATATCGGCGCGTGGGCTTGGAGGGTCTGCTGCGACAGGCCGGTTTCTCGGTGGTGAAGAGCCAGTACCGCAACGTTCCCGGGTTCTTCGGATGGTTGGTGATCGTCCGCATGCTGGGACGACAGCCGACCGCCGGGGGTCTGTCGCAATTCTTCGATCGGTACGTGCTCCCTGCGACGCGCTGGACCGAGCGCAGGGTCCGGTTTCCCGTCGGACAGAGCGTTCTGATGATCGGACGAAAGCCCGATCGCCACGCGGCGATCGGGCCACTCGCTCGTTAGGCGTGCCTGTTGGTGCGGCGGCGGGAGATCGCGACCGCCCCGAGCCCACCCACCACGAGCACTGCGGCGACCACGCCGACGGTGTTGGTGGAACCTGTCGGCGGCAAACCCTGAGTGGAACCGCCGACACTGGTGGTCGTGGCCGACGGCGCCGTCAGGTTGCAGCCGGGTGCGCTGAACACGTCGTTGTCGAGGGTGACCGCGGCGTTGCGGGCGAAGGCCCGACCGTGCACGGTGACGCCAGTGGTCACCGTGACCGAGGTCAACGCAAGAATGGTCCCGGAGAACACCGACCCGCTGCCGAGCGTGGCCGAACTCCCGACCTGCCAGAACACGTGGCACTGCTGTGCGCTGTTGATCAACTGCACGGTGCTGCCGGACGCGGTGATGAGTGTCGATCCCGTCTGGAAGATGAACACGGAGTTCGGGTCGCCCTGACCATCGAGCACCAGGGGGCCGGTGAGCGTCAGCGGGGAGTTGCTCGGGCCGTTGTAGACCCCTCCGACCAGGGTCAGTCCCCCAAGCTCGCCAGTGGTCGTCACATTGACCGGCCGGTTCGCGGCGTCGGTGTAGGCGACCGTCACGTCCGACTGGGCCTGGAGCGCAGCCGCAGTGGCGGCCTCGGTGGCACCTTGCACCTGGCCGGGCGGGAAGCCGACCACTGCCGAACCGGGAGAAACGCCGGCGCTCTGTCCCAAGACGCTCGGTCCGGTGTTCGTGATCGTCGTCCCCGCGATCACCGAGTAGCTCGCTGCGGTGCCCAGCCCGACCGTCGGCACGATCGCCGCCTGGGCGACACCACCCGTCATCAAGATCATCCCCGCGACCGCAGTGGCCGTCGCTGCGACCATGAGACGAGACGAACGGGCAATCAGCCCCACCTTTTGGATTCGTTCGGTGGACATCTTGAGGTTCCTTTCCGGAACCGGTCTCCGGTGCCGCCCACGGGGCGACCCACAGCTCACGACCCCCACCGTACAGCGGAGCCTCAACTCTAGCAATGTGTTTCTTGTATAGTTTGTCAGATATGACTGTTCAGCCCGTTTCCTGGAGTTTTCTCACGAACCATGCTCGCGCGCTGCTCTTCATCGCCGGCGACCCCAACACGCTGCTGCGTTCGATCGCAGCCGAGCTCGACGTCACCGAACGGACCGCATTCGGCATCGTGGCCGACCTCACCAAGGCGGGCTACATCATCAAGCACAAGGTCGGTCGCCGGAACCGCTACGTCGTGCAGACCCACCTCCCGATTCACGACCCCATCGTTCCCCAACGCACCATCGGCGAGATCCTTCACCTCCTCACCGACATCGGCGAGCGCTGACCGCTCCTGTGAGTGTCGGCGAGTTCATGTCCCGAATCGGCACGGTGCTTCGTCGTCATGGATGAGACTGACCGTCGTCGCAACAAGGAGTGACTGATGAGGTACCTGATGTTCGTAGTAGAGGATCCGGCTCGCACCGACGAGGACCGCAGTGCAGCACCCGAGGTCGAGGAGTTCTTCGACTACGTGCGAGCCAAGGGCGGGTGGGAGCTTGCGGCACGATTGCAACCGGTGGAGTCCGCGACCACCGTGCGGGTGCAGGCCGGCGAACTGCTGGTCACGGATGGCCCCTTCACCGAGTCAAAGGAGTGGATCCACGGCGTCGCGATCTTCGAGGCCTTCGACCTGGACGACGCGATCGAGATCGCGTCGCGCAATCCTCACGCGTACCTCGGGCGGATCGAGCTGCGGCCGATCCACTCGATGGGCGGCCTGGACGACTGACGGACCCAATGGTGGATCCAACGGACATCGCCGCCGAGGTGACCGCGACCCTTCGCAGCGAGCGGGTCCGCCTGGTAGCCCATCTCGTTCGGGTCACGGGCGAGCTCGAGCTCGCCGAGGACTGCGTGCAGGACGCCGCAGCAGCCGCGTTGGTGAGCTGGGAACGCGACGGGGTGCCTCACAATCCGGCTGCATGGCTCACGACGACCGCTCGGAACCGAGCGATCGACCATCATCGACGACGAGTGGCCGAGGCTCGCCGGCTGGTCCGGGCTGACGACGTGAGACGTCCCGACGAATGGGCCGATCCCGAACGTGGGACAGATCCGGTCGACCCGTTGCGTCTGCTCTACATGTGTTGCCACCCGGCGTTGCCGATGGCGGGACGCGTCGCGCTCACCCTGAAGACGGTGGCCGGCCTGTCGACCCTCGAGATTGCTCGTGCGTTCCTCGTCAGCGAGGACACCATGCGGCGCCGCCTCTCGCGGAGCCGCGACAAGATCCGCGATGCGGGTATCTCGTTCCGCCTCCCAGAACCCCACCGTCTCCGCCAACGAACGGCCGACGTCATGGCGGTGGTGTATCTGACGTTCAACGAGGGCTACTCCCGCACGGTGCGCGGACACGTCCGCGATGACCTCGTCGCCGACGCGCTCATGTTGGCCGATCTCCTGGTTGAGCTGCTTCCCGACGACGCCGAGGTGCACGGTCTGCGAGCGCTGCTCTGTCTGCAGGCCTCGCGCCAGTGGTCACGTGTTGGCCCCGATGGCGTTCCCATCACGATGGAGGAACAGGATCGCACGACCTGGGATGGTGAGCTGATCCGCCAAGGGCTCGACAGTCTGGCGCTTGCGCAACGCCTGTCGGGTGCGAGTCCCGGCCCGTACCGGCTTCAGGCCGAGATCGCCGCGTGCCACGCGACCGCACCCTCGGCAGGAGCGACCGACTGGATCCGGATCGTCGATCTGTACGAACTGCTCGCGAGAGTGCAGCCCAGCCCCATCATCGATCTCAACCGAGCCATCGCGATCGGTTTCCGAGACGGGCCCGATGCGGCCATCGCGCAACTGGCCACGATCCAGGATGTGCCCGGGAGGGCGACCGCTCACGCCGACTTTCTTCGCCGCGCCGGACGACCCGATGAAGCCCTTGCGATGTTTCGCGCCGCCCTTGCCGACGCGTCGACCGACGCGGAGATCCAGACGATCCGTCGTCGGATCGCCGGGCTCCTGACATGAGGTCAGAAATAGTGCACTGCATCCACGAGTTTTTGGAGGGGCCGTGGACGACGCAATCGGTACCGTTCGGACGTTCAACCGCCACTGGACCGAGGTGCTCGGCCCGCTCGATGAGGGGCTGCTCCAGACCGAGCACTCGCTGACCGAGGCCCGGGTCATCTTCGAGTTGGCCGGTCGGCAGAAGTGGGAGCGGCTCGAGCTGCGGCACCGGCTGGGAATGGACGCCAGCTTCATGACCCGAGTGCTGACCCGGTTGGAGATGAAGGGGCTCGTGACGTCGACACCGTTCACGGACGACGGCCGCGCCATCGATTTGTCCCTCACGGCGGCGGGCCGTGCTGCGTTCCGTGATCTCGATCGACGCTCGGCCACACAGATCACTGGACTGCTGTCGAAGCTGACCGCCGATGAGCAGCGGACGGTCACCGAGTCGATGACGATCCTCCGCCACCTCACCGCCGCGGCACCTACGGACGAACATCAGGTGTCCCTGCGCGGGCTCCGGCCAGGCGATCTCGGATGGGTGGTGCAACGCCACGGTGCGATCTACGCGGACGAATTCGGATGGGACACCAACTTCGAGGCCATCGTCGCCAAGATCGTGGCCGACTTCTGGAGCGGGCGAACCGGGGGGCGCAAGGACGCGCGGATCGCTGAGGTCGACGGTGCACGCGCCGGGTGCACGGACGACATGCGGGCCAGTCGGTGAACTGCTGGGCGCCGAGTGTCTGCGCGAGACCGAGCGCGAGACCGAGCGCGATGCCGCCGGCCAGTGTGCCCCACAGGGAACCGAGACCGACAATGATGACCGCCTCGAGGCGAAGATCAATCTTCTGGGGTCGAGACCGTCTCGCCGCTCGAGGTGGCGGCTCGAACCCGAACGAGACCGCGGCAACTGCGCGATGGTTGCGGCACGTCCCAGAGAAGGAGCCCATCGTGAATGAGCAGGCAAAGGTCGAACACCACCCAGTCGTGATCGCGCACACCAAGAGTCGAGCGGCGAACACGCAGCTGCGTGTTGCCGATGCGATCACTTCATTCGCCGGCTCGATGCGCTTCGTGTACATCCACGCCGTGGTCTTCGTCCTGTGGATGGTCCTCGTGGAGAGCGATCCATGGCCGAAGCTGACACTGGTGGTCTCGCTCGAGGCCATCTTCCTGTCGACCTTCGTGATGATCGGGCAGAACCGACAGGCGTCGTTCCAGCAAGCCAAGGCGGATCACGATTTCGTGGCCCAGGAGCAGGAGCTCCAATCGAACACCGAACTCACGCGGGCGATCCACACACTCACGACCGAGATCCATCGACAGGTCGTCACCAACGCGGGCGGATGAGAGCGGAGCGGTGGCACTCCAGCGGGGGCTACCGTTTGGAGATGATCGAGGTCGACGGGTATCGCATCGAACCACTCACACCTGACACGTGGCCCGCCTTCGCCGCGCTGGTGGAACGCAACAACGGGCTGTTCGCCAGCTGCTGGTGCGCGTATTTCCACTGCCATCCCGACCCTCCCGAGCGCAAGGAGCTCGGCAATCGGGCGTTCAAGCAGAAGCTCGTGGAGGAAGACCGGACCCATGCGGCGCTCGTGTTCGACGGCGACGGCGCAATCGCATGGGCGCAGTTCGGCACCGTGGAAGAGCTGCCCAACATCCAGCACCGCAAGGAGTGGGAGCGCACCGTCGACGAGCGCCCCGACTACCGCATCACCTGTGTGTTCGTCGACAAACGGCACCGCAGGTCGGGTCTCGCCGAGGTGGCCGTGCGAGGCGCACTGGCGCTCATCGCCGGGCAGGGCGGCGGCCGTGTGGAGTCGTACCCGCACGACATCCCACCCGACAAGAAGATGTCGTCCTCGTTCATCTACAACGGCACACGCACGATGTACGACCGCATCGGTTTCGAGTACGACCGCCCCAAGGGCCAGGGCAACTGTGTGATGTGCACACATCAAGCTGCCGGCCTCGAACCACCGACCGGGTGATGTTTCAACGACAGCGCCTGTGTTGGCGAAGCCAGTACGCTTCGCCGATGGCGAGATGGGTGGTGCGGTCGGCGGGGACTCTGGTCGTTGGGGTGTTGGTGCTCGCGGCATGTGGCGGTGGCGGCGGTGCCGGTGTCAAGCTTGCCGACGCGACGGTGCCGGGCTCGACCGCTCCTGATCGGCCCGACGTTCCGGCATTGCTCGAGGGTGGTCTCGTGAGCGATGCGGCGTTGTCGGCGATGGTCGGTGCTGACGGGTCACCGAACACGGCGGTGCTCGCGGTGTACGCCAACGAGTTGATGGCGTTGCCGGTCGCGGGACGCGAGGCTGCGATGGCGGATCTGTCGATGCGCGTCGAGCTCGAGGTCGCGACGATGTCTGGCCTGGAGGCGGCCGTCGGAGATCGGGCCAGCACCGAGGCAGCACTGACGGGGGCATGGTCGCAGGTGCGCACCCAGAGCGACGCCGCCGCGGCCACCGCTCGTGATTCGTCGGGCCTTCGCAGCGGGTTGACGTCGGCAAGCGCTGCTTCGCCGTCGGCGGGCACGATCGCCACCGTCGGATTGTTCATGGGGTACATGGGTTTGTCGGTGATGACCCAGGTCGGCACCGAGAGGTCGAACACGTTCAAGGCCGGCGAGACCGATGTCCACGAGGGTGATGGGGTGACGCTCGGTGGCAGCGTCGACGAGGTCAACACGGAGATGACCTACACAGGTGAGGAGAAGGGCGTGCACGTGGAGTTCCTCGCCGCCTCCGCGGTGCACCCGTGCCCGGAGCCCGACGGCTCGTTCTCGATCGACGCGGTGATCGACGTCAAGGCGAACAAGGATGGCGTCGGCCAGAACGCCAAGATGGAGCTGAAGATCACCGGCACCGTCGACGACAACGCCGAGCTCGCCAGCAAGAACATCGAGAACCACGTCCAGTGGTCCGACTTCGGTGGCGGCAAGGGCCAGTTCCTCGACTTCACGTACTCGGGACCCAACGGGCTGGAGTCGTTCACCGCCAACCGAACCGGCGGCACCGTCACCGACGAGTTCCAGAAGCTGGCCATCTCGTTCGGGAGCCTGATCGCAGTGATGGTTGCAACACCGATGATCGACACCGCCCAGAAGGCATGGAAGTCCGGCCGGTGCGTGCAGCTCAACGTCACCCCGTCCGCAGGACCCAGCGGACTCGAGCCGTCACAGGTCGTGTCGGTGCTCGCCGAGCCACGCAGCAAGGTCGACGGCAAGCCCACCGGTGGCATGGTCACCGCAACGCTCTCCGCCGGTGGCGCGTCGGTCGAACCGAACGGCTCACCGATCCCCGCCGACGCCACCTCCAACTACACCGCCCCCAACGAGCAGGACAAGACTGGCACCGTCTCCTACGAATCGCGGTCGCGACGCGGCATCGGCAAGGCCGACCTCACCTTCACCACCAGCAAACCGGCGGCGTACCTCATCGTCGGCGGGCTGGAGGACTGGCAGGTCAACGAGGTCGTGTGCGACATCACCAAGCCGTTCACGCTCACGTCGCCCGGGGTCGGTGTCGCCCAGTTCTCCGGTGGCCTCAGCGGCACATATTCGGCGTCGGGAGTCTTCAACTTCCACTACGAGGGCACCTACGAGATCTCGTTGTCGAACGGACTCGGCTCGCCCGGCTCGATGATCGGCAGCTCGGGCGGTTCGATCGCCGGCCAGGCAGGGTCCGGGAGCGAGAACTACAGCCTCACTCCGGCAACCTGCTGACGCGCACCGTTCAGGGGTGCATGTGGTGCAGCAACCGGAGCCGCCCGCGATCACCGTGTGCGAACCGGCCGCCGCTCGACACCCACACGTCGTCATGATGACGGATCAGGTCGAGTGCCGCGGTCACCGGGTCGGCGAGGTTTCGCAACGCGTCGATGCGATAGACGCACACGTTCCACGCCGCGTGCGTACCCGCCGACCACGCCGCACGGGCCACGATGTCGGCCCACTCCCGCTCGAAGTCGATGACCGGCGACGGGTCGTCCAGCGACGACATCACCTCGGACGTGTCGGCAAAGATCAACCCGACCGACTCCTCGGGTTGCTCCGTGCACAGATCTTGTAGTTCCCGATTCAGTGCCGCCACGATCGCGTTGCGGTCGTAGCCAGTCGTGCCCTCGCGTCGCAGGTTGATCGACCGGTGGCGGTGGCGATTCGCCGCGTCGCCCGAGGGGCGAGAGCCCGCCCACACCCACCGAGTCGCGCCCGTCGTGTGCCCGGCGACCACATCGAGCGGTGATCTGACCGACTCGTCGACGACGAGCAGCACGTGTGCGCCTCGCCGTCGCAGCGCAGCACGCATCAACTCGTCGGGTTCGAGATCCAACGCGGTCGCGATGCGTGCGGCGACGTCGATCGTCGGTGTCGGCCCGGCCGCAGCGCCCGTGGTGCGAGCTCGCTCGAGCGCAACGACGTAGGGCTGGGAGATGTGTGCCAGTCGGGCCAGGTCGCGTGTCGAGAGACCGAGACGTTCACGGTGCTCGCGGAGCGTTCGCGCAAACCCGGCCGCATCGAACTCCCACTCACCCACGCCGGCTGGAACGAGTTGATGCGGGCGTGGCATGCGATCACTATAGTGATCGATCGTGCATCACTTGTGGTCGATGCGCCCGACCCTTCCGGAGAACCTGTGACCCAACCACCCGCACTGTCCGTCACGCGTCGGATCCGGTCGACACCGTGGTCGTCGCGGATCGAAGCCGCAGGAGTGCTTTCGTACACGGTGTACAACCACATGTTGCTGCCGACACAGATCCGCGGCGTGGAGGCCGACTACCACCATCTGCGCTCCGCCGTCCAGATCTGGGACGTCGCCTGCGAACGTCAGGTCGAAGTCCGAGGCCGCGACGCCGACCGTCTCGCGCAACTGCTCACCGTGCGCGACCTTCGCCCGATGGAGATCGGGCGGTGCGGGTACGCCCCCGTCGTCGATGCAGCGGGCCGGATGCTGAACGATCCCGTCGTGCTGCACATCGACACCGACCGGTGGTGGTTCTCCGTCGCCGACTCCGATCTCGTGTTGTGGGCAGGAGGCCTCGCCCTCGGCATGGGCCTCGACGTCGATGTCCACGAGCCCAACGTCGCACCGCTCGCCGTGCAAGGCCCGCGATCGGACGACGTGATGGCGCGGGTGTTCGGCGACGACGTCCGGTCCATCCGGTTCTTCCGCTTCCGCGTGCTCCCCTTCGAGGGCCACCCTCTGGTGGTGGCGCGCAGTGGCTGGAGTGCCCAGGGAGGGTTTGAGGTCTACGTCGACGACGACACCATCGCCGGCAGGTTGTACGACGCCCTGATGGACGCAGGTGAGCCGGATGGCATCGGTCCCGGATGCCCCAATCTCATCGAACGGATCGAAGCCGGGCTGCTCACCTACGGCTCCGACATCACCCGCGACGACACCGCCCTGGAGGCCGGACTCGACCGCTACTGCGCGCTCGACCAACCGATCGAGGCGATCGGCCTCGATGCCCTACGACGCCAGCGCGAGGAAGGCGTGGGCCGCCGGATCCGCGGCCTCACCATCGAGGGGCCTTCGGTACCACTTGTTCGCACCTTCTGGCCGCTTCATTCCACGAGCGGCGCCGTCGGACGGGTCACGTCGGCGACGTGGTCTCCCCGGCTCGGCACCAACGTCGCGATCGGGATGGTCGATGCCGCCGCCACCGCCGCCGGGACGCCGCTCACCGTCGACATCGACGGCGAGAGCCGCCTGGCGGAGGTCTGCGATCTCCCCTTTCCAGGATCATCCCAGCGATAGGCCACGGTCGCGCCACCGGCCGATCAACACAACACGAGGACAGGCATGCAGCCCTTCGAACCGAACAACATCACGATCGACCGCCACGACGACGGTGTCTGGGTCGTGACACTGAATCGACCGGACAAGCGCAATGCGCTGAACTCGGAGACGATCGAGGAACTGGTGACGCTCTTCTCCAGTGCGTTGCAGGATGGCGCTCGGGCAATCGTGCTCGCCGCCGAAGGGGCTCACTTCTGCGCCGGGCTCGACCTCGTCGAGCACCATCGAGAGGACCGCAGTCCCGCCGAGTTCTGGCAGCTCTGCCTGCGCTGGCACGAAGCGTTCAACAAGATGGAATATGGCGGCGTCCCCGTCATCGCTGCGCTCAAGGGCGCGGTCGTCGGTGGTGGGCTCGAACTTGCGAGCGCTGCCCACATCCGCGTCGCTGACGCCACGACCTACTTCGCGCTGCCCGAGGGTCAACGGGGGTTGTTCACGGGCGGCGGGGCCACGATCCGAGTCGCCGGCCTGGTCGGTACGGCACGGATGATCGACATGATGCTGACCGGCCGCGTCTATCAGGGCCAAGAGGCGATCGATCTCGGCCTTGCCCAGTACCTGGTCGAAGGATCGAGCCTCGACCGGGCAATGGAGTTGGCCCGGATGACAGCACAGAACCTGCCGCTGACCAACTTCGCGATCTGCTCGGCGATCAGCCACATGCAGAACATGTCAAGTTTCGATGCCGCCTTCGCCGAAGCGTGTGTCGCCGGCGTGGTCAACACCCAGCCCGCCGCCCGCGACCGGTTGGAGGCGTTCGCCAACAAGACCGCTCCCCGGGTTCGACCAAACGACTGACGGGCCTGGCAGCCACGGCACATCACATCGCCTCCGACCACAACGACCGCCGAATGTGGGCACTCCACGCCGGCTTCCTCGCCCTGTGCATCACCGACGCGCTCACCGAGCAACAAGCCAAGGCCGTCGGGGCCATCAGCCCGGCCACTGCGGAGCTGGCATGAAGATCGAGGTCATCGTCGAGTACGAGTGGACCCCGTCACACCAACCTTGACAATATACCCTCAGGGGGTATAGTCGGACTATGAGCGCCAATCCCACGCACGAGCATCCAACAGGAGTGGACGCGACCCGCTCTGATCACGATCACCACTCCGGCGGCCACCACCACGACGCGCACACCGCGCCTGAGCACCATGCCGGACACGCAGGGCACGACAAACACGCCGGACACGACCCGGAGACGTTCCGCCGCCGGTTCTGGCTGACCCTGCTGATCTCGATCCCGGTCGTCGCGACGAGCGGGACGATCATGGAGTGGTTCGGCTACCACCTCTCCGATGTCGGCTGGGTCGGGCCGGTGGCCGGCACCTTCGTGAACGTGTGGGGTGGGTGGCCGTTCTTGAAGGGTGCCGTGACCGAGGCGCGGGACCGGGCACCGGGGATGATGTTGCTGATCGCGATGGCGATCACCGTCGCCTGGGGATCGTCGATGGCATCGAGCCTCGGCTGGTTCGACCTCGAGTTCTGGTGGGAACTCGGCGCGCTGGTGACGATCATGCTCCTCGGCCACTGGCAGGAGATGAAAGCGATCGGACAGGCCCGAGGTGCACTGGCCGCGCTGGCTGCGTTGCTACCCGACGACGCCGATCTCGTCGACGGCGATCAGATCCGCACGGTCCCGACCACCGACCTCAC
>JBBQTC010000042.1:0-37702 GCA_038234785.1 Acidimicrobiales bacterium
CCCCGCCTTCCCCCCAGCCTCCTCAAGCCTCCTCACCCCATGGGCGCGTCACCGTGTCACCACCGCCCCATCTCGCGCCCTTGGGTGGAAATTGAGCCACAAGTGGCAGGGAATCGCGCCCAAGGGGGAGTGGGGGTACGCTCGGGCGGGATGAGCGCCGCCGGCCGTCCACCCAGTGTCGACACGCTCGCGCGTGCGATGGCGGCGAGTGAACTGCCACACGCGGTGTGCGTGGAACTGGCGCGAGAGGCCATCGCCGCCGGTCCGGAGCACTGGACGGCCGACGCCGGATTGCTGCGGGCTGCGCACTATCGCCGCACGCTCCTCACCCCCGTGATCAACGCCACCGGAGTCCTGCTCCACACCAACCTCGGACGCGCCCCGCTGGCCGTCCAGCACCCGGCGCAGGCCATCAACGTCGAATTCGACCTCACCACCGGCGACCGGGGATCGCGCCAAGCAGCGGTCGGCGGGCTGCTCGCCCGGCTCTGTGGCGCACCTGCTGCGATGGTGGTGAACAACAACGCCGCCGCCGTCCTCCTCGTGCTCGCCGCGCTCGCCCGCGATCGGCAGGTGCTCGTCAGCCGCGGTGAGAGCGTCGAGATCGGTGGCGGCTTCCGCGTGCCGGAGGTCATGGAGCAGTCGGGTGCCCTGCTCGTCGACGTCGGCACCACCAACCGCACGCGACTCGCGGACTACACCAAGGCGCTCGGCCGCAAGGGCGCCGATGTTGCGATGGCTCTGAAGGTGCACCCGAGCAACTACCGCGTCGAAGGATTCGTGGAGGACACCCCGATCGCGGCCCTGGCAACACTTCCGGTGCCGGTCGTGGCCGACATCGGCAGCGGGTTGATCGACGCCACCTGCCCGTGGCTGAGTGGCCCGCCGCCCGCCTGGCTGGCCGGTGAACCCGCCGCCCGCCAGACCCTCGCTGCCGGCGCGGCGTTGGTCACCTTCAGCGGCGACAAACTCCTCGGCGGGCCGCAGTGCGGGATCATCGCCGGTGACGCAGAGATGGTGGCGGCGTGCGGGCGCCATCCTCTGGCCCGCGCGCTCCGCCCCGGCGCGCACGTGTTGTTGAGCTTGCAACAGGTCGCGTTGGCCTACCTCGACCGCAGCGCGGCCGCCACCATCCCCTTCTGGCAGATGGTGGCCGTACCCATCGAGGAGCTGCGGAGCAGAGCCGATGCGTTGATCGCCGCGGCCGGTGTCGGCGACGTCGTCGAATCCGACGCAATCCCCGGGGCCGGAAGTGCACCCGGCGCAACGATCCCCTCGATCGCGATCCGGATCCCCGGCGACCACCTGACGCCACTCCGTGGAGCGCGGCCGCCCATCGTCGCCCGCACGCGCGACGGCGCGACGTTGCTCGACCTGCGAACCGTGCATCGATCCGACGATGCACACCTCGCCGACGCACTTCGCTCATGCGCGTCGTAGCCACCGCCGGCCACGTCGACCACGGCAAGTCGTCGCTCGTGCAAGCCCTGACGGGCACCAACCCCGACCGCTGGGAGGAGGAGCGCCGCCGCGGCCTCACCATCGACCTCGGTTTCGCCCACACCACGCTGCCCGACGGCGAGGAGGTCAGCTTCGTCGACGTGCCCGGTCACGTGAGGTTCCTGCGCAACATGCTCGCCGGTGTCGGTGGCGTGGATGCGTGCGTCTTCGTGGTCGCCGCCACCGAGGGATGGAAACCGCAGAGCGAGGAGCACCTCCGCATCCTGCAACTCGTCGGACTCCGTCACGGCGTCGTCGCACTCACCAAGATCGACGCAGTCGACGACGAGTGGCGCGAGTTGCAGGAGATGGACATCCGCGATCGGTTGGCCGGCACGTTTCTGGCCGGCGCCCCGATCGTCGGGGTGAGCGCGACGACAGGCGCCGGACTCGACGACTTCCGCACGGCCCTTGCGACGTTGGTGGCAACGACGCCGTCCGCAGTCGACCTTCAGCGGCCGCGCCTGTGGATCGACCGCGTCTTCGCCGCCAAGGGCAGCGGGACGGTCGTCACCGGCACGCTCACCGGTGGCGCGCTCGCCGCCGAGGATCAGCTGGCAGCCGGTGGGCAGTCGGTCCGAGTGCGATCGATCCAGTCACACGGTCAGCGCCACCCACAGATCGCACCCGGCAACCGGGTCGCTCTGAACCTCGCCGGCGTCGACCACACCTCGCTCCAGCGAGGCGACGCGGTCGTGTCATCCGGTCAGTGGCGACCGACGACGCGTTTCGATGCCACGCTCTCCGTGCTGCCCTCGCTCTCCCATCAGGTCTCGCGACGCGGCGCCTATTTCGCCTACATCGGCTCCGGTGAGTTTGCCGTGAAACTGCGAGTCCTCGGCCGCGAGGCGATCGCGCCCGGTGGCGTCGGACTGGTCCGCCTCCACCTCGCGACCGAACTGCCGCTCGTCACCGGCGACCGTTTCGTGCTGCGGGAAGCGGGACGAGACGAGACGGTCGGCGGCGGCGAGGTGCTCGACGTGGCACCGGTGCTCCCCGCATCCAAGGCTCGACCGGACCACGACCTCGACCGGGTGGTGGCCGAGCACGGCTGGATCACGGCGTCCGAACTCGATGCACTCACCGGGCAACGACGCGAGCCGGTGCTCGGCGAGTGGGTGGTGTCGCCTGCCGCCCTCGCCGCGACGAGGGCTTCGGTGCAGGCCCGCATCGTCGCCGCGGGCGCCATGGGGCTCGACATCGCCTCGCTCGATGAACGATCGCGAGCAGTGCTGGTGTCGCTTCCCGACGTCTCGGTCGACGCCGGACGAGCCCGTCCTGCGGAGGTGCGGGATCCACTCGCCGACCACCCATTCCTCGCCACCCTGCTCGAGGGCGGCGCCGCACCACCCGACGCGAGCGGCGTCGACAAGGCTGAGCTGCGCGAGCTCGTGCGACGCAAGCTCGTGGTCGAACGGGAGGGGCTGTACTTCCATCCGACCGCGATCGATCTCGCTGCGAACGGCGCGGCGAGGTTGCTCGCCGCCGATCCGGCCGGGTTCACCGTCGGCCAGTTCCGCGAGGTGCTCGGCGTCACCCGCAAGCACGCGGTGCCGTTGGCCGCAGAGCTGGACAGCCGGGGCATCACCCGTCGACGCGATGACGTGCGCATCGCCGGCCCCAAGCTCCCCCCGCTGCCCTGACGGGATGCTCCCGGCGAAGTCCACCCCAACGGCGCCGGCGGTTGAGCTTCGAGTGGGCACTCGCACCGGATGCCTGGCACTCGCACCCTGCAGGGTGGGGTCAGGAGGCGGGGCGTCCGCGACGGGAGAGGCTCTGGACCCGGCGGAGGCCCTTGCGCTTCGTCGTCGGGCCCTGCAGCTCCAACTCGCGAGCGGCCTGAGCGATCTTCACGTCGTTGGTGATGACCTCGCCGAACTGCTGGGGATCGGCGAGGAGCCAGCTGTGCGAACCCTCGACCACGGTGCCCTCGACGCCGGACGCGACGCACAGTGCCTCGAACGACTCGCGCGGGATGATCCCGTCGCGCGTGCCCCAGATGATGCTGATCGAGAGTCCGCTGTCACGCAGTCCCTCGAGCTCGGTGCGCAGGTCGGCCCGCCGGGCGAGGTTCGCGACCTTCACGATCGCCCGCGGGTTCCGGACGAGGTTCGGGAGGAGGTCCTCCACCACCACGGGCAGGACTCGTGACGCCTGCCGGATCGGCCACACGTCGGCCGGGAAGTGCAGACCCCAGTCCCACAGCGGCCGTTCGGTGATGCTGCGCAACGTTCGCCCGCTGCGCCACGACGAACCGCCGATGGAGTTCACCAGCACCAGGCTGCGAACCCGTCGCCGATGATCGTGGGCGAAGCGGACCGCGACCCCACCACCGAAGGAATGACCAACCACCACCGCCGGCTCCTCGATCTCCAACGCGTCGAGCAGGTCGGCCACCCATCGGGCGTAGCCACGCAACGAGAACTCGTCGCTCGGGAGTTCCGGCGTCCCGCCGAACCCCGGCATCGCCGGTGCGATCACTCGGCATCCCTGCGCGGCCATCGTCTCGATGACCTCGCGATACGTGTGTTGCGCGAGTGCCCATCCGTGGAGCAGCACCACCGGCATGCCCTCGCCGGCGACGCTGTAGCCAGCGGGCCGGCCCTGCACGAACGTGCGCTTGTCGACGACGATCACGGCAGCAGACCCGAGGGGCTCAGGCGTGTTCTGCGGGCTCGTCGGACGCGACATCGGCCTTCGGTCGCCGCTCGCGGTAGTCGCGTGCGGCGCCTTCGATCGGCTCGACCTCCAGTGTGACACCGTCGATGGCCACCACTCGGAGCTCGTCGCCCGCCGCCAGCGGTGTGGCGCGGTTGGTGCGAGCTCGCCACTTCGACGCACCCACGAGGGCGACCCCCTCAGGACTGATGGCGCCGACCGCCGATCCGAGGCTGCCGATCATCCATTCACGGCCGATCGTGGGTGTGGCGAATCGGGTGCGCACCATCGACGGCATGCCGACGACGAAGGTGAGCAGCACACCGATGACGGCGACGATCAGCGTGAACCATGACAGCCGGAGATCGTTGCCGGGCAACGGCTCGTAGAGGAACCACGCACCGAGCACGAACAGGGTGGTGCCGAATCCGGTCCAGAACCGTGGGATGCCGACCTGGACGTCGATGGCGAAGGCCAGCATCGCCAACACCAACAACACGATCGCACCGGGTCGGGTGGGCAGGGCCGTGAGCCCGTAGCACCCGAGCACGGCGAGCACCGCGCCCACGAACCCGGCGATCCCGACGCCGGCGGTGAAGAACTCGAAGATCAGCAGCGCACACCCGATGATGAAGAACAGGAACGCCATGGGAGGGCTGGCAACGGTGTGGAACAGTTCCTCGATCAACCCGAGGCCGCTGAAGCGCACGAGCGTGGCCACGTTCTGCGGCTGGCCGCTGTCACTGAGCTCTTCCGCGACGGTGTCGAGCACGGTGCCATCGTCGAGCGTCACGCCATCCATGGCGAGCACCATGCTGCGCACGGTGGGCACACCGAGATCGTCGGTCTCCAGCTTCAGGACGCCGGCGGTACGGGCCTCGTTGAACGACATCGAGTCGTTGCGCAACTGATCGCCGTTGGGCCCGAGGTCGACCTTGGCACCCTGCAGTGCGAGCAGCGGGCCCGTGTGTCCGATCCGGCTGCCCGCCACCATCGCGGTCACGTCGGCGACACCGAACAGCTGCGCGGGCACCCCGTACCCGCGGGCGTCGCGAGACGGCCCGACCCAGACGCCGATGGCCACCTTGGTGTCGGCGACCCGTTGGAGCAGGCCGCGCATCGTGTCGTCGGAGACGATCGAGCCGTGTGTGTTGAGCTGGAGGATGAGCGCCTGCGAGCCGTTGCCCTCGGCTCGGGAGATCGCGTCCTCGATGGACCGGACCTGGATCTCGTCGAACAGACCGGACACCTGCAGCACGTCGACGGGAGCCAGGTCGGCGGCGACGGAATCGTTGGGAACGGTGTCGGCGGGGACGGACTCGGCGGGCGGAACCGTGGTGGCCGATGCCGGGGATGCCAGGAGCGCCGTACCTGCCAGCCCCGCGAGCGGGGCGAAGAGAAGGGCGATCGCTAGTCTGCGCACAAGTGCCTCCGAAAAAGAGCGTGGATCCGCTGCAGTTCGTCACCACCGCCCGGGTTGCCGTCGTGGCCGGCAAGGGCGGGGTTGGGAAGACCACGGTAACTGCCGTGGTGGCGCGAGCGGCAATCCGCCGTGGACTTCGTGTGCTCGTGGTCGAACTCGACGGCAAGCCCACGCTGGAGCGCCTGCTCCCAGACGTGCAGGTCCAGCACATCTCGGCCACCGCGGCGCTGGGCGAATACCTCGACAGCCACGGCCTGTCCCGCGTCACCAAACGGCTCACCACCAGCGGCATCATCGACGTGGTCGCCACGGCCAGCCCCGGGATCGACGACATCGTGGTCCTCGGCAAGATCAAGCAGCTCGAACGCAGCGGCCAGTTCGACCTGGTGGTGGTCGACGGACCCGCCGCAGGGCACGCGATCACCTTTCTGCTGGCCGCCAAGAGCCTGCTGGCGACGGTGCGCGGTGGGCCGATCCACACCCAGGCCACCGAGGTCTCCGAGATGCTCGCCGACCCCACCCGCTGCCAGGTACTGCTCGTCACGCTGCCAGAGACCACGCCGGTCAACGAGGCGATCGAGACGGCGCGTGCGCTCGAGGAGCGGATCGGCGTGCACCTGTCGCCGGTGGTCGTCAACGCGGTCGACGAGGGGCCACTCCTCCCCGCCCACTCGGCCAAGGCGGAGTCGGCAATGCGGGCTGCCGCCGATTTCCGCAACGCCCGCCGGTCGATGCACGCTGCGGAGCGAGCGCGTCTGGCAGCGGAACTGCCCCTCGAGCAACGGACCCTGCCGCTGATCCCCGGTTCGGTCCTGGACGCCGACGCGATCGAGCAACTGGCCGACACCTGGGACCTCCGCTGATGGACCTGTCCGAACACCTCTCCACGGCGTCGGTCGTCGTCTGCTGCGGTTCCGGCGGGGTCGGCAAGACCACCACCGCGGCCGCGCTCGGCCTCCAGGCGGCGCGCCTCGGACGGCGCGCCGTGGTCGTCACCATCGACCCCGCGAAGCGGTTGGCCGACGCGTTGGGCGTGCCCGGCGGCCTCACGAACGACCCGGTGCGGCTCCCGCTGGACGAGCCGGGAGAGTTCTGGGCACTCATGCTCGACACGGCCACGACGTTCGACGGTCTCGTCCGCTCGAACGCCGCGAACGAGGAGCAGGCGGAGCGGATCCTCGCCAACCGCTTCTACCGCAACGTGGCCGGCTCGCTCTCGGGCACTCAGGAGTACATGGCCGCCGAGCGACTGCACGCACTCCACGGGGACCCTCGCTTCGACCTCGTCATCGTCGACACACCACCGACCCGCAACGCGCTCGACTTCCTCGACGCACCCAGCACGCTGGCCCGATTCATCGACCACCCGCTCTTCAAGCTGCTGATGATGCCCACCCGCCGCGGACTCAAGGTGCTCAACATGGCGGCGCAGCCGATCCTGCGCACGATCGGCAAGGTCGTCGGAGGCGACGTGCTCACCGATGCGGTCGCGTTTTTCCAGGCCTTCTCGGGAATGGAGACCGGATTCCGCGAACGTGCCGACGAGGTCATCGTCCTGCTGGCCGGGGAAACCACCCGATTCGTGCTCGTCGCCTCGCCCCGAGCCGACACGATCGAGGAGGCTCGGTTCTTCGCCGATCGACTCCTGCGCAGCGGCCTCGGCGTCCATGCGGTCGTGATCAACCGGTGCACCCCCACGTTCGGAGCCGCGCCGTCGAAGCGACCGACGAACCCCGCGCGCGGGGCGCTGTACGACAACCTCGTCGAGCTGCAGGCCACGGCCGCCGCGGAGCGGGTTCACGCCGCGTCGCTGCTGGCGGACGAAGCCCTCCCGCCCGATGTGGACACCACGTTCGTACCGACGCTGGCCGGCGACGTCCACACGATGGAGGGACTCGCCGCCATCCGCTCGCTCCTGTTCGTGCCCACCCGGTAGCGTCTGCGGCGTGCACATTCTCGTCGCCACCGATGCCGATTTCGTCGCCCAGGACGTCACTGCTGCGTTGAGCGGCCCCGACGTGTCCTTCACCATCTGCCGCGAGGGCCGCGATGTCAGCAGAGTCGTCGCCCGCGGCAACGTCGATCTCGCCATCCTCGACCTGCAGATCGGTTCCAAGGGCGGGATGGCGGTCGCGATGGACCTTCGACTCGACGAGAGTGCGGGTGCGGTCCCGGCCGTCAGAGTGCTGATGCTGCTGGACCGCAAGGCCGATGTGCACCTCGCCAAACGGTCGGCTGCCGACGACTGGTTGATCAAGCCCTTCGACCCGCTGACGCTCAAGCGAGCCGTGCGAAACGTGATGGCAGAACCGGCGGAGTCGGCCGTCGACGAGGTCGACGAGGTCGACGAGGAATCCAGCGAGGAAGACGCAGCGGTCGCCGGATAGCATCTTGAGTCGCTACGGGGTGTAGCGCAGCTTGGTTAGCGCGCCACGTTCGGGACGTGGAGGCCGGAAGTTCAAATCTTCTCACCCCGACAGAAATGCCCGCCGAAAGGCGGGCATTTTCGCGTCGGTACGTCCCGGCGATCGGCCCTGGGCGCAACCCCCACCCTTCATGTCATGGCCGGAGGCAGATTTTCTGCCTCAGGCCATGACATGAGCGATCCGTGGCGGCGGACCTGCCAGGATTCCGGCGTGGAGTTCCCTGACCCGTCGTCGATCCCGCCCCCGCCGCCGCTGCCGGGGGTTCCACCGCCACCGGCCATGCCGGCGATGCCCCCTCCTCCGTTTCAGCCAACGGCCGGCGCTCCTCCGGGCTACGTGGCATACGGTGGACTCGGCACCGGTGCGGTCCGTTCGTCGAAGGGCCTCGGGCAAGCGGTCGCGGCGATGTACTGGGCGACCACAGCGGCGGCGCTGCTGCTCACGCTCGCGTTCTTCCACCGCAAGAGCGTGTGGGAGGACTTCCTCTCCAAGTCGGCTTCGGTGAGCGACCTCGATCGGTCGGACACGATCGTCGGATTCGCCGCGTTCCTGCAGATCGCACTCGTCATCGTCTCCCTCGTCCTGACCGCGATGTGGAGCCGGCGCATCGCCGCGAACGCTCGGGCGAGAGGCAACGCGGAGGTGAGCACGGGCCTGGCCACCGGCGGCTGGTTCATCCCGATCGGCTGGTTCTGGGTCGGGTTCGGCCAGCTCAAGAAGGCGGCCCTCGGAACGGGCACGCCGACCGACAACCTGGGCCGCTGGCAGGCCTTGTTCATCGCCCAGAGCCTGCTCGGCTACGTCACCCGGAACATGGGAAAGATCGACGGCAGCAGCGTGGCGACGATCACCTCGTCGCTGCGCAACCAATGGATGCTCGGACTCGCCGGCACCGTTCTCTACGCCGCGTGCACCGTGATGGCGACACGAGCGATCGGCCAGCTGAACCAACGGGTGAGCGACGACTGAATCAGTCGCGTCGGCGCTGCAACTCCACCGCCCGAACCGCCACCTGTGTGATCGGGGCATCGGGGTGATCCTCACGCAGCACGGCCGCCGCCGCACGAACATCGTCGTGGGCCGCCGTGGCGGCCCGTGAGCCATGCGTGAACCTCCAGCGCCCGGCCTGCGCGGCGATGGCCGCTTTCGTCGGCTCGTCGGGGAGCAATCCCGCCGCCGGGAAGACCCGGCAGTCGTACGTTCGGCAGGTGCGCGGCCGATGCTCGTAGACCGTGCACCGATTGTCGACGAGCATCGGGCAGTGGCCGCGCTCGTCGTAACCCATCACCATGTGTCCCGGCGGCAGGTTGGGCGCCGGGAACACCAGCGCCGCGGGGATGTGGGCGAGAGCGTCGGTCTCGTCCGGTCCGATGTGGATGAACTGCGACGACGTGCAGCACGCGGTGCAGGATCCGCAGGGCACGTCGGACTCGGCCTCGCCGCGCAGGGCGGCCAGCATGCCGTCGAGCCAGGCCACGAACTCGCCGGCGTCGAGCGACTCGCTCACGAGCAGGAGCAGGGAATCGAGCGACAGCGAGGGCAACCGTCGGCGTACCGCTCGACCGCGGCGGAGAGGTCGACGCCCATCTGGTTGGCCAGCGAGGCCACCCAGGCGAGCACGTCGGCGAACTCGTGGACCTGTTGCTCGGGCGAGCCCTTGCGGACCGCCTGCGCCAGTTCGCCCACCTCCTCGGCGAGCCACGCGACCGAGGACGGCACGCCACGAGCCCGGTCGCGTTCGCCGAAGGTGCGCTCGATCACGTCTTGCAGTTGGGCGAGATCCATTGCCTCGTTCTAGCGGACCTCAGAGCAACAGTTCGGCGATCTGCACCGCGTTCAACGCCGCGCCCTTGCGCAGGTTGTCGTTGCTGAGGAACAGCGCCAGCCCGCGACCACCTTCGACCGTGCTGTCGACCCGGATGCGGCCGACGTAGCTGGGGTCCTTGCCGGCGGCCTCGAGCGGGGTGGGGACGTCGAGGAGCTGCACACCGGGAGCGCCCGCCAGGAGCTCGGTGGCGCGCTCGACGCTGATGGGGCGAGCGAACGCGGCGTTGATGCTGATGGAGTGACCGGTGAAGACCGGGACCCGGACACACGTGCCGCTGACCAACAGGTCGGGGATGTCGAGGATCTTGCGGCTCTCGTTGCGCAGCTTCTGCTCTTCGTCGGTCTCGAACGACCCGTCGTCGACGTACTTGCCCGCATACGGCAGCACGTTGAAGGCGATCGGCTTGGAGAACTTCGACGGCGCCGGGAACACCACGGCCTCACCGTCGTAGGCGAGCTCGCGAGCGCGATCGACCACTTCGCGCGACTGCTTGTCGAGCTCGTCGACCCCTGCCAGACCGCCGCCGCTGACTGCCTGGTAGGTGCTGGCGATCAGACGGACCAGCCCGGCTTCGCGGTGCAACGGCATCAGCACCGGCATGGCGGCCATCGTGGTGCAGTTCGGATTGGCGATGATGCCGATGCGCGCGTGGTGCACCTCGGCCGGATTGACCTCGCTGACGACGAGCGGCACGTCGGGATGCATGCGCCAGGCCGACGAGTTGTCGATGACGGTCACACCGGCGGCGGCGAACTTGGGCGCCAATTCCTTCGAGGAGGTGGCACCGGCGGAGAACAGGGCCACGTCGAGCCCTGAGGGATCGGCGAGTGCCGCGTCCTCGACGGTGATGGTCCCACCCTTCCACGGAAGGGTGGTGCCGGCGCTCCGGGCCGACGCGAAGAAGCGAATCTCCTCGATGGGAAAGTTGCGCTCTTCGAGAATCGAGCGCATTGCCGCGCCCACCTGACCTGTTGCACCGACGACACCTACTCGCATGGCGAAAAGGCTAACGCCGATGACCGACGACGGAGGTGGAAATTCCGCTCCGAGCCGACGCGTTCGTGGCTCGCCGGTTTCACTCAGGCGACGGTCGCCACCAACCACCAGTGGCTGCGGTGGACCCCTTCGAACACCTCGTCGGTGGTACCGGCGAGCGAGAAGGGGCGACGCTTGGGCGACCGGAAGACCTTGACGTCGACGAGTCCGGCACCCACCGTGTGCAGGACCTCGGTCGGGGTGAGCCGGTTGGCCTGCCATCCGAGCCGCGCCGGGAGTCGACGCTGAGCGATAATCGGGCCGACGCGGGGCAGCCGCCAGGTAGCGCGCGCGATCTTGCTGGCCGGCCACAGCAGCACGTCCTGAGCGACCCAGGTACGGAAGTTGAGCGCGACCTGGCCGCCGGGGCGCGTGACCCGAACGGCTTCCTCGGCGAGCGCGAGCCCATCGTCGTGATGGCAGTGCTGCAGCGTGATGTAGCTGAACACGAGATCGGCCGAGGAGTCGGGCAGGTCCAGCGTGCGACCGTCGAACACGTGCGAGGTCTGCAGGTGGGCCGCGATGCCGAACTGGGCGACGGTCTCGCGGCAGCGTTCCAGGAACGCCGCGTCGAGATCGCAGGCGATGACCTTGCGGAACAACCGCGTGAAGCTGGCGGTCATCCGGCCGATACCGCTGCCGATCTCGACCATCGTCTGCATCGGCGTCTCCGCCGACATCAGCCCGAACGCCTGCAGATACGCCACGGTCTCGTTGTCGCCGGTCACGACGAACTCGGCGAGATTCAGCTCGCTGCCGGTGACGTTGTTGAACACCCAACCTGTTTCGCGCACGACGTCGTCCGCGGAGTGCTCCGCCTCGGACGCCGATCCGGCAGCCTTCCAGGGCACGTGTTGTCGGCGCAGCGTCATGAGCCACCAGTGTGGCAGGTGGGACGTGTCACTTCCGCTCGGGCAGCGGCGCGGAGTACGCCTGGCCCGAGTCCAGCCCGAACGCGGTGTGCAGCGCTCGAGCCGCCCGTTCCAGATCCGCCGCGGCCGTCACGACGCTGATGCGAATCGTCGAGGTGCTGATCATCTGGATGTTGATGCCCTCGTCGGCCAACACCCGGAACATCTTCGCGGCGATGCCAGGACTGGTCTTCATGCCGGCGCCCACCAGGCTGATCTTGGCGATGCCGGCATCGTGCTCGACACCTTCGGCGCCGATCTCGCCCGCCAGTCGACTGACGATCGTCTCTGCGGTCGAGACGTCGGCCTTCGGAATCGTGAAGCTGATGTCGGTGGTGCCGTCGTGACTGGTGTTCTGCACGATCATGTCGACGTTCACGTTCGCCGCGGCCAGCGGTTCGAAGAGCGCCGCAGAGATGCCGGGACGGTCGGGCACGGCGATGATGGTGACCTTGGCTTCGCTCATGTCGGTGACCACACCGGAGATGATCGGATCTTCCATGTTGGGCTCCTTGGACGTGATCCATGTGCCGGGCTCCCAGGTGAAGCTGGAGCGGACGTGGATCGGAACGTTGTGGTTGCGGGCGAACTCCGCGCTGCGCAGGGCCAGCACCTTGCTGCCGGCACCGGCCATCTCGAGCATCTCGTCGAAGTTGACGTGGGAGAGCTTGCGGGCTTGGGGCACGATGCGCGGGTCGGCGGTGAACACACCCGTGACGTCGGTGTAGATCTCGCAGCTGTCGGCTTCCAATGCCGCCGCGAGCGCGACGGCGGTGGTGTCGCTGCCCCCACGCCCGAGGGTGGTGATCTCCTTGGCCGTGCTGACGCCCTGAAACCCGGCGACGACGCACACCCGGCCCAGGCCGAGCGCGTCACGGACCCGGTCACCCTTCACCTCGACGATCTTCGCCTTGGTGTGGACCGTGTCGGTGATGATGCCCACCTGGCTCCCGGTGAAGCTCATGGCCTCGATGCCAACGTCCGCCAGCGCCATGCAGAGCACCGCCATGGTGATCCGCTCGCCGGTGGTGAGGAGCATGTCCATCTCACGGCCGGGTTGCGTGCGGGACACGTCGTTGGCCAGCTTGATGAGGTTGTCGGTGGTCTTGCCCATCGCGCTCACGACCACGACCACGTCGTTGCCGTGACGCTTGGTGAAGGCCACGTGCTCGGCGACAGCGCGGATTCGGTCGGGGTCGGCGACGGACGTGCCGCCGTACTTCTGCACAATCAGGGCCACGGTCGAGGAAGGCTAGCCACGTCCGGCCCGGAACACCCGGCGGATTGGATCAGGGGTAGCGTCGACAGCCGTGCTGCAACGCGTGCTCGACGACTCGTACCCCGCCGAGGTGCGCCACGGCATCACCTCGCTCACTGTCGCCCGTACCGCCGGCAACGCCTGCTTTCGCTTCGCCGCACCGTTCTTGGCGACCATCGCCACCGGCCAGGGAGCCACCCTCGAACGCATGGGCATCGCCCTTGCGGTGAGTGAACTGAGCGGACTCGCCTCGCCACTCACCGGAAGGCTGGCCGAACGTTTCCACCGCCGCACGGCCATGTCGATCGGGCTCACCGCGATCGGTGTCGGCGCCGGACTCGCGGCGGCCAGCGGCAACGTCGCTGTGTTCACGCTCGCGTTGGTGATCATCGCTCAGAGCAAGGTGATGTTCGACCTGGGGCTCGGCGCATGGATCTCCGACCGGGTGCGGTTCGAGCGGCGTGGCCGGGTCATCGGCCTCACCGAGACGTCGTGGGCCCTCGGCCTGCTCGTGGGCGTCACCACGATGGGATTGGTCACCGCCGCGACGAGCTGGCGGTTCGGCTACGGCCTGGGCGCCTTGGCGGTCCTCACGATGGCCTTGGTCGTCGCCCGCACCGTGCCGGACGACCCGGTCGGGTTCACCCATGCCCAGCGTCGGCACTTCGCCACCGGGTCGGTGTCGCGTCGGGGCTGGATCATCGTCGTCGGCGGCTTCTGCCTGATGGCGTCCAGCCAGACGTTGATCGTCACGTTCGGGAGTTGGCTGAAGGATCACTTCGGGATGACCGACACCGGAGTGAGCCTGGTGGTGTTCGGACTCGGCTTCGGAGAACTGTTCAGTTCCCTGTCCGCGGCCAGGTTCTCCGATCGCTGGGGCAAGGAGCGCGCCGCCATGGTCGGGGCAGGGATCATGATCCCGGCCGCCCTGCTCCTCGCGCTCACCAACTCACATCTGTGGGCTGCGCTGCCGATGCTCCTCATCGCGATCGCGGCGTTCGAGTTCGCGATCGTCAGCACCATCCCGCTCGCCACTGATCTTGTCCCCGGGGCACCGGCGAAGGGAATGGCGATCATGTTCAGTGCCGGCACGCTCGGTCGCGCGCTGGCCAGCATCCCGGCGACACGGACCTACGTGCAGCACGGCATCGCGTGGCCGGCGGTCACGTGCGCCGTTCTCGCCTGCGGGACCGTGCTGGCCATGTCGATCGCACGGCGGGTCCGGCTGCGATCTGAGCTCACGCCGGCAGTCGGAGCCGCAGGACCTGGTTGACCAACCACTGCAGCACGAATCCCGCCCTGGACGGATCGACGTGCACGCCGTCGCGAGTGCGCAGCGCCTCACAGTCGTTCGACGGGCACAGCACCCGGTCGAGGTCGATCGACGCAAGGTGCTTGTTGCCGACGAAATCGATCAGTGCGGTCCGAATGCACGCCATCCGCTTCGCGTAGTCGTCGGGCACCATGAACTGCGAACGCGCGCCGAGTCGGGCCGGCAACGCGAACACCACCTGCAGGCCCCGCCCGCGCAGATAGTCGACGCGGCGGGCGACGTCGTCGAGGTACCAGCTCAGGTCGTCGCACGGATGGACCCACGTGCCGTTCACGAGATGGTCGAGCACCGGTGCCTGACCGAGGACCAGCACTGCGATCTCCGGGGTGTGACCGGCACCGGCGGCGATCTGGTCGAGCACCTTCGGATACCAGGTGTCCCATTCCTCGCAATCCGCCGGTGGTCGGAGCTCCGCGCCGACGCGGTCGCGACTGACGGGCGTGTTGATCATCGCATCGCAGGCCTCGCGGGCACCGTTGACGACTACCACGTCGGTTCGATCGAACGAGGACGCGCCATCGCGCACCAGCCATGCGGGCACGCTGTCGCCGAACAGCGCCATGACCGTGGCCGGCGGCGGCGGCGGAATCGCGGCGTCCGCACCGCCACTGCCGACCACGGGGATCGTCGTCGCCACCGACAGCACCGTCGGCACGCTGTCGGGATGCTGCGCCAGCGGCGCCTCGACGGACACGGCAAGCACCGCCACGATGGCCACTGCGCCGGCGAGGGCCGTGGTGAGCGTGCGACCGGACGGCAGCAGGCGCCGGAGTCGGATGGGATGCTCGATGATCGAGTAGCTGACCGACGCCGCCGCAAGGGTGACGGCCAGCCGCAGCGCGATCAGCGACAGGCCGTCGAGGTTCGTCCGGGCCCGGTCAAGCACGAGAAACACCGGCCAGTGGAACAGGTAGATGCCGTAGCTCAACTTTCCGATCCAGACGAGCGGTCGCGCCGACAGCGAACGGAGGGTGAGGCCCGGCGTCTGCAGACCGGCGATGAGCAATGCGCTGACGATGCCGAAGAGGGGAAGCCCACCCTCGAACACCCACCCCCGACCGGCGGGCGTGAAGGCGACGGCGAGGGCCATCACCCCCAGTGCGGCGGGGGCGAGCCATGCCCACCAGCGCGGAACCTTTCGGCCGACGAGGAAGGCGGCCAGCACCGCGCCCGCCATCACCTCGGAGGCCCGCGCCCATGTCGCGTAGTAGGCCGCGTCGTGCGACCACCAACGGGCGGTGAGCGGTGCCGACACCGCCGTGAGCAACCACAGCGCCACCAGCGTTCGCAGCAGCCGTTCGGGAACGGCCCGACTGCGGAGCACCCGCAGCAGCACCACCAGCATCAACGGCCAGATCACGTAGAACTGCTCCTCGACCCCGAGCGACCAGAAGTGGATGACCGGGGACGGCGCGGTGAAGAGGTCGGCGTAGCTGTGGTGCCCGAACAGCTGCACCCAGTTCAGACACTGGAACATGCTCGCCAGCACGTCACGACGGAACGTCGAGCGTGCCTGCAACAGGTCGACCGCGACGAGCACGCAGACGAGCCCGAGCACCAGGAGGCCGGCCGGCACCAACCGGCGCGCCCGCCGTTGGTAGAACGCAGGCAGGTTGATCATCCCCGTACGACGGTGCTCGCCCAACAGCAGCGAGGTGATGAGGAACCCGGAGAGGGTGAAGAAGACCGACACACCGAGATACCCGCCGGAGAGCCAGCCGATGTCGAGGTGGAACCCGAGCACCATCGCGACGGCGACCGCGCGCACGCCGTCGAGCGCCGGCTGGTAGCCGAGCGTCACGCCCGGGGGCGGTGACCCGTCTCCGTTCACGGTCAGCGGTAACCGTTGGTGATCGGCAGGCGCCGATCCTTGCCGAAGGCCTTGGTGCTGACCTTCACCCCCGGAGGGCACTGACGACGCTTGTACTCGTTGAGGTCGACGAGGCGGGTGATGCGACGCACGATGGCCTCGTCGTGTCCCAACTCGATGATCTCGCCGGCGGTGCGATCCTCCTCGACGTACAGCTGCAGGATCGGGTCGAGCACCTCGTACGGCGGCAGGCTCTGGTCGTCGCGCTGATCGGGTCGCAGCTCGGCCGACGGGGGCTTGGTGAGGACGCTCTCGTTGATGATCGTCCGGCCGGCGCGCTGGTTGACGTAGCGGCACAGGTCGTAGACCCGCATCTTGAGGACGTCCTTGATGATCGCGTACCCACCCACCGAGTCGCCGTAGAGCGTGAAGTACCCGACGGCCATCTCGCTCTTGTTGCCGGTGGTGAGCACCATCCATCCGAACTTGTTCGACAGCGCCATGAGCGTGGTGCCACGGATGCGGCTCTGCAGGTTCTCCTCGGTGAGGTCCTCGGCGCGTCCCTCGAACGACGGCGCCAGCATCTCGAGGAAGGCAGCGAAGCCCGGTTCGATCGCCACGGTGCGGATGTCCATCTCGAGTCGCTCGGCGAGATCGGCCGCATCGTTGCGCGACCCGTCACTGGAGTATCGCGACGGCATCGCGACGCCGTGCACGTGGTCCGAGCCGAGCGCATCGACCGCGACGCACGCGACGAGCGACGAGTCGATCCCTCCGGAGAGACCGATGACGACGTCGGTGAATCCGTTCTTGCGCACGTAGTCGCGGGTGCCGAGCACGAGCGCGTCGTACAGCTCCGCGTCGGCCGACGGCAACGGCACGATCCGCACCGGCACCGTCGAGGTGTGTTCGACGGGACGATCGCTGACCTCGACGAGCCGCATCGGATCCTCTGTGCGCCGGCCCCGCGGGTCGAGCAGGCGTTTGCGATAGACCGGCTCGATCACCACGTCGGTGATCAGAAGTTCCTCCACGAACAGCGCGGCCCGCGCGATGAGCTCACCCTCGGCGTCGAACACCATGCTGCCGCCGTCGAAGACCAGTTCGTCCTGACCACAGACCTGGTTCACGTAGGCGAGCGCACAACTGGCGTCCGCCGCTCGGGTGGCGAGCATTCGCTCTCGCGTGCCCGACTTGCCCGCGTGGAACGGCGAGCCGTTGATGTTGATGTTGAGCTCCGCACCACCGGCAGCCTGCTCGGCCAGCGGGCCGGTGGGACTCCACACGTCCTCGCAGATGCTGATGCCGACCTTGACACCGCCGATGACGTACAACTCGTACGGATCGCTCTCGTCGCCAGGAGTGAAGTAGCGGGCCTCGTCGAACACGGCGTAGTTGGGTAGCAGACGCTTGCGGTAGGTGCCCAGGATCTCGCCGCCGGCACACACCGCGGCCGCGTTGTAGATGTCGCGATCGGCGGCCACGTATCCCACGACGGCGGCGCAGCGCCGTGTGTGCGCAGCGACCTGATCCAGGGCCGCGAGGTTGTCGGCGACGAAGCCGGGCTTGAGCACGAGGTCTTCGGGCGGGTAGCCGGTGATCGCCAGTTCGGGGAAGGCGACGATGTCGCAACCCGCCGCGTCGGCGGCGTCGTAGGCCGCGACGATCTTGGCCACATTGCCCGCCAGGTCGCCGACCGTGGGATTGATCTGTGCGAGTGCGATCCGCAGCCGTGTCACGCCGTCAGGCTATCCACGCGCCCTGCCCGCGCTCTCAGTCACGTGACCGTCGCCGGGTTGAAGTAGCCGGTCACATCGACCACCACATCCGTGGACATCGAGGTGAAGTAGCTCACCGAACCGCTGCCGAGAACGGTGATCGCCATCGTGCTGCGCGTCTGGCCCGCTCCGGTCGCATTGCCGTTGCCGACGAGCGGCACCGACGCGAGCCCCGTGGGGAACGCCGTGATGAAACCCGGCCCGGCGGTGCGGGTGATCGCAATGTTCTGCGTGATGCCCATCGCGTTGTCGGGGATCGCCGTCGGGTTGACGCTGCCGATGCCGCCCTTGCCCGGCCGGAAGAATCCGAACGGACCGCGAGTGTCGACCTCTCGGTGGGCGGCGATGGCCACGTAGGTCCCGGCGGTGTCGGACGGGGCGCTGGCGCCGGTGAACGCGCCGACGACGTCGACCACCACGTCGGCGGTCACCCGCAGTCGCAGATCGACGCTGCCGTCAGCGCCGAGCGGCACCACCACGAGGTTCGCCCTCCGGTCGGCGCCACCATTGGTGTTGAGGTTGGCGGTCGACGGCACGGTGCCGCCGTGGGGGTAGACCACGACGTTGCCGACCCCTGGTCCGGCAGCTGCGACTCCGGTGACCATGAGGGCGACAGCGCCGACGTCGCCGGCCACCCCGTACTTCCCGAGCACCGGCACGTTGATGATGCCGTCGCTCCCATCGAGGGTCCGTGTGTAGTCGTTGGTGCCGGCATTGGGCGCGACACGAGTATCGACGGCGCGGGTCGGGGTGAGTGGTTCGTACCGGCCCGCCTGAGCCCGGCCGAGTCCATCCGTGACGTCGAAGTACCCGAGCAGGTCGACGACCACGTCGGCGGTGGAGTTGGTGAAGAGGATGATGTTGCCGTCGGCGTCGAGAGGCACTACCGAGGAGTTCGCCACCACCTGCAGCCCTTGACCGTTGAGGTTGGCGGCCGCCGGTCGCGTCGTTCGAGGTTCCCACGCGACGAGGAAGGCGTTGTTCCACGGGCGAACCATGGTGATGTTGACGAGTGCCGAACGATGGACGCCGCGTCCGGCCACCACGTTGACGAGGCGACTGGTGCCCGCTCGCAACGGACCAGAATCGGCCCCGAGATCACGGCTGTCGAAGATTCGTTGTGAGGCGACCGGGGTGAACGCCAGGTTTCCACTCGGGGCCGAGGGGGCGAGCACGGTGGTGATCTTGCGCACCTGGTTGCTGCCGGGGAGCACGTAGTAGAGCGCCCAGCCCGCCGGCTCCATGACGAACGCCATGTCGGAGATGCCGCCGACACCCGTTGCGAACGGAGCCCCGTACGCCGTGTTGCCGGCTGCGTTGCGGAAGAAGATCCGACCCGGACTCCCGTCGGCGAACAGATAGCCGCCGTCGTAGGCAGCGGGCCACGCACCGTTCGGCACGAACGCTCCGCCGGTGATGTAGTCACCCGTCGTGTTGTGGGGATAGTCGGTGATCGGCTGCGTGTAGGTCCCCGGGGACGGCGGCGGGCACAGCGGGTTCTGACCCTGCGCGCACTGCCCCTCGCGGATCGGCCACCCGTAGTTCGCACCCAGGACCCCGAGGTCGACCTCTTCACGTGTTCCCTGGCCGACGTCGTTGATGTGGAACTTCGTGCCGCCGGTGTTCGGGTCGAAGGCGATCCGCCACGGGTTACGCAGTCCGAACGCGTAGATCTCACGGCAGGTGGTGGTCGGCGTCGACGGGGTGTTACCCCGCGTCCGGCACACCGCGGTGCCGGCACCGCTGAACGGGTTCCCGGGAGCCGGCGCCCCGGTGGTGCGATCGATGCGAAGGATCTTCCCGTTCAACAGGCTGAGATCCTGGGCGGCGTCGTTCAGGCCGGCACAGCCGCTGTCGCCCCGCGGATCGCACCCACCGTCGCCGACGGATACATAGAGGTAACCGTCGTTGCCGACCGCCACATCGCCGCCGTTGTGGTTGCCGGCGGGCGAGCCGATGTTGTCGAGCAGTACGACCTCACTGGCGTTGATGATGGTGTCGCCCACCATGGCGAACCGGCTGACCCGGTTCACACACCCGCCGGGCGCACCCGGGCTCGGGCGGGTGTAGTACAGGTAGACCAGGCCGTTGGCCGTGAACAGTGGGTCGGGGGCGAACCCGAGCACCCCCCGCTCACCGTCGGAACAGACGCTCACCGTCGTGGCCGGGGTGGGGAGCAGCACGCCGTTGCGGATGATGCGCACCGCCCCGGTCTTCTGCAGCACGACGGCGCGGCCATCGGGCAATGCCGCGACGGCAACCGGTGCAGTCGTCTGCGAGGTGACCAACGAATCGGCGAATGCGGGGTCGGCGACGACACCGTCCACCCGCGGTGGTGCCGCGTCGACGACGGCCGGGGCGGGCAGGACCGGCGCAGCTGCGAGCACCAAGCCGACGAGAACGAGCACACGACGCACGAGCACCTCCGAGATCCACCCCGCCCGGGTCCGGGTCACCCTACCGATGGATCGTGAACGGTGTCAGGTCGTGCGCCGATCGGCCGGCCGACAAGAGCGCCACGGAACGGCGGGGCGCGCAGTCCTCCGCGGAGGTCCAGAACTAGCATGTACGAACCGATGACCGACCACGTCGAACCCCCCGACTCGGAACTCGCACTGCAGAATTCCCCACTCCTGGGGCCCGGCGTCGCCGGCGTGGTGCTCCTTCCCGGCCTCGCTGTCTGGCGTCGCTCACCCCTGGCGGGGGCGTTGCTGTTCGTCGCCGGCGTCATCGCCCCGCTGTTCGCGCTGCTCCTCGTCCTGGAGAACCTCGACGACCTGGTCGGCCTGTTCACCCGGCCCGACGTGCTCCGCGGCATGGCCATCGTCGCTCTCGCCGCGATCACCAGTCGGTTGATCGCGGTGTGGCTGACCGCCGACCGGCTCCGAACCGCCCCCGAACGACGGCTGATGCGGAGACGCGGCAGCGTCGCAGTCGTGCTGCTCGCGGTGCCGACGACGTTCGCGGTGGTGAGGATGGAACAGGCGCGCTCGGTGGTGACCGAAGTGTTCCAGGAGTCCGCCACGCACGGCGCCGTCACCGTGGCACCCGGGAAGGACCCGCTCGGCCAGCAGTTCCGCACCGTCTTGATGATGGGCAGCGACGAGGGCGAGGACCGCGTCGGCCTGCGGACCGACACGATGATCCTGGCGATGGTGCACGAGGGCACCGGTCACACGGCGATGGTCTCGGTGCCGCGCAACCTGAAGAACGTGGAGTTCCCTCCGGGCACGCCCATGGCGGAGCGGTATCCGAACGGCTTCGACGATCTCGTGAATGCCATCTACGTCACGGTCGAGAACGATCCGGAGTTGAAGGCCGCGTACTCCACCGGCGGCACGGAGCCCGGCATCAGAGCGCTGATGGAGGGCCTCAGCTACACCCTCGGCCTGTCGATCGACGACTACGTGCTCGTGAACTCCTGCGGCTTCGTGAAGGTCGTCGACGCGATCGGCGGGATCACGATCGACCTCGACAAGGCACTCCCGATGCCGAGCAAGTTGCGCTGCTCGAACTATCGGCTGCCCCCCACCATCGGCCCGGGCCCGACCTTCATGGACGGCACCAAGGCGCTCGGATACGTCCGATCGCGGCTGGCGGACAGCGACTACCAGCGCATGGAGCGTCAGCGCATCCTGCTGCAGACCATCGCCAGCGACATCGGCATCGGCGACCTGCTCGCCAACTTCGGTGCGCTCGCGGACGCCGTGAAACAGGATGTCCGCACCTCGATGACCGTCGAGGAGGCGCGGCAGTTGCTCGCACTGCTCCAGGCCGACGACGGTGCGTTCCAGTCGATCGGTCTCGTGCCACCGATCGTCGAACCCGGCCACCCCGACTTCGTGGTGCTCAAGGCCTACCTCCAGGACCTTCGACAACGCGTCGCTCAGGGACTCCCCGCGCCGGTCGTCACCGTTCCCTGAACGACACAGGCCCTGAACGACACAGGCCCTGAACGACACAGTCCTGAACGACACTGGTGACCTTCGACCCTCTTCGAGCGGGCGCCGCCTGCCGATGCACAGTCATCGTGAACGTCACCCCGGGCACACGCGACATCGTTCGCCGCACCGACCTCTCCGCCGCGGTCGCTGCCGCTGCGGCCGCCGACGCGTCCATGGAGCAGTGGCGGGCCGAACATCTCGCCGTGCCCGGCACCGGCCGGATCCACGTCGAGCCGCTCCCTTCGGAGGACGACGTCACACACCAGCTCTCTCGGCGGGTCGCGCAGGACCCGACCGATGCTCGACTCCACGTCGCCCGCATCAACCACCACGTCGTCCGCCTCGACTCCGACGGTGCGTTCGCCGCGCTGGTGGACCTGTACCTCGCGTTCGGCCCGAGCGCGGCAGGGCTCCGATCGCGGCTGCTCAACGGCGCGCACCAGCTCATTGGTCCCGAGCGCACCACGGCACTCGAGGCTCGCACCGCCACCGGACTCGTGGTGAAGGATCCGATGCCGGTGTGCACCGGTTCGATGCTGTCCGCGGGCGTCACCGGCGAGACGGACATCGTCCGGCGTCGCCCGGCCACTCACCTCGAGGAGGTTCCCGCGTGAGTGCCGAGTTCGAGTTCGTCGGCGGCAGCCTCTTCCTCCAGCCCACCCCGGCGGGCGCCTACCACGCCGTCGCCGGCCCCGACCAGACCCCCGAGCGCCGACTCCTGCTGGGCACGATGCGCTCCCACGCATCGGTCCGGGCGACCGTGGATCAGCTGTGCATCTGGTGCGGCCAGCCTGCGAAATCGGCGCTGGCGACCGCCTTTCGAGTACAGGAGTGCGGATGGATCGAGGGATTTCACGTCCCGTATGCGCCACCCGCTGGTGCCCTCGAGCCGATCGCCGTGGCGGCCGTCACCGCCCTGTCGAGCACCGAGCACGGCCTGCTCGCCGACGCGCAGGGCTTCTGCATCGCGAGCAACGGATTCGAGCCCGCCCAGGCCGAGTTCCTGGCCGCCGTCAGTGCCGACATCGCATCGCTGCACGAGCGGCACGCCGCCTACCTTGCGGACGCGTCGGGGACCTCCAGCGGAGCATGGGCGATGGTGGACATGGCGGGCAACAGCCGAGTTGGGTTCTGGCCACTGTTCGTCGGCGAAGATCGCTTCGTACTCGCGCTGGGAGGCCTTCCGCTGCTTCATCGCGCCGCCCTCGTCGACCTGGTGTGGACGCTGACCGCGCGCTACGGCACGGTCATCGCCGATCGAGGAATTGCGCATCATGCGTGAGGACATCCTTCGCTCCATGCTCGCCGACCTCAACGCGTCGTCGGCCGACATCCAGGCGTCCGCGGTGATCTCGGCGGACGGGCTGATGATGGCGTCGTTGCTCCCCCAGGGTCTCGACGAGGACCGAGTCGGCGCGATCGGCGCGGCACTGCTGTCGCTCGGCTCTCGAGTCGCCCGCGACCTCGACCGCGGCACACCCGAGCAGGTCCTCGTGAAGGGCGAGGACGGCTACGTGCTGATGGTGCAGGCAGGACCTGACGCGGTGCTGGCCGTGCTGGCCTCCGCCTCGGCCAAGCTCGGCCTGATCTTCTTCGATGCCTCGAGAGCTGCGGCGGCGATGGTTCCCGTCCTGCTGACTCAGCAGACCGCGTCGCCGGGCAGCACGGCCACTACGGACAGTTGATATGCGACATCGGCCTCGGTGAAGAACGTGAGCTGCGTCGCCCGCGTGAAGAGGTCGGCGACCTTGGTGGCCTCCACGGTCGCGCACTGCGCCGAATCGGCCAGGACCACTCCAGTGTCGGACGGCCACTCGACGAGGGTCGGCGCGGGCTCACCGAACTGCGTCGGATCGACCACCATCGCCTGGAAGCGGTAGCGATCCGGCGCGAGCATCGTCTCCTTGCCCAGGTGGGCGTCGCCGACAACCTTCGGAAGGTCACCCAACAGGAGGACGAACGCGTTCAGCCGGTCCCTGGCAGGCGTGCTCTTGCCGCCATCGCCCATGTCCATCCCGAGCGCATTGGCCTGGTGGCGGTAGGCGGTGCCGTTGGCCGAGATCTCCACGACGGTGTCGGACGCATCGGCGATGCCGACACCCTGGGGGAGGGAGTAGTCCGGGGGCGCCGCCAGTAGACCGGCATCGGATGCCAGGGCGAGCACCTTCTGGATGCCGGCGTCGTCGATGGTGCGCTCCGTCAGCGTCGGGAGCAACGGACCCGGGTACTGCTCGGTCTGGGCACCGGGTTGCACCACCCGACCGTCGCCGCTGATGAGCAGTTGGGGCAGCCGGACGAAGTTGACACCCGGACCCACGAAGCCGCCCTCGTAGCCGATGCGCAGCACGACGTCGTTGGCGCCGGTGGGGCGGACGAGGCCGGCTGCGTCCTTCGTGTCGTCGCCGCAGGCCGCCACGATGGCGATCAGAGCGGGCGTGCCGAGCAGTACCGAGATGAACGAGCGTCGATCCATGCGGCGTTGGACGCCGCCGACTACGGCTCGGTTCCCGGCATGATCGCCACGGCGTGATGCTCGACGACTGCGTCGAACAGGGCTCCTGGTGCGTCCACCACGTTGCGCAGGTGCCCGAAGACCTCGAGGGTCACCGCGCCCAGCAGCGCCGCCCATGCACCCAGTCCGGCGGCAAGCGTTCCGTCGGGGACACCGGGTGCGTACTCGGCCCGCATGCGGGCCAGGTCGGCCTTCAGGTGCCGGGGCACCGCGGTGGGATGGCGAACACCGTTCGCCGCGGCATCACCGAGGATGAGCAGCAGCACTGCGGTGTACCGGCCGGCCGGGCCGATCGTGTCCGGGGGCGCGACGTAGCCGGGTACCGGGGTGCCGTAGAGCAACGCCCATTCCGACGGATGCTCCATCGCCCACTCGCGCACCGCCCGCGCGACAGCACGCCAGCGGGCCCGAATGTCTGCCCGGCGCCTGACCGATGCGTCGGCCAGCTCGGCGGCGATGCCCAGCCGGTCGTACGAATCCACGATCAAGGCGGTGAGGAGATCGTCACGGCTGGGGTAGTAGCGGTAGATCGCCGAGCTCACCATGCCCATCTCCCGTGCGATCGCCCGCAGGGAGAGGGCGGCCGCCCCATCCGTCGCCATCTGTACGCGGGCGAGCCTGATGATCTCCGCCGTGGTGGCGGCACGAGCACGCTCTCGAACTCCAGTCATGTCCCCAATGTAGCGAACGTCACAGATAAATGTGAGCACTGCTCTCGCTTTTCGTCGAGCCGTTCGGCAGTATGTGAGCACTGCTCTCGTTTGTGAGCAGTGCGCAAACCTCGAATGAAGGAGCATCCACATGTCACATCACGTCGTCATCGGCAGCGGCCCGGTCGGATCAGGAGTCGCCCGCGTGCTGGCGGACCGCGGCGACACCGTCACCGTCATCACCCGTAGCGGCACCGGACCGGATCACCGGCTGATCACCCGGACCAAGGGAGATGCCGCTGACGTCGACCTGCTCACCCGGATCAGCGACGGGGCATCGACGATCTTCAACTGCGCCAACCCCCCGTACCACCAGTGGGAGACCGCATGGCCGCCCATCCACCGCTCGATCATGACGACCGCAGAGCGGACGGGCGCCGTCCTCGTGATGATGGACAACCTCTACGCGTTCGGCCCTGGCTCGGTGATGCCGATGCGGGAGGACCATCCCATGGCCGCAACGGGCACCAAGGGCGCGACCCGCGCTCGGATGGCAACCGAACTGCTCGCCGCTCATGCCGCGGGCCGACTCCGCGCAACGCTCGCCCGTGCGAGCGACTTCTTCGGGCCGGAGGTGATGGGAGCGGCACTCGGCGAGCGCACCATGCCCAAGATCCTCGCCGGCAAGAAGGTGTCACTGCTCGGCGGCCTCGACGTACCCCACAGCGTGAGCTACATGCCCGACGTGGTGCACACACTCGTCACGATTGCCGGCGATGAGCGGGCCTGGGGATCGCCCTGGCAGGTGCCGAACGCGCCGGCGCTGACCCAGCGCGAGACGGTGGCCGGGCTCGCCGCCGCAGCGGGGACGGGCTCGTCGGCGACGGCGGTGCCGAAGATCGCCGTGACCGCCCTCGGCCTCGTGAGCCCCACCATGCGCGAACTGAAGGAGACCTGGTACCAGTTCGCAGAGCCGTGGATCACCGATTCGACGCTCACCGAGAAGACCTTCGACCTGCACGCCACGCCGTTCGAGGAAGCCGCCGCGGCGACGGTTGGTTGGTGGCGCACGCGATGAGCGAAGCTGTGCACCAGCGACCGTTCTCGCCCGACCTCGGGGCACTTCACACAGCGTTCACATTGAGGCAATGGGGCCGAAATCGCCCCTGGGCAGCATTGCGGCGCCCCTTCACCTCATCTCACAAAGGAACGCCAAGTGGCCTACCAAGCTGAATACATCTGGCTCGACGGTACCGAGCCGACACCGTTGCTCCGGTCCAAGACGAAGATCATCGCCAACGGCAAGACCCCGCCGATCTGGGGATTCGACGGTTCGTCCACCAACCAGGCCACCGGCGAGCACAGCGACTGCATGCTGAACCCCGTCTTCTCCTGCCCGGATCCGATCCGTGGCGGCGACAACATCCTCGTGCTCTGCGAGGTCGACAACGCCAAGGACGGCAAGCCCCACGTCACCAACACCCGCGCCGCGAGTGTGAAGACGGCCAAGAAGTTCGCCAAGCACGAAATGATCTTCGGGATCGAGCAGGAGTACACGTTCCTCAAGCTCGACGGTTCGCCGCTCGGCTTCCCCCCCGGTGGGTTCCCCGGGCCGCAGGGTCCGTACTACTGCGGCGTCGGCGCCGGTCGCGTGGCCGCCCGCGAGATCATCGAAGAGCACACCCAGGCGTGCATGGACGCCGGCCTGATGATCGAGGGCACCAACGCCGAGGTCATGCCCGGCCAGTGGGAGTTCCAGATCGGCGCCGCCGACGGCGTCACCGTCAGCGACCACCTCACCGTCGCCCGCTGGCTGCTCCACCGCATCGCCGAGGACTACGACGTGGTCGTGAGCTTCGCCGCCAAGCCGATGAAGGGTGACTGGAACGGCGCTGGTGCGCACACCAACTTCTCCACGAAGGCGATGCGCGAAGACACCGACATGAAGGCCATCGAGGCCGCCTGCAAGGCGATCGGCAAGAAGGTCGAGCTGCACGTGAAGAACTACGGCGACGACATCGAGAGCCGCCTCACCGGCGCCCACGAGACTGCCCCGTACAACAAGTTCAGCTACGGCGTCTCCAACCGGGCGGCGAGCATCCGCATCCCGTGGCAGGTCGAGCGCGACGGCAAGGGCTACGCCGAGGACCGCCGCCCGAACGCCAACTGCGACCCGTACACGGTCACCCGCCTCATCACCGAGACGGTCTGCGGCGCGGTCTGATCACCGACCCACGCACGACGCACTGACAGAGGGGGCCGGGCGACCGGCTCCCTCTGCGCGTCCCGGGTCGACTTGACCCGATTGAGATACTGAGTATTGTACGACGTATGCATATCGGTCGGATCACACGATGAGCGTCCGCCACGCGCTCTTGGCCCTGCTCAGCGAGGGTCCCAAGTACGGCCTACAGCTCCGGCACGAGTTCGAAGCCCGCACCGGGGAGGTGTGGCCGTTGAACGTCGGGCAGGTGTACACGACCCTGCAACGTCTCGAGCGCGACGGACTCATCGCATCCGACGGACCCGACAACGGTCCCCAGAAGGGGTACCGCATCACCGCCCCCGGCCATCAGGAGTTGGTGCGGTGGCTGGAGACGCCGATGGACGCCGCCCAGCCTCCCCGCGACGAGTTGTTGATCAAGGTGCTCGTCGCCGTGCAGGTGCCGGGGATCGATGTCGCCCAGCTCATTCAGGTCCACCGCCGGCACCTCGTGCAGCTGATGCAGCGGTACACCACGGTGAAGGCCGACGCCGCCGAAGACGACGTCGCCCTTGCGCTGGTCGTCGACGCCGAACTGTTCCGACTGGAAGCGGCGGTGCGATGGCTGGACAGCGCGGAGACTCGCCTCAGGGCGCATCAACCGTCAGTCCCGACATCCACCCCCACACCGAACTCCGTGATCCAGGCCGTCACGCGCTCCGCCCGCGGACAAGCTGTCCGGCGATGACCGCCATGTTGCAACTCAACAAGGTGTCGAAGACCTACGGATCCGGTCCCGCAGCAGTCCACGCGTTGTTCGAGGTCGACCTCACCGTCGAACGCGGCGAACTCGTCGCCATCATGGGTCCGAGTGGATCCGGCAAGAGCAGCCTGTTGACCATCGCCGGGAGCCTCGAGGAGGCGACGGAGGGCGAGGTGCTCGTGGACGGTGCCGCGCTGTCGACGATGTCCATCGCGAAGCGGGCCCAATTGCGCCGCCGGTCGATCGGATTCGTCTTCCAGGACTTCAACCTCCTCTCCGGATTGACCGCAGCCGAGAACGTCGCGATGCCGTTGGAGCTCGATGGCACGAGCAGCCGAGCAGCACGAATCGCCGCGTTGGCCGCGCTCGCACAGCTCGGCACCGAGGACTGTGCCGATCGCTTCCCCGACGAACTCTCGGGCGGCCAGCGCCAGCGAGTCGCCATCGCCCGCGCGGTGGTCGGCGACCGCGGCCTGCTCCTCGCCGACGAGCCCACCGGCGCTCTGGACTCGGTGAACAGCGAGGGAGTGATGCGGTTGCTCCGCGAATCGTGCCGGCTCGGGGCAGCAGGAGTCGTCGTCACCCACGAAGCCCACCTCGCATCGTGGGCCGACCGCGTGGTGTTCCTACGCGACGGTCATCTCGTGGACCAGACCGGCGATGCGCCGGGACCCGAATCACTCCTCACCTCCGGCACCGGTCAGCCAGCATGAGCGTGGGAGGACCAGGGCGCCGGGCCATGTTCCGGTGGGCCGGACGGATGTTCCGGCGCGAGTGGCGTCAGCAGGTGCTCGTCCTCTGCCTGCTCACCGCGGCGGTTGCGGCCTCTGTCGTGTTCGCCACACTCGCCACCAATGCCGTGCCCGGTCCGACGGCCGAGTTCGGAGGTGCCAACGCGTCGGTGCGGGTGGACGGCACCGATCCCGCGCTGGCGGCGGCGACCATCGCCGCCGTCCAGGACCGATTCAACAGCGTCGACGTGATCGCTCATCGGGCGATCCTCGTGCCCGGCACGCTGCAACATCTCGATGTTCGCGACTCGGATCCGAACGGGACCTACACGGCAACGGTCCTCGACCTGCGTCACGGCCGCTCCCCGCAACGAGCCGGCGAGGTCGCGCTCACCGATGGCGCGGCGAACGTCCTCGATGTCGGGATCGGCTCGGACATCACGGTGGACGACATCACGTGGACGGTCGTGGGAACGGTGGAGAACCCGAAGGACCTCAGCGACGAGTTCGCGCTGGTCGCGCCCGGCACGCTGCCATCGCCGGACTCATACAGACTCCTCGTCGACGATCACGACCGCGTACCAGCCCCACCCGGCGGGAGCGGCGACACCTCCACTCCGCAGTTCGGACTGGAGGTCATGGGCTCGGAGGACACCGCTGTCGCCGCGCTCGTGCTCACGGCGTCGACGCTGGCGATGACGCTCGTCGGCTTGATCGCTGCGTCGGGCTTTGCCGTGGTTGCCCAGCGCCGACAGCGCCAGCTGGGTCTGCTCTCGGCCATCGGCGCGACGACTCGACACGTCCGCATGGCCGTCGTGTCGAACGGCGTCATCCTCGGTGTCATCGCCGCAGTCCTCGGCACGGCGGCGGGGGTGGGGGGTTGGCTGCTCGCCGCGCCCGCGGTCGAGATCGCGGCCAACCACCGCGTCGATCGATTCCATCTGCCGTGGGTCCTCATCGCCGTGCTGGCGTTGCTGGCGATCGTCGTCGCCACCCTGGCGGCCTGGTGGCCGGCCCGAGCCGCATCGCGCATCCCGGTGATGACCGCGCTCTCGGGCCGCCCGCCGCGTTCCCGTGCCGTGCGTCGATCCCTGGTGGCGACAGCGGTGCTCATCGCCGGCGGCGTCACGGGCGTCGCGCTGTCGCACCCGACGTCGGCGCATGTACAACCGCTCCTGCTCGTCGCCGGCATCGTCGGTATCGTCATCGGCACCGTCTTCGCCGCCCCGGCGGCGATCCGCGTGCTCGGCGCCCTTGCCCACCGTCTGCCGTTCGCACCTCGGCTCGCCTGCCGCGACCTCGCCCGTTCACAAGCCCGCTCCGCTGCCGCGCTCGCCGCGATCACGCTCGCGCTCGGCATCGCCGTGTCGGTGATCGTCATCGCATCCACCAACGAGTACTCAGTCGACGAAGGCAACCTGTCCACCCACCAACTGTTGATTCGGGTCGGCGACCCGCACACCGATCTGCAACCCGATCTCACTGCGGCCGAGGTCGACCAACTCGACGCACGTGCGGCAACAGTGGTCGCGGCACTGGGTGGCGACGGCTCGTCGGTCGCGCTCGACGTCGCCTTCAACCCGAGCAACCTCGATCCGAGCATGCGCGAACCGATTTCGCTGGGCGCTCGAATCGACGACCACTCCATCAGGTGGATCGCATACCCCTACGTGCAGACCCCAGAGCTCCTCGCGCTCTACGACGTCGACCCGGCGAGCATCGGCCCGTCCACGGAAGTGCTCACACAGCGCACCGATCCGATGGTCCTCCTCGACATCCAGAAGCGCGACGGACCCGATGCCGCGAAGGCTCGGACCCAAGCGGCGGCACTGCCGACGTACTCCTCGGCGCCGAACGCCATCATCACGACGGCGACAATGGAACAGCACGGTTGGATCACGGCCCGGGCCGGATGGATCGTCGAGTCACCCGGGGCCCTCACCGTCGAGCAGATCCGTGCCGCACGTGGGGCGGCCGCGGTGGCCGGACTGGCGATCGAGGTCAGGTCGACCCAGGACGGGATCTCCCAGCTCCGATGGGACAGCACGTTGGTCGGCGTCCTGCTCGCGCTCGCGATCGTGACGATGACCGTCGGCCTGATCCGCGGCGAGAGCCGCCAAGACCTGACGACCCTGACGGCAACGGGCGCGTCGCCTCGCACCCGCCGCGCTCTGGCGGCGAGCACCGCCATCGCGCTGTCGGTGCTCGGCATTCTGTTGGGCACCGTCGGTGCCTACATCGCCCTCGTCGCCGCCTTCCACTCCGAGCTGGACAGTCTCGTCCCGGTGCCGTTCCCACAGCTGCTCACGCTCGCGCTCGGACTGCCGCTGCTGTCAGCAATCGGCGGCTGGTTGATGGCCCGCCGCGAACCCGCCACGTTCTCCCGTCGGGTGCTCGACTGACCCCGTCGCGCCGTTCCGTTTCATACGCCGTTCACATACGACCTGGGCCTTTCCGCCGCGCAAGTGGCAGACTTCCCTCGTCCCTTGAGCCCCTGAGGGAGTTCGTCCATGCTCGAGCAACAACGCGACTACGTGCTGCGCACCGTGGAGGAGCGCGGGGTTCGCCTCATCCGCCTCTGGTTCACCGACGTGCTCGGCAACCTGAAGAGCTTCGCGATCAGTCCTGCCGAGCTGGAGAACGCCCTGGAGGACGGGATGACCTTCGACGGGTCGTCCATCGACGGGTTCAGTCGCATCCAGGAAGCCGACGTGCTGGCGATGCCGGACCCCGACACGTTCGAGGTGCTCCCCTGGGGAGATCCCAAGGCCGTCGAGGCTCGCGTCTTCTGCGACATCCACAACCTCGACGGGACACCGTTCGAGGGCGACCCGCGCCAGGTGCTGCGGCGCAACCTGCGCGCCGCACGCGACCGCGGGTTCTCGTTCTACGTGGCCCCCGACATCGAGTTCTTCTACTTCGCGCCACCGCAGCTCGGTCAGATTCCGGTCACCCTCGACGAGGGAAGCTTCTTCGACCTCACCACCACCGACGTGTCGGGCACGCTACGCAAGGAAACCATCCGCACGCTCGAGACGATGAGCATCCCCGTCGAGTACAGCTTCCACGAGGACTCTCCGAGCCAGCACGAGATCGACCTCCGCCACACCGACGCGCTGAGCATGGCCGACGGTGTGATGACGTTCCGGCTCGTCGTGAAGGAGGTCGCCGCCAAGCAGGGCGTGCACGCCACGTTCATGCCCAAGCCGCTCGAAGGCGTGCAGGGCAGCGGCATGCACTTGCACCTCAGCCTGTTCGACGGCGAGGCCAATGCGTTCTACGACGCCGACGACGCGTACAACCTGTCGGTGGTCGCCAAGCAGTTCATCGCCGGCCTGCTGCGTCACGCGGCCGAGATCACTGCGGTCACCAACCAGACGGTCAACAGCTACAAGCGGCTGGTGCCCGGGTTCGAGGCGCCCGTCCACATCAGCTGGGCCCGCAACAACCGCAGCGGTCTCATCCGAGTGCCGATCGCCAAGCGCGGCAACCCGAGTGCCACGCGCATCGAGTACCGCTCGCCCGACCCGGCGTGCAACCCGTACCTGGCGTTCAGTGTGCTGCTCGCCGCCGGGATGCGCGGGATCGCCGAGGGCTACGAGCTCCCCGCCGAGGCCGATGCCAACCTGTTCGAGATGGACGACGTCTCATTGCGCAAGCTGGGGATCGACACCCTGCCGCAGTCGCTCAGCGACTCACTGCGCGTGATGGAGAACTCGACCCTCGTGCAGGAAGCGCTCGGTGAGCACATCTTCGAATGGTTCCTGCGCAACAAGCGCAGCGAATGGCGCGCCTACAAGACCCACGTCAGCCAGTTCGAGCTGAACCGGTACCTGAAGGCGCTGTGATGGCCAGGACCCGATAGTGGAGCTCGTCGCCGTCTTCCCCGAGCCACCGCCGTCGGATCTGGCGCGCACGCTCGACCTCGCCGGCTACCGCTGGAAGGCGGTCGGATCCGCCGACGACGCCTCGCGCAACGAACCGGCCACGGGCTGGGCCGGCGCGGTTGTCGCCTGCGACCAGGACCCCGACGGTGCCTGGGCGTTCTGTCGTTCGTTACGCAAGCGCGACACCCCCGTCAGCCCGTTGCTGGTGCTGGTGAGCGGCGGCCAGCTCGCCGACCTCGAGCTGCGTGACGAGCTGTACGACGACTTCTGCCTCACCCCGTTCCATCCGGCCGAAGTCGAGGCCCGGCTCCGTCACCTGTTCTTCCGCGGCGGCACCGAGGTCCGCCCGGAGATGGTCGAGTACAGCGGACTGGCACTCAACCTGGAGACCTACCAGGCGAGCATCGAGGGCCACCCCCTCGACCTCACGTACATGGAGTATGAGCTGTTGAAGTTCCTCGCCCAGAACCCGGGCAAGGTCTTCACCCGCGAGATGCTGCTCAGCCGGGTCTGGGGCTACGAGTACTACGGCGGCGCTCGCACCGTCGACGTCCACATCCGACGCCTGCGAGCCAAGCTGGGCGAGGAGCACGCCAACCTCATCCAGACCGTCCGCAGCGTCGGGTACCGCTTCGGTCAGAGCCGCTGGAGCGCCTGAAGCACCAGCAACGCAAGTACCTGCTGACCGTCCTTGTTCGGGTGGATGTGGTCACCCTGGAGGATCTTCTGATCGGGTGCGGACGCGAGCGTGAACCAGTCCGCGACGACCCCGTTGCCACGTAACGTCATCCGCTGTTCGAGGACCAGGTTGAAGATGTTCGTCTGTTCGAGGTACTGGACCCGGTACGTGTTCACCCATACGAGCGGTACGTCCTGGGGGAGCAGGGCGACCACTGCGTCGATCAACTCGCCGTACGCGACCGCGTCGGGGTAGCTGCCGATGTCGTTGGTACCGAGTTCGATGACCCACGCCGACGGGTCCACACCCTCGGCGACCAGGCCCTCGATCTCGCGCAGACCGCTCAGCGGCGTCGACCCCCTCCCGTTCCCGACCTCGATCCGACGCGACGACTTGCCCTCGATGCGGACATCGGGAATGCCCGCATCGACCAGCGTGCTGCTGAGGGCCGCCGAGCTTCCCGCGGTGATGGAGTCGCCGACCATGATCACGGACGTGATCGGCACAGGGGCAGCGCCGTTGCGCCGACGCCGGGTGACCACCGGGCCGGCGACCTCGGCGCTGGGCGTCCGACAGGCGGCCAGGGCGACGACCGCGGCACCCGCCATCAGGCGGATCGAGGCGCGTCGGTCGAGGTGCACGCCGAACAGTGTTGCCGACTCAGTCGCCGATCTGGTGGCGCGTCGCCTCGGCGGGTCCCTGGCCGAGCGCTTCCTCGAGCTGGCGAAGCGAGCTGGCGGGGAGCGTCGTGTGCACGAGGGTGGCAAACGGGAACCGCCCGAGCTCGTCGGCGAGCGCACGAACATCGAGGTCCTCGACCAGCAGGACCACCGTGGTGGTGCCGGGCTGGACGACGTCGCGGAACCACTGGACCCACTCGTCGGGGATGCCGAGGTCGATGATCTTCGCCGCGCCCGCACCCACGCCTGCGCCAACGGCGCCACCGACGAGCCAGCCGACCGGGCCGCCTACGATGAGGCCGAGCAACCCCGTCCACATGCCGCTCGACAGTGCCGTCCGCCCCGGCTGCGGGTCGATGGTCTCGCGCACGGCGGTCTGGCCCTTGTCGTCCTTGGTGACGATGACGGCGTCGCGGAGCTTCAGCGCGTGCTTCAGACCCAGGCCGGTGGCGGCGGAGAGGAACTCCTGTGCGCGAAGGGCATCGGGCAGCGAGACCCCGACGAGGAACTGGTCGGCGGTTTCGGTCATACCGGCAACGTAGCGTCGATCGCGGCGGACCGGCTACGCAACACCCTGGATCCGGGCCGCGTGGCGGGCGTGGGATCGCAGCGCGCGGGGTAGGTCGGGATGCATCACGTGTCCCTCGCGGACCACGAACCGCCCGTTGACGATGGTGTGCCACGCGGCGGCCGGTCCGCAGCGCATCCAGGCCTCGATCGGGTCGGCGACGGCGCCGGCGTACAGCGGTCCGTCGAGTCGCCACACCGCCAGATCGGCCACCGCGCCGGGTGCGATCACCCCGATCTCACCGACGCGACCAAGGCAACCGGCACCGCCGAGGGTGGCGACCTCCAACGCCATCCGAGCCGTGCTCGCGTGCGCGCCGTCACGCAGCTTGGCGAGCAGCATCGCGGTGCGAGCCTCGAGCCACAGCGAGGCGCTGTCGGCCGACGACGAGCCGTCCACGCCGAGTCCGACCTTCACTCCGGCGGCCCGCATCGGCACGATCGGGGCGATGCCCGACGAGAGGATGCAGTTGCTGCTGGGGCAGTGGGCCACGCCGATCCCTGCTCGACCGAGCCGGGTGATCTCGTCGGGGTCGGGCATCACGCAGTGGGCCACCCACGTGCGATCCGTGCACCACCCGGTGCGTTCGAGATACTCCATCGGACGACAGCCGAACGTGGCGATGGAGAACTCGTCGTCCTCGACGTTCTCGGCGAAGTGGGTGTGCAGCCTCACGTCGAGTCGCGATGCCAGTTCGGCGGACTGCACCATCAGCCGCTCGGTGACGCTGAACGGGCTGCAGGGTGCGAGTGCGATGCGCACCATCGCGCCGTGCCCCCGGTCGTGGTGACGGAGCACTGCGTCCTCGCTCGCGGCGAGGATCTCGTCGTCGTCGGCGACGACATCGTCGGGTGGGAGCCCACCGTCCTTCTGGCTCAGGCTCATCGACCCGCGCGTGGGGTGGAACCGCATCCCCAACTCATGTGCCGCGGCGATCTCCGCACCCAACAGGTCGCCGGCCGACCTCGGATGGAGGTAGAGGTGGTCCGAACTGGTCGTGCACCCGCTCAGGGCGAGTTCTGCCAAGCCGACGAACGTGCTGGCGAAGACCGAGTCCTCGTCGATCGCACGCCACAGCGGGTAGAGCGTCTGGAGCCAACCGAACAGCGGCTTGTCGGTCATCGGCGGGTAGGCGCGGGTGAGGTTCTGGAAGATGTGGTGATGGGTGTTCACCAGGCCGGGCGTGACGAGGCAGTCCGTGGCGTCGACCACATGGGTCGCCTCGGGAGCCGGGGCGTTCGAGTCACCGACGGCCTCGATCACGTTGCCGGTGATCGCGACCCAGCCACCGGACAACTCCCGGCGCTGCGGGTCGACCGTGGCCACCATGCGTGCATTGCGGATGAGCAGATCGGCCATGTGGTCCTCCTCGTTCAGGCGAGCGACTCGACGAGCAGTTCGATGTCGTCGATCGTGGTGCGCGGGTTGACGACGCAGATGCGCAGGACGGTCTCGCCCGCCCACGACGTCGGGACGACGAATGCCACTCCGTCGGCGAGCAGGCGGTCACTCCATGCTTGATACTGCGGCGCGGTCCACCCGGAGCGACGGAACAGGACCACGCTGAGCTCGGGCTCCATGATGAGTTCGAGATGCTCGGCGGCGTCGATGCAGCGAGCGGCTGCCCGGGTGACCGACAGGGTCTGTTCGACGGCATCGCGATAGGCGGCGGTGCCGTACGTGGCGAGACTGAACCACAGCGGCAGACCTCGTGCGCGACGCGACAGGTGGTGAGCGAAGTCGCTGGGATTCCATTCGGCGTCCTCGTTGCCGTGCAGGACGTCGAGGTACTCGGCGTGCTGCGTGTGGGCGCGGCGAGCCTGGAACGGATCTCGGTAGAGCAGCGCGCAGCAGTCGAAGGGTGCGAACAACCACTTGTGCGGATCGACGATGAAGCTGTCAGCGCGTTCGATACCGATGAATCGATCGCGCACACTGGGGGCCGCCAGCGCGGCGCCGCCATACGCACCGTCGACGTGGAACCACACCCCGAGTTCCTCGGCCACGTCTGCCGCACCGGCGAGCGGGTCGATGACACCCGCGTTCGTCGTGCCGCCGGTGGCCACGATGGCGAACACCCGCGCTCGGTCGTCGGGATCCAATCCGTCGATCAGCGAGCGGAGTGCGTCGGCTCGCAGGCGCCCCTCGTCGTCCGCGTCCGCAGCGATGATGTCGGCGTCCATCGCCCGGCCGGCCGCCGCGATGCTGCTGTGGGCACCCTTCGACGCGACGATCAATCCCCTGGTTCGATCGTGACGTCCCTCGGCCCGCTCCCGCCACCGGTGCCGGGCGGCGATGAGCGCGCTGAGGTTGCCGGCAGTGCCCCCGCTGACGAACACGCCGCCGGATTCGACGGGCATCCCGGCAAGGTCCGACAGATAACGCAGCGCCTCGTTCTCCGCATAGACCGCTCCGCCGCCCTCGAGCCACGAGCCGCCGTAGATGCTCGACGCACCGACGACGAGGTCGAAGAGAATGCTCGCCTCGGTAGGGGCGGCCGGCACGAACGACAGGAACCGCGGATGGTCCACGGAGATGCAGGCCTGTGCCAGCACGTCGCCGAACACTCGAAGGGCCTCCAGGCCACCCATGCCGCGCTCGCTGATGGTCCTGCCCGCCATTGCGCGAAGCTCCTCCACGGTGCGCGGCCCGTCCAGCGGCGGCGGATCGAGTCGCACTCGGTCCACGGCGTAGCGGACGATGGCCTGGGTGAGCACCTCGGTCGAGGCGTCGTGTGAGTGCATGGACGCAGTCTGCCAGTCGCCTCCGGCGGGCGGCACGAACTCCGGCCTCCCGCAGAAACCGCGGACTGGCGCGGAGCCGATTTCGTACAGTGATCACATGGCGCAGAACATCTACGACGACCCCGAGTTCTTCCGCGGCTACGGCCAACTGCCGCGCAGCGTCGACGGGCTCGACGGCGCCGCCGAGTGGCCGTCGTTGCGGTCGCTCGTGCCGCCGTTGGACGGCTTGCGGGTGCTCGACCTCGGGTGCGGGTTCGGATGGTTCTGTCGTTGGGCGCGCGAGCACGGTGCGGCCTCGGTGCTCGGGCTCGACGTGTCCGAGAACATGCTGACCCGCGCAGCCGCCGACACCGACGACGACGCAATCACCTATCGCAGGGC
>JBBQTC010000043.1:0-37527 GCA_038234785.1 Acidimicrobiales bacterium
TCGCCGGGGCCAACAGAGATCCTGCGGCGTTCACGGACCCCGATCGCTTCGATCTCACCCGTCCCGGCGCTCGTACCCACGTTGCGTTCGCGCACGGACCTCACGCGTGCATCGGGGCGCAACTTGCTCGCCTGCAGACGCGGGCGGCGGTTCACGCGGTGATCGACCTGCTCCCGGATGTGGAACTGGTCGGGGAGGTAGGCGTCGCCGGGGTCATCTTCCGCAAGCCGGTGGAGTTGCGGGTCACCTGGCGAACGGCGTGACTAGCCGACGTTGCGGGCGCGAACACCGATCGGAGCGATGAGGCGGAAGCCGGCGGCATGCCGCTCGTCCTCGCTCTCTCCACCCCAGTATCCGTATTCGTGGTTCGTCCGGGCGAACTCGCGGCACGTACTGCCCACGGTGCACGAGCCGCACACTGCCTTGGCAGTGGACTCCCGGCGATCGCGAGCCTGCGGCCGTTCGGCGGGCGGCGGGAAGAACAGATGCGTCAGGCCCTTGCAGGCTGCGGAATTCATCCACCGGTCATCAGTGAACGAGCGATGGAAAAAGACGTCGACCGCTGCCATGGAACCCCCTGTCCGTCAGGCCTGCGAAATACTTGCTGTCAGCAAGTACCTCCTCACTTTACGCCATGATCGCCTCGCTGTCGAGAGCCTCCGATCAGGATCTTTTCAAGATGTTCACACGAGCCCAGCGAGGAGATGGCGAACGCCGGCGGCGAACTGCTCGACGTCGTCGACCGTCGTGTCCCATGCCGTCATCCACCGGACCTGGTCGCGCGAGACGTCCCAATCCCAGAAGAAGCACCAGTCGCGCAGCGGCTCGATCGCCTGAGCCGGCAGACACGGGAACAGGCTGTTGACGGCGGGGGGTGCGTCGAAGGCGACCCCGGGAATGTCGGCCGTCAGGTCGTACAGCCGTGTCGCCATCGAGTTGGAGTGTTGCGCCAGTCGAATCCACAGATCGTCGTCCAAGAGCGCGTTCATCTGAGCGGCGACGAAGCGCATCTTCGACGGCAACTGGGTGACCTGCTTGCGGACGTACTTCGCACGGGCCGCCATCGCAGGATCGAGGTAGATCACGGCTTCGGCGCCCATTGCTCCGGCCTTGGTGCCGCCGAAGCTCACCACGTCGACGCCTGCGTCGACGGTGAACGATCGGAGCGCGGCGACCGTCCCGCCGAACGCAGCGACGGCGTTGGCAAGACGAGCTCCGTCGACGTGGACACGCATCCCCATCCGGTGCGCCGTATCGCACAGCGCAGCGATCTCGTCGGCCGTGTACAGCGTGCCGAGTTCGGTGCTCTGGGTGAGGCTGACCACACCCGGCTGCGCGTGGTGCTCGACGCCTTGCAGATGATGCAGCGCGTCGAGTTGTTCGGGCACGAGCTTGGCGGCAGGGGAGGGGAGCGCGAGCAGTTTGGCGCCGAGCACGCGCTCGGGCGCCCCTGCCTCGTCGACGGCGATGTGGGCCCAGTCCGTGCACACGACGCACTCCGCCGGTTGGATCATCGTCGCCAGTGCCATGACGTTGGAGCCGGTGCCGTTCCACACCAGGAACGACTCGGAGGTGGGCCCGAACAGGTCACGAAACCGTCCGTGGGTCTCGTCGGTCCACCGGTCGCTGCCGTAGGCGAGGGCGTGCCCCTCGTTGGCGGCGACGAGGGCGTCGATCACGGAGGGATGAGCGCCCGCCGCGTTGTCGCTGGCGAAGGAGGTCGCCGGTGCGGTCGGCATGGGGGAGAGCGGTGAATTCGACATCGCCGACCATTCTGCCCGGCCTACTGTGCGACACCATGAGCCTCGATCATCTCTCGCTGCTGGCCGCCGACGTCGAAGCGTTCGCGGTGGCTGTCGAAACCGGCCCGGCGGAGGCGCCGGTGGCGGGGTGCCCCGGCTGGGACCTGGCTGCGCTCGGCCAGCATCTCGGTGACATCCACCGATGGGTGATCGGCGCGCTCATCACCGGTGGGCCGCCCCCGCCCCACGACGATCCGGCGCCGGAGAGCCGTTCGGCCCGGGCGGCCTGGGTGCGCTCCGGAGGAGCCCGGATGATCGACATGATCGCCGCGATCGACCCCGACGCACCGACGTGGCATCCGTTCCCGGTCGAGCCCAAGGTGGCCGGCCTCTGGCGCCGCCGTCAGGCGCAGGAGGCCTCCGTGCACCGCTGGGACGCCGAGCGCGCCATCGGCGGATCACCCACCATCGAGACCTCCTTCGCTGCCGACGGTGTCGACGAGTACTGGACCGTGATGTTGCCGCGCCTGCTGGCTCGCGAACGTCGGGCGCCGCCGACGAGCACCCTCGCCGTCGAGCTCACCGACGTCGGGCAGCGGTGGGTCGTCGATGGCTCCACCGGCGTCCCGATCCTGCTCGCTTCGAATCACGACGCGGCCGCGACCCTTCGGGCACCCGCTGTCGCGATGTTGCTGCGTCTGTGGGGCCGCCCCACGGACGGCGTCGTTGTCGCGGTGACGGGCGACCAGGTGATCGCCGACACCTGGCTCGCGCTCGGCGGAGCCTGACCGGCTTCAGAAGCCGAAGCGGGTGACGATCACTCGTCCGTCGCGCTCGCCGGCGCTCGCGGCGAGATCTGTGACCACCATCGAGCGTTGGATCCACCGGTCGTGTCCGTCCCAGCGTGGCTCGTAGGGGGACCGACCATGGACCGCCACGTTGTTGTCGACGACGAGCAGGTCTCCGGCGCGAAGGGCCAAGCCGGCGTGGTGCGACTCGACCGCAGCAGAAAGCTCGCCCAACGCATCGTCGGCCTCCGGGTCGGTTCCCACCATCAGGTCGGCGTCGAACACCATCGATGGCCGATGACGCTCGCCGCGAAGAACCGGCATCGGTGCGCCGAGCACGTTCTCGCGTCCGTGGAGGTAGCTCTCGTCGACTGCCGTCCGAAAGCGCGGCTGGAACAACGTGTCGACCACCCGCCACGGCAGCAGGGGCAGCACCTCGAAGATCGATGACAGCGTCGTCGTCGCATTGGGGTCGCCGCGCAGACAGAACAGGAGCAGGTACCGGGGTCGGTGAGGGTGGAAGGCCGCCTCGGTGTGGAACATCAACTGCACCTTCGAGGACGTGCTGACCTGACGGTGCGCGTTGTCCTTGGTGGGGACGAGGTTCTGCACGAGGTCACCGCCGTGCTCGGGGAGGTACCCGATCGGCTGACCCAATCGGCGGGCTGCGGTGAGCAGGACGAACTCGCTGGTGAGGTCTTTCGCCGTCAACGAGGTGGGGGAGTCGGGGGTGCAGGGCAGGTCCCCCACGGGGAGCCCTCGCAACACCATGGCACCCGACTGCGGTGCGGCGTCGGCGAAGTCGACGAGTGCATCGTGGACGATGGCTGGAATCAGTCGAGCCGCGTGGCCTGCGGCTCGAACGAACCCTTCGCGACCGATCGGCGACGACGGAACGGTGAGGGTCGGCCAGACAGGTGACTCGATGACGGCGGGCATCGCATGCTCGGTCAGGGTGGTCATGTGCTGGAACTCCTTCACTCGGGTGAACTGATTGGAACGCGAATTCCAATCCTACCAGGAAATGGAATATTCGATCCGGCATCGGCAGGAGCAGTACCATCGCCGGTCGTGGAAGTCGACGAACGCATCGGCAAGGCGAGTGCATCTCTCACCCCGGCCGAACGGCGGGTGGCCGAGATCGTGCTCGCGCAGCCGCAGCTCGTTGCCTTCGGGACGGTCGCCGAACTCGCGGAGGCAGCCGCCTCAGGTGCGGCGACGGTGGTCCGCCTGGCGACCAAGCTCGGCTACGACGGGTTCACGGACCTGCAATCGACGGTCCAGCACGCTCTGGCCCGCCAGCTCCGGCCCGCCGCCGAGCGAATTCGCGAGCCGGCGGCCAACGACGCCATCGGCCGTCACCTCGACCTCGAACTCGACAATGTCGCCAGCACGTTTCGAGCGCTCGACGAGGCAGCGCTCGACGATGTCGTGGGTCATCTTTCGGACCCGGCGGCTCGGGTGTTCGTCCTGTCCGGCGACGCATCCGTCGGTGTTGCCACGCAGTTGGTCGGCGACCTGGCGGCGCTGCGCGAGGGCGTGCGCCTGGTCGACGGCAACGACGTGGCGGTACGGCGCACGGTGGCACTGGTCAAGGCAACCGACGTCCTCGTGATGATCGACCTTCGCCGATACGACCGGTGGGTCGTGGAGGCCGCTCGCGAAGCGCACCGTCGTCAGGCGTGGTGCGTCGCGATCACCGACAGCTTGCTCTCACCGCTCGCGGCCATGGCCAACCGGACCTTCACCGTCGCCGCGGCGGGTGGGGGACCCTTCGACAGCCACGTCGGCACGCTCGCCCTCACCAACGTGGTCGTCGCCGCGGTGGCCGATCGTCTACGGAGCGAAGCCACCGAGCGGCTCGATCAGGCCGAGGCCGCGTGGCGGACAGGGAACGCACTCACGGATCGTTGATCATCTACCATTTCGTCATGACGAAAAGGACCGATGAGGGACAGGAGCAGCGATCGCGGTGCCAGTGGTGCCGGCGAGTGCTCCCTGACCAACGAATCGGCCGCCCCCGCAAGTTCTGCTCGCAGTCATGCCGCCAATGGCACTGGGTCGGCCGCCAACGAGCCGTCGAGCTACAGCTCGACGAGGATGAACTGCACGACGAGCTGTACGTGCTGGCCTGCGCGGTGAACGACGCCGAGCGAGACCTCGCTGCCGCCGGGACCAAGCCGTCGGCACGAGAGCTCGCCGAGATCCTCCAATGGGTGCTCGATGCGGCCCGCCCGGTCCGGGATCGTGAACTCCATCCGGACGGGCCACATCGCCCATAATCGTCGTTATGTCAGTTCGGGATGACGCTCGCTCAGCCAATGCGTGCGAACAGTGCCCGATGCCCCGACCCCGGCACGAACAGGTCGCCCGACTGGCCGAGCATGTCCATGTACCCCGAGTCCGCGGCGAGCTTGTCGTTCGCGGCGTCGACGGCGCCGAGGTCCGGCGAGGTCCCCAACCAGGTCAGCTGGCCGAACGCCCCGTAGGTGTCGGCGAGGAACATGACCGGATTGCCGGTGACCTTCCCGACGTGTGCGCTGACGGCCACTCCCCACGCGATCGCCTCCGCCATCTTGCCGGTGGCGGCCACAGCGGTGGTCACATTGGCCAGGGCGCCCACCGCCGGCGGCTCGCTACCTTCGGACGGTCCGTCCTGGATCGCCCGGCGCATCGTCATCTCGTGCGGTGACGTGAAGAACGGCATTCCCTCCTCGACCAGCTTGGCGTAGCCGGCGTCGGTCTCGAGCGCCCCGAACGCGACGTTCAGATCAGCATGGGACTCGAGCACGGTGCTCCACGAGACGGTGCCGATCGGTTGCCCGAACTGGGCCGCCCAGGTGGACACCGGCCGACCAGTGGTCGTGGTGACGTAGTCGCCGATCTTGACGGCCCACGCCATCGACGCAGCCGGGTTGCCGGTCAGGACGGCATTTCTGGTGAACAAATACATGATGATCCCCTCGATGTCTCAACCGTCCCCCCAAATAGTGACGGTGGTTCACCGTCGCGCCATTGTTCGCAATTGTCGATACCAACGTTGTTGTCCTGTGTCACATCTGTTCAGTCATCTACGCCCAGCTGAGTGATATTGCCTGCTCTGAGTGGTTTGTGAGCGGATCGTCACGATGAATGTCGGCCAGCCGACGGTACTGGATCATTTCTATACAGACGATTTCTTGACGGAGCGATGCCCCTTCTGCCGCTGCGTCGTCTAACGTTGCCGCCCAAGCGGACCGAACAGAGGAGACCATCCAATGCTCAGCCGCTCGTGGCGTGTCCTCGGCACCTTGATCGTTCTCTCGGCGCTGTTCCTCGGCGTCCCCGCCTCTGCCGCTGCATCATCGACCGGCACCTTGCGGCCCGGCGCCACCGGTGCCGCCGTCGTCACGATGCAGCGCCAGTTGATCGCCGTCGGCGCCCGCCCCACAGGTGGCGCCGACGGTGTGTACGGCCCGGCGACGGTGAAGGCCGTCAAGGTCTTCCAAGGCTGGATGGGGCTCTCCCGGACCGGCATCGCCGACTCGGCCACCGAGAAGGCGTTGGCGAGCGCGGCAGCGACCGCCACCGGCCGCGCGTCGGTCACCCTCGCCGTGTTTCCACTCCCCCACACCTGCGCCTTCTGGGACACCTTCGGTGCGCCTCGCTCGGGCGGCCGACACCACGAGGGCACGGACATCTTCGCCAAGAAGGGCACGCCCATCTACGCCGTTGCCAGCGGACGGATCACTCGGCAGATCAAGAACTTCAAGGGCTCACTCGGTGGCAACCAGATGTGGCTGACGGCTCCCGATGGCACCTACTTCTTCTACGCCCACCTCACGGCTTTCGCGAAGGGTGTCGGCACGGGGTCGCCCGTGCGCGCAGGTGATGTGCTCGGATATGTCGGCTCCACGGGCAGCGCGTCGGTCACCCACCTCCACTTCGAGGTGCATCCCGGTGGAGGACCGGCCGTCGATCCCTATCGGATCCTCGAGGCCGCCGGGCACTGCTGATCAGAGGGCTTCCTTGCGGTGGGCGACGAAGTCGACGAGCTCCTCGTCGATCGCGGCGTCGAGCGGAGGAGACTCCGACTCGGCGAGCAGCTGTTGCCAGATCTGGTGCGCACGCTGGGTGGAATCGACCGAGCCGGACTCCTCCCACGTCTCGAAGTTGCGCCAGTCGCTGACCAGTGGGGTGTAGAACGCGTGCTCGTAGCGGGCCATGGTGTGCGGTGAGGCGAAGAAGTGGCCACCGGGGCCGACGTCGGCGATCGCGTCCAGCCCCATCGCGTCGTCGCTGATGTCGATCGGCTGCAACCACTCGCCGATCATCTGCAACATCTCCGCATCGATGACCAGCTTCTCGAACGACGCAGTGAGGCCACCCTCGAGCCACCCCGCCGCATGGTTGACCAAGTTCGCCCCGCCCATGACGGCTCCCCACAACGACATCGCGCTCTCGTAGACCGCCTGTGCGTCCACCGTGTTCGAGGACGTCGTGTTGGAGGAGCGGAACGGCAGCCGGTAGCGCCGGGCGAGCTGCCCGCTCGCCTGCGCAGCCTTGGTGTACTCGGGGGTGCCGAAGGCGGGTGACCCACTGCGCATGTCGACGTTCGACGTGAACGAGCCGTACACCACCGGTGCACCCTGACGGACGAGTTGGACGAGCGCGGCCGTCGCCAGCACCTCGGCGTTCTGCAGCACCAGCGCGCCGGCCAGCGTTGCCGGCGCCATCGCCCCGGCGAGTGTGAACGGAGTGATGCAGATGGCCTGGCCGGCACCGGCGAGCTCGATCAATCCCTCGGCCATCGGGACATCGAGCGTCAGCGGGGTGTTGGTGTTGACGATCGTGAGCAGCGCCGGCCGCTCGGCGAGCCCCGCTCGGTCGGTGCCGAGCGCGATCGCCGCCATGTCGATGCAGTCGGACGCGCGCTCCCGTCCGAGGGCAATGCCCTGCCAGTTCTTGTCGAGCAGCCGGATGAGCGAGAGGCACAGGTCGAGGTGTCGCGTCTCGGGGGGCAGGTCCATCGCTTCGAACGGTCCGCCGCCCTCCTGATGGACGACGTCCAACGCCTGCACGACACGAAGGAAATCCTCCTGCTCGTGATACGTGCCCGGTCGTCGACCGCCGGTGAGGTCGGTGACGAACGCCGGACCGCCGACGGACGCGAACGTCACGTTCCGGCCACCGATGGTGAGGTGCTTCGCCGGGTTTCTGGCGTGCAGCACGAACTCCGACGGTGCGCCGGCGATCGTTGCCTCCACCATCTCCGGGTCGAACCGAACCATCAGGTCGTCGACCGCGCAGCCGGCAGCAGCCAGGATCGAGCGGGCCTCCGGCGACAGGATGCGCATCCCCGTCGTTGCGAGGAGTTGCAGCGATGATCGGTGGAGGTGTTCGACCTGGTCGGCGGAGAGGGGCTCGATCGGCCGGTACGGGTTGGTCAGCGCTCGCCACGGCTGGAGGTGGGGTCCACGATCGGTGCGCCGCGCTCTCCCCCGGTTCGAACGACTCACATCAGCAACATAGTGGAGAAATTTCTCTCCCCTGACCTGCGAGGACGCGGGTCGACCGTCAAGAGACCGTAAAGACCACAGGAAAAAGTGCCGATCAAACAGGCATGTCTCGATTCCACCGCGTGCTGCTCGCCGCCTCCCTCGGGGTCAGCCTGGGCACCGTTGCCATCGTGGAGCCCGCATTCGCCGCTCCTCAGACGGTCAACGCGCCGAGCGCGACGACCTACACGATCAAGGCAGGCGACTATCTCTCGGGCATCGCGGCCAAGCTCGGCGTGAAACTGAGTGCGTTGCTCGACGCCAACAAGTTGACGGTGAACAGTCTCATCCTTCCCGGCCAGCAACTCGTCGTTCCCACGGGTGGCTCGCTTCCTCCTGCCGCGTCGCCTGCAGCCCCGACGGTGTACGTCGTGGTGTGGGGGGACTCCCTGTCGGGGATCTCCTCCAAACTGGGCGTCAAGATGAGTGCGCTGCTCGCCACCAACAAGCTCAACGTGACCAGCCTGATCTACCCGGGCATGAAGCTGACGGTGCCGGCCGGCGGCGCCGTGCCGACGGCAACCACCACGCCGACGAGCCCGCCGACGAGCCCGCCGGTTGCGGCACCCACTGCCCCTCAGGCCTACGTCGTGGTCTCAGGCGATTACCTGTCGGGCATCGCCACCAAGCTCGGGGTGAAGCTCAGCGCGCTGCTCTCGGACAACAAGCTCACCGTCACGAGCTTCATCTACCCAGGGATGCGCCTGACGGTGCCGGCAGGGGGCTCGCTGCCCTCCGCTCCCCCGGTGCCCGGCGTCGAAAGCCCGGTGTCGACCAAGGTCGCCAAGGTGCTCCAGTTCGCGAAGGCCCAACTCGGCAAGGGCTACAAGTTCAACACGAGCGGCCCCGACACGTTCGACTGCTCCGGCCTGACGATGGCTGCCTACGCCGAGATCGGCATCTCGATCCCCCACTACAGCGGCGCCCAGGCGTACTACGGCACTGCGATCGACTGGAAGCAGCAGGCGATTCAGCCCGGTGACCTGGTGTTCCTCGCCAGCAGCTCGACGGGCGTGATCGACCATGTAGGTATCGCGATCAGCGCCACCCAGTACATCCACGCGCCGCGGTCCGGCGACGTGGTGCGCGTCGGCACGTTCCCGCTCTCCCGAGTCGCCGCGGTTCGGCGACTCGTGCCCGGCTGATGAGCGAGCGGCCCCCGGCCGATCCGCCCGTGCCCTGCAGGGTCCCGGTGCACCACCTGTCCATCGATCAGATCGCGCTCCTTCGCTCGGTACTACGCACGGGCGACGTGCGGTTCGGGATCATCCACGGCGAGGTCGTTGCCGGTGCCGAGTACGCCGAAGAGGTCGAACGAGCGGTCGAATGGGCCGCAAACGGCGAATCCGTCACGTTCGACGAGAACTTCGACGATCCTGAGTATCGATCCGACCGGCCACCGCTGGTCAAGCCGTCGCGACCGCCGCTGGCCGACGGCAGGCGACAGGCGACGAGATGGCGCCGGTTGAGCGCCGGGCTGCTCGATGAAGCCCTGGTGGGGATTCCCACCTTGCTGGCCCACAAGGCGGGCGCTCCGGCCTGGACCGGAGCAGCGATGCACGGCGTGTACTACGTGAGCCCGACCATGCTCTATGGCTGGTCGATCGGCAAGCTGTGGACCGGATTGCGCGTCGTCGACCAGCACTGGCTGCAAACGCCAGGGCCCGTGGCCGTCGTCGTGCGCTGGCTCGTCGCCGCGCTCCCCATGCTCGCCGGCCTGTTCCTCGGGTTGAGCAGCGACTGGGTCGGCACCCTGGTGCTCGTGGTCGACGCGCCGATCATGGTGCACCTGCGCGGGCTGCACGACCTGGCCGCCGGCACGCTGGTCGTCGAACGGACGACCGCAGGACCTGGGATCTGGGTCCGCTCCCACCACGCGCGACAGAATGGCTGAGTGACCCGACCCTTCCTCAGCCCTGCCGCGCAACGACGCGAAGCCGATCTGCGCAGTCAGCTCGCCGGCCGCTCCCCCGCCGAGGTCGATGGGCTCCTGTGGGGTTGGATCGACGAGAACCGAGTCATCCACGACCGGATGTGCATCAACCTGGATCCGGCCGCAAATGTGATGAACCCTCGTGCCGAGCAGGCCTTGTCGGCGGGACTGTCGAGCCGTCCCAGTCTGGGATGGCCAGGGGACAAGTACGAGACGGGGCTCGAGGCGATCGAGTCCATCGAGGTCACCGCGATGCAGCTCGCCGAGCGGGTGTTCGGCGCTCGCTTCGCCGAGGTCCGCGTCCCGTCCGGTGCGATCGGGAACCTCTACTGCTTCATGGCCACGTGCCGTCCTGGCGACGCCATCGTGGTTCCGCCGCCGTCGATCGCCGGTCACGTGACCCATCAGATCAGCGGCGCTGCAGGGCTGTACGGACTCGAGATCCACCACGCTCCGATCGACGCCGAGCACTACACAATCGACGTAGGGACACTCGAGGCCCTGGTCGCCGCGGTCGAGCCGGCCCTGGTCACCATCGGCGGCAGTCTCAACCTGTACCCGCACCCCGTGCGCAGGGTGGCCGACATCGCCCACGCGCACGGCGCGAAGGTGATGTACGACGCCGCGCATGTCAGCGGACTGCTCGCCGGCGGGCAGTGGCCGAGCCCACTCGACGAGGGTGCCGACCTGATCAGTATGAGTACCTACAAGAGTCTGGGAGGTCCAGCCGGTGGGCTCGTGCTGACCAACGACGTCGAACTCGCTGCTCGCATCGACGCGATCGCCTACCCCGGGATGACGGCCAACTTCGATGCCGGCGTGACCGCCGCGCTCGCGATCTCCCTGCTCGACTGGGTCGAGTTCGGGGCTGCGTACGCCTCGGCGTTCGTGGCCAACGCCGCAACGCTCGCCAACGGCCTCCTCGAGCACGGCCTGCCGGTGTTCACCACGCCTCGCGGTCCGACCTCGTCGCACCAGCTCGCACTGCACGCCGACGGCTGGGGCGGCGGCACCGCCGCGGCGCGAACGCTGCGCACCGCACACCTCCTGGCCTCGGCCATCGGCCTCCCCGACGGCGACGGGTTGCGGCTCGGCACCAGCGAGGCGACCCGCTGGGGAATGGGCGAGGAGGCCATGGGTGAACTGGCAAGCCTGATCTCGCGTGCGTTGCAGGGCGATGCCACGGCGGTGGCTCCCCGAGTGAGCGCGCTCAAGCAGCGTTACGACACGGTGCAGTTCGTCCGCGGCTGATCAGCGAACGGCGACGAGATCGACGACGAAAACGAGCGTCTCGCCGCCCTTGATGGCGCCGCCGGCGCCCCGATCGCCGTAGCCCATGTGCGGCGGGATGGTGAGCCGACGACGGCCGCCGACCTTCATGCCCTTCACCCCGTGGTCCCAGCCCTCGATCACTTCGCGCGCACCGAGGCGGAAGTCGAAGGTCTCGCCACGGTTCCAACTGGCATCGAACTCCTTGCCGTTGCTCCACGCGACGCCGGTGTAGTGCACCACGACTCGGTTCCCGACCACAGCCTCGGCACCGTCGCCGACGGTCTCGTCCTCGATCAGCAGATCGGTGGGCGGCTCGCCCTCAGGGATGGTGATGACGGGTTTCTCGGACATGGCCGCAGACGCTACCCCTACGACGGCTTCGGTCGCACGTACGTGCCTTGGGCCACCGCGACCGGTCGGTCGGGATCATCCGTCCAGGCCTCGACCGTGCCGATGATCGACCGGCCGCCCACATGATGCAGGGTTGCCTTCGCCCGCAGTTCGGCGCCGCGTGCCGGGCGCAGGAACCGGATCGACAGCTCGCTGGTGAGCGCCATCGGCTCGATCCCGATCGCCGTGAAACACGCGTAGTACAGCGCCGCGTCGCACGCGCCGAACACGGTCGGCCCGCTGATGATGCCGCCGGGCCGGAGGTGCTGATCGCCGGCCCGGACGAGGGCGACGGCCCAGCCCGGTCCGACTGCTTCGCAGGAGTTCGTGGTACCGGGGAAGTCAGCAGCGAGGAACTCGTTGACCTCACTGCTGGTGACCCGACTCGTCGTGACCTGGGACTCTTTCACTTTCGATATTATAGTACTAGTATCGTCCATCTATGGTGACCAAGCTGCGTTCGGTGATGATCCAGTTGCGCGATGACCAGATCGACCTCCTCGACGGCGAGGCGACCGCCCGTGGAGCCTCGCGCTCGAGGGTGCTGCGCGACGCCGTCGATCGCGCCTTCGACACCGCTGCCGACAGCGATCTCACGAGTCGCTATGCCAGCGCATACCCCCTGGTCAGCGCATCCGGAACAGCGAGGGAGCCGTCCTGGGCGGAGCTTTGGTGGTGCCGCACGGCGCCGGATGGACGCCGGCCCGTCGTCGTGCTCACCCGTCCGGAAGCTGCGGCCCGCCTCCCCCGCCTGCTGGTCGCCGCAGCCACCGAGACCGCCCGTGGGCTGCCGTCGGAGGTCCGACTCGGGCCCGACGACGGCCTCGGCACCGAGGTCGTGATCGACCTGGATCAACCCGAGACCGTCGATCGAACGCGGCTCGAGACCTACATCGCCACGCTCAGCGCCCACCGGTGGCAGCAGATCGCGGAGGCGCTCCGGCAGGCCGTCAACGGCTGAAGGTGCCGGCCAGCGCTGCCACCAGCGCATCGCTGTCGCGTTCGACGTTGTGTGCGGTGAAGCTCGCTCGGAGCAGGGGCTGGTCCGACCAGCGGTGCACCGGGACCTCGATGCGGAAGGTGTCGAACAAGGCTGTCTTCAGCGACTCGACATCGGTGTCGAGAGGAAGGCGGACCACGGCCATCTGGCCGATCCAGTCGTGGTCCCCGGGCTCGACCGAGTCGGGGCTCACCGAATCCAGGCCGGTGAGCTGGTTGACCAGGGTGCGGGTCCGCAACGCCAGACGGTGCCCTTCACGCTGGACTGCGGCCCAGTCGTGGGCCTCGACGAAGTCGATCGCGGCGCCGACGGCCAGGAACGGCGACAGATCGCGGGTGCCCTGCCATTCGTGGTGGTCCACGAATCGGGAGCTGCTGGGATGGTCGCTCTCCCACCCCCAGCTGACCACGAGCGGCTGCAGCCACTCCTGGACGTGCGGACGTGCAGCCAGGAACGAACTGCCCTTCGGTGCGCACAGCCACTTGTGCAGCGCACCGGTGTAGATGTCGCACTCCAACGACGCGATGTCGAGGGGGATGTGGGCGGGCACGTGGGCACCATCGACGATGGTGATGATCCCGCGGGCGCTCGCCCGCCGACACAGCTCGTGCACCGGGAAGACCAGTGCGGTCGCGCTGGTGATGTGACTGAGGAACAACACCTTCGTGTTGGGCGTCACCTCGGCCCAGACGCGCTCGACGAAGTCGTCCTCCGTGCTCACTGGGAGCGGGATCGCCACCCGTACGTACTCGGCGTCGACCTCGGCACAACGCTTGCGCCAGGTGCGATCCATCGCCCCGTACTCGTGGTCGGTCGTCACCACGCGGTCGCCCGCCCGCAGGTCGAGGCTGCGGACCACCATGTTGACGGCGGTGGTGGGATTCGGGAAGAACACCAGGTCGTCGGCGGGAGCACCGACGAAGGCGCCGACTCGTCGCCGGGCCGCGGCCATCATCGACTCGGCTCGCCGTCCGAGCCATTCGACCGGATTCCGCTCCATCTCGAGCTGGAGCCGCTGGTACTCCTCGAACACCACCTTCGGTGTGGCGCCGAACGAGCCGTGGTTGAGGAAGACGAGGTCGGGGTCGAGCAGGAAGTCGTCACGGTTGGGGATCGGCACGGTCGCCGACCCTAGCTCCGGTACCGTTTCGCGCCATGACGATTCCTCAGACCGGAATGGACCGCGACGACGTGCTCGGGCAACTCGACGCGTACAAGGCTGACGACGTGCGCTGGCGAGAAGGCCGGGCCTTCACATTGGCGTACAACGCGGGGCCGGACGTGATCGCCGTCGCCGAGGAGGCCTATCGCCGCTTCGGAACCGAGAACGGCCTGAACACTCATGCGTTCCCGAGCCTGCAGCGGATCCAGAACGAGGTGGTCGGCATCGTTGCCGACTGGTTCGACGGCGGACCCGAGAGCGCCGGCTTCCTCACGTCCGGCGGAACCGAGAGCCTGCTGCTCACCGTGAAAGCGGCGCGAGAACGCGGTCGCAAGGAGCGTGGTGTCGAACGACCGAACATGGTGCTGCCGACCACGGCCCACGCCGCGTTCGAGAAGGGCTGCTACTACTTCGGGGTCGAGAGTCGCCGCGTCCCGGTGGGACCTGAATGGCGGGCCGACGTGGCGGCGATGGAGGCGGCGATCGACGACGACACCGTGCTCCTGGTGGGTTCCGCGCCTCAGTACCCCCAGGGCGTCATCGACCCGATCGCCGAGATCGCCGCGCTCGCCCACGTACGAGACATCAACTGCCACGTGGACGCATGCATGGGAGGTGTCACGCTCACCTACCTCGCCCGACTCGGCCATCGGATCCCCGCATGGAACTTCTCCGTGCAGGGTGTGACCAGCATCTCCGTGGACCTCCACAAGTACGGGTACTCGGCGAAGGGCGCCGGCGTACTGATGCACAGGAACAAGCAGCTCCGCGGGTATCAGACGTTCGTCACCGATAACTGGCTGGGCGGCCGATACGGATCGTCAGGGGTGCTGGGCACCAAGAGCGGCGGACCGTGGGCGGCGGCATGGGCGGTGATGCACTTCCTCGGCGACGAGGGCTACCTGCGGCTGACCGCTGCCGCCCGCCGGGCCTGCGAGGAGCTCACCGAGGCGGTGAACTCGGCACCCGAGCTGCATGCGCTCGCTCAGCCCGACGCGACGCTGTTGGCATTCGAGGCCGCCGACCCGTCAGCGCTCGACGTGTTCGCGGTAGCCGACGACTTGTGGTCGAAGGGCTGGTACGTCGATCGCCAAGGCCCACCGTCCTCGTTGCACTGCACCGTGAACGCGATCCACGACGGAAAGATCCCCGAGTTCGTCGCCGATCTCCGGTGGGCGATCGACACGGTGGTGCGCGCCAGCGCCTCGGGCGAGCAGGGCGCGTACGGGACCATCGAGTGATGCGATCGGATACGGTTCGGTCATGAGCGCCTGGGGCCCGCCGACCACGGCGGTCGAAGTGAGCGTGCGCAGCGGCTCGGTGCGGATCACCGTCGGCGATGTCTCGGTCCCTGCGATCGCGAAGGGACGGGCGACGATCGACGACCGCGGGCTGGTGCGTGCGCCGTCCGGTGCCAACGTCGACATCGTCTGCCCAGCGGGTACCAACGTCTTCGTTGCAACCGTCAGCGCAGCGGTGGTCTGCGAGGGACCGCTCGGATCGGTACGGATCAGCTCCACCACCGGACGCATCGAGGTCCAGGACTGTCTCGAGGCGGATCTCCGAACGCGAACCGGCAAGATTGTCGTCGGCACGGCACAACGCCGTTGTCGCGCCACGAGTACCACAGGGTCGGTGCATGTCACCGCTTCGCCGGAGCTCGATGTGACCGTCACCACGGCCTCGGTGGAGGCAGGCGGGATCGTTCGGGCACGAGTGCACGGTGCGGCCGGTGGGGTGCGACTCGTCGCCGTGGCACCCGGCGATGTCGACGTGCGCACCATGTCGGGACGGGTCGACGTCGAGGTGCAGGGCGATTGGGCACCGACGACCGATCTACGGGCCACGTCGGGTTCGATCCGCGACCGGTTGCCCGACATCGACCGCGATGGACGGTTGCAGGTGCGGACCATGTCGGGGCGGATCACGGTCTCGGCCTCATGAGCGGCGAGGTCAGCGCAGCGTTCGTGTTCACCGATCTTGCCGGCTTCACCGCGTTCACCGCCGAGCGGGGCGACGCCGCCGCACTGGCGCTCGTCGAGCGTTTCGAGCGAGAGGTGATGGCGGTGCTTCCGCCGACGGCACGGGTCGTGAAGCAGCTCGGTGACGGGTTCTTCCTCTGCTACGCCGATGTGCCCAGCGCGCTCGCCAGTGTCGCGGCCCTGATGGCCCGCTGTGCGGCAGTGGCAGACTCGGACGCACCTCTCTGGGTCCGAACGGGCGTTCACAGCGGCACTGCATTGGCGCGCGGCGACGATCTGTTGGGCCACGACGTGAACGTGGCGTCACGCGTCACCGACATGGCCGGCGCCGGCGAGACCTTGGTCAGTGCCGAGGCGAAGGCGGCGAGCGGTGTGCCCGCCGCCTTCGAACCGGTCGGCCCGGTCTTCCTCAAAGGGATCGAGGAACCCGTTCGGCTGTTCCGCCTCGTGCCGGAGCGGATCCCGGCGACGGTCGGCTGACCGGATCCGCTGACTAGATCGGTGCCACGATCGGCGTCGCGTCGACGACCGGTCCGATGGTCGTGGCGACCGTGGCCACTCCCCCGTCGACGGGTGCGCTGTAGTCGACCTCGGTGACGACTCCCGACGTGAGGACGACGTCGACGTCGGCCGAACCGTCGGCCCCGACGCCGAGCGCCAGTGCGGGAACCGTCACTCGCAGCCGCACCGTGGTGCCGTCGTCGCTGAGCACACCGACCGCAGTCGGCGCTCCCAGCGCCGCGATGGGATCGGCGGTCGCGGGGGCAACATCGAGCAGCTCCCACTCACCACCTTCGGGCAGCGCATAGCTGCCCGACGCGGTGACGATGTAGGACACGATCACCCCGTTGGAGGCGAGGTTGAGCCGTGTGTCGGCGCCGATCCGATCGCCGTCGGCCAGCAGCGTCTGGGCACCGTTGACCACGACGAGCGAGGTGAAGTGGTACCCCGCCGACAGGCCGAACAAGGCCTGCTGGAGGAGCACCGTGGGATTGGTGGTGGTGACGATCGTGCTGGCAGGGACGGTGGGGGCCACCGTCGACGCAGTCACCGCCCGGTCGGCGGCGACGTTGCTCCCATCTGAGCTGCAGGACGTGGACCCGAGCGCGAATGCCACGAATGCGGCCCCTCCGAAGAGGAGCCGCAGCCGTGAGTTGTGGAAGGACATGAAGTCAGTTGCCGCCGTGTCCGCCGTGTCCGCCACCGTCGTGGTGGCCGCCCTCGTGGTCGTGGTGGCCGTCGTGGTGGCCGTCCTGGTGGTCAGGGCTGATCGAGGTCGGCGTGTTGACCGTCGGATCTACGGCGTTGCTGCAGCGGATGCCCTCACGCACGTTGACGGTGACCATTCCGTCGCGCACCTTGGCGCTGATGGTGATGCGCTCGTCGTGCGAGAAGCGAACCTCGACCGAGTGGTCGTGACCCTTGATGCTCTCGGGCGTCGGGGTCGCGGCGACATCGGTGAAGGTGCCGTCCGCATTCAGGGTGTAGTTGATGACACCCATCGTGACGCCGTCGCAGAGCAAGCCGGTCCAGCTCTTGGCACCAGCGGCCGTGGCCGCGTCCTGTGCGACACCATGCAACCGCCCGAGCGACACGCTGATCGATGCATGCGACTCGCTGCTGTCCTGATCGCCGTCCTGATCGCCGTCGTGCTCGTCGGACTCGTTGTCGACCTTGGCACGGATGGTGAGCGAGCGGGTCTGGTCGCCTGCTGCGCTGGTGAACGCGATCGACACGCGAGCCGACATGTCGTCGTCGTGGGTCGAGGACTGCATGTCGCCCGGCACTGCGCTGGGATCGCTCACGCTGGTGACTGCGATGACCGGCGAGCCGTCAGCTGCCGCCGAGACATTGAAGGCCACATCGGTGTTCGTACCGGTGCCGAACACGTCGCCCGACCAACTACCGTCGCCGGAGATGTCGGCGAGGGAGCCGGCGCGTGCCGAGACGCTCTGGCCGTTGCCCTTGCTCTTGACGCTGACCTTGGCGGTGCCGTCGGCGTTGACGAACGAGACCCGGTTGGGCTTGACCATGGTTGCGGTGAGGCCGTCGGCAGGGTTCACCGAGACATCGGTAAGCGCACCGCCGGGGCCGGTGGTGATGTCGATGGTGAGCGGGGCGCCCATCAGCGGCAACGTGACACTGGTCGTGCCGGCGACCGCCGGTGCAGCGACAGTGGCAGGGGTGGCGTTCGCCACCGTCGCACCCATCGCTCCCAGCAACGCTGCGGCGCCGACGATGAAGCCGGTCGAGAGTGTCCTCAACTGCATATTGAACCTCCGTAGTAGTGGCCGCCCACCGCCGTGTGGCCCCCGGGTTACTGCCTACTCCGTGCATCGGCAGGAACGTGCCCCCTCCGATCCAAGGTTCGTCCAAGGAAGAATCTGGACGTGGAACGAGGGACTCAAGAACCTGTCAAGGGGCCGTTGCCGTCGAATTCCCCGAATCAGCGGTCGTCGGCACCTAACGTCTCACGGATGGGAAGGAGGGTCGCCGGCGCGACGATGGTCGCGTTGTTGCTGCTCACTGCATGTGATGGCAACCCTCGCCTCGGCAGGGGTCCGACCCGACACGTCACGGTCACGACGGTCGACGAGGCAGGAGCACCGGTGCGCCACGCGTCACTCCAGCTCGTCGACCGTGAGCAACCCGTTGCGCTCAACGGGAACGCCTCGGTCACGATCGATCAGCCGGTCGCCGGTGTCGTCACGGCCGACGGATTTCTCGACGAGCCGGTCGTCCTCGATCCGCACGACGATGCGGTTCGCGTGCAGTTGCTGGCGAGAACGAGCGCCGACGGCCAGACCCGCCGCGTCATGCAGTTCGGCGGCGATGTGATGATGGGACGTCGATACCAGAACCCGGGCACCGGGACCGGGAACCCGCTGGTCGTCGATGCCGACGGCGCACGCCGAGTGGTCGCCCGGATCGCACCACTCATGGCTGCCGCGGATGCCAGCACCGTCAACCTCGAGACGGTGGTCGGTGATCTGCCGGCGCTCGATGCCTACCCGTCGAAGCGCTTCCTCCTCCAATCGCCGCCCGAGGTGCTCGATGCCCTCGAGTCGATGGGCATCGACTTCGTCACCCTCGGCAACAATCACGCCTACGACTGGCAGGACGAGGGCGTCGCATCCACCATCGACCACCTCGACGAGGCGGGGATCGCATGGGCAGGCGCAGGAACCGACGCGGCGCAAGCGCAGGCCGGGAGGATCATCCCCGTGAAGGGAATGAACGTCGGCATCGTGTCGGCCACGACCGTCAACGGCGATTTCGTCAACGAGAGCCTGCCCTCCGCCGACGTACCGGTGCCGGCCGATCTCGCCGAGAAGGACGCCTGGCAGTACGACGAGCGAGCGTTCCGCCACGGCGCCCCTGGCGACCCCGACTTCGTAGAGCCCGACAACCGGCGTCCGGGGGCCATCTGGGCGGTGTTCGAACAACTGGAGCCGACGCTGTCCGCCAACCGGTCCGCGTCACTCTGGGGCGACATCGTCGACACGTATCCGGAACTGCAGGACTGGGTGGCTCGTCGCGGCCACGGCGGCGCCGCGCTGTTCCAGTCAGCGGTCGTCGCTGCGCAGGTGCGGGCGCTGCGAGCGGCCGGCGCCGACCTCGTCGTCGTGCAGATCCACGGTGGCTTCCAGTTCTCCGAGGTGCCCAGCGACTTCCTCCGCCGGGCCGCCCACGCGGCCATCGATGCGGGCGCCGACCTGGTGATCGGCCACCACCCTCACGTGCTGCAGGGCTTCGAGTGGTACCAGGGCCACCTCATCGCCTACTCGTTGGGCAACTTCGTGTTCGACCAGGACTTCCTCAGCACGTTCCCGTCGGCGATCCTGCGTGTCGTCTTCGAGGGTGATCACCTGTTGGAGGCACGCGTCGTGCCGATCATGCTCGACCACTATCGCCCCGTGCCGGTCACCGGCAAGGTGGCCGAGCGGGTGGTGCGGTCGATCAACGCGTCCTCGATGTTGAATGCCTCGAGCGACCGGCTGCAACCGGATCTTGCGGCGTCGGTGCTCGATGAAACCGTCTCCACGAACGCGGTCCTTCGTCACGACGGCACCACGTACCGGATCATCGACAGCCCCCAGCCCTTCACCAACACGTACTCGATCTCCAAGGGACGCGTCGCCGTGCTGCCGGCGTGTTCTGTCGTGCGCCCGGTCGTGCGCCCGGTCGTGCGCCCGGTCGCAGGGCACGGCGACGGCGCTCGCGTCGGCCTCGATCTGCTCGCGTGGGGCGCGCTCGACGATGGCCTCGCCGATGGAGCGAACGATGGCGGGATGCACTGGCGGGGCGACGGGTCCAGCCGCTACGACGACGACCACCACTCGTACCTGCATCTGGAGTCGGACGCGCACACGAGCGCCACCGCACGACAGGTCTCGCGTAGTGAGGTCCCTCTCCACCGGTGGTTCGAGCCCGACGGCACGGCCATGGATGGTGCACCCACCTACACCCTGCAGTTCGACGTCCGTCGCAATGGCGACCCTCCGCGGGTCAAAGTGGTGCTCTACGACGTCAACGACACCGACCCCACCGTCGAGCCGTCTTCGACGGTGCTGCACGAGGCCACGATCGACGTGCCGTTCACCCGGGAGGACACATGGCGAACGGTTGTGCTCGACGTCAGCGACCTGATCAACACCGAGTACGACGGCATCCGCCCAGAGGCGGTGCTCGTCTATCTCTCCGCACCGGCCGGCGACAGTCGAATCGACCTCGACAACGTGCGGCTCTACGAGTGGAGAGCGCTCTCGGATCTTCCGGACGGCATGTGGATGCCCGCCGACGCGCTGGCCGCCGACGAGGATCGCGATGTGACGATGGCGGTGCATGGATGCAGCCCCACCTCGTGACTCGGGTAGCGTCGGGAGTGCTGATTACACCCGGCCGGGAGAGCCACCCACGCAGCCAGCGCGGGGGCGCCGAAGGAGCAACCTCCCCGGAATCTCTCAGGCCAACGGACCGTCCGGGTGCGCAACGCTGGAAAGCAGTCGGGAAGCCGGCTCGCCGACGGGGAAATCCGCAGATGCGGAGAAGCTCTCAGGCACCCATGACAGCGGGGGAAGCACCACAGACGCGCACCAAGCCCGGAGGCCTCCCGTGACCGCTCGACCCTCGCTCACCCAGTTGCTCGCCACCGACGACTTCGTCGGCCGCCACATCGGACCGACTGACGACGAGGCGGCGCACATGCTGTCGGTCATCGGCGTCGCCACACTCGACGACCTCATCACACAGACCGTGCCCGGCAGCATCCTGATGGACGGGCCGCTCCCACTTCCGCCTGCACGAACCGTGGACGATGTGCTCGACGAACTGCGTGACATGGCCGGCCGCAACCGGCCCCGAACGAGCCTGATCGGACAGGGCTACTACGGCACGATCTGCCCACCGGTCGTGGTGCGCAACGTGCTGGAGAATCCGGGTTGGTACACGGCATACACGCCGTATCAGCCCGAGATCAGCCAGGGCAGGCTCGAAGCCCTCCTCAACTTCCAGACGATGATCGCAGAGCTCACCGGCTTCGAGCTCGCCAACGCGTCGCTGCTCGACGAGGCGACAGCAGCAGCCGAGGCGATGACGATGGCGCGACGGACGTCGCGAGCCACGAGTGACCGATTCCTCGTCCACCACGACACGCACCCGCAGACGATCAACGTGCTGCGCACCCGCGCCGAGCCGATCGGGCTCGAGGTCGTGGTCGGCGATGTCGACGACATCGAGGCAGGATGCTTCGGGCTGCTGCTCAGTCTCCCCACTTCGACAGGCTCCATCCCGGATTGGACGGACGCGATCGATCGCTCACATGCGGTGGGCGCGGTGGTCGTCGTGGTCACCGACCTGCTGGCGTGCGTGCTCACCACTCCCCCGGCAGCACTCGGAGCCGACATCGCTGTCGGGTCCGCGCAGCGGTTCGGCGTGCCGATGGGATTCGGCGGACCGCATGCGGCGTTCATCGCCGCCAGCGAAGCGATGGCGCGCTCGCTGCCGGGCCGGCTCGTCGGCGTGAGCACCGACACGGAGGGTCGCCCCGCACTTCGGCTCGCTCTGCAGACCAGGGAGCAGCACATCCGACGAGAGAAGGCCACGTCGAACATCTGCACCGCCCAGGTGCTGTTGGCCAACATCGCCGGCTTCTACGCAGCGTGGCACGGACCCGACGGTCTGCGCCGGATCGCCGAGCGAATCGAACGACTCACCAGTCTTGCTGCCGCAGCGCTCGAAGCGTCAGGAAGGCCGTTGCGCCACTCGACCTGGTTCGACACCCTGTGCGTCCCGTGCGACGCCCTGGCAACCGCCGCCACAGCCCGCGCCGCCGGACTCGACCTACGGGTCGTCGACGACGAGCACGTGTCGTTCAGCTTCGACGAGACGACCTCACTCGATGTCGTGCGGGCGGTGCTCGCCGTCTTCGGCGCGGACGGTCACCTCGCCGCGGACGTCGAGCGCGACGGCGTGAGTCGCCGACGCAGCGACGAGTTCCTCACCCAGTCGGTGTTCAACCGCTATCACACCGAGCACGAGATGATGCGCTATCTGCGCCGCCTCTGTGACAAGGATCTCGCGCTGGACCGCACGATGATCCCGCTCGGCTCCTGCACCATGAAGCTCAACGCCGCCGCCGAGATGGTTCCCATCACGTGGCCGGAGTTCGCCGATGTGCATCCCTACGCTCCCGACGACGAGACGATCGGGTATCGAGAGATGATCGGCCAGCTCGAGCAGATGCTCGTGTCCATCACCGGCTACGACGCCGTGAGCCTGCAACCCAACGCCGGCAGCCAGGGCGAGTTCGCCGGTCTGCTCGCGATCCGGGCCTATCACCGCAGCCGGGGCGACGAGGGGCGAACCGTGTGCCTCATCCCCTCCAGCGCGCACGGCACGAATGCTGCCAGCGCAGTGATGGCGGGGCTCGGGGTGGTCGTCGTCGCCTGCGACGAGCGCGGCAACATCGACATCGGCGACCTCCGCGCGAAGGCATCGGCCGCCGGACCGAAGCTCGCTGCGGCGATGGTGACCTATCCCTCCACACATGGCGTGTTCGAGGAGGCGATCACCGAGATCTGCGAGATCGTGCACGAGTTCGGTGGCCAGGTCTACGTCGACGGCGCCAACCTCAACGCACTGGTCGGCATGGCTCGCCCTGGTGCCTTCGGTGCCGATGTCAGCCACCTCAACCTCCACAAGACGTTCTGCATCCCACACGGTGGCGGCGGTCCAGGTGTGGGTCCGGTGGCGGTGCGAGCGCATCTGGCACCGTTCCTCCCGGGTGACCCGCTGATCGCGAATCAGGCGGCGGGTCCTGTCTCCGCTGCCAGGTTCGGCTCGGCCGGCATCCTGCCCATCCCGTGGGTTTACATCGCGCTGATGGGCGCCGAGGGGCTCCGTGCCGCGACGGCGATGGCGATCCTCAATGCCAACTACGTCGCCACCCGATTGAACGATGCGTTTCCGGTGCTGTACGCCGGTGCCAACGGGCGGGTGGGTCACGAGTGCATCGTCGATCTGCGACCGACCACCAAGGCGACCGGCGTCACCGTCGACGATGTCGCCAAGCGATTGATGGACTACGGCTTCCACGCACCGACGATGAGCTTCCCCGTCTCGGGAACGCTGATGATCGAGCCGACGGAGAGCGAGAGCCTGCGTGAGCTCGATCGGTTCTGCGATGCCATGCTGGCGATCAAGGACGAGATCGATCGTGTTGCGGCCGGCGAATGGCCGCTGGACCAGAGCCCGCTGCATCTCGCACCGCACACTGCCGAGGATCTTCTGGGCGAATGGACGCGGCCGTACGCTCGAGAGTTCGGCGCCTACCCGATCAGCGCGTTGCGAGCCTCCAAGTACTTCCCACCGGTGTCCCGCATCGACGCAGCGTACGGCGATCGCCACCTCATCTGCAGTTGCGAACCGCTCGAGGCCTACGCCAACGGCTGAGCAGCCCTGCGCTACGGTCGACGGCATGGCAGAAGGCACTTCATCCCCGTACGGCTCGATCGGCCTCGCCGAACTGTTGGCGATGCTCGGCAGCTCGAATCCGTTCACGGGCATCAGCAAGTCGGTCGCTCAGTTCCAGCGTGGGGTGACCCAGTTCCTCGACAGCATCGAGAAGTTCAACGACACCATGGAGCAGATGAACACGGTGTCGCGCCGTGTGAACGGATTGCTCGACACGGTGGAGGAACCGATCAAGGCGTTCGTGCCCCAGGTGACGCGCACGATCAAGACGGCCGACGCGCTGGTCGAGCAACTCAGTGCGCCGATCGAACGCGTCGCTCCCGGGTTGAACCGCCTGGCAGACACCCTGGCCAATCCCGCGATCGCCGCACTCCCCAAGGACCTGTCCGAGTTCATGGACGTGCTCGGCGATCTTGCCCGTCGACTCCAGCCGCTCAGCCAGCTCGCCGAGTCCGCGGGCAGCATGTTCGGGCTCCGTCCGTTCGGTGGCTTGCTCCCCGGAGGGAGCAGTCGCCCCGCGACCGGGGCCGAGCCGGTCGAAGCCGAGCCGCCAGTGAAGAAGGCTCCAGCAAGAAAGGCTGCAGCAAGAAAGACTCCAGCAAAGAAGGCAGTGGCGAAGTAGTCAGCGCTTCGACACGAAGGGCAGCGGCACGAGACGGCCGGGCAGGGCCGTACCTCGCACGTCGACGACCACGTCAGTGCCGTCCTCGAGCTCTGGCGGCAGGAACGCCAGGGCGATGCCGTGTTCGAGCACCGGCGAGAAGTTGCCGCTCGTGACCGTGCCGATCTCACGACCGTCGACCATCACCGCACAGTCCGCACGTGGCGGCCGGCGGCCGTCGGTGGCGATTCCTCGGAGCAGCCGACTGACGCCGCGATCACGCTCGGCCATCAGCGCGGCCCGGCCGCGGAACTCTGGTTTGTTCCAGGCGACGACCCATCCGAGGCCCGCCTGCAGCGTGGTGATGCCCAGGCCCAACTCGTGTCCGTGCAACGGCAGCCCGGCCTCCAGCCGAAGCGTGTCGCGAGCCCCGAGGCCGGCCGGCATCACGCCGGTCTCCTGGATCGCCGACCAGAGTGCGGTCGCGGCACCGACCGGCACCGCGATCTCCACGCCGGCCTCGCCGGTGTAGCCCGTGCCCGCGACGATGCAGGGCACGCCTCGCCAGTCGAGGTCCTGCACCCGGAACCGCCCGACTGCGGCGGCCTCGGGGAAGACTGCGGCGAGACGGTCCTTGGCCTGTGGCCCCTGGACGGCGATGACCGCACGGCCGGCCGTGGTCTCGGTGCCGCCGATCGCCCCGCGGACGCTGTCGGTGTTGCTGGCGTTGGGCATCACGTCGAACACGTCGTCGCGCACCCACCAGATGATGATGTCGTCGAGGACGGATGCATCCGACTCGGACAAGAGATGGGTGTACTGGGCGCGACCCGGCCCGATCTTCTCCAGGTCGTTGGTGAACGCGCGCTGGAGCATCCCGAGTGCATCGGCGCCCTCGACGCGGACCGTGCCGAGGTGGGACACGTCGAACATGACGGCGTCGCGCCGACATGCGAGGTGTTCCTCGATGGTGCCGGAGGGGTAGTTGACCGGCATGTCCCACCCACCGAACGGGACCATCTTGGCGCCGAGCGCCCGATGCACCGAATCGAGTGGACTGACGCGCAGGTCGCTCATCAGACCGCCTGCGCGGCGGCGGGAGCGGCGGACTCGCCGAGCTGCACCAGCTGCTCATCGAGGTGCACCTTCAACCCACCGATGGCCAGCACGTTCAACACACCCTGGCCCTGCTTCATCACGTCGATCAGTTCGTCACCGTCGCAGAGCAACACGTCGCTGCCGCTGATCACGAGGTGTGCAGATGCGATGTCGGTGTCGACGTGCTCGCGCAGGTACTCGAACGCGGTGCGAACCGACTCGAGCTTGATGCCCGCATCGAGCAGACTCTTGATGACCCGGAGCTCGAGGAGGTCGCGGTACCCGTACTGGCGGCGGCTGCCACTGCCACGGGCATCGGTGAGGGACGGACGCACGAGGTTCGTGCGCGCCCAGTAGTCGAGCTGACGATAGGAGATGCCCACGATCGACGCCGCCTTGGTCCCGCTGTAGCCAACCTCGTCCATGTCCTGCCTCCAGAGCTGCTCACACGCGCGTAACTACGACCGTGTAACCGGTCGCCCATGGTACGACCGAGTGGCGCGCGCCGTCAAGCACGCTGGGCGCGAATCAGCCGGCGAAGTCGTCGGGCGAGATGTCGTCGAGGAAGTCGCGGAACTCGTCGAGGATCGCTTCCTCGTCGTCGTCGTCGTCGAGTTCGGGCTCCGGCGCCTCGACCGCCGCCTCGTCGAGCAGGGACTCCTCGGCGAAGATCGGCGTGGTCGTGCGCACCGCGAGAGCGATGGCGTCCGACGGTCGACTGGACACCACGGTCTGCCCGCTGGGTGTCCGGAAGTGCAGTTCGGCGTAGAACGTGTGGTCGCGCACCTCGGTGATGACGATCCGCTCCAGCGTGGCCCCGAGGGACTGGAACACCGTGACGGCGAGGTCGTGCGTGAGGGGGCGGGGCGGCACGATGCCCTCCATCGCGCTGTGGATGGCGGACGCCTCGGGCCCGCCGATGAGGATCGGCAGCACGCGCGACCGTTCGGTCTCTTCCCGCAGCATCACCACCGGCGTGTTGGCCGGTAGTTCGACGCGCACCCCGAGCAACTCCATGCGAATCACGAGGCTGATGGTATCCGGCTTCGGACCGATCAGGCTTCGAGGTGATGCTTCAGCGCAGCGGTGAGCATCGCGACACGGAGCTCGGCGCCGAGCTGCGACAGTTCGTGGAGTGTGGTGGCCGCCTGGTGTCGGCTCTGCGGGTTGCGCTGGCGGACCAGCGGCAGCACGAGTTGCTCGAACAGCGACGCCTCTCGTTCGGCGGACTGACGCCACCCGCGCAGGTGCCGAGCCTCGACGCCCCTGGCCAAGAAGCCCGACGCCGCGCGGGCGACAGCGAGATCGCAGGCCGAATACAGCGCGGTCGGCCCGGAGCCCTTGCCGCTCACCAGACCGTATGACTCGAGCTCACCGAGCTGTTCGGCCGAGATCCCGGCAATGGTGCAGACCTCGCCGGCCACGAACGTGTCGGCGACATCGTTGACCGACGGCGACGGAGTGCTGCCGTTGCCGGCGAAGAACTGAGCGGCCGGGTTGGCAGGGGCCGGCTCGGGCACTGCCATCGGTGCCACCCGCAGTTGCCCGGCCGGATGATGGCTGGTGGGCACGAGGGTGCCTTCGGGAAGCTCCTGCTCCCCTGTCTCGTCCGGGTGCCGTTCGAGCACCGTGACGTTGCGGATCCCGCGCGGTGGGGTGATGGCCCCCGAGTCGTCGATCTGGCCGCTCTCGAGGCGATCGCGGATGACCCGCAACGGGAGGAAGTTCTCGCGTTGCTCACGAAGGATCACACGCAGCCGGTCGACGTCGCCGTCATAGAACTTCCGATACCCCGACGGGGTGCGCTCGGGGTCGATCAGCCCCTGGCTCTCGAGGAACCGGATCTTGGAGATGGTGACATCGGGGAACTCCTCGAGCAGCAGACCGAGGACTTCACCGATGGAGAGATACGGGCGGTCGGTCAACGCGTCACCCTTCAGCCTTCTGGAAGAAGACCAGACGGAACTTGCCGACCTGCAGCTCGTCGCCCTGCTTCAGGACAACGGCCTCGTCGATGCGCTCGCCGTTGACGTAGGTGCCGTTCAGCGAGCCCGCGTCGCGAACGACGTAGCCCTGAGGTGTCCGGGCGACCTCGGCATGGCGACGGGACACGGTGATGTCGTCGAGGCTGATCTCGCTGTCGGGATGGCGTCCGAGGCGTGTGATCGGCGCGCTCAGCGAGAGCGCCGTGCCGGCCTGCGCTCCGGTGCGCACCACCAACGAAGACGCATCGCCAGGGAGGTCGCTCATGTTGACCACGACATCGTCCGCGGGGCCGGGGGCATCGAGCAGCGGATCGACCTTCGACAGCGTGATGGTGTGATCGTCGAGTCGGTCGAGCACTCCGCCGCAGGACGAGCAGAAGCCGGACTCGGGTGGATTGCGATGCCCGCACTGGTTGCAGAAGACGTACGCCATGACGGTGCCTTTCAGCCGGCGATCAGGGCCTGATAGGCCGCTGCGTCGAGCAACCCGTCGAGCTGCGACGCATCACTCATCTCGATCTCGCAGAGCCAACCGGCGCCGTACGGGTCCTGGTTGAGCGACTCCGGTGAACCGGACAACGCCTCGTTGACCGCGACAACGGTGCCGGACACCGGTGCGTACACATCGCTCACGGACTTGGTGCTCTCCACCTCGCCGAAGCTGTCGCCGGCCGAGACGGTTGCACCGATCGTGGGCACCTGCACGTAGACCACATCACCCAACGCATCCTGGGCGTAGTCGGTGATTCCGATGCGGGCGCGAGCTCCGTCGACGGACACCCACTCGTGATCGCTGCTGTAACGGAGGTGGGTCGGAACCTGCATGCCGACGACCTTAGCCGCGACGCGCACGTCCGGCCCGAAGGCTCCGGCGGATCGTGGGGACATAGGAGATCCCGGTGTAGTAGCTGAGCACGAGACCGGGAATCACGAGCAACCAGGAAGCCACGAGGAACGCCTGATGCGCGGGAAAGTTGCTGGCGCCCAGCATGAAACCGGGGATGGCGAACATCAGGAGGAACGTCGCCAACTTCCCCAACCACGTCACGTCGAATCGCTCCATCTTGAACAGCAGGGTGGCCGTCGCGATGGTGCCCCCGACGACGACCTCGCGGACGACGATCAACCAGAACACCCAGGCCGGGGGAATGCCCTTGACCAGGATGCCGGTGATGCTGACGATGAACAGCAGTCGATCCGCAGTCGGATCGAACATCTTGCCGAACTCGCTCACCTGGTTGAAATGGCGAGCCAGCCACCCGTCCACCCAGTCCGTCGCGCCGAGTCCGCCGAGCAGGAACGCCGCTGCGGGGATGTTGTCGCGACCGAAGAGCAGGTACAGGAAGAGAGGGATGCAACACAGCCGAACCAGCGTGAACAGGTTCGGTGCCGTCAGGTACTTGTGGGTCGACAGCTGCGTGTCCATGGCTTCCATCGAACGGGAGCGTACAAGCGCGGCGCGCGGCGATGCGTACCATCGCGCCATGACAACTCCAGGAGCCCTCGCAGGGCAGGTCGCCTTCATCACCGGAGCCGGTTCGGGCCTCGGTGCCGCCTTCGCCCGCCGTCTCGCCGCCGACGGCGCCACCGTCGTGATCAACGACCTCAATGCCGCGGCCGCTGCCTCGATGGCGATCGAACTCGACGGCGACACCGCGGTGTTCGACGTGTGCGATTCGGTCGCATTCGACACCGAGATCGACAAAGCGGTCGAACGACACGGGCGCCTCGACATCGTCGTCAACAACGCGGGCATCGCACCCCCCTCCGATCCGGCGAGGGTCGAGCAGATGATGCTCAACCAGATGGCTCGGATGGAGGGTCGCATCGAGGATCTCACTCCCTCTGACAACACCGTCGATCTCACCGACGCCGACTGGGACCGGATGATCCGAGTTCACCTCCATGGAACGTTCTACGGCACCCGCGCTGCGCTACGTCACATGACGCCGGCCCGCACCGGGGCGATCGTCAACGTGTCGTCCGTGCTGGGTCTGCGACCCATGTCGGGCGCTGCGCACTACTCCGCTGCCAAGGCAGGCATCATTGCGTTCACCAAGTCGGTGGGCCAAGAGGTGGCGCCGTTCGGCATCCGGGTCAACGCGATCTGCCCCGGGTGGATCGACACTCCGCTGCTCGCTCCGATGGACCCGATGCTGATTGCCGGCATCGTCATGCAGATCCCGAAGGGACGCCTCGGCAACGCCGAGGAGCTCGCCGAACTGGTCAGGTTTCTCTCCGGTCCCGAGAGCAGCTACTGCAACGGCGACATCTTCGCAGCGTCCGGAGGGTTCGCCTGATGGCCACGATCTTCACCCGCATCATCAACGGCGACATCCCCGGCACCTTCGTCTACCGCGATCCGCAGTGCGTCGCCTTCCTGTCGATCAACCCGTTGGCTCACGGGCACACGTTGGTGGTCCCCGTCGCCGAGGTGGACCACTGGGTCGAGATGTCCAGCGAGCTGGCGGCCCACCTCTTCGGGGTCGCCCACCGCATCGGCACGGCGCAGCGGGCGGCATTCGGGTGCGAGCGGGTGGGGTTGATCATCGCCGGCTATGAGGTACCACACGCCCACATCCATTTGATCCCCACGTCGAGCATGAGTCAGCTCGACTTCGCCAACGCCTCCCCGTCGGCCGACCGCGCGGATCTCGAAGCAGCAGCACACGCGATCCGCGTCGCGATGGAGTTGCGCAGCTAGGCGTTCGGTTCGACGGGCTCGACGAGCTCGGGTCCTCGGTTGCGCACGTTGTTCACGTCGGTGCTGACCGCGTGCATGACCAGGATGTCTTCAGCCGCGGGCTGCAGCATGGCCGCCAGAGCGGCGATGTCGTTGTTGCTCGGGTCGAGCCATGCGGCCCAGAAGCGCTCGGGGAGGATCACCGGCATCCGGTCGTGCACGGGTGCCATCGTGTCGTTGGCCGAGGTGGTGATGACCGTGCAGCTGTGCAGCCACGGCGCATCGGGTCCCTCTTCTCGATCGCGCCAGGTCGCCCACAGTCCGGCGACGGCGAGTTGTTCTCCGTCGGAGCGGTGGATGAACATCGGTGTCTTCATCGGTTTGCCGGCTTTGGTGAGTGGCGCACCCTCCCCCGCCGCCTGCCACTCGTAGAAGCCGTCCATCGGGACGATCAGACGATGCTGCTTCAGCAACGACTTGAAGGCCGGCTTCTCGGCCACCGTCTCGGCTCGGGCGTTGATCATCTTCGACCCGATCTTGACGTCCTTGGCCCACGACGGCACCAGGCCCCACTGGAACGTCTGCAGCTCTCGCTGGTCGTCGGCGTGGGCGACCACGGCGTACACGTCGTTGGTCGGTGCGACGTTGTAGTTCGGCGGCAGCGCGCCGCGTTCGACGGAATCGGATTCGAACGACGCGCCGAAGAACTCCGCGATCTTGTCCGGCGCATGAGCTGACACGAAGCGACCACACATGTGGTGCACCGTAGCGGCGCAGTCGTGCCCGACGGTGGCGTCAGGTGATACGGCCCGAGCCCGGCAGCGCGAGCCCGTCGTGCAACGGACCCTTCGTCAGCGCGTGGCGCGTCGTGATGCCGCTCCCGCCGGCGACCGCAGTCCCGACGAGGCCGATGACGACCGCACCACTCGCGAACAGTCCGGCCATCGCGGCGCGCTGGTTGCCTCCGGCGCCCATCAGCGCAGCGAGGCGGTCGACGACTTCCTCGCCGGGCAACCGCAGGTGGTCGGCCAGTGCCTCGACGTCTTCGCGGCGAAGATCGACTGCAGGAGACTTGCGTTGACGGCGGAGCGTGCGAACGAGCTTCAGGTATGCCTCGAGGAGCGAGTCGGCGTCTCCGGAGAGGTATACGACCGAGACGCCTCCAGCGGCGACCACCCCGGAGCCGACTGCGACCGGCAGCCGATTCGGTAGCAGGTCGCCCAGATCGCATCCGTAGAGCTCACTGACCCGTTCGATCAGATCATCGTGCAGGACGACCGTGCCCTGTTCGAGCGCCTTCAGTTCGCCGTGGGTGAATCCGCCGTCACTGGACCTGGCGAGCGAGCGGGTCGAGCGGCCCGTCTTGGAACGCGTCGCCGTCAGATGGCGGCCGAAGCGCTGCGCGAACGCATCACTCGTGAGCTCCAGGGTCGCGCCCTCGTTCATCGAAGTCCTCGTGTCATCTCACGATCATCGGCACGACAGCGCCGCGACTTGAGCGCACGACGACGTCAGGGAATCGGCGGACCGCCGGAGTCGACCGTGGTCGTCGTGAGGTACGGCGGAATCGGCGGAGGGCCGACCTCGACGATCGTGGTCGTGGAGACATCGGTCGGAATCGGCGGAGGGCCGACCTCGACGATGGTGGTCGTGGTGACGGGCGGCACCGGCTGTGCCGTGCCCTTGGGCGGGGCGGTGATCGGCGGAGCAATCGGAGCGGTGCTGTTCGCCACGCTGCTGGTGGTCACGTCGGTCGAGGTGGTGAGATCGCCGGCAGTCACGGTGGTGGCTGGTGCGCTGGTGGTCGTCGTCGACGTACGGGTGGTGGTCGTCGTCGACGTGCCGGGATCGACGTAGATCGTCGTGGGGGTCGGGGTGTCGGTCGTCGCGGTGTCGCTGCTGCCGAGCGCCATCGCCGGTCCGACGAGACCGAGCACGGCGGCACCGGTGGCGAGCACGCCCACCATCGCGGTCCGCTTCGCCTGCGAGGCCTGCATCAGGGTCGCCAGTCGATGGACAACCGTGTCGGGAGATACGGCGAGGAAGGTGGAGAGTGCGGCGACGTCGTCGCGACGCAGGTCGACCACAGGGCTCTTGCGCTGGTGACGCAGCGTGCGAACCAGCGCCAGGTACGCCGCAAGCAGTGCGTCGGGCTCGTGCGGGTCGAACGCCTGCTCGACACCGCCGGCGACGACCTTGCCCTCGGCCACCGACACCGGCAGCCGCAACGGGAGGATCACTCCCAGGTCGCATCGGTAGAGCTGGGCGAGCTCATCGATGGTGGTCTCATCGAGGACGCCGGCGCCATGTTCGAACTGCTGCAGATCCCGGTGGGTGAACCTGGCGTCGCTCGTCCTGGCCACCTGACGGACGCTGAGTCCGTTGCGCGTGCGCGTCGCGATCAACAGGTTCGCGAGTCGGGACGCGAAGGCGCCGCTCGTGATGTCGACTGCGGGTACATCCGCCATACCCACATCATGCCGGAGATTTACCACGGAGAGAAGTGTTTTGACCATTTTCTGACAAAGTTTCCGGGCCGGTCCCACTCGATCGCTGTCGAGTGCGTCGGGCCGGGCCGTACACGGCGAAAGGCCACCCTTGCGGGTGGCCCCGGGCCTTCACTACGTCGGGCTGGCGGGATTCGAACCCACGACCTCTTGTCCCCCAGACAAGCGCGCTAACCAAGCTGCGCCACAGCCCGTATGTCGACGGTCGACTCTACCGACTACATGAACAACTGCACCACTCGCCACCCCAGATAGAGGGCGAGGAGCACCATCAGGAGCTTGAAGTGCCACGGTGCCTTCGCATCGGCCTCGTCGCCCTCCTCCCCCGCCGCAAGCCTCCGGAGGTTGATGTTCCTGGCGGTCACGGGCTGCTGTGCCGCCACATCACGCCCGCAGGACGGGCAGGTCCCGTCCTCGTTCATCGCCGATGGCGCCCAGTACTTGGCGCATTCCTCACACCAGGGCATGACGTTCCCTACTCGCTGCGCTTTCGGACCCGAAGCTTGATCGGGGTGGCCCCGAAGTTGAACGCCTCGCGGATCGATCGCTCGAGGTAGCGCATGTAGGTCTGGGGCAGCTCACGGTTGACGAAGAGGGTGAACGTGGGCGGATCGGTGGCCCCCTGGAGGGCGTACAGGACCTTCAGACCGTGTCCGGCGGGCTGGCGCTGCTGGGCGTCGGAGATCACCCGATTGACATCGCGTGTGGGCACCCGGCGGTGGTACTGCTCGATCGCCTCCTGCAGCACCGGCCGCAGCTTGTGGACGCCTTTGCCGGTGAGGGCGGAGATCTTCAGGATTGGCGAATCGCCGGTGAAGTACAGCTTCCGATGGACCTCGGTCTCGATCTCCAGACGCTTCTCGGGATCCTCGATGAGCTCCCACTTGTTGAGCATCACCACGATCGGACAGCCGGACGCATCGACCCGCTCCGCCAGGCGCTGGTCCTGGCTGGTGACGCCCTCGGTGGCGTCGATGACGAGCAGGGCGATGTCGGCGGCGTCGATGGCACGCAACGCCCGGACCATCGAGTAGTACTCGGCGGAGTCGTCGATGCGACTGCGACGGCGCATGCCGGCGGTGTCGACGAACACGATCGGGCCGTCCGGCGTCTCCACCATCGTGTCGATCGCATCGCGGGTGGTGCCGGCCATGTCGTGCACGACCGAGCGGTCCTCGCCGACGAGGCGGTTGAACAGCGTGCTCTTGCCGACGTTGGGGCGACCCACAATGGCAACCCTGGGCGGGGGCGTGTCGCCCACGTTCCACAGGGCGGCACCGGCCTCGTCGAGAGGGATGTCGGAGTCGGGTTCGGCCGGCTGATCGGGCAACAGCGCGACGACCTCGTCGAGCAGATCGCCCGCACGGCGGCCGTGCAGGGCGCTGACGGGGACGGGCTCGCCGATGCCGAGCGCCATGAACTCCCATCGGTCGTTCTCGCGCCGGTCGTTGTCCGCCTTGTTGGCGATGACGAGGATCGGCGCCTTGATCCGACGCAGCCACAGCGCCGCGGCATGGTCGTCGTCGGTGAGGCCGACGGACGCATCGACGACGAACAGCACGAGGTCGGCCGACTGCACGGCGGCCTCGACCTGACGGCTGACCTTCTCGTCGAGTTCGGACCCACCCGGCAACCACCCGCCGGTGTCGACCAGCAAGAACCGGTTGCCCAGCCACTCGGCCTCGAGTTCCTTGCGGTCACGCGTGACGCCGGGACGGTTCTCGACGATCGCGGCCTGCTCGCCGACGATCCGGTTGAAGAGGGTGCTCTTGCCCACGTTGGGTCGACCAACGATGACAACGGTGGGAAGGCTCATGCCGGCTCCAGGATGGGTGCGCCGAGTGCGCGGCGTAACGCGATGCCATCGGTTGGCACCACTTCGACAGGTCGGGGCAGTTCGGCGACGGTGGTGCCGTCGAGGAATCGACCCTCGCTGAGACAGACGTCGGGCAGCAGGTAACGATGGCCCGCCGGCTCCGCGGCGAGAACCCGAGCGATGTCGGCCCCCACCATCAGCCCGGTGACCGACGTGTTACCGCCGAAGAACTCGTTGGCGACCGGCAGTACCCGAACGTCGTGGCGACCCAACGACTCCACGAGAGGGCCGATGATCCGCGCCCCGTACTCCCCGGTGAGGATGCCGATAGGTGCATCTCGTCGTGCCGCGAGTCGTACGCCGACTGCGGCGCCGACGGGCTCGCTCGCACACCCCCGCAGCCCGGTATCGCCGGCGGGGTTGCGGGGCGCCCGGTAGCCCGCGGCCGGAGCACCGTCGACCCACGCGAAGAATCCGCTCTGCGGACCGGTGGGGCCGGCCACCACGCCGGCGAACTCGAGCTCGAAGGTGCGCGCCATGCCGATGCCGTCCTCGTGCATGTGGAAGCCTTCGTAGGCGTCGGCATCGGGGAACGGCATCTCCGCCATGAGGTAGTACTCGTCGGCGGCGAACACCATTCGCCGACCGAGCACTCGCAGGAAGATCTCCTGCCAGGCGTGGATCGATTCCACCATGACCCTGGCTTCGGCGACGGTGTGCTGGCGCATCGCCGCCTCCGCGTTGAAGCGGCTCAGGCCGAGCGGCACGACCGACACGGATTCCAGCTCCGGATACTCGTCGAGCACGCCGGCCATGGTGCGCTCGAACACCTCGCCGTCGTTGACGCCCGGGCACAGGACCACTTGCCCGCGCACGGTGATGTCATGGTCGAGCAGCGCTCGGAGCCAGCGCAGACTCATCCCACCACGCGGGTTCTTCAACATCCGGCTGCGAACCTCGGGGTCGGTGGCATGGATGCTGACGTTGAGCGGCGAGAGTCGCTCAGTGACCACCCGTTCGAGGTCGGCCTCGGTGAAGCGGGTGAGCGTGGTGAAGTTCCCGTACAGGAACGACAGGCGGTAGTCGTCGTCCTTCAGGTAGAGGCTCTTCCGGAGGCCTTTGGGCAGCTGATAGATGAAGCAGAACTCGCAGTGGTTGTCGCAGGTGCGCACCCGGTCGAAGACCGCGCTGCTGACCTCGGCACCGAGCGGTTCGCCGGCCCGCTTGTCGACTTCGAGCGTGAATTCGAGGCCGCCACGCTGCACCTCGAGGGTGACCTCTGCGTCGTCGGCGGCGAGGCGCCACTCGATCACATCGCGGGGCACGATCCCGTTGATGGACAGCACGATGTCACCGATTTCGACGCCTGCCCGCTCGGCGGCGGAACCAGGCGCGACCGCGACGACAGTGGGCAACGACATGGGCGCCAAGGCTACCGGCGGGCCAGGGTCGACCGCCGCTAGCCTGCCCCGGGTGACCGTGGATCGCGTGCTGCTGGCCGAGCCCCGAGGGTTCTGCGCGGGGGTCGAGATGGCCATCAAGGCACTCGCGTGGATGGTTCGCAGCTTCGAGCCGCCCGTGTACTGCTACCACGAGATCGTGCACAACAAGATCGTCGTGCAGCGCTTCGAGGCGCAGGGCGTGGTGTTCGTCGACCACATCGACGAGGTTCCGCTGGGTCGGCCGATCATGCTGTCCGCCCACGGGTCCGCGCCCGAGGTCGTCGCTGCGGCGAGGGCACGCGGGTCGTACGTCGTCGACTCCGTCTGCCCGCTGGTCACCAAGGTCCACCACGAGGTGAAGGTCCGCGCCGGCAAGGGCTACCGCATCGTCTACGTCGGCCACGAGGGCCACGAGGAGGCCGTCGGCACGATGGCCGTGGCACCCGACGCGATCAGCCGGGTGGAGAGCGTCGCCGAGGTGGCCGCACTCCCCCAGTTCGACCAGCCGGTCGCGCTGCTGGCACAGACGACCCTGTCGCACCGCGACTGGACCGACGTGGCCGTGGCCGTGCGCGACCGGTTCCCATCCACGTGGTCGCCCGGGCGCAGCGACCTGTGCTTCGCGACCACCAACCGTCAGTCCGCGTTGATGGCGATGGCGCCACGCTGCGACGCGATCGTGGTCATCGGATCGTCCAACTCCTCGAACACCCGGGCACTCGAGAAGCTCGCCATCGAGGCGGGCTGCCCACAGGTGTTCCGCGTCAACAGCGTGGAGGAGCTCCCCGGCGATCTGCACGGCACCGTCGGCGTCACCGCCGGCGCCTCGGCACCCGAGGAACTCGTCGAAGCGATCATCGCCTTCCTCGCCCCGGAGCAGGGCGTGGAGACGGTTCGGGTCACTGACGAGGACGAATACTTCCCGCCGCCTCGCAACATCCGTGAGCTGCAGGCCGCCATCGGCGTCGCTGCCGCGGCAATGAGCGGCGGTCCGCCGGAGTCGTCGGTTGCCTTCGACGACAGGGCGCTGGCGGCGAGCGATGTGCTCGAGACGCTGCGCGCTTCCTAGTCTCACGGCATGCTCTCCCCCACGTCCGAAACGATTCGGCTGTTCCTCCACGTCGTCGCCGCCTCCGTCTGGGTGGGCGGTCAGATCGCCTTGGCGGGCATCGTGCCGGCGGTGCGTCGTTCGCACCCTGCGGCGACGAAGGTGATGGCGCAGGCGTTCGCCCGTGTCGCGTGGCCCGCATTCGGTCTCACGGTGCTCACGGGAATGTGGAGCCTGATGGCCGAGGACATCACCGAACAGAGTTCGGCATATCAGGCGACCTTGCTGTTGAAGATCGCAGTGGCGATCGCGTCCGGCGTCTTCGCGGCCGTCCACACGATCGGCAGGACCAAGATGGCTCTCGCCGTCGGCGGCGCCCTGGGTGCCCTGACCGCGATCGGCGCGATGTTCCTCGGCATCCTCCTCGCCACCACGTCCTGAGCCCCGAACCCGAGGGTTCTGACGCCACTTGGTGACGTTGACTTCAATCGGTGATCGCGACAGTCCCTGATTTCTGGGGGTTTTGTGATGCATGGTCCGCCGAGGACGTCGGTGTGGGTGTTGTTG